>JAFRLQ010000146.1 GCA_017431145.1 Clostridia bacterium | reverse complement strand
GATCCTGCGTTTTCTTTTGCCGTTCAATACAAAAACACTCCGGAAACACATATTTCCGAAGTGTTTATGCTCTTTCTGCAAACCGCCGTTAACGTTTGCTGAACTGCGGTGCACGGCGTGCGCCTTTGAGACCGTACTTCTTGCGCTCCTTCATGCGAGGATCACGCGTAAGGAATCCGGCTTTCTTCAGAGCGGGACGAAGAGATTCGTCTGCTTTGATCAGCGCTCTGGCGATACCGTGACGGATCGCGCCAGCCTGGCCCGTAAATCCGCCGCCGCCGACATTGACCAGCACATCGTATCTGCCTTCAACGCCTGTGATCTCCAGCGGAGACCGCGCTACCATTTTCAGTGTTTCCTGACCGAAATACTCATTGATATCACGTCTGTTGATGATGAACTTGCCTTCACCGGGTACAAGACGGACGCGAGCGACTGCCTTTTTGCGGCGGCCAGTTCCCCAATACATAACCTGAGCCATCTTTTACCCCTCCTTAGACTTCCAGCACTTCGGGCTTCTGAGCCGCATGTGCATGTTCTGGTCCGCTGTAAACGCGGAGCTTCTTGATCATTGCTCTGCCGAGCTTGTTCTTCGGCAGCATGCCGCGGATCGCCTCTGTCACCATGAACTCGGGCTTCGTTGCGAGCATTCTTCTTGCAACAGTCTCTTTCAGTCCGCCGGTATAACCGGAATGACGGTAGTATTTTTTCTGATCCAGTTTCTTTCCGGTCAGAACGATTTTATCTGCATTTACGACGATCACATAATCGCCTGTATCAACATGAGGTGTGAAGATGGGTTTGTTCTTGCCGCGCAGCACGGTCGCGACCTGGCTCGCAAGACGACCCAGTGTCTTTCCTTCCGCATCGACGACATACCATTTGCGCTCCACATCCTGCGCTTTTGCCATGTATGTTTTCAATGTAATCTTCCTCCCAAAGACAGTCAGACTGTCTGATCTGTGCGCCCCAATAAGATGCTGGACTCCATCATATCGGCCGTACCCTGGGCTGTTGGGACTTGTGACGCACTAAATATTATATTTTTTTCACAAATTCATGTCAACAAAATCTTTTCCGGATTTGCCTGTTTTTTCAGTCTTTTTTGCATGTTTTTCATATTCGCTGCCCTCTTTTGGGCAGCAAAAAGCGCCGTACGGGAGAAAACGCACAGCGCTTTTGGTCAAGCCGTCTTTTTGTATGTTATTTCGAGCTCATCGCAGGCGCGATGCTGGAGGCGACAGCGCTGATCGGCATCGTCTGCAGAATGATGTTGCCGGGGCCTGTGATCTTCGTGTTGAACAGTCCCTCTCCTCCGAACAGTGCGTTCTTCACGCCCGGGACCGTTACGATGTCCATGCTGCAGGTCTCGTCCATAGCGGCGAGATATCCCGTATCGACGATCATGACCTGACCCGGATTCAGATGATACTCTATGGCGGAACCGTCGATCTCAATAAACGCGGTGCCCTGTCCGGACAGTTTCTGCATGATGAATCCCTCTCCGCCGAAAAATCCGGAGCCCAGTTTTCTGTGGAAATGGATGCTCAGCTCCACACCCCGCTCGGATGCCAGAAACGCACGTTTCTGCACGATCATGGATTTTCCCGGCTGGATCTGCAGGGGGCGGATCGATCCCGGAAAACTTGATGCGAAAGCGATCATTCCCGCTCCGCCCTGGGCCGTGTAGATGTTCTGAAACAGTGATTCTCCGGAAAGCATTCTTCCGAACGCGCGGCCCATGCCCCCGTTCGTCGTCGTCTCCATCTTCATGTTGGGAGACATCCAGCTCATGCTTCCTCGTTCCGTGATCATGGACTCGCCGTTATTCAGCGTGCAGATCACGACCGGCAGATTTCCGCCTTGGATCTGATATTGCATTTTCTTCCTCCTCGTATGTGTTGTTCTTTTATTTTCCTTCGTAAGAAGGCGTATACGGTCTCACCGGCATCGTGACGTCCCCGAGCCCTTTGCTTTCCGGCGTCCACGCTTTTCCCGCGCTCCCATAAATATGTTCAATATTATATGCGACTCTGTTCCGGATCCCCTGGCGCACATAGGACCACAGTCCGTACACGCCGTCGCTTTCCAGCGCGGGATCCATCGCCGCCCTGCGCGCCGCCAGCATGATGTCCTGGCAGATGTTGACCTTGTTGATCCCTTCCCTGCATGCCTGCCGGAGCTGGTCTTCCGGAAGTCCCGAGGATCCATGCAGCACCAGCGGCAGACCGCCGGTCTTTTTCTTGATTGCAAGCAGCCGCTCAAAGTCGATCTGCGGCGCGGTATGATAGGTGCCGTGCTCGTTTCCGATCGCAACGGCAAGCGCGTCCACGCCCGTTCTCAGCGCAAACTCGGCCGCCGTATCCGGATCCGTCATACCTTCCTCTTTTTTCCCTTCGAAGCCGCGCGCAACATGCCCGATCTCCGATTCCACACTGACGCCCACAAGATGTGCGATCTGCACCATCTCGGCGGTCTTCTGCACATTCTCCTCAAACGGCAGCGTGGAATAGTCCACCATGATCGACGTGAACCCTGCCCGGATCGCCAGAAGATGCTGTGTCTTCTTTTCGTACTCTGTACCATGATCAAGATGCACCGCCACCGGTACGCGCGACTTTACCGCAAGCTCCGTCAGGATCTTTCCGAACATCATAATATCCGGATTCATCCTGTAGGATGCGTCCAGAATGATCGGTGCGTTCAGTTCTTCTGCCGCCTCCAGACAGGCTCTTGCATCCAGCTCGCTCCAGACATCCGGAGCGCATACGGCGTATCCCTCCGCATTCGCCCTGTCAATGATTTGTTTCAGCGTTACAAGCATCTGCCCTCTCCCTCCGTTCTTTCTTATTTCCATTGTACCACAGACGGGCTTTACGGTGTTTCTCTGTTCCGTTCTTCCCCGGCGTTTGACGTTGAGGAAACGCCGCGGTTGTGTTAACATACAAGGTGATTTCAGAGGATTCTTTCAAAGACATCCGTCAGGAGGCCGCAGCATGGCAGTCGCAGCTGTCCGCCCAAAACCGAATATCATGAAACTCAAACGAAATGCCCTCGCAAGACTGAAACTGCAGATACTGTTTCGTTTGTTTTTTGTGTGCATCGCGCTGATTCCTCTTGTCATCGCATTTTTCGCATGGAACTGGATCCCTCTGGTCGTCTCTCTTCTTCTGATGGGACTTCCGACGATCATTCTCACTTTCGATCCTGAGTTCGCACTCGGTATTTTCAATACGGACCGGGCTCTTTCATGCGTGCACTATTCCGGACACTTTGCCAAACAGGGTCTGGACTACTGGCTTACCGGCCCGTTTTCAGCGGTAAAATCCGTCTTTGTCGGTCTTGTCGTTCTGCTGTTTGGCTGGTTTTTCAATCTGCGCTCTCTTGTCCGGATCAGTTTTGATTTTCAGGACATCTACCGGACCGTGCCCCGCTCCGGACGCAGGTTCTCCGATTATATGAAACGGTTCTGTCAGGGGCTGGGCCTTGTGCTCGTCCTGTTCATCGTCTGGTTTGCCGCGGTGAATCTCGTCACGTCTTTCGTTTCACGGCATGTCGCCGCGAACCAAAACCCCTATGTCTTCCAGAACGCTCTGGAGGACACGGACAAGCAGAACGTTCTGGAGAGTCTGCAGGATCTACTTCACACGAAACCGTACTTCTATCACGTGGAGATCCCCTTCAGCGAGGACGGATTCGATCTCGGGCGTGAGCAGGAAGAGAAACCCGATACGCACGCCTCCTACCGCGCCGAGATCTCGCATGACGTCTTTGCGCCTAACGAGGTGTGGGAATTCAATCTGTTCCTCAATGATGACCGCAGCGGCTGGATGGACGCGGATGATATCGTGCATCCCATCGCCTTTGATGCGAATGCCGCTTCGACCAAACTCTATCTTTCCAGGGATCCGCGCGGCAAAGTCACACTGATATATCAGCCCCGTCCCGGCGCCAGTTATGTCATGATCCCCATCGACGAGGCTCCTGAAGCCTATCAGACACTGACCAGGTATCTGCTGCTGCCGGACGAAGTACTCAATATGATGCAGCAGGATCCTGACAATCTGATGTTCGACGGAGATGAGGGACTGTTCCACATCGTCTACCAGTCCCCGACCGACCGCGTTACTATCGGAATGAAGGATTCCATCTATCCCTTCGAGGTCTCGCTCCATGCCGAAACGCTCGGCATGCAGTACGAAACGGAAGTGATCCGTTTCGACGGAACACATAGTTTCACGCTGCCGAACTAATCGAACTGAAAAAGGTCCGTCTCAGCATACTGCCGAGGCGGATCTTTCTTATGCTCCGTTTATCCCCGCATGCCCGGACCACCCGGCGTACCTTGACCTCCTGTCATGCCCTGTCCGCCCGGCATGCCCTGACTGCCCGGCATGCCTTGTCCGCCCGGCATGCCGCTGCCGGATCCGCAGATAAGAGAATCAAGCGTGATCTGCGTCTGGGTGTTTCCTACCCGGACCGTATACGTCTCTCCCTCTTTCAGTTCCGCCGCGCTGATCAGAACAGATGCGAACGCTTTCTGCGGTGTGACGCTCAGGATCTCCTTTCCGTCCCCGTCCAGCACCGTCACTGTCGTTCCGGCATTCTGATTTCCCGTATTCAGGAGAATGCTGCCCTGTGTCGCTTCCCGGAAATTCATCGCCATCCCGGACGTCCCCGACGCAAAGAGCGTGCCGCCCGTGATCTGCGCAGTACCGTCATAATCCAGCGCTCCGTTTCCTTCGTTCACAGGTCCGTATACCGTGACCGTGCCGCCCGTGATATAAAGAGAACCGTTCGCGTCGAGTCCGTCGCCCTGGGAATCCACCGTGACCGTGCCTCCCGCGATACGCAGATAGGAATCGGAATCCTGCGCGAACGCGTCCTGTCCGAACATGCCCGTATATCCGCTTTGATCGTTTCCGCCGGCAGCGTTGATCCCGTCGTCATCCGCGGTGATATCGACCGTGCCGCCAAGGATATCGATCGTCAGCCCTTCGATGCCTTCGTGACTGACCGGGACCGCAAGCGTTCCTCCCGCAACCGTTATGCTGCTGTCCGCATGCACGGCGTCGTCACCTGTCGTGATCGTGAACGTGCCGTCTGCGATATACAGATCGCCGTTGCTGTGCAGCGCGTCGTCCGATGTGTCAAGCGTGTAGGTTCCGCCATAGATCAGGATCGCACCGTCCGCTTTGATTCCCTTTCCGCTTTCAGAGGCATCCCTATATCCGCCGCCTGCCTGGATCGTGATCTCAGCGTCTTCGATAGTGATATACGAGCCGGCATCGATCCCGTCCGCTGCGCTGGTGATCCGGATCGTTCCGCTTTGGATATACAGGTAACCGCTTTCCGCGTCTTCCGCATTCTCCACGTGTATGCCGTCCGTCCCGCTGCTGATGCTGATCTGCGTCTCTCCGGTGATGCGGACGGAATCGTTTGCGCTGAGTCCCTTTGACTGAGCCGTTATGCTGACCGTTCCGCCGGTGATCTTCAGATCATCCTTGGAAACGATCCCGTGTCCGCTCTTTGCTGTCACAGTCAGCGAACCGCTCCCGTTCACGGTAAGATCCTCCTTGCTGAAGATCACGGCATCGATGTCATTTTCGTCGATCGCCGCATAGGTCCCGCCGTTGGTCAGTGTGTTCTGCGTCCCTTCTGCGAGCGTCAGGAACACTTTGTCCGCCTGCTTCACATAAACCGCAGCACCTGTTTCGTTCGTGATCTGCGCCTCTGCAAGCACGATCTGCACTTTTTCCGTATCGGAAACGTTTACGATGATCTGTCCGTCCTTGAGCGTTCCCGTTACGACATAAACGCCTTCCTCCGTGATCGTCACAGTGTTTCCGTCGATCAGCACAGCGGAGGAGTCCGCTGTGCTGCCGCCCTGTGCAAGTGCGATCCTCACGCTGTTCGATTCATCGTAGGACCAGTCCAGATCCCTGTCCGTAAACATTCCGGACACGTCCTGCTCCAGGACTTCACTGATCCCGTCAGCGGATTCCACCAGTGTTTCTTTGATCTGTACGCTTTGCTGTGCAGCTGTCTGCAGCGCGCCGGCGCCGGTGTTTCCGGTGAGTGACGCACACGCCATCATGGATAGGACAAGCGCGGCGCTACCTGCAGCCGCGAAACTCTTTTTCCATACCTGTTTCTTTTTCATTTTTTTCGCCTTCTTTCTTTATAGTTCCTGTGCTTCCGGCATCTGCCGCGATACCGAGATCTCCAGATTTCCGTTGCGGACACGCAGCGCGTCGATCATATCTTTCTCGCTCGCATCCTTTTTCATCGTGATGTCGTAGGTAAGCCGGAAAAGGCTTCCGAGGTTGGTCGTTTTGACCTGTGTCAGTTCACAGTCGCTCGTATATTCCGCAAGCAGCGGCGCAAAAACTTCCGTGTAGTCCAGATCCTCCGGTATCGTTATGCGCAGCGTCCTGTACCGGTCCTCTTTTTTCCCGTTTTTGAGACTGTTTACCGCAAGAAGGACTGCGCCGAGCAGTACCGTGAAGAGAACGGCGTACGCGATGTATCCCATACCGCACAGCATTCCGGCTCCTGTCGCCAGAAACAGCGCCGCGATCTCTTTGCCCGTGCCGGGCTGGGAGCGGAAGCGGATCAGGGAGAATGTGCCTGCTACCGCGACCCCCGCACCGATGTTTCCGTTGACCAGCATGATCACTACGCTGACGATCGCCGGAAGAAGCAGCAGTGTTGCCGTGAAACTCTTTGTCGTCTTGTTTCTGTATCTGTAGATCAGCGCCAGGATCAGGCCTGTCACCAGAGCGCTTCCCATGCAGATCAGAAACGCCTGCGGGCTGATCACGCTTGCCAGCGCGGAATCGAATAAACCTGCAAAAATCGTATGGATCATGTCTTACATCCTCTCTTTCATCTGTTTTTCAAAAGCGGCTCCGTATTTGGAGAAGCTTGTTCTGTAGATCCCGTTTTCTGTAAAAAACCTGCTGAGCCACACGGGGACCGCATCTGCCGTTTTGACTTCCAGCAGACAGGCGTCCGGTCTGAGTATCCTTTCTCCCGACGGCTCCTCCGCCAGTGAGAACCTGTCCGTTCTGTACCGGATGTTCTCGTCCAGCGTAAAGCGGAACGGCCCGCCACCGACCGATTCGTACGCCGTCCTGTCGTAGAAGATGCAGGTACGGGGCTGAAGATCTTCATAAAAGGAAACAAAGTAATCGATCTCCTTTTCGACCTGACTGCTTCCGAGCGTCTGTTTCTCCCGGATCCTGTCCAGCGCTTCCTGCTGAACGATCTGCGTCCTGCGTTTATAGACCTTGTCTCCGTATTTCTTCTTCAGTTCGAGAAAAACCGGTTCCCTGTTCTGTGCCGTCCGGTAACTGCGCATCCGCAGTTTTTCCTTGTATTCCGGTTTTTCCAGAGACCTTCGGATCAGGCGGTAGTTCGGTGTGTCATAATAAAGGTTTCGGATCGTCGTCTGCCCGTATGCGTCCTCTTTCATATAAGGTCTGCTGATCCGAAGCAGTTCCTCTTTCTGTGCCGGTGTCAGCATATATTTCAATTCATAGCGTTCAAAAATCATCTGTGTTTCCATCACGGATCACCTCCCGTGCCTGTAAGATACAAAACGAACCTAAAACAAACCTTAAAGCATTCTTTTTTTAAAAGAAAAAACCGCTGCGGTTCCGCAGCGGCAAATTCCGTTGTTCCCGCCTCTTTTCGGCGGTCCCGTTTTCAGTTGTGCGCTCCCGGTTCTGTCAGGCTGTATCCCGAAGGATCTCTGCCTCTGCAGGCACGCTTTGCCTCGAACAGCACCCTGGCGTTTTTTCCGCAAAGAGCCGTCAGGCTGATCCGGCTGCCGCCGATGATCAGCTCGTGATCGGACTTCGTCCCGACGATGTAGATCAGCGGGTCCACGTTTCTTTCAATGCCCATATACAGCAGGTCCCCTTCTTCCCCGATCTGCATCCGCTCCTCCTTTTGCGTCTGTGTCTCCACGCCGGCTCCGAGAGACTCATAAACGCATCCCGTCACAAACAGCTCCGTATTCCGCGCTTCGTAAAACTCCTCGACAGGGCTCTTGTTGACGGAATGAATGAAGCGGACGGAAAAGGTTCCGTCGTCCGGCAGTCTGAACGCCGCGATTCTTTTCCCTGTATCCGCGTCCCTGAGCACCAGACAGACAGGGCTTGTGCGCACGGTAAAAAACACAGCCGCCGCAGCGATCGCGACGATCACCGCGGCAACAGATGCAATCCTTTTGAGACTCCCTTTTCGTTCATTCATACATGGAGACATCCTCTCCGATCTCCTCGTAATAGCGAAGCGCGCCTTCATGCAGCGGCACCGAAACACCGTTCAGGGCTGTGCTTTCATCCAGCAGTGCGCCTTTGGGGTGCACGGATTCCAGTTCCTTCTGGTTCTCGAACAGCGCCTTGACGAACGTATGCACCGTCTCCGCTCCCAGCGATTTGTCCGCGACCAGAACGGCCTTTACCGCAAGCACCTGCGTATCCTGCAGGATATTGCTGTACGTCTGGGCGGGGATAGTCTCCAGCACATAGAACCCGTATGTGTTGCAGAGCGTCTCATAATGCTCCTCATCCACGCTCAGGAGGTTGAAATCATAGTTTGCGGAAAGATTCGCGATATAGGTCGCGGGAGACCCCGACACCGCAAAAAACGCATCGATCTTACCGCTCTTCAGCGCCTCGGAAGACTCGCCGAACCCGAGATTGACGGCATTGATGTCCTCCTTGGAGATGCCATACGCATCAAGCACCTGCCATGCGTTCACTTCCGTTCCGGATCCGGCATCCCCGACAGAGACCGTTTTTCCCCGAAGATCCGCAATATCCGTGATCGTTTTCGCCGCCACGATATGCACGTCCTCGGAATACAGCGTGGCGATCATGCGCAGATCCTCATACGGCTCCTCCCCCTGAAAAAGATCGGTCCCGGTCGAGGCGTAGTACGCGACGTCATTCTGCACGATCGCGATCTGCGCGTCGCCCTTTCTGAGCAGTTCGATGTTCGCCATGGACGCGCCTGTCGACGCCACCGTGATCTTCAGATCCGAATGATCTGTCAGCACCGTTGCGATCGCGCTTCCGTAGGAATAGTAGGTTCCTGTCGTTCCGCCTGTCGCCAGCGTCAGTTTTTTTGTGTCCGCACATCCTGTAAACGCAAAAACGAATAACACCAACACCAGCATGAGCGGCAGCGTTTTTCTCATGTTTTTTCCCCTTTTATGGTCCGATTTCCCTGTTTCTTTCCATATTATAGCTTTCAGATGCCCAAAAAACAACGCGGTGCGCCGGAAAACGGCGTTTCCCTTCGCTTTTTTGCCCAATGTAAACATCTGTGTTATCATAGGGTCAATACTTTTGGGAGGTTTCTTTCATGGCCAGAAAATTTGCAATCGCGTGTCAGGCTGTCGCGCTTCCTCTGAAAACAGCCGTTCAGGAGCATCTTGAGTCCCTCGGATATGAGGTCGTTGACCTTCTGACGCCGGAAGAGCAGCCTGTCGTAAGCTTCACGGTGGCAGCGCAGAAGATCGCCGAAGCGGTGACCAAGGGCGGATACGAGCTCGGCTTCGTATTCTGCGGCACCGGCATGGGCGTGTCCCAGATCGTCAACAAATACAAGGGCGTACGCGGCGCGCTGGTCGAATCCAAATACACAGCGAAATATTCCCGCATCGTCAACAACTCCAACGTGCTGTGCATGGGACAGTGGGTGCTGACGCCCCAGGTCGCGTGTGAGATCGTGGATGAGTTCGTCGGACATGAGTTCCTGGAAGACGAGACGGAGCCGGATTCCGTCCGCAGACAGCGTCTGACCGCCGGCGCAAAGCTCACGGAAACGATCGGAGAATAAGCAGGACAAAAGCAAAAAGGCCGCCTTTTGAAAAGGCGGCCTTTTTGCATGCGCGGCGTCACTTTTCGGACAGGATCCGGTTCATCTTGTTCACCTTCATCCGGATCGGGATATAGATGCCGAACCAGATCACGGCGAATCCCGCGAGGAAGATCAGCGAATAAATCCAGATGTGTTCCGGCGTGATCCACCCGTTGAGAAGGTAAAATCCCAGATAATCCGCATACAGCGCTGCCATTTGGATGAGCCCGGCAAACGCCTTGGGCAGATTCTCGATCAGATAGACGACGGACACGCCTGCGGCGATGAACGCCATCAGCGCGGTGGAACACACGCCAAGCAGAACCTCGGGAACGGAAAGCGCCGTGATGACGTTTGCCTTGTACAGCGCGAACCATACGATCGCGCAGATCACCGGTCCTGCCCACGCAGCCATCAGGCCTCTTCTGCAGAACTCCTTCACATATCTTTTCATAAGTCATACCTCCTTTTCAGCTCGGCGAAACATCTTCTGGAGATGCACTCCGTATATCCGCTGCGGAACACGGCGTCCACCGCGCCGGAGAACTGCACCCGCAGTTTCACGACTTTCTTCCAGTTTGCGATCGCCGATCTGCTGATCCTTTCAAAACTGTCCGGAAGCACCGGCTCCAGCTCATACAGTTTCTTCCTGACCGCGTAGCGCTTCCCGCTGCCGAAGCAGGCGAATGTCTTCTCGTTTTCCACCACGAAGCACTCAATCTCCCCGACCGGAAGCATCACGATCTCATCCTCCGCGTACCCCGCGATCTTGTCTGTGATCCTGTCCTGTACCACCAAGCGCTCGATCTCATCGATAAGGGACGTCCTTTTATGGACGTTCGCAATGATCTCTTCCTTGCAGTCAGGGTCTATATGCAGCTGAAATATCATGTTCGGTCACCTCCGATGTTTCCATCCTACAGAAGAAAAAACCGCCTGTCACAAAAATCCGGTATTCGGTCAGAACGGGCGGGCGAACGGTAAAAAAAACCGTTCCGGCATGCGTCTGTTCCGGAACGGTCTTCCTTTTTCCGAGTCTTATTTCGTGATGTTGGAGAATACGGCGCCTTCCTCACGCATCCATTTGTGCTCCTCGGGCTCATAGCAGGAAGTGGAGCGGACCCAGGGATCTCCGTCGTTGTGGCGGATGCCCCAGACGGTCATCATCGCATATCCCGGAGCTGTGACCTGCGGGTGCTCCGCGTTGGAGGAGATCATGAGAAGGGAATTGTTCTTCAGTTTGTAGACGTTGTCTCCCTCAAATCCCGCGCCGAAACCCTGCGGCTTGTCAAAGCGGTAGAAATACACTTCCGGCTGCGGATGGATATGCGGGATGTATCCCGACCATCTGCCTGGCTTGTTGATCGTATCTCCGAGAACCATGTTGGAGAACGGAGCCGTGTCGTAATCGAACATGGTGCGCACCTTCCTGTGCATCGTGTCGTCCAGGATCCCTTCTCCCGTCACCGCCAGCATGATGCTGTCCTTCGGATAAAAGCATGACGGATAATCCCGTTCGTTCAGCGACTTCTGCACATAGATATCGCAGCCTTTCTTGGAAGAGACCTTCATCTCATGTCCCTTCGCGAACAGAACGCCGAAGGGCAGGTCCTCGTAGGGGTTCGTGCGCAGGTCTTCCAGCGTTTTTCCTTCTCCCTCAAACAGCGCGTCGCCTTCCAGCACCATCAGCGCGACCTCCTTCTCCTCTTCACAGAACGTGAAGGAGTCTCCCGCGGCGAGGCGCAACACGCCGACGTCCATCATCATATCCTTTCCGTTCCCGTCCAGTTCGATGATGCTGTTGTAGCCGTTTTTCAGTTCATCACAATACAAAAACATGATCTTTCCTCCGTTTCCTTTGTCGTTTTAATATAGTGATTCGTAGATCTCCGTATAATCCCTGACAGTGAGCGGCGTGTAGTTGTTCCGCGTCAGCCGCTTCTGGTTCTTCTCCACGCTCTGCGCGAACAGTTCGCACTCCTCGGGCTTCATTCCGTATTCGTGCAGCGGTTTCAGCGGCAGGATCACGTCGAAAAGTCTCCGCAGTTCCGGATACAGGCCGTCTGCGTCGCATCCCAGGACCCCCGCCAGTTCCTCGTTCATGCCCCGGATCCTTCCATTCGGATCCTTCATCATATAGCGGTCGAACACGCCCGGGAAGATCACACGGTTCGATTCTCCGTGCGGCACATGATATGTCCCGCCGAAGGGATAGCTCATGGCGTGGACCGCTCCCGTGCCCGCGTTGCCGAACGCGATCCCTCCGTAGGTGGCAGCCGTCAGAAAATCGTCCGAAAGCGTGAAGCGTGCGTCTTCTCCCTTTTCCCGGATCGTCATATACCCTCTGAGGATCATCTTCATCGACGTCATGGAAAACAGCTTGCTGTCAGGCGTCGCTTTGGGAGATACATAGGATTCGATGGAATGGATGAACGCGTCTATGGAGCTCGTCGCGAAAAACTTCATGGGAAGCGTCCTCAGCAGTTCCGGGACAAGGACCGCCCTGTCCGCGAACATCTCGGGTCCGCCGAATCCGATCTTCGTGCCGCGCCTGGTCAGGTTGATCGCCGCCAGACACGTGACCTCGCTCCCCGTGCCGCATGTCGTCGGCAGGAGGATCAGTTCATGCGTTTTCTTCATCGGGATCGTTCCGTCGCACAGATCGGCGACCGGATACATGCGTTCCAGCGCGAAAAGTTTCGAAATGTCCATGACCGTTCCGCCGCCCGCCGCAATGATCCTGTCGAAGGAAAGTTTCCGGACCGCCTGGTACATCCCATCGATCATAACGTCCGTCGGCTCCCCCGCGCCGAACTCCTCCTGAAACACCGTCTGACACTTCAGCCCCAGCGGTGCAAAGAACGGATCATACAGATATCTGTTCGTGATCAGCAGGTCGCGTTCCCCGATCTGAAACGCCTCCGCAAAAGCGGCGCAGTCCGCGTACCGCTCGATCACAGGTCTAATCATAAAAGCCATCCGGATCTTCCTCCTCTGCCTCTTCCCGCGCCAGCCGCCGCATGACACGGTCCACAGTCTCATAACCGAATCCGCGCTGCGTCAGCGTCGCGTACAGTTTCGCGCGGCGTTTTTTCCATTCCATGGAGACAGTCTTGCGCCAGACTTTCCGGCCGACGGAATAAGCGCTTTCTTCCTCGTCCTCTTCGCTGACGTTTTCCGCAGCTTCCTCCAGGATCTCATCCGGGATCCCGCGCCGCTGCAGTTCATACCGGCTCCTGCGAAGACCGTAGCCTTTGCGCGTCCGTTCCCTGAGATACCCCGCAGCATACCGCTCGTCGTCCAGAAGCCGCAGCTCCGTCAGACGATCCACGACCTCTTCCGTGATCTCCTGCGGGAAGCCTCTTTCCAGAAGAAGCTTCCGCATCTGATCGCAGGTCCTGGAGCGGTATTCCAGAAGCGTCAGCGCTTTCTCCATGCCGTTTTCATAATTCTTTTCCGGATTACCTGATCTTTTCGGGCTCATCGTATACGATTCCAAACGTATCAACCGTCATGTGATCGATCACCGGCACGTCCAGCGGTCTGTCCCTGTAGTCCGTCGGCAGTTTGCCGATCTCATGAACAACATCAAGGCCCTCGATCACCTTTCCGAACGCGGCGTAGGATCCGTCAAGATGCGGCGCGTCCGCGACCATGATGAAAAACTGGGAGCCTGCCGAATCCGGCATCATGCTCCTGGCCATGGACAGCACGCCGTCCGTATGCTTCAGCGCGTTGGGCACCCCGTTGGCCGCAAATTCGCCCTTGATGCTCCATCCGGGACCGCCCATGCCCGTCCCCGTCGGGTCTCCGCCCTGGATCATGAACCCGTCGATCACGCGGTGGAAGATCAGGCCGTCGTAGAATCCTCTGCGGATAAGATGGATAAAATTATTGACGCTTTCCGGCGCAGTCTCCGGATACAGCTCCATCTGAACGGTCCCACCGCCCCTCATGACCATGGTCACAACAGGATTCGGCACCTTCACTCTTGTCTCCATGCCCGGAGTTGCCTGCATCGTTGCTTCTTTCATTTTCTGCTTTCCTTTCCTGTTTTCGTGCTTCCATTATATGGTTTTTTCTGTTCCATCACAAACCAAACCTCTGAAAAAAGGCATGACAAAAGCACGTCCCGCCCGGAACGTGCTTATTTCCCCTGGATGATGATGATATCGTTCTGCGTCCGCTCGGGCACGCCTGTCTGGTTTGCGTACCGCAGCCCTGTCGCAAGCGCGGAGGCAAGAAGAAGACCGATTGCGAGGATGATGGCTGCGACCGCGATCCGGTGCTGCAGTTCCAGTTTTTTTCTGGTCACGCTTCCGCGGTTGGGTACACGCATCGGCTTCTGCGTATAGACAATCTTCTGCATCCGGCCACATCCTTTCACTGATCATTCGCAGGTGCATTATATCATTTTCTGCCCCGGAAGAAAACCGTTTCCCCTCCCCTTTTTTGTCCTTTTTCACGTCTTCCTCTCTCGACATTCCGGCGCTCCAGGTTTACAATTAATGCAGAAATACGGATACCGATCTGAATAGCATCAACCATGTTCCGAAGGAGGGATGTTTTTTGAGATACAAAATTCTGGAGATCCTGATCCAGAACGCGCAGCATTATGTCAGCGGAGAAGCGCTCTGCAGACAGTTCGGCGTGACGCGTGCCGCGATCTGGAAGCACATCAAGGCACTGCAGAATGAAGGCTATGAGATCACAGCCTCCACCAAGAAGGGATACTGTCTCGTCGGCCTGCCCGACAGACTGGACGCGGAACTGGTCCTGCGCGGCATGCAGACCGAAACGATCGGACGGACAGTCCGGTATGAAGATGAGATCGATTCCACGAACCGCTTCGCCAAGCAGCTTGCGGAAGAAAACGCACCGCACGGCACGCTCATCCTCTGTGACCGGCAGCTTGCCGGCCGCGGACGTCTCGGCCGTTCCTGGTTCTCGCCGGAACGGACCGGTCTTTGTTTCTCACTCATCCTGCGCCCGCCCGTTTCCGCAACGAACTCGCTTCCCATGACGATGCTGGCAGCACTCGCCGTGCGCAACGCGATCAGCCGCTCCACAGGCATGGAAGCCATGATCAAGTGGCCCAATGACCTGCAGGTCAACGGGAAAAAGGTCTGCGGGATCCTGACGGAAATGTCCGTCACACCGGAAGCGGATGTGAAGTGGATCGTTCTGGGCATCGGAATCAACGTCAACACCAAAGAAGAGGAATTCCCCGAGGAGGTCCGCAGGATCGCCACGTCCCTTTATCTGGAACGCGGCGTCGAGTGTTCGCGCCTTGACCTGGTGCGTGAGATCTGTCTGCAGTTCGAGACCCTGTACGACAGCTTCGTTGAAACGGACGGAGACACGCAGGTCTTCCTTCCCCAGTACAAAGTCTACTCGTCAACACTCCTTCGCCGTGTGAAGCTGTTCCTCGGCGGCGAGGAGATCAGCGGGATCGCCGAGGATTTCGACAAGACCGGTGCGCTTCTTGTGAGAGAGGACAACGGCACGCTGCGCAGGATCTTTACCGGAGAAATCAGCTCCCATAAGGGATTCAGAAAACCGTAAGGAGGGACTTTTCCTTGAAACTTCTGACATCGGATCAATCGAAACGCATCGACGCGAAAGCCGTCGAGCTGGGCGTCCCGGTGCTCCGTCTCATGGAGAACGCCGCGATCCAGCTGGTCAAAGTCATACAGCGGAAAGCGCCGGAGGGAAAAATCGTTCTGTTCTGCGGCCGGGGAAACAACGGCGGAGACGCACTTGCCGCAACAAGACTTCTGCGCAAAGCAGGCCGGGATACGGTCACGGTCGTGCTTGCCCCGGGCGACGCTGTCCTCTCGGAAGCCGCGCAGTGGAATGCCCGTAAACTGCTGGAAAAAAGGATCGACGTACAGTATATCGCGACAGACGAGGAGCTGGACGCTGCGTTTGCGCTGTGTGAAAACGCCTCCCTGTTTGTCGATGCGCTCTTCGGGACCGGTCTGACCAGGCCCCCGGAGGGTCTCTTCGCACGTACGATCCGTTATATGAACGAATCCTCCGTCCCCGTACTCAGCGTGGACGTGCCTTCCGGCATCGATGCGGACGACGGTTCCATCCAGGGGGAAGCCGTGCGCGCGGACACGACAGTCGCGCTGCACGCGCCGAAGATCGGTCAGATTCTCTATCCCGCCCGTTCCTGCAGCGGCACGCTGCAGGTCGTGGACATCGGGATCAGCGACGACATGAATCCGATCGATGCATGTGAAATGCTGACGCCGGCGGACGTCCGCACACTGATCCCCGCCCGAAACGACAACGCGCACAAGGGTACCTGCGGACACGTGCTTCTGATGGCGGGTTCCCGCGGAATGGCCGGTGCGGGAGAGCTGGCGGCAAACGGCTGCATGCGTGCAGGCGCCGGCAAAACGACGCTCGCCTGTCCGCAGTCCCTGCTGAATACGTATATGTACAAACTTACGGAAGTGCTTCTCCAGCCGCTGCCCGACGACGGACAGGGCACGCTCGGCAGGCAGGCACTGTCCTCCCTTTCCAAACTGCTGGAGGGAAAGGACGTCCTCGCTGTAGGCCCCGGTTGGGGGCGGAGCATGGATCTTCCGGCGATCCTGCAGGCGCTGCTTGCGCAGATCAAGATCCCGTGCGTCATTGATGCCGACGGTCTGACTGCCCTCGCGCGCGTTCCGGATTACCGCCGCGCGCTTCCCACGGACACCGTCCTCACCCCGCATCCGGGTGAGCTGTCCCGTCTGACCGGGATCAGTGTCGGGGAGATCGTCCGGGATCCCATCCGTCACTGCCGCGACTTCGCGCGCAGAGCGGAATGCGTCGTCGTGCTCAAGGGCGGATGCACTGTGATCGCGGACAAATTCGGGCGAATGACACTGAATATGACCGGAAACAGCGGAATGGCGACCGCCGGCAGCGGTGACGTTCTCACCGGCATTATCGCCGCACTGATCGCGCAGGGCCTTTCTCCCTACAACGCAGCGCGCACAGGCGTATGGATCCACGGGCGCGCAGGCGATTTCGCAGTGCGCACGAAGGGCAGGATGGGACTCATCGCATCGGATCTGATCGAATCGCTTCCGAAGGTCTGGCTGGAGCTTGACCGCTGACAGAAAAACACCGCGGATGCTGTATCCGCAAATCCGCACAAGGAGGAATGATTCATGTTTGAAAAAGACCGCCCCTACCGCGCCTGGGAGATCCTGCCGGATACCTGGTGCATCGACGGCCTCATCGCCAACTGTTTTCTTCTGATCGGCAGGGAACGCGCCATGCTGGTCGACGCCGGCATGAACCGCAACGATCTGCATGCTTTTGTGCGGACGATCACGGATCTGCCTGTGTTCGTCGCAAACACGCACGGCCATTTCGATCATACAGGCGGCAACGGTTATTTTGATGAAGTATACATGTCCGCCTATGCCGCCACTGAGGCGAAGCATGTATTCAAGATCGGCGAGGACGCGCGGGAAGACAGCGAGTATCCGCTGGATTACGAGATCCGGATCATCGAAGAGGGACACGTGTTCGACCTGGGAGGAAGACACGTGGAGGCGATCGCCATTCCCTGCCACAGTCCCGGGAGCCTCGCATATCTGGATCTGGACAGAAAGATCCTCTTCTCCGGAGACGAGATCGATCCGGCACAGGTACTGTTGATGAATTACGCGGATACGAAAGGCCCCAGAAAACGCGTGGAGGATCATCTTGCCAATATGCGCAAACTGGAAGCGCGCATGGATGAGATCGACTTCATCTGTCCCGCGCATAATGGTGCGCCGATCGTCAGTTCCTACATCCGGACATTCATCACGCTCGACGAAAAGATCCTGAACGGAGAACCCGGTTCCACCGAGGTCTTTTCGCCCACATGGCACGGACACGGACGCCCGCAGGATCCGAACTGGCGCAGGATCAACGCGCCGGGAACGACCGGTGTCGTCTATGACGTGCGCGATTATCCGGAAAAAACGGACCGCTGATTTGCGTGTCCGTTTTTCATTTCCAATTTAAAAAAGAAAGGAGCTCCGGAGGATTAAACCGTCCGGAAACAATGACATGAAACGCAAAATGCCGATCCTCCTCGCGGTCCTGCTGGTCTGTGCGATGCTCTTCATGCTTCTTGCGCATTTCGTACAGACGGACATGGGGCGCGTACGCGTCAGCGAAGGAACGATCCAGAGCGATGCCGGCGACCTGTATTACAAGCTTTACACTCCAAAAAGCGCAACGCCGGAAAACCCCGCACCTGCGGTCCTTCTGCTGCACGGCTATCAGAACGATCACGAGACCAATGCCGCATATGCGATCGAGCTTGCAAGACGCGGCGTCGTCGTCATGTCCATCGATGAATACGGACACGGCTTCACCGCACCGGGTCTGCTTGCCCGCGGTTACGTCAATCACAAGGTCACCGTCAATTACGGAAACGACAGTGAGGAAGACGGGACCTACGTCAAGATCGGCGGTCAGGAACGCTACAGGATCATGATGAACTTCTCCAACCTGACGTTCTTCAACGATCATTATTCCAAGGACGATGAAGGACATTCGATCACCGATTCCTCCTGCGGCGGCATCGCGGCATACGCCGTGCTTGCCGGTATGGAAAACGTCGATCCCACCCGGATCGGTCTGAGCGGGCACTCGATGGGCACATGGTCCTCCTGGAGCGTCGCTGCCGCGTATGCCGGCGCCGTCAACGAAAAGGGACAGGATATCTCCCCCAAAGCGACGGTCCTTCAGTGCGGTGAGCTTTTCCG
>JAFRLQ010000020.1 GCA_017431145.1 Clostridia bacterium | reverse complement strand
GGCCGCTCCCGCAGATTACAAACCGCGGGAACAGTTCGAGCAGAAGCTGCACAAGAAGGACAACATCGCCATTGAGATGGCGTCGACGCCCGATGTCGTCGGAACGCTGGGCAAGACGAAGACGCATCAGTTCATCGTCGGCTTTGCCGCCGAAACGTTCGACGGCGTGGAACACGCGAGAGAGAAGATCGACAGGAAGAACCTGGATATGATCGTGCTGAACGATGTGACGCAGCCCGGCGCCGGCTTTGATGTGCCGACGAACATCGTGACGGTGATCACAGAGGACGACATGGAGGAATGGCCGATCATGACGAAAAAGGAAGTAGCGGAAAAACTCGTGAAGATGGCGATCGTCAAGGTGAGGGAAAACAAAGCGTAACGGAAAAAGAAAAAAAGACTCTCTTCCGGAACACGGACAGACATCCGCAGACCGGGAGAGAGTCTTTCTTTGCCGTTATTTCTGCAGAAGGAAGGAAAAATAATCGTATGCGTTGGCGCGCATCTCGTCCGCAGCCTGCAGCGCGGATTCGCGCGACCATCTGTGGATGTTGAGATCCACGACGAGCGTCAGGCCGGTATAGATCTGAACATTGACACGGAACGCGTCGTCGCTGGCGATCACATGCACGAACACGGCGCTTTCGCGGAAGATGCGCTCGCGGTTTTCACGCACGAAAGCTTCGACCTGATCGGACAGAAAAGCCGGGATCTGTGCCTCGAACATCGTGATCGCTTCATAGCCTTCCGGCGTCAGCGTACAGAAAAACGGAAGCGTATCGGCAGCCTGTATCAGGTGCGATTCCGTAAGCTCGAGCTTGAGCTGCTGGGAAAGAAGATAGTCGCTCCAGCCGTTCTCGACAAGATACACCGTGATCTGATCGGAAGTCAGAGGGTGCTTGCACAGGTTCATCAGTTTAAGAACGATCAGCTTTTGAAGAAGCGGTACAGCGGACATCGTGCGGCCTCCTTGGAAAAATGCAAAAGAAAGCTTTTCCTTATTATGCCACATCGCCGCCGATCCAACAAGAAACAGCGAAACGGCGCTGTCCGGCAGCGGGTGGAAAAGCCGGTGCGAGGCATGGTAGAATACATGTGTATCAGAACACAAGGGGCGGGATCCATGATAGAGCTGGATAAAAAGATGCTGCGCGGTCTGCAGATGACGGAACTGGACCTGTTATGCGAACTGGACCGGATCTGCAGAAAACACGGGATCTCCTATCACATCATCGCAGGCACGATGCTCGGCGCCGTCCGGCACGGAGGGTTCATTCCGTGGGACGACGACGCGGACGTCGCCATGCTGCGGGATGAATATGAGAAGTTCAGGGAGATCTGTGCGTCGGAACTGGATCCCGAAAAATATGTCTTCCAGGATCATACGCAGACGCCCGGCTACCGGTGGGGATACGGAAAACTGCGAAGGAGAGATTCGCTTTTCCTGCGGGAACACCAGGAGCATATGCCATATGAGCAGGGCGTGTTCATCGATGTATTTCCGATCGATGCCGTTCCGCAGTCGCTTTTTGGCAGAACGGTCTGGAACGTGAGATGCTTTCTGATCCGCAAGGCGCTGTGGGCGAGGGTCGGCAGGATCGCCGATAAAAGCGCGCTGAAACGGTTCTGTTACAGGCTCCTGGACGCGATCCCGGAAAAGAAAACCCTCAGACGTTACGAAAAACTGATCGGAAGATCACGGAAGATTCGTTCGGAATGGGCGAGGATCCTCATGTTCCCGACGCCGAACAGACAGTGGGCGTACAGAAGAAAGTGGTATGAGAGAGAGTCTGACCCGATCGTTTTTGAAGGCAGGACATTCAGCGGAGTCGCGGATGCGGACGGGTATCTGACATTCAAATTCGGCAATTATCATGAACTGCCGC
>JAFRLQ010000145.1 GCA_017431145.1 Clostridia bacterium | reverse complement strand
TGCGAATTCGCATGTTTCTAAATGTGAATTTGGTGTAACTCTGGTGTAATTTGGTGTAAACAGTGGTGTAAACACCATCATTTCAGCCCAAAATCAATAGAGCTTTGCGCCTGCCGGAATGTGCGGATCCAGCATCAGAAGATGCAGTTTTTCCGCTCCGTTTTCACTGTGAGTCGCCGAGATCAGCATTCCTTCTGAGTCTATCCCCATCATCTTTCTGGGAGGAAGATTGGTGATCGCAACACATGTTTTTCCGACCAGTTCTTCCGGTTCATAGTACTCATGAATTCCGCTTAAAATGACTCTTTGTGAACTTGTACCGTCATTTAGCGTGAATTTCAGCAGTTTTTTGCTCTTCGGAACGGCTTCGCAGGCGAGTACCTTCACCACCCTGAAGTCGGACTTTGAGAAGGTCTCGAAGTCCACATAATCCTCAAACAGAGGCTCAATCTGGACATTTGAGAAGTCGATCGGCTCTGTGACAGCAGTCTCGAAAGGCATAGCAACAGGCTGTTCCGGAGCAGCATTTTCAGCCGCTGTTTCAGCTGCCGCAACTTCGCTTCCGGTCTTGACGGAGCGCAGTGTCGGGACGACTTCAGGCCATTACTCAAAAGAAGATGACTTATAATAAACCCTTTTGCGATAAGGATTTGTCCGTACACCGCCTCTCATGAACACTCTTATAATATCACGCATTTTCAAGAAAACTGGTGTAATCAGTGGTGTAGTCACTTGGAACCATTTTCGCTTCCGGTCTTGATGGAACGCAGTGTGGGAGAACCTTCCAACGTCTACATGTAATTATATATAAATTTATACTGCTGGATATTAGAAACGGACTTCGAGCTGCTTTACGCCCATATGATCTCGGAGACCATCACGAACCTCGCGACCTTTGCCGGCGTGCTGATCGTGCTGCTGACCATCAACGCGAAACTGGCGCTGATCACCTGCGCCCCGATCCCGCTGATCCTGATCTCCGGCGTCATCTTTTCGAAACAGGTGCGCCTCTTCTTCCGCGTATCCCAGTCCAAAATGGGCGAACTCAACGGAAAGCTGCAGGACAACCTTTCCGGCGTCCACGAGATCCAGTCCTTCGGACGGGAGGAATACGAGACCGGACGCGTCGACGAAAAGAACTTCGACCACGTCCGCGCCATGCTTCAGGCGCTGAAGATCAGCGCCGTCTTCCACCCCAGTGTGGAATTCGTCTCCTCCCTCGGCACCGTGCTCGTGGTTGGATTCGGCGGCTATCTCGCCTACCGGGACGGCCTGAGCGTGGAGGACATCGTGTCCTTCCTGCTGTACCTGAACCTCTTCTATGCCCCGGTGACCGGGCTCGCGACGCTTCTCGAGAACATGCAGCAGTCCCTTGCCGGCGCGTAACGCGTCATGGCGATCCTCGACGCGCCGCAGGAGATCACAGACAAGCTGGGCGCCGTCGATCTGAAGGATGTGCAGGGCGACCTGGTCTTCGATCACGTCAGTTTCTCCTACGATGAGGACGTCCCTGTACTGGAGGACGTTTCCTTCCACTGCGAGCCGGGTAAGATGCTCGCGCTCGTAGGTCCAACCGGCGTCGGCAAGACGACCCTCACCCAGCTGATCTCCCGCTTCTACGAGCCTGACGCCGGTCATATCCTGATCGACGGGAAGGACATCGACGGCGTCACGCTGGAGAGCCTGCGCAGAAATATCGCGCCTGTGCTGCAGGATACGTTCCTGTTCAACGGCAGCATCGCGGAAAACATCGCCTACGACAGACCCGACGCCACGCCGGAGGAGATCCGCGAAGCGTCCCGCGCCGCAAACATCGACGCGGACATCATGCAGATGCCCGACGGCTATGACACGCAGGTCGGCGAGCGCGGCGTCCGCCTCTCCGGCGGTCAGAAACAGCGCGTCGCCATCGCCAGGGCGATCCTCCGCAGCGCGCCGATCATCATTCTGGACGAGGCGACCGCTTCCGTGGATGTGGAAACGGAACAGCAGATCCAGCGCGCTATCGCCGGCATCGCAGGAAAGCGCACCATCATCGCCATCGCCCACCGTCTTTCCACGATCCGCAACGCGGACCGGATCCTGGTCATCGAAAACGGACGGATCACGGAGAGCGGAACGCACAGCGAGCTTGTCGCTCTCGGCGGCAGCTACGCCCGGATGAACGAAATCCAGACAGCCGCGGCAAAGAGCGGCGGCATCGTCTGACGCGAAAAGATTCCCCTTGCATGAAAAAGACCTCCTGTTGTATCGTTTTTGTAGAACGTATCAGGAGGTCTTATCTATGTCGGAACTTCATGACCAGCTCAGGGAACTTTTGGAAAGCGGCGACACCGAACTGCTGGC
This sequence comes from Clostridia bacterium, assembly GCA_017431145.1. Taxonomy (GTDB): domain Bacteria; phylum Bacillota; class Clostridia; order Christensenellales; family Maliibacteriaceae; genus RGIG9107. The sequence goes on along the minus strand of JAFRLQ010000145.1, from coordinate 25,367 downwards.
TGCCCGGTCTGCCGGAGCTGCCGCGGAAATGCCGGACGATCCTCGGATCGCGGCATACAGCGCTTTTGCCGCCCTCGCCGAGATCATCCGCATCTACAGAAAGGAAGCGCTCGATCTTTTCGTCAGCACACGCAAAAAAGGCGCGTCCGCCTTCCTTTCCAAGTTCTTCCTGGGGAGAGATGAATTCTACACTGACGGCATCCACAGGCGTTATTACGCGGACCTGGAGAAGTCCATCGACAGCCTGCACACGGCGCTGGACGCTCTGTCCGAAGATGACCCGCTGCGCGGAGATCTTTCCGCAGCCGCTGTGGAACGGGTGCTCGACCCTGCGCCAAAGGAAAGAAAGGAAATGATCATCCTGCTTTCCGCGGATGATCATTTCCCCCTCTGCCTCCTGCCCTTCTGCAGGAAGGAGGATCTGATCGGGATAAGGGACCAGTACCTTGCTCATTACCCACGCAAAGACCGGCTCCCGAACCAGCTCATGCTGCTCAGGGAAATGGAGAAACTGATCAAAGCCTGACAGGCGTGCATACAGAAGGAAACTGCCGCGGATCCACTGATCCGCGGCAGTTTATTCTTGATAGGAGAGCAATTTATGCAAAGGCACCAAACTCATTCAGGAACTGTTCAACGAGTTCCCCGGCATTTCCTTCCTCATGGGTGTCATACAATTCGGTCCCTTTTGCCCAGTGGACGTTCTCCTTGATAAACCAGTTCCTCTGCGTGGGCATCAGATCCGGATAACCCAGCGCCGGCAGGAACGCAAGCGCGCCGGTCTGAGGATCCCCGACGTAACGGTAGATGAGAAGGTTCTCCGGTGTCCATGAAGCTTCCACTGTATACGGCTCTTCTTTGGCCTGCGTGAAATAGAAGATGATCTGGTCCGCACGGTCATAGAGATAGACATGACGTGAATTCTGAACGCCTGCCGCATTTCCCTCGTTGAATTCGATCATCGCGAAGTCAAATGCATAGTCCGTCATGGTGTCCGCGTTCAGACCGTACCACCGGTCCTCCGTAGGCGTTTCCGTCCCGTCCGCGATCCTGAGCGTGTCAACGATCTTATCAAAGTCTTTTTCCGGAGACTTCGCGCCGCCGACCCTCTCGCAGGTCAGACAGAGGACCGACCCGTCCGCCGGGTCCCGGATCAGAAGGATCTCCCCTTTCACATTCCTCGCCGGAACGCTTCCCTTGAACGAGATCCTGACCGCTTCTGTTTCCAGAAGCCGGATCTCCTCGCTGTTCACTTTTGTTCCGGTGAGAGACCAGTTCTTCTCCGTTGACACCCAGAATTCTTCCGCCCATTCGGTCAGCGTCCTGCCGTCCTGCGGGGACAGAACGGTATAGCAGACGCGGGAGTAATTCATTCTGTCGCTGCTGTCCAGATAGAAATCCTTGTAAAAAGAGAACGTTCCGCCGATCTGCCATTCCCCCGGGACGTCAAAAAGGAGCGACCCCAGCTGCGCGGTCCGTTTTTCCGGCAGATCCGTCCTGTAGGGATTCAAGGGACGGCGCGCATGCAGTAGAAAGAAGACTGCGACGAGGATCACCGTAGCCGCAGTCAGCATGCCGATGATCATCCCACGGTTCTGAAAGGACTTTTTCCCATCCGCTCTGCTCTTTGCGTCCTTCTTCTTTCCGCTTCTTTTCCTTCCTTTTTTTCCAGCCATTCTCAGGCTCCTTTTTTCCTAGTATTCCAATCCGTCTCCGTTGCAGCTGTCCAGCACGTAAGTGACCAGATTGTGTCCTTTCACCGCGTTCATCGCCGAACGGTAATACTGGACCGTTCCGGCGGCTGTGGCACGGTACTCGCGCAGCGGCGAACCCCAAAGGTCTTCAGTACGTCCGAGCAGATCCCCGGGCATCAGATGCCGGCCGGTTTCGACTTCCGGATACCAGAGTCCGTTCTCTTCCGCTTCCAGATACACCGCGTGATCGTATATCCGTTTCGCACAGACCGGGTCTTCCTCTCCCTCCGTCATACCCAGACCGATCAGGATCCTGCGCAGATCCCAGAAGTACGCATCCGCCCATTCCTTTCTGTTGAGTCCGCCGTATCCGCGTTCCAGCAGCAGAGACGGGATGCCCATAACATTTCCGGCGTATCCCACTTCTCCCAATACGGAATGAGAGACGATACAGTCGGGGATGTCCGTAAAGGCAGCCATCGCGAGCGACGCTTCCCTGACCGCCCTGTCCTTCCCGGGGAAAAACAGGCAAGGCGCGAGTGTTTCGTTCATCCCGCCGCCATGCAGGTCGAGCAGCGCGTCCGCATGCGGCAGGATCTCCCGCACGAAGAATGCGGCGATCCTTCCCGAGACGGACTCTTCCCCGCCCGGGTAGCAGCCGTTCAGGTTGCCGTGGTCTTCCGGGATATAGGCGTTGATCCCTTCAAAGAAACCCGTCACGTTTACGAGATGGAACAGGATCAGATTCCCGCACAGTTTCCCGGGATCCGTTTCCCGGGCAAGACGGATGACGGCAGGCGTACCCGCGTATTCTCCGCTGTGGATCTGCGCCGTGACGACCAGCGTTTTTCCCGGCCTGCTCCCGCAGATCAGCGTGGCGGGCATGGGATATCCTTCCGGTCCGAGCTCGCACTTCAGTTTCTCCCCCGGTCCGACTATTTTTCCGCAGATTTCAAGCATCAGTCCTGTTCCTTTCCGTTTGCGCAGACAAAAGACGAGCGGATCAGATCCCTTACGGCGAACAGATCCTTTTCGATCGCATAGGCGCGTTTTTCCTCCGCCTCCGTCGGTTCATTGACGGACGGGACCATAATGACGTCGCACTCCGCGGCTGCTGAGGCCGCTACGCCGTAACCGGTATCCTCCAGCACAAGAACGTCCTCCGGCTGAAGATCCATTGCGTCCAGCACTCTTAGATAGATCTCCGGATCCGGCTTTCTCTTCACGACTTCATCGCCGCACAGAATAACCTCGAAACAGCCGTAAACGCCTGTCTTCTTCAGGCGGCGTTCGGTCAGTTCACGGCTCGTGGTGGTCGCTACTGCGATGCGATATCCCTGTCCGGCCAGATCGTCCAGCAGTTCGGTCACGCCGGGCATCAGCGCAAGACAGTCATCGACCATTTGCATGCCCTCCTCCCGGACGTCGTCGAGCAGTACTCGCCTTGTCTGCTCTGTCGCATTGGGGAGCTCCCTCTCGAGCATCCTTTCGATATCCCTGCCGGTGGTGCCGACAGCTTTGTGGAATAGATAACCGAATTCTGGCAATCCGTTTTTCTCAGCGACGGCCTCCCAGCATTTCAGCCAGGTGAATTCCGTGTTGAGCAGCAGTCCGTCCACATCAAAAATGACTGCTTTCTTTCTCTCCATCGTCCTCTCCGTTCGATAGCTTTTCCCCGATAGAAATCGCCTGCATGCGTTCCCGCATGCAGGTCTTTCTAAAAAGAGGGAAAACGGATCAATAATCGAATTTCCACATGTATTTTCTCCAATCCAGCGGATGCTGGCGGCGGTCTGCGAGCAGATGGCTGTACACGCCCAGGACACCGTCATAGAAGCCCTGATCGAAGTAAGTGGAGACTTCACCGAGTTCGCACATGCCGTAATCGGCGCCGTCGATGACCGTGGTATGACGGTTGAACTTCTCGAGGAAGCGCAGCGCTCTGTCGTCCAGTTCCCGGGTCTTGCCGGTGCTCTTCAGGAACAGATACGCGGTCTCAGGCTCGGTGATCTCGAACGGTCCGTTGAAGAACTCGTCCGGATGGATGACGCAGGAATTGAGCCACTGCATTTCCATGAAGATGCAGATAGCCTGACCATGCGCAGAACCCCATGCGGTTCCGGAGCCCATCGTGTAGATGGTCTCGTCCTTGTAGTATTCCATGGAGAATTTGACTGCCTCGGGAACGATCGCCTTGACGGCCTTGGGCAGGAGCTCGTTCATCTTGGCCATGCCTTCGACCATCTTCTCATAAACGGCGTCGTTGCCTTCCAGCTGATGGACCAGCTCATAGGCGATCTTCAGCGCGATCGCGCCTTTTCCTTCCTCATACACGGCGCCATTGCTGCCGACATCCTTGAAGGAAATGGTGTAATCGCTGGTCGCCTTCAGAGGAGTGTCGTCTTCGCCGAACTGAAGGCCGACGACTGTCGCGCCGAGTTCTTTCGCTTTTTTGGCGGCGTCGACGGTCTGCTTCGTCGTTCCGCGGCGGGAGGAGCAGATCACGAGAGAGTTCTTGCCCACGCCTTTGGGAGGATCATTCGCGAACTCATGCGCGTTGCAGTAGAAAGCGGCGAGATTCTCCGCCTCGCGTGTAACGAAATAATACGGTGCGTGGAAGCACACCAGAGATCCGCCGCAGCCGGTGAAAGCTATGTTCTTGATCTCTGTTTTCGCCAGCACTTCGGCGACCATTTTTTTGACGTCAAACATCGGTACTCTCCTTTATTTTTTATTGATTGGTTATATTATGGCTTGCAAAGTCATTATATAACGTATTATTCCCTTGTTGCAACCCAAAATCTCACATCTGGCCGCTTTCTTTCAGATAACTCTCAAAGAAACGCAGTCCCTGCTCATACGCCTCGTCGGCGCATCCGGTATAGGTGAATCCCCACAGCTCCGGCGTGATCCCGCCCTGATAATTGTACTTGTCCAATATGGAGAACCACTCTTTCACCGGGATATCGCCCGTACCGATGACCCTGCAGTACTCTGTACCCTTCACATCGTTGCAGTGGATGTGATACAGATGCTCGCCCAGCAGCTTCACTGTCTCCTCGAAGTCTTCCACCTTCCAGCTCGCGCCGAAATCGATCATACCGGTCAGGTTGGGCATGCCCAACTCCAGGATCGTTTCTTTGATGGCGGCGCCGTCGCGTACCGTGGAAGTCACGTCGGATTCCAGAATGACCTTCATCCCGAGGCGCTGAGCGTAGGTGCAAACACGGAACAGGCCGTCCATGACGCGGCTTTTGTAGTTTCCTTCCTCCATTTCCTCATAGGAAGCGAACCCGCCCATGATCTGCAGCGCCTTCGCGCCGAGTTCGTATCCCTGTTCAAGAGCTCTCTCGTAGTAGCGCATGGAACGTTCCCTGGCGAACGGATCCTCTACCGCCATAGAGACGGGATAGAGGCACTGTTCGGCAGTGATGATCATCACCTCTAGATTGCCGCGGTCCAGCTGGCGCCGGATCTCCCGCGCTTCGCCGGGCGTGTAGTCGTCCACATACATATGCGGTGAAGCGGCATAGAATTCGATCTTATGCACGTCGAACCGGTTCATGGAGTCGATGAAATAGGAAAGCGGATGACGGGTATAATGGAAATTGCATCCATAAAACTGTTCTCTTTTCACTTTCGTTCCCTCCTTATTCCGCTCTGCTTCTCAGGTAATCAAGGCTTTGCCGCATGGCTTCTTCACAGCAGTCGTTATACCGGTTCCCCCAAAGTTCAGGTGTCAGCGTGCCGGTATAGCCATAAGCTGCCATGACCTCCAGATCCTTTTCCAGCGGCAGTTCGCCGGTACCGGGGATCAGACAGTGCTGCGGACCGATCGCGTCGATGAAATGCATGTGCTTAACATGCTTTCCCATCTTGTTCAGAACATCTTCCATATCCTCACCGGAGCCCATCAATCCATTGGTATCGATCAGCGCCTCCAGATTGGGGCTGTTGATGAGAGAAATCACGCGGGCCACGTCCGCCATGCTCTTTACAGAGGTCGTGGGATCCGATTCGAGAACGATCGTGACCCCGACCTTTTCGGCGTGCCGGACGATACGGTACATTGCGTCGACGGTGCGCTGGAAATCCTCTTCCGGATCGTCACCGATGTATCCGCCGCCGGTGACCATCTGCATGTAAGGCGAGCCCAGCACGGATGCCACATCCAGGGCGCGCTCGTAGTATTCCAGCGAGCGTTCCCGGACCCGGTAATCGTTGATCGCGGTTGATACCGGATAATTGCACTGCTCTGCAGTGAAGACGCAGACTTCCAGTCCGTTCTCTTTCAGTTGCCTCGCAATGGACCAGGCTCTCTGGGGCGTGACGTCATAGAGATAGCAATGCGGCGCGCAGCCGTAGAATTCCACCCTGGTCACGTCCAGACGTTTCATCGACTCCAGCCAGTAGCTGAACCGATGGCCGGTGTAAGAAAAATTCGTGCCAAGGATCTGCTCTCTTTTGATCTTTGCCATTTGTGACCTCCTGTTTTTATCCTTAACTCAATAGTCGAACCGATGCATGTATCTGCGTTCCGGGATCGGATGCATCTTTGCAGCGGCGATCGCGGATGCCAGCGCCATGGAAAGCACTCCGTTGATGATACCCGAGAAATACTCCTCCACTTCCGGAGCGATGATGCTGACACCAAGTTCACGCGCATCAACCTGAGTCACACGGCCGGAGTGCTTCTGCAGGAATCGCAGAGCCCGCTCATCCATCGGCCTGGTCTTGCCTTCCGACATGAAAATGACATAAGGCGTGTCAAAATCCACACATTCGAACGGTCCGTGGAACAGTTCACCGGAGTTGATGCAAAAGCTGTTGATCCACTCCATCTCCATGAACATACAGATACTCTCGATATAAGCCTGACCAAGAGACGGACCGGTGCCCATCGTGTAAATGATGGGATCGTCTTTGTGAGCCTCGCCGAAGCGTTTTGCTCTCAGACGCACCTTTCTGTCGATCTTTCTGCAGGTCTCGTCGAGTTTGTTGAACCCGTCGACGGCCTTGTCATAATATTCATATCCGTCATACAGTCTCAGCAGTTCAAAGCCGAAACGCAGACAGAGCGCCTCTCCGCCGGTCTCCGCATCCACAACGCCGTCCGCATCCGCCGCGTCGTTGCCCTGAGATCCGTAGATCCAGCTGTGATCGCCGTAACCCACCAGCGGGGAATCCTTGGTCACGGTGAGTACTACGGTCGTCGCGCCGAGCTCACGCGCTTTTTTTGCCGCCTCGATCGTTTCCGGCGTACCGGACAGCGACATGGCGACTACTACCGCGTTCTCATTGACACGCACAGGTGTCGCGTAGACGAATTCGTTCGCAGTCATGAACTGCGCATCCACTGTGCGGGATTCGGTGCGCAGCAGATAATATGCACTGTAGAATGCGGCAAGCGATCCGCCGCAGGCGACGAAGAACACATCCTTCACGCCGCCCTTTTCTTTCATGGCGTCATAGATCGCTTCCGCCGTTGCCTTTACGTCGGCTCCTCTAGTAGCTTTTAACATTATCCTGTTCTCCTTTCCGCACCTGATCAATACTCTTCCTTGAACATGTATTTACGCCAGAGGAACGGGTGCTTCTTGGCTTCCGCAAGTTTGGTCATATAGGTACGGCCTATTCCTCCCAGAACCATTGGCTCAAGATACTCTTCGACTGCACCGAACGCTTCCGTTCCATACTCTTTTGCGTCGATGACTTCCACCTCTTTGCAATACTTGTTCAGGAAACGGAGAGCGCGTTCATCCAGCGCTCTGGTCCTGCCTCCGCTGACATAAATCAGGAACGGAACATGCTCATCGGTGATCTCAAACGGGCCATGGAAATATTCACCGCTGTGAATGGAATTGGAGTGGACCCATTCCATTTCCATTAAATGGCAGATCGACGTGGTATACGCCACATTGAAATTAGCTCCGCTGGCCATGGTATAACAGATAAAATCGTCCTTGTGCTCCTTTGCCCAGGCTTCCGCTTTCTTTTCAGCGTCTGCGCGGGCTTTATCCGTTACCGCGTCCAGTTTTTCGAACCCATCTGCCGCTGCCTGATACAGACCGTACCCGTCAAACGCACGGAGGAGCTCGAAACCGAGCCGAACAGCAAGACCCTGACCGCCCAGAGAAACCAGAGCCGGATCCTGCACAAAATGAAAATCACTGTTTTCCGAAAGAGGACATTCCTCTTTCATGGAAATCGTAACGACATATGCTCCGCATTCTTTCGCTTTCTTTGCCGCTGCTGCCGTTTCCGGTGTTCCGCCTGCCGCGGACATCGCCACCACCAGCGACGTCGCATCACATGCCTTCGGTGTCGCAAGTGCGAATTCATTTGCTGTTATATTTTCCGAATGGAAGGATTTACCCTCCGCATTCAGCAGATAATACATCGGGAAAAGGCCTGCTTTGGATCCGCCGCACGCAACCGTATAGACGTGCCGCAATCCGCCCTGGCCAAAGAATTTCAGTATTTCCTCAGACGCTTCCCTGATTGAGGAAACAGAGGCGTTTCGTACGATCTTTGCCATATCTACCTCCAGACAAAATGATCATTATTTCATATAGGCATCGGGATCCGTAAAAGAACGTATTATATCGTTATATCCTTGGCTAAAAAAAAATACCCGTGAAAAACTGAAAAAACCGTCCGCTCCGAACGCTATTCGGGTAAAAATGCGCCGGGATATTATCCCGGCGCATTCCGGAACTAATTAATCAATTAACTCGGAAACAATTGATTATTTACCGTACTTGGACCAGTCGGTGACCGGCTCGCTCCAGATGCTGTCCACGAAAGTGGCTGCATTGTCAGGAGTCAGCATGCCGTTCTCCATCCATACGATCTCGTCAGGTGTGCCCTTGCTGTAGCCGTTCTCAAGGATCTCATGCAGAGCCTCAACACAGACGCCGCCCATAACGCCGGGATACAGCGCGACGGAAGCGATCAGGTTGCAGTCCACGCCGTCCTTCTTCATAATCTCGACCTGCTCCGCAGTTGCGTCATATCCGCAGATCTTGATATCCTGACGGCCAGCTTCCTGGCAGCCATAATAAGAACCGATCGCAGCGTCGCCGAAGTAGGTGAAAACGCCTTTGATCTCGGGGTTGGAAAGGATCCAGTCCTGAACCCATGCCTGATAGGAGGCACGTCCGCCTTCGGAGGGACGGCTGGTGAGGAGCTTCAGGTTCGGATATTTCTCAGCAGCAGCGCGCAGACCGTTGTTACGATACACGCCGGAGCCGATGCCGGGGTTCTCCTGAACATAAAGGATCGTAGCATCTTCGCCGCAGGCTTTGACGAGGACCTCAAGACCGTCAGCGCCGCCCTGTGTGTCGTTGTTCTTGACAGAAGCGTTGGCGTTGGACGTGCCGTCCGCCTGCATGATCAGGCAGTCGAAGTCGACCACGATGATGCCGGCATCCTGAGCTTCCTTGACGATAGCACCCTGAGAAGTGCCGTCGCAAGCCTGAAGGATAATGGCGTCATAGCCCTGAACGATGCAGTCCTGCAGGATGTTGTTCTGCAGGTTGGTCTCACCGTTGCAGTCGAAGTCATTGCACTCGTAACCATAATAGTCGCAAGCTGCGCGGATTCCGTTCAGAACGGTCTGAGCCCATTCTTCCGGCGGATACTGCGGTACCGCAGCTACCCGGACCTTCTTCCCGCTCTCGCCACCACTAGGAGTCTCGCCGCCGCCGGAGGGAGTCGACCCACAGGCAACGAGGGAGAAGGTGAGAAGAAGAACGAGCAATAAAGCGAATAACTTTTTCATGTTTTCCTCCATTAGTTATATTTATCCCTTGCGGGGCCAATAAAAGGATTACTCTCTCGCGAGAGATGCAGTCTTCTTGTTGATCCACTGTGCATAGAACACGGAGAGGATCAGCATGACACCGCGGAAAATGTACTGATAGTTGGTGGAAAGTCTCATCATGTTCATGCCGTTAGTCAGCATAGCCATCATCAGGGAACCGAACACCATGCCGACGACAGAACCTTCACCGCCTTCAAGCGGAACGCCGCCCATAGCACAGGCGGAAATTGCGACGGTGGAATATCCGTTCATCGCTGTAGGCTGAGCGGAGTTCGTACGTGCGGAAAGCAGGATGCCTGCCAAAGAGGCGATGATGCCGCAGATGATGTAGCAGAACAGCGTGATGCGTTTGACGTTGATACCGGACTGATATGCCGCCTGAGCATTGCCGCCGACCGCGAAGACCTTACGTCCGAAGGTCGTTTTATTCAGAATGAATGCTGTGACCAGGAAGAATACCGCCAGGAAGTAGATCTGGATATTGATTCCGAAAACCTTGGTCTGTGCCAGGGAGAGGAATCTTTCGTCCAACTGGGCGATCGGCATATTGTTGGTAATAATGTAGGTCATGCCGCGCAGCGCTGTCTGGGTACCCAGTGTGACGATAAACGCAGGGATCGTGGTGTAAGCGATCAGTACGCCGTTCAGAAGACCGCAGAGCGCACCGACAATAACGCCGATCAGGATAGCCAGGACCGGATGAGTCTGAAGCTGTAGAATTCCGGGGTTTGCGGCAGACACCAATTCGCAGGTGATCGCACCGCACAACGCACCGACAGACTCAATACCCATATCGGTGTTGCCCGCGATCTGCGGGAAGGACAGCGCGCAGGCGATGATGCCGAAAACGACCATCTGTCTGCCGACGTTCAGGATGTTCGCCTTGCTGAGGAACAGCGGGTTGACGAAGTAAACGATCGTGCCGAACGTAAGGATCAGGACGATGATACCCGTCAGGTTAATATACTGGGACTGTGCCAGTTTCTTCATGAAAGAAGAGCTCTTTTTCGTTTCCACAGTTCTATTTTCCTTTCTCCGAATTTACGGATCAATTAAACACAGAGAGCCATGATATTCTCTTCTGTCGCTTCCTTCGCGGACATCTCGCCCACCTGATCGCCTTCGCGCATGACGATGATGCGGTCGCTGATCGCGATCAGTTCGGGAAGCTCGGAGGAGACCATCACAATGGCAACACCCTGACAGGCAAGGTCATCGATGATCCGATAGATCTCTGCCTTTGCGCCAACGTCGACGCCGCGGGTAGGCTCATCCAGGAACAACACTTTGGGTTTGGAAGCAAGGCATCTGGCGATAACGACTTTCTGCTGGTTGCCGCCGGAGAGCGCCATTGCTTTCGTATCCCCGTTCTTGGCTTTGATCAGGAGCTTATCCATAAACTCCTGAGCTGTCGCCCTCTCCTGTTTCGCATCCGCGAGACCGTGACGGCTGGTCTGGTCAAGGATACCGAGGCTGATATTCTTGAGGATCGCGTGTTTCAGGATCAGGCCATAGTCTTTCCGGTTTTCAGACACCAGAGAGATCCCATGCTTGATTGCCTCTTCCGGGCTGTTGCAGTGGATCTGCTTTCCTTCCAGTTCGACTTCGCCTTCATACGGATCGATCCCGAAGATCGCCTGAAGGATCTCCGTCCTTCCTGCGCCGATCAGCCCGCCGAAGCCCAGGACTTCACCGGCGCGGACGTCGAAATTCACGCCGTGAACTCTGCTGTTCTTTAGATTCCGTACTTTCAGGACGACGTCACCGGGCACGTTGTGCTTCTCACCGTACTGGTCTTCGATCTGACGGCCGACCATCATGGAAATGATGTCTTTTTCCGTCAGTTCGCTGACGACACCGGTGCCTGAGTTGTGACCGTCCCTCAGGACTGCGACTCTCTCTCCGACGGCGTAGATGTCCGCCATCCTGTGAGAGATGAAGATGATCGAGACTCCCCTCTTCTGGAGGTCTCTGATGATCCCGTACAGCGTCTGGCATTCGTCGATGGTCAGCGCTGCCGTCGGTTCGTCGAAAACGATGACGGAGGAATCATAGGAAAGCGCTTTCAGGATCTCGATCAGCTGGCACTGCGCGATACTGAACTGGCGCACCTTCGCCTTCGGATCAAAATGGATATTGATCCTGTCCATCAGCTCCTGCGTATCTTTATAGAGCTGATCATAGTCAACAAGACCATGCTTTGTGGGCAGACGTCCGGCGAAAACGTTTTCCGCAACGGTTAGTTTCCCCATCTGCACCAGTTCCTGATGCACGATGCTGATGCCTCTGGCAAAAGCGTCAGACGGGTTCTTGATGATGACCGGCTCCCCGTGGAGAATGATCTCTCCGGAAGTCGGCTGAATGACGCCTGTCAGAACATTCATCAAGGTGGACTTTCCCGCTCCGTTCTCACCGACGAGACACAGCACTTCCCCTTTGTAGAGCGTCAGGTCAACGTCCGTAAGGGCATGGACACCACCGAAGTTCTTCGTGACGTGATTCATCTGAAGAACGACTTCACTCATCCCACATATCCCTTCGTAATTCATTAGATGTCGTTTGTAACGTTGTATTTCTTCTACTTTCGTTATAAAACGTTATATCCATAAATCATTATGGCCAAATTGAACACATTATTCAAGTACTTCGCCCAAAGTTTGTACACTTCGCACAAACGGCAGGAACGCATAATTGGTCATTGATAAAAATCGTTACTTTTTGGTTACAGATATCAAGGCAAAATGGCCCGTCCCGCAGGAATCTGCGAGACGGGTCGGTCTCAATATGATACTTTTCCCATATATCTGCGCATCAGAAGAGGGTGTTTCTTAGCCTGGGCGAGTCCCTCGGAGTACTCCAGAGCGACCGTCCACAGCAGGATCGGACAGAAGAATTCCACCACACTGTCATCCAGCATATCGATGCCGAGTTCCTTGGCGTCGAGGACTGTGATCTTGCTGCCGTAATTGCGGACAAAGGCGAGCGCACGCTCGTCCAGACACCGGGTCGGACCAACGCCCATGAAGACCATGAAAGGCACGTCGGGATCCGTTACTTCGAACGGTCCGTGGAAGAACTCAGCCGCATGGATCGAAGAGGAATGGACCCATTCCATTTCCATCAGCATGCAGATGCTCATCATATAGGCGACCTCATAATTGGCTCCGCTTCCCAGAGTGTATACGACCGGCTCATCCTTATGATCGGCGCCGAACTGCTTCGCGCGTTTCTGAACTTTTTTCTTCGCGTTCTCGCAGACTTCAACGATCCTGTCAAAACCGGTGATCATCTCGTCATAGAGAGCGGAACCCTCCGTCTGCTGGAGGAATTCCACAGCCAGAGCGAGAATGACATACTGATTCTGGACATTTGCCTTATTGCCGATCTCGATGCCGTAATAGGCGACCGCGTCAGCATACTGCGCAAGCTTCGTATCCTCTTCCGCGACCAGGGCAATAACGGACGCACCGCGTTCCTTTGCCAGTTTCGCAGCATTCACGGTCTCAGGCGTGCCGCCGCTCAGGGACATGCAGAAGACCAGAGAATTCTCGCCGAACACCGCAGGCTGTACACAGTTGAATTCATTGGCGGTGATGTTATAGACTGAGACCTTCTTCGCCTCTTTGCGCAGGAAGTATTCACCGATGCCGAAGCAGGCATGGGAACCGCCGCAGGCAAGGAAGACCACGTTGGTAAAAGGTTCTTTGCGCTCTGCCAGGATCCCGGAGATGAGCGCTTTTGCGTCGTTCAAATCGGTTACTCTCAATTTGTTGTGCCTCCGCATATACAGGGAAAAGTCCGGTGCCCGGAAGGTCACCGGACAGACTATTGGGTATCAATATTCCATCTGACGATAGTAACGTCTGACCTTCAGGTCGTGGTTACGCTCCACCTCGAAGGGCTTCATCAGGGTGTAAACAACTGCGTCAGCCATCAGCGAGGAAAGCAGCGGACGGAATTCCGCATCGACAGGAAGATCGATCTCCTTAGTGTCGAATACGAGAACTTCCTTTGTAAGAGGGGCGATGAAACGCTCAACGCGTTCGCACAGTTCGCGTCCGCCGTCTTCGCCTTTGACGATGATGAAGGGGCTGTCCTTCTCGACAAGCTCGATCGTTCCGTGGAAGAATTCGGCAGCGTTGATGATTTTGGTACGCATCCACTGCATCTCTTCCATGACGCACATGCCCCAGCAATACGCGGTGCCGAAGGTGGCGCCTGCGCCGACCACGAAGTGCGGGATGTTGCCGTCATGATTCCGGGCTGCATAGTAGATGCAGCGGGAATTGAAGAGCTTCGGCGCGTTCTCGAACGCTTCGCCGCATTTGGCGAACTGCTCGGCAAGCTTCTCGTATTTGGGGAACTCGCCTCTCTTGAAGAAGGCGCGCAGCTCTGCGAAGAAGATCAGGGCGTGCATGACTTCGCCCGGAACTTCCTTAAAGAAATAGTCGGAAAGAGGCTCCATCGGGCTTTCTTTTGCTTCCACCAGCGCAAGGTTGCGTGCGCCTTTGCTGCGGGTGAATTCCATGCCCTTGAGGACGTCCTTGGTGTTGCCGGTCGCGGAGGTCCAGATGCACAGGGAGCCTTCGCCAAGCTGCTTGTGATTCATGTGCATCAGTTCAGGAGCTGCCTCATTGAAGACAGGCAGGTCAGTAAGCTGATCAGCATAGTATTTGAACGGAAGACCATAAGAGTAGGTGCCGCCGGTTCCGACATAGAAGATGCTCTTCAGGCCCTTCTCGACCTCGCCGTCAACGATCTCTTCGATTTTCTTCAGGTACTCAGGGAATTTCGCAAAGTTTTCAAGAGACATGTTTTGATTCCTTTCAGTTTGTGTATGATGTTTTTTTCTTGAATCAATATTCCATCTGACGATAATAGCGTCTGACGCTCAGGTCGTGGTTGCGCTCCACGGAGAAGGCCTTCGACAGCGGGCTCACCAGGCAGGAAGCCACGATGGGGGTCACCAGCTCGCGGAACTCCTTGTCCAGCGGCAGTTCGACCTTCGCGGTATCGAAAACGATCACTTCGTCGGTCAGGGGCTTCAGGAAAGCTTCGACTCTGTCCACCAGCGGACGGGAGACCTCGTCGTCACCCTTAAACAGGATGCAGGGGGTATCCTTCTCCACCAGTTCGATGGCGCCGTGGAAGAACTCCGCGGCGTTGATGATCTTGGTGTACATCCACTGCATCTCTTCCATGATGCACATGCCGTAGCAGTACGCCTCGCCGTAGGTGGCGCCGGCGCCTACCAGGAAGTGGAAGGGAGCGAAGGAGTTGCGCGCCGCATAGTAGATGGCGTCGTTGTTCTGCAGTTCGCGCGCCTTGTCGAACGCTTCGCCACATTCCGCCAGTTGATCCGCGAACTTCGCGTATCCGGGGAAATCGCCTTTCTTGTGGAACACATAGGTCAGGATCAGCAGCATGAACGTCATGAACATGGCGGATCCGCCTTCCGCGACGAAGTTGTAATCCGCCAGCGGCTGCATCGGATTCTCATCCACACTGACAAGAGCGAGGTTCTTCGCGCCCTTGCTGCGGGTGTACTCCATCGCCTGGAGGATGTCTTTTGTGTTGCCGGTCGCGGAGCAGTAGAAGCAGAGGGAGCCTTCGCCCAGCTGCTTGTGGCAGTTGGTCATCAGTTCCTTGCCGTTCTCGGCGTATACCGGGAAATCAGAGGTCTTCTTGGCGAAATAGGTCATCGGCAGCGCATAGCTGTAGGTGCCGCCCGTTCCCACCAGGAAGATGTTCTTCATGCCGTTTTCCAGTTCCTTGTCTAGGATCTCTTCAAGCCTTTTGCGGAACTCAGGAAGCGCGGCATAAGCTTCTTTCAGTGTCTTCATTCGTTCTTACCCTCACATTCTCGTCTTTATAGTTGATCTATATGGCTTTGAATTAGTATCTGCTTTTTTATTATGATGGATAACGGCCGAAGAATCAATACCTTATATAACGTTATATTGCAAAAATCGACCGATTTCGTTCATGTCGCGCTGTCTGAACGGGATCGGACGAACGGCGGCAGGCATCCGGCCGTCAGCGGACGGGGGTCCGGAAGGAAAAAACATAGAAAAAGAGGAGAAAAGCCTTTCTCCTCTTTCCGCTCTTATTGCCGTTGTTTTCTGACCGTTTCAGCCGTTTTTCCGGTCCAGCCAATTCAGATACCAGTCGAAACTCTGCTTCACCGCGGCTTCCGGTTCCTCGTAATATCTGGGATTCATGACCTCCAGAGTCATATATCCCTCGTACCCCGCGTTTTCCAGATCGCTGAAGCAGCGGTCGAGGTCCAGCAGTCCGTCTCCCAGCGCAAGATGTCCGCCGGGCATTCCGTCCACGATATGGACATGCCCGAACTGTTCTTTCGTGAACAGGTCGGTAAAGTCTTTCGGGTACTCGTCCACACGGAAGGACTCGTCCGTATCGATCATCGCTTTGATGCCGTCATAGTCGCCTACGTCGTCCAGCATCCGCTTCTCTTCCTCCGCGTAGACGATCATATCGATCCCTCTTCTGGTCAGGGGTTCCAGGACCATGCAGACGCCGCGGGATCTCGCGTAGGATGCGAGTTCCTGATAGGATTCCACGCATCTCTTCCAGCATTCGGACGGGTCTTCGTCATAGAGCCGGTGCCCGGAGGTGCAAAGCGCTTTTTCGGCGCCGAGGACCGTCGCCAGATCCACCGCTTTCTTGAACACGTCGATGCTCCTGCGCCGGGTGTCCGGGTTGGCTGCGCCGAGGTTGATGGGATACATGCACTGCTCCGGCGTGACGCAGCAGACTTTCAGTCCGTGCGCTCTGATCCGGGCGTCGAAGCCGGATGCCTCGGCTAGAGAAAAATCCTCGAAATGGATATGCGGCGTCGCGCCCCAGATCTCGATGGTCTCCACCCCGATCCGGTTCATGGAATTGAGGAAATACTCGAAGGAGTGGTGCGGATACATATAGTTTCCGACGGAGAACTGTTCTCTTTTCATCTTCTTTCCCTCCCTCAGTGTTCAGCCATATAGTCGCGGAACCATTTCAGCGTCCTGCGCATCGCCGTATCCGGATCAGCGTCGTACCTGCTGTTCATGACCTCCACGGCCACGGTTCCCGTATAGCCCGCGGCGTCCAGTTCCTCCAGACAGCGCGTCAGCGGCAGCGTCCCGTCCCCCGGGACCAGGTGCCCTTTGTAGTGTTCCCCGACGCCGTCCGAGAAATGCACGTTGCCGATCCGGTTCCCGAAAGCGCTGATATAGTCCGTTCCCCACTCCCCGCTGCGCGCGGCGCAGTCGATGTCCCAGACGGGAAGCAGCCAATCTCCGCCGTCCACGTCCGCGAGAAGCTGCCGGAGTCCCGCCACGTTGTTGGGGACCTCCAGTTCGAAGGGGTTGACTTCGATGACGAGGCCGATCCCCTTGTATCTTGCGTAATTCACCAGCTCCTTCAGGGAATCCACGCCGCGCAGGTACGCTTCTTCGCGGTTCTCGTCATGGACATGTCTGCCCGCGGTCAGGAAGGCCTTCGGCGCTCCGAGGATCTCCGCCACCTCCACGGCGCGTTTGAAATAATCCACGCTCCTGCGCCGTTCATTGACGTTGGAGGCGCAGATGTTGATCGGGTATTCGCACTGCTCCGGCGTGATGCAGGACACGCTTATGCCGTGGCTGGCGATCTTTATCCCAAGGGCTTCCACCTGCGTCAGGGTAAAATCCCCGAAATAGAGATGCGGTTCGGCGGCCCAGAGTTCGATCTGCCGCACGCCCATCTCCTCCATTGAGTTCAGGAAGTAATCAAAAGAGTGCAGAGGATAGGCATAGTTGCCGATGGAAAGCTGAGATTCCTTCATGTTCTTCTCCTTTCCTCATAGGGTCACAGCGCGTCGAAATAGGCGACCGCTTTTTCAATGTCGATGTTGCTTCTGCTGATCAGGCTGTGATCATAGGGGATGCTGAAGCCGTAGCAGCCTTCGGACATGCAGGCGTAGGCGCCGCCCATCGCCGCATAGCTCAGCGCGTGCTCGATGAGCTTGTCCTCGCACTCCATGACGTGCTCGTTGCCGTCTCCCCAGCCGGTAACGTTCTCATAGTTCCGCAGCAGTTTCCTGCCGTTGAAATAGAGTGACGTGAAAGTGGACAGGAAGGTATCTCCCGCGCCGAGCGTGTCCACCGGTTTGATGGCGAACGCCTTCTGGCGGTAGAATCTCCGTCCGTTGTAGACCAGGGAACCGTTCATTCCCATGGTGCCGACGGCCATTTTCGCGCCGTATTCATGCACGCAGGTCTTCAGGACTTCTTCCACGTTCTCCTCATGACCGTCGAACGACATGTAATAGTAATCCACGATGCCGGCGAATGCCGCCAGATCCTCCGGTTTCCAGTAGTTGGTGAAATCCCGCACGATCGGCACATCGCCTTCCCGCATCAGTTCCAGCGCTTCTTCCGTATATTCCGCTTCGGCGTTGATATAGATCAGATCATATTCTCCGGTCAGTCCGGGTCTGGTCATGTCGGCATCCACGGTATTGATGTCCCGGATCGTGCCGCCGGAAACGCCGAATACGCGGTCTCCGTCCTTGACCTTGATCCAGCACCAGCCGGTCTGACCGTCCCGCACCTGGATGTGGGAAGTATCCACGCCGTTCGCGACGCAGGAATCGATCTGCAGCTTGCCGAGTTCATCATTGCCGACAATGGTCGCCACGGACGCTTTGTTTCCCGTCCGTACGATACTGACAGCCACGTTGAAAGGGATGCCACCGGCGAATACCCGTTCGATGTGCCGGTAGATATCCACATTGTTCGCTCCAAGACAGTACGCGTTGATCATATTCTTTCTCCTTCCGTCCACGCATGTCATTCTATATCGTTATGTCTTTATTATTGTAGCATATTTTCCGCTTTTCACAGAATTTCTTTCCGATTGTGTCATTTTGTACGAAAAAGAACGTTATATAATTCTTGAAACGTATTATTCTTCATGATATGATTTGGCACAGTGTGACATCCTATCTATTGGATTAAAAATGAAAGCAGGTTTATCAGGCTCATGACTTTGAACTTCGACCGTGAAGAATACAATCTGTCCACGCAGGGAGCGCGCTACAGGCAGATCGCGAAGGTCATCTCCCAGAACATCTCCACCGGCAACCTGAAGCCCAACGACCGGATCCCCACCGAACCCGAACTGATGGAACTGTTCGGCTGCAGCCGCATCACCATCCGCGCGGCGATCAAGGAACTGGTCGACAAGGGTCAGCTGGTCCGCAGGCAGGGACTCGGCACATTCGTGACGAAGGAACTGAAGAATCTGTCCGTCAATGACTGTGCCGGTTTTACGGACAGCTGCATCCGGGACGGCCACATTCCCATGACCAAAGTGATCTCCTTCTGGTCCGTTCCGATGGAGGATCCGGAAATCGCGGAATTCCTGGGCATCGAACTGGGCTCCATGGCCAATCAGGTGTGCCGTCTGCGCTTCGTGGACGACGAGCCGCTGCTTTACGAGGTCAACTACGTATCGAAAGAATACGGCAGCCTGATGGAGGCTTCCCGCGAGGAATGGGAAGCGGGTCTGTACGCGCTTCTCGTCAAGCAGTACGGCAGCACCCGGATCGAGGGCAGACGCTATTACGACTGCGGCAAGCCGGACGCCAATGTACGGACGTTCCTGGATCTGAAGACGGACGACAATATCCTTGTTGTCGACGACCTCCACTGGGACCTCTCGCACAAGCCGATCTTCTTCAGCAGACTGTACTACAAGCCCGGCAGGTTCCGTCTCTATTCCTCCTTCGTCTCCATGCTGTAATAACGGTCCGTCATCCCAAACGTGTCTTCTCCGGAAGACACGTTTTTTTCTTTCCGGCCCATACCGGACCGTTTCCGCTCTTGATTCATTTCTCCTTTTCCTGTATGCTGATTATAGTAACGTAATATAACGTATTATTATTTGGATTACAGTCATGAAGTTTATCGGCACGAAATCCTTCTACCGGTCCGTGTTCCGCATCGCGGTCCCGATCATGATCCAGAACGTTGTCACCAACTCCGTCAGTCTGGTGAACAACATCACGGTGAGCAATCTCGGTACCGAGTCGCTGGCAGGCGTCGCCATCTCGAACACGCTGATCTCCATCTATTACCTGTGCATCTTCGGCGCGATCTCCGCCACGGGTCTTTTCGGCGCGCAGTTTGCCGGCCGGAAAGAATACGACGGCGAACGGTATGTGTTCCGTCTGATGATCCTTCTTTCGACTGCGTTCAGCGTGCTGTGGATGCTGTTCTTCTGGATCGGCGGCAAGCCGCTCATCCGTCTGTTTCTTCACGACGGCGGCAGCGTCGCGGACCTGACACTTTCCGAGGGATACCGGTATCTGGCCGTCATGTGCCTGTGTTTCCTGCCCTACAGCGTCAACTCCTCGTATTCCGAAATGCTCCGTGAAAACGGCCGTGCGAGGATCCCTATGACCTCCAGCGTAATCGCGCTGGTCCTCAGCCTTCTGCTCAACATCGTCCTCGTACCGCTCCTTGGCGTTATGGGTGCGGCTGCGGCTTCCGTCGTTTCCCGGTTCGTTGAATGTGCCATCAATGTACTCTGGACGCACCGGTTCCCCGAGGAAGTGCCTTTCATCTACGGTGCCTACTACACCATGCACGTTCCGACGGACCTTGCGAGGCGCGTACTGATCAAGGGAGCGCCGCTCATCCTTTCGGAAACGCTCTGGTCCGTCGGCGAAACGGTGATCACGCAGTCCTATTCCTATCACGGCGTCACAGCGGTGGCGGCGATCAATATGGCGGTCACCATCTCCAGCCTTGTCAACACCGCCTTCTTCTCACTTGGCGTCGCCATCGGCATCATCCTCGGCAACATCCTCGGATCCGGAGACTTCGAGAAAGCGCGGGATACGGACAACAAGCTTCTCGTCCTCTCCCTGTTCGTCGGGATGATGGTGGGCGTCGTGCTCCTCGGCGTCGGCGTCATCGTGCCGCAGCTCTACGTCAGTCAGCCCGACGACGTGCGGCGTCTCGCCCGGATCTTCATCTGGTGCGAGGCAGCCGGAGCGCCGTTCCGCGCTTACGGCAACGCGACCTATTACACCGTGCGTTCCGGCGGCAACACGGTGCTCACGTTCATCTACGACTGCGGCAGCATCTGGTTCCTGAGCGCCGCGACTGCCTACTGCCTGACGCACTTCACCGCGCTGAGCGTGGTATGGGTCTACTTCTGCGTCAAGATGGTGGAAGGGATCAAGTGTCTGATCGGCACGGGACTCGTTGCGGGCGGCAGCTGGATGAAAAACATCGTGGACAGTGTGGACGCGGCCTGAACGGCCCGTCCGCGATAACATTGCTCCTCTGTATCGGGGAGTCCGGGGCGTTTCCTGAAAAGGGACGTTCCTGATTCTTCCTTTATTAAAAGGATGGGATGCCTGATCCCATCCTTTTCGTTTATCTCTTTCGTTACGCCGTCTCTTCAGCCGGATCGGCTCCGGATAGGATCTGGATCCAGGAGCCCCGTTTCACAAGGACGAAGAAGATGACGCACTTGAAGATGTCCAGCGCTCTCTCGATCCAGTAGAAGGGCACGATCGCGATGGACGTGCGGTAGGCGATGATCATCGCCGCCACGACGCTGACGCCCCAGATAAAGCCGGAATCGAACAGGAACGTTGTGACGGTCTTCCCGCCGGAGCGGATGATGTAATAGCAGCAGTTGTAGTAGGAGTTGAGGATCGCGTCGAACGCTTCTCCCCAGATGAGCCATCTGGCGATCTCATGCACTTCCGCCGGAAGGTTCGGATAAAAGAAGGAGACCAGCGTGCCCATCGCGGCCAGCAGCAGACTGACGAACAGACCGACCACCACAGAGAAACCCTGAAGCTGTCTGCTGGCGGCTTCCGCGCCTTTCCGGTCTCCGGCGCCGAGGAGGTTCCCCATCACCACGCCGACCGCCGCGCCCAGCGCGAAAACGGAAACGCTGGTGAGGAACTGGATCGTGCTGGCGATGTTGACCGCCGCAACGGAACTCAGGCCGCGCACCGAGTAGCACTGGGTGATAGCGGCGACTCCCAGCTGCCACACCGTCTCGTTGACCGTCAGCGGCATCCCTGTCCGGAGGATCTGCCCGGCCAGTTTTCGCGGCACCCTGAAATGCCGGAACGCTCCTTTCAGGAACGTCATCCTTTCCGGATGCGTGTGACACCAGACGATGTTGATCGCCGCCTCGATGAATCTGGACAGGATCGAAGCGATGGCGGCCCCGTAGATCCCGATCCGGGGAATCAGAAGGAAGTTGGCCGTCAGGCTGGAAAGCACGCCCGCGATACTGGCATACAGTGGGATCATGTTCTCGTCGTTGACCCGGAGGATGCTCGTATACGCCATGTTCAGCCCGAGAGGCAGGAAGGAGACCAGCAGCAGACGGAGATAGCGCGTGCCTTCACGGAGCGCCAGCGCCGTATCGGATCCCTCCGCATCGCTGTAGATATACAGTTTTATGAGCGGTTCCCCCCACACCAGGAAGATCGCCGCGGAAACGGCGGAGACCAGGAAAGCCACCAGCAGCATGAAACGGAAAGTGTTCCGCATGCTGTCCGTGTCTTTTTTGCCGTGGAACTGGGCGCCGAAGATCTCCGCGCCGGACATCGCTCCCCAGATGCACATGATATAGACCGACATCAGCTGGTTCGCCACGGCGACGCCGGCGAGCTGCTCCGTTCCGAGTCTGCCCACCGTGACGTTGTTCACGAGGTTGATGAGATTGGTAAAGGTGTTCTGGATCATCATCGGCATCGCGATGGAAAGGATCTGCCGGAAGAACCGCTTGTCAGGAAGATAGGTTTGGATCAGTTTTTTCATGGTATTTGTTCTTTGCCTGCGCTGTCCGGCCACGTTGCATGCAGCGCTGTGTTTTTCCTCCAGAAAATATGCTAAACTACTGAGTAACACAAGAGTCAAGAGGTAACGTTATGAGTCGTCCTGAAAATTCATACACGGTCGCGGAGTTCGCGGAAGCCCTTGGCACGACCAAGGACACGCTGCTCCACTACGACCGGATCGGTCTGTTCCGGCCCGCCTACGTGGCGGAGAACGGCTACCGTTACTACGCGCCGAAACAGATCTGGCTCTTCACCCAGATCCAGAACCTGAAAAAAATGGACATCGGCCTGCGGGACATCGGTGCGTACATGGATACCAGGACGCCGGTCTCCTATGTGGAGCTCCTGCACCGGCAGATCGAAGAGGCGCGCGGCGAGATCGCCCGTCTCTACGACATGATCGACTCCATGACGCTTTCCCTCTCCCAGGCGGAAGACGCTCTTTCGGGGCAGGACGGATTCCGGACGGTCCGTCTGGACGCCGTGTGGGGCGTGCGCACACGCACCGTGGAAGAAGCCTTCGGAAAGGATTTCCTCCGCTTCTGGAAACGCATGGGACAGCAGTACGGCGCTTTTTCCAACACCCTCACCGGCGCCGTGCGGATGGAAGAGATCCTCGCGGGGATCGAGAACGGGGACCAGTGCGATTACCTGTATCTTCAACTGAATCCGCAGCGGCATCCGGATGCCGAGATCGTCAGGCCGAAGGGAGAGTATCTGGTCGGCTACCACTTCGGACCGGACAGCGCGCTGCTGGAGACATACGGAAAGATGGTCGACTGGGCGCGGGAAAAGGATCTCCAATTCAGGGAATACGCCTACGAGGAATACCTGATCTCCCAGATCGCGGTCGCGGACAGCCGTCAGAACGTGACGAGAATCCTGATCCGGCTCAGGGACGGAAACGCTCCGTAAAATAGGCCGGAAACGCCGGATATAAGGAAGAAGGCAGGACAAACGTCCTGCCTTCTTCTCTTTCCGCCGCCATGCGGTCATTCTTTGAGGAACTGCACATCCCGGAAACCGCCGTCCGAGAAAAGCAGCGGTATCCGCTCCGGCGTGACCATCCCGACGCCGCTGAAGGTCATGGTGCCCCAGTCGGAAACGAAGACGCCCTCATGCGGCGTCAGGAATTCCGTCACGGGACCTCCGAACCGCTCGACGATCTGATCCGTGCTCCTGGTCTCCGTCGCGGCTCCCATCGCGTCGCCGATGGCTCCTCCCAGCAGACCGCCCAGTATTTTCCCGTACATGGTGTTTACCTCCCGTTTCCGCAGCAATGCTCACGCTGCTCTTTCTGTCATAGCAGCGGACAGATCGTCAGACCGTCCTGATCCTTCAGCGCTTCTTCCATGCCGACGACGGAATAGTTGCCGTCCTCGGCGAAGCGCTCGAACACGAACAGGTTCTCCAGGATCTTTTCTTTCGTGGTATGCAGGACCTTGTCCCTTTCCTCCAGGAGGTCCTGTTCTGTCGTGCCGGACAGCCACATACGGTCTCCCGCGGCGTCTTCCTCTCTGGGCGTGCGCAGAGGCTCATCCTCCGACAGCGTCGAGATGATGTATCCGTCCAGGCTCTCGTCGGACGCGCAGAACGCTCTCAGGAAATCCGGTACGCCGCGGCTCACCTCCAGGGACCGGATGGGATCCGGGTCACGGTAGGAATAGAACGTGACGCCTCCCCTGCTTCCCGCAGACAGTCCCGCGCCGTACGCGCCGCCCTGTACGCGGATCATGTTCCACAGGTAACCCAGCGACGCGATGTTCGCCGCAACGCGGACGCAGGGGTCCACCTTGCGGTCCAGCAGGATCCCTTTCGCGGAGAAACTGGTCTTCGCCGGGATCACGCAGCCCTTATGACGGGGCAGATCCGTGACGTATTCCGCGTCCTCCGGCACGGCGCTTCCCAGGGGCAGCGCGCCGAGCAGGCGTTCCAGCGACGGTTCGCTGCCGGAGATGACGCTCACGGTGAGGCGTTCCCTGCAGAACGCCTTTCCCTTCAACTCCTCAAGCAGATCGATGAAGGGTCCTATCTCCTCATCCATATTCTGTACCATTTCATGGATCCTGCGGATCGCGGAGTATCCCGAGATCCTGTCGCTGAGCGCGGCGATCGCGGACGCCTGCGCCATGGCGTTCTTTGCCGCCAGAGAATGTCCGGAGCGCACCGCCATCGCCCTGAAGGCCTGATCGGTGTCCGTTTGGTCATAGGAGACAAGAATCTCGGGATGTTGGAGACGATCGCCGAAGTGTTTCCGGAAGCCAGATACCAGCGCTGTGTAGTTCATTTCTACCGCAATGTGTTCTCGGTAGTCCCGAATGGCAAGGTCAGAGAAGTGGCTATGATGCTCAAGGCGATCCATTCCCAGGAAAGTCTCAGATCCGTCCGGGAAAAAGTTTTATCGCTCGCTCTTACGAGGTCATGGCGCGCCTACAGTCACGGCTCAAGGTTTCACCCTCAACTCTGGGAACGTATTTGACGGATGAACTATTCTGTTGTCAAAGTGCTTTGGAAAAAGTCCCTCTACTATGTACTTGCTGAATTTTGAGGCCGATTTTTTCACTTTTTTTTCGAGTTTTTTTGAAAATCTCCACTTTGAACAACAAAACGTCTTTTATCCGTACAGGGTTTTTACTACGATTTGACATTGCGTTCCATGGCGCAGTCATCGAATTGTAAGGATTAATCTTAAATTTGGCATAAAAAAACGGTAGCCGAAGCTACCGCATGTTACACATTTAGGAGACCGACAAATTTGAATTTGTCACTTTCTGTTTCTTATAATCTCTGCCTGCATAGCATCGCACCATTTATCCCATTTTTCTTTATAGTCCTCTTCGGAAATAATACGCATCAGCAGATCCTCTGGTGATAAAACAGACTGTTCCTGGCAGGCGTTTACGCATGCCCGATACATATCCCAATCCAACTCGTCCTTATCCCACACCAACGGAACGTGATCCAGCCCGGCTTTAATTGCGGCTAC
>JAFRLQ010000144.1 GCA_017431145.1 Clostridia bacterium | reverse complement strand
CGGAGGCATTTGTCAGCATGCCTGCAATGTAACACCACTTCTGACCTCAGGGTCAGATGACAAAATGTGGGAGTTGACTTTCGTCATCGCGTACCACAGGGTAGTTACAAGCTCCATCTTCTATAAGGTGGAGTAGTTGACCAGGAGGTGTGCATATGTCAAAAACCTACAGATCCCAGCTGGTGGGATGTTTCGGAGATCCGGTGGATGAGAACCCGACCGGCGTCATGGAGGAGGCCGCGTTTGCCGCGGCCGGCGTGGACTTCCGGTACCTGACGATGCGGGTGGAAGCAGGAAAACTGGGCGATGCCTTTGCCGGGATCCGCGCGATGAACTTCCGCGGGATCAATCTGACCATCCCGCACAAGGTGGAAGGCCTCAAGTACATGGATTCCCTTTCCCGTGCAGCACAGATCATCGGCGCGGTCAATATGGTCGTGATCGAGGATGGAAAGACCTTCGGTGAGAACACAGACGGGCGCGGTTACCTCATGTCACTTGAACAGGCCGGCATCGACATCCGGGGCAAAAACCTGACAGTGCTTGGCGCAGGCGGCGCGGCGCGCGCCATCTGCGTGGAGAGCGCGCTTGCAGGAGCGGCAAAAGTCACGGTCATCAACCGCTCAGAGGAGCGCGGAGAGGAGCTTGCGGCGCTGATCCGCGAAAAGACGGACGCGGAGGCGGTCTATCTGCCCTGGACAGCCGGCATGGCGGTCCCCGCGGATACGGACATCCTCGCCAACGCCACCAGCATCGGTCTTTTCCCGAATGTGGATCAGAAACCGGAGATCGACTACGATTCCGTCACAAAGGACATGGTGGTCACCGACGTCATCTTCAACGATCCAAACAGCCTGTTCCTTCAGGAGTCGGCGAAGCGCGGCGCGAAGACCATCGACGGTCTGGGCATGCTGATCAACCAGGGCGCGCTGAACTTCAAGCTCTGGACGGGTGTGGATCCGTCTTATGAGGTGATGCGCGCCGTCCTGATGAAGGAATTCGGACTGGACGGATAATCCAAAACACACAGCCATTCCCCCGCTTTCTTATGCTGAAAGCGGCAAAAGCGACTGATCTGAAGTCAGAATTCAGATCAGTCGTTTTTTTAGAAAAACCTATCGAAAAATGCGGACAGCTGCATGCCGTCCGCATTTCTGTTTTTGATTTTTCCGATCAGTATTCCAGCGTCCCGCGGTAGACCAGTCTCGCGTTTCCGGTCAGCGTGATGCCGAAATCCGTATAGCGCACGATGAGGTCGCCGCCGCGGACCTTGACCGTGATGTCCTCGTTCTTCGGGCAGAAGCCGTTCTCCACGGCCGCCACCACCGCCGCGCACGCGCCGGTGCCGCAGGCGAGAGTCTCTCCGTTTCCGCGTTCATAGACGCGCATCTTCAGCGTGTTCTCGTTCACGACGCGTACGAACTCGGTGTTGGTCCTCTCCGGGAAGAGCGGATCATTCTCAAACAGCGGTCCGACCTTCTGGATGTCCACGTCGTCCACGCGGTCCACAAACAGCACGCAGTGCGGATTACCCACGGAGACGCAGGTGATCCTGTGTGTTCCGCCCGCGATCTGCACTTCCTGATCGACGATCCTGTCGCCCTTGAGCGTGCAGGGAAGGGACGCGGGATCCAGAGATGCCTGCCCCATGTCCACGGTGACCATCGTGACGCGGTCGTTTCTCGTGTACATCGTCAGGATCTTGATGCCGCTGTCCGTCTCCACCGTGATCACGGTGCGGTCGGTGAGTTTGTTGTCATACAGGTACTTGCCGACGCAGCGGATACTGTTTCCGGCCATCTTTCCGAGGCTGCCGTCGCGGTTGTACATCCGCATGCGGAAGTCCGCCACCTGGCTCTTTTCGATCAGGACGATGCCCAGCGCGCCGACGCCGAAGTTGCGGTCGCACAGGGAGATGCACAGGCTCTCCGGGTTCGTGATGTGCCCGTCGAAGTTCTCCATGTAGATATAGTCGTCGCCTGTCGCCTGCATCTTGGCGAAACTGATCTGCATGCGCTCTCTGCGCATATGGTTGATATCCACCAGCTCCGTATTGTGCTCGTCGAAGCGGCTCATCATGATGTCGGCCAGCGCGTTCGCCGTGTCAAGGGACGTAAGGCACGCCACCTGGTTGAACAGCGCCGCGCGGTGCAGCTTGATGTAGTCGTTCACGGTGTCGTCGTACAAGGCGCCCGTGAAGACGATGTAGCTGATCATGCCGCTTTCGATCAGGCGGAAGACCTGGTCGCTCTCGTGAAGACCGGGAATGTACTGCACGTCGATCCCCAGGCGGGAGATCGCGTCTCCGGTCTTCTTCGTGGCGTAGATCTTCATGCCGATGTCGTCCAGTTTCTTCGCAAGTCCCACGATCTCGAAGAGGTCGTGATCGGTGACGGAGATGAAGACGCCCACATCGTGTCCCGCAAGCGGGCTCTTCAGTTTGATGCCGGACGCCACGAGGCCTTTGAACAGCGCCTCGTTCAGCGTTTTGCCGATGCCCAGCACTTCGCCCGTAGACTTCATCTCGGGTCCCAGGTAGGAGTTCGCGTCCGTCAGCTTCTCAAAGGAGAAGACCGGCACCTTGACCGTGTAGTACGGCGGGGTCTTGTACAAGCCCGTGCCGTATCCCAGATCCTTCAGTTTCTCTCCGACCATGACCCTGGACGCCAGGTCCACCATGGGCACATTGGTCACCTTGGAGATATACGGGATCGTACGGGACGCGCGGGGATTGACCTCGATCACGTACAGCTCGTTGTGCCAGACCAGATACTGGATGTTGACCAGACCCTTGGTGCCCAGCGCAAGCGTCAGCTTCTGCGAGCTCTCCACGATGGTCTGCATCATCTTGTCATTGATGTTGTAGGGCGGGTATACGGCGATGGAGTCGCCGCTGTGCACACCCGCGCGCTCGATATGCTCCATGACGCCGGGGATCAGCACATCCACGCCGTCAGAGATCACGTCGACTTCCAGCTCGATGCCGGACATGTATTTGTCCACCAGGACCGGGTTCTCGATACCTGTGGAAAGGATGCGCTCCATGTAGAGACGCACTTCTTCGTCGTTATGGACGATGGACATGTTCTGTCCGCCGATGACGTAGCTGGGACGCAGCAGCACGGGATAGCCGAACCGGTTCGCCGCCTCCAGCGCCTCGTCGAGGGTCATGATGCCGCAGCCCATAGGCCTGCGGATATGGAACGTCTCAAGCAGCGCGTCGAAACGCTCGCGGTCCTCCGCCGTGTCGATGGATTCCGCAGAGGTGCCCAGGATCTGGATCCCCTGCTCGTCCAGGAACTTCGTCAGTTTGATCGCGGTCTGTCCGCCGAACGCCACGACGACGCCGATCGGGTTCTCCGCCGCGATGACGTTCATCACGTCTTCCGGCGTCAGCGGCTCGAAATACAGGCGGTCCGCCGTGTCGTAATCCGTGGAGACCGTCTCGGGGTTGTTGTTCACGATGACCACGTCATAGCCCAGCTTCTTCAGGGTCCAGACGCAGTGCACGCAGGAGTAGTCGAACTCAATGCCCTGTCCGATGCGGATGGGACCCGCGCCAAGCACCATGATGACCGGCTTTCCGCTCTTCTCGAACGTGCGGGACTCGCACTCCTCGTCGAAAGTGGAATAGAAGTACGGCGTCTCCGCGTCGAATTCCGCCGCGCAGGTGTCGACGATCTTGTAGACCATGCCGCGCTTGTACGGAAGAACGCTCATGCCGGAGAGGCGCTTCAGGGCGGTGTCGGGATATCCGAGCTGTTTTCCTTCACGATAGGTCTCTTCCGTGAGACCGTTTGCGATCTTCGCCTCGTAGTCCGCCAGATTCTTCAGTTTATAGAGGAAGAGACGGTCGATCCTCGTGATGTCGTAGATCGTGTCGATGCTGACGCCCGCCTTGATCGCTTCGAAGATCGTGAAGAGCCTGCGGTCGTCCTGCTCCTTCAGACGCTCCAGAACGGGTCTGTCGTCTTCGGGCGCCGCGTTCAGCGTATCCAGGGAGATCTCGCAGCCGCGCACGGCCTTCATGATCCCCATCTCGAAGCTTGGCGCGATGGCCATGACTTCGCCGGTCGCCTTCATCTGTGTGCCCAGCTGACGGCTGGACTCCACGAATTTATCGAAAGGCCACTTGGGCATCTTCACCACGATGTAGTCGATGGTGGGCTCGAAGCAGGCGCTCGTCTTCTTGGTGATGTCGTTCTGGACCTCGTCCAGCGTATAGCCCAGCGCGAGCTTCGTTGTCATCTTCGCGATGGGATAGCCCGTCGCCTTACTTGCCAGCGCGGAGGAACGCGACACGCGGGGGTTGACCTCGATGACCGCGTACTCCATGCTGTTGGGATCCAGGGCGAACTGGCAGTTGCAGCCGCCGATGATCTCAAGGGCGTTGACGATGTTCAGGGCTGCGCTGCGCAGCATCTCGTATTCGGGATCTGCCAGCGTCAGGGCAGGCGCCACGACGATAGAGTCGCCGGTATGCACGCCCACGGGGTCCACGTTCTCCATGCTGCAGATGGCGATGGCGTTGCCCGCCCGGTCGCGCATGGTCTCAAACTCGATCTCTTTCCATCCGAAGATGTATTTCTCCACCAGGATCTGCGTGATGGGAGAGGCGTCAAGGCCTGTCTTCGCCACGCGGCGCAGCTGCTCCGCGTCGTAGGCGACGCCGCCGCCCGTTCCGCCCAGCGTGAACGCGGGACGGATGATCACGGGATAGCCGATGCGCTCCGCGATCTCAAGTGCGCCGTCCACGCGGCTCGTGATATCCGAGGGGATCGTCGGCTCTCCGATGGAATCCATGGTGTCTTTGAACAGCTGCCTGTCCTCCGCCTTGTCGATGGACTTGGCGTTGGTCCCCAGGACGCGCACGCCGTGCGCCTCGAGGAAGCCTTCCTTGTCCAGCTGCATGGCCATGGTGAGGCCCGTCTGGCCGCCCAGACCCGCAAGCATGCTGTCCGGTTTTTCCTTGATGATGATCCTCTTGATCGTCTCGATCGTCAGAGGCTCCAGATAGATCTCGTCCGCAAGGGCCTTGTCTGTCATGATCGTTGCGGGGTTGGAGTTCACCAGCACGACGTTGACGCCCGCCTCCTTCAGCACGCGGCACGCCTGCGCGCCCGCGTAGTCGAATTCCGCGGCCTGTCCGATCACGATCGGACCGGAGCCGATCATCAGTACTTTTTTGATATTCTTGTCAAGCGGCATGGCTTATTCCTCCATCATGGCGACGAACTCGTCGAACAGGAACCCTGTGTCCCGCGGTCCGGAATGCGCTTCCGGATGGAACTGCACGGCGAAGGTCTTCTTCCCAGGGAACTCGATGCCCTCGCAGGAACCGTCGTTGGCGTTGAAGTAGCGCACCTTCGCTCCTTCGACGCTCTCTCCGACCACCGCGTAGATGTGGTTCTGGCTGGTGATGTACGTTCTTGAACGGTCGGCGCTGGTCACGGGCTGGTTTCCGCCGTGATGGCCGAACTTCATCTTCTCCACGCGTCCGCCGTTCGCGACCGCGAGGATCTGGTATCCCAGGCAGATGCCGAACATGGGTTTTTCCCCGAACAGTTTCCTCACCTGCTCGATCTCTCCGGGGTTCGCCAGCGGATCTCCGGGGCCGTTGGACAGCATGATGCCGTCGGGATCATCCTTCAGGATCTCCTCGGCGCTGGTGTCCGCGGGCACGACGCGCACGCGGCAACCGCGTCTGGCCAGATTCTCGGCGATGCTCTTCTTCGCGCCGTAGTCGATCATGGTCACGCGGTGCTTTTCCTCGCCCTGCGCTTCCACAACGTATTCCTTCTCACAGGTCACATGCTGCACGGCCTGCGTGATCCTGTATTCCCTGATCGGCGCAAGATCCTCCGGGATCTCGGTGCAGATCATAGCGTTCATGGATCCGTTCTCCCTCAGGATCCGCGTCACGGCGCGGGTGTCGATCCCGCAGATCCCCATCACGCCGATCTTCTTCATGAACGTATCCAGGTCATACTGGCTGCGGTAGTTGGACGGCACCGGCGTCACGTCGCGCACGACGAAACCGAACAGCGCCGGCTTTCCTTCAAAATCCTCCTCGCAGACGCCGTAGTTGCCTGCGCTGGGGAACGTCTGAAGGACGATCTGACCGTAGAAACTGGGGTCCGTGATCGCTTCCACGTAGCCCACCATTCCGGTCTCGAAGACCAGCTCTCCGATCCTCGGCGCGTCCGCGCCGAACGCCTTCCCCTCGAAGATGCGGCCGTTCTCCAATACTAGATAGCCTTTTTTCATAACTCCTCCACTTTTCCTTTTGTCCCGGAGCATGGGAGACCTTTTTCTCCCTGAGATAAAATACTGTATCTTCCGTCAGTACGCAAGCACTTTTTACAGCGTTGCCGCCATCACTGCCTTGATCGTATGCATGCGGTTTTCCGCCTCGTCGAACACGATGGACTGCGGACCCTCGAACACGGCGTCCTCCACTTCCATAAAGGTGCGCGAGAAGCGTTTCCCCATCTCTTTCCCGATCGTCGTCTTCCAGTCGTGGAACGCCGGCAGACAGTGCATGAACACGGCGTTCTCTCCCGCCGCCTGCATCAGCTCCTTCGTCACGGCGTACGGAGCAAGCTGCGCGATGCGCTCCGCCCAGACTTCCACCGGTTCGCCCATGGAGACCCAGACGTCCGTATAGATCACGTCCGCGCCCTTCACCGCTTCAGCGGGGTCGGACGACAGCGTGACGGATCCGCCCGTCTCCTGCGCGATGGCGCGGCACTTCGCCGTCAGATCCGCGCCGGGGAAGAACGCCTCAGGCGCGCAGGCGGTAAAGTCCATGCCCATCTTGGCGCATCCCACCATGAGGGAATTGCCCATGTTGTATCTGGCGTCGCCCATGTAGACGAACTTGATGCCCTTCAGATGCCCGAAGTGCTCCCGTACCGTCAGAAAGTCCGCCAGGATCTGCGTCGGATGGTATTCGTTGGTGAGGCCGTTCCACACCGGCACGTCCGCCTGCTTCGCCAGTTCCTCCACGATCTCCTGACCGTATCCGCGGTACTCGATCCCGTCGAACATGCGCGACAGGACGCGCGCCGTATCCGCGATGCTCTCCTTCTTCCCGATCTGGGAACCGGAGGGATCCAGATACGTCACATGCATTCCCAGGTCGTGGGCCGCCACCTCAAAGGAGCAGCGCGTGCGCGTGGACGTCTTCTCGAAGATCAGCGCGATGTTCTTTCCGTGGAACACCTCGTGGCTGATCCCCTCTTTTTTCTGTTTCTTCAGTTCCGCCGCCAGATCCAGGAATGCTCCGATCTCTTCCGGCGTGAAATCCAGAAGCTTCAGGAAATCTCTTCCCTTGAATATGCTGATATTGCTCATGCGCTCTTCTCCTTCTTACAGCACCTTGGACAGAAAGCCCTTCAGGCGCTCGCTCTTGGGATTGCCGAAAAACTCCGCGGGCGGTGCGTCCTCCATGACGATGCCCTCGTCGATGAAGATCACGCGGTTTGCCACCTCGCGCGCGAAGCCCATCTCGTGTGTCACGACGACCATGGTCATGCCGGCCTTCGCCAGTTCCTTCATGACGTCCAGCACCTCGCCGACCATCTCCGGGTCCAGCGCGCTGGTGGGCTCGTCGAAGAGCATGACCTCCGGGTCCATGCAAAGGGCCCGCACGATCGCCACGCGCTGCTTCTGTCCGCCGGACAACTGCGCCGGATAATCATCCGCGCGGTCTCCGAGCCCGACGCGGTCAAGGAGCGCCTGGGCCGTCGCCTCCGCTTCCTGTCTGCTCTTTTTCAGCACCATCACCGGCGCCACCGTCAGGTTCTGCATGACCGTCATATGCGGGAACAGATTGAACTGCTGGAACACCATGCCCATTTTGGTGCGGTGCCTGTCCAGATCGATCTTCGGATCCATCAGATCCTCCCCGTCCAGCCAGATATGTCCGCTGTTGGGACGCTCCAGAAGATTCAGACAGCGCAGGAACGTGGATTTGCCGGAGCCGGAGGGTCCGATCACGCAGATCACTTCGCCCTTCTCCACCTCCAGGTCGATCCCGCGCAGCACTTCCTGATCGCCGAATTGTTTGCAAAGCTGTTTAACGCTTATCACTCTTGCGCAGCCTCCTTTCGAACACGCCCAGAAGACGGGTCATCAGGACCACCACGATCAGGTAGACCAGCGCGACCACCATCAGGGGGTTGAACGCGTCATAGGTGTTGTTGCGGATGAGGTTCCCCGCGCGGGTCAGATCCTGCACGGCGACGTAGCCTGCAACGGACGTCTCCTTCAGAAGGGCGATCATCTCGTTGCCGATCGCGGGGAGGATGTTCTTGATGGCCTGCGGCATGATGACCTTGCGCATGGCCTGCATCCGGCTCATGCCCAGACTTCGCGCCGCCTCCATCTGCCCGCGGTCCACCGCCTCGATCCCGCTTCGCACGACCTCCGCCATGTATGCTCCGGAGTTGATCCCGAAGGTCACGATGCCCGTGATGACGCCGTTGGCGGATTTCATGATGACGAAATAGAAGATCAGAAGCAGAACGACGACGGGGATCCCTCGGATCGTCGTCACATAGAAGTTCCCGATCGCCGCAAGCGGCTTCAGGGCCTTATTCTCTTCCGCAAAAAACTTGATGATCGCGATGACGGATCCGATCACGACGCCGATCACCAGTGCGAACACGGTGATGACGAGCGTGTTGCGGAAACCTTCAACCAGCAGCTTCCACCGAGCCTGCTCGATGAACGTGCTGTGCAGTTTTGCGATCCAGTCCGCAAAAACGTTCATGAAAACTCCTCAATTCCTTTGAATGGTACTTTTGAAAAAACCCTTGAAAAAAGAAGCCCGAAAGCTTCTTTTTTCAAGAGCGTGTCTTTCTTACATCTCGGGCGCCACGTACGGTACGCCGTAGCTGTCGAAGATGGCCTGCATCCTGCCGTCCCGGATCATCGCGTCGATGATCTCGTCGAACGCCGCCGTCAGATCATCGGAGCCCTTCCTGAAGCAGAACGCGTAGGGTTCCTGCGTCATGGCTTCGTCCAGAACGACGGTCTTTCCGTTCTGCTCTGCGGACAGTGCCACCGCGACCTCGTTGTCAACGACCCATGCGTCGACCTTGCCGGAGGTGAGCGCCGCTACCGCGTCGTTGTTCGCGACGAAGCTCTGTACGTCGTATCCCTCGCTCATGCAGTATTCTTCAGCGGTGGTGCCGGTCTGCACGGAGATGGTCTTGCCTTCCAGATCCGCTTTGGTCTTGATGTCGGAATCCGCCAGGACGACGATCGCCTGGGACGCCATGAAGTACGGCATCGTGAAATCGGCGTTCTCCAGTCTCTCCTCCGTGACGGTGAATCCGCTCATGCCCATGTTCACCTTGCCGGCCTGCACTGCGGGCAGGATGGAATCGAAGTCCATCTGAATGAACTCGATCTCGACGCCGAGTTCGGCTGCGATCTGGTTCATGACATCCACTTCGATACCGACGATCTCGTTGTTCTCGAGGTTCTCAAACGGCGGGAAGTCCGGGCTGGTCGCCACGGTGATCTTGCCTTTTTTCTGGATGTCCGCAAGCGTAACGTTGCCGCCGCCGCAGGCTGTGAGTGCTGTGAGGCTCATTACGGCCACGATCATGACCGCCACAAGTTTCATCCACTTTTTCATTGTTACTGTTCCTCCTCCAAGGTCTTGATGTATTGGATCTGTTCCAGAACGGACGCTCTGCCCGTTCCGCCTTCGCTTGTTCTCTTCTCCACACAGGCTTCCAGACTGATCTCTTCGTAGAGATCCTCATCGAACGCCTCGTGCATCGCCCTGTACGTTTCGATCGGGACTTCTTCCAGGACAAGTCCCTCGCGGATGCACTGCGCCACCAGCTGGCCGGTGATCTTGTACGCCGTGCGGAAAGGAACGCCCTTCTTCACCAGGTAATCCGCGACGTCCGTCGCGTTGATGAAGCCTTCCTGGGCCGCACGGTACATTCTATCACAGTTCACCCTCGCTGTCTCCAGCATGGGGGTAAAAACGTCCAGGCACATTTTCACAGTGTCCAGCGCGTCGAAGATCATTTCCTTGTCTTCCTGCAGGTCCTTGTTGTACGCAAGGGGAAGCCCCTTCATGATGGTGAGCATCGCCACCAGATCGCCGTAGACGCGCGCGGTCTTTCCCCGCACGAGCTCGGCCATGTCCGAGTTCTTTTTCTGCGGCATGATGCTGGAGCCCGTGGTGTAGGCGTCGTCCAGTTCCATGAAGCGGAACTCCCAGCTGGTCCAGAGGATGATCTCCTCGCTGAACCTGGAAAGATGCATCATCACCGTTGCGTAGGCGCTCAGAAGCTCGATGCAGAAATCCCTGTCCGACACCGCGTCGATGCTGTTGCGCGACACGCCGTCGAATCCCAGGGCTTTGGCGACCATCCCCCTGTCGGTGGGATAGGTCGTGCCCGCCAGGGCGCACGCCCCCAGGGGCGATTCGTTCATTCTCTTCACCGCGTCGCCGATCCTGTCGATGTCCCGCGCGAACATCATGGCGTACGCCAGGAGATGATGCGCGAAACGGATGGGCTGCGCGCGCTGCAGATGCGTGTATCCGGGAACGATCGTATCGACGTTCTTCTCGGCCTGCTCCGCGATCACGCCCAGAAGCTTCCTCAGCTTCACCGTGATCTCATGGGATTCCCGCCTGAGATACATCCGGACGTCCACCGCCACCTGATCGTTGCGGCTGCGCGCCGTATGGACGCGTTTTCCGGTGTCTCCGATCCTGTCGGTCAGGATCTGCTCCACGAACATGTGGATATCCTCCGCCGCCGGGTCGATCTTCAGCGCACCCGACTCAAGATCCTGAAGGATCCCGCCCAGACCGTCTATGATGCTGTCGGCGTCCTCCTGCGAGATGATCCCCTGCGCGGCCAGCATGGCTGCATGCGCCATGGATCCCCGGATGTCCTCCCGGAACATCCTCTGATCCACCGCGATCGATGAGTTGAAGTCATCCGCGATCTTGTCTGTGGCCGATTCGCTGCGGCCTGCCCACATCTTCTGCATGATACCGTTTCCTTATTTCTGATTCTTTTCTTTCAGTTTCGCCTGCACCTTGATCGGCAGTCCGAACAGGGTGATGAATCCGGCGGCGTCCGCCTGGTTGTACACCTCGTCCTCGTCGAACGTCGCGATCTGCGGATCGTACAGGGAGTACGGGCTCCATACGCCCGCGTTGATGATGTTGCCCTTGTAGAGCTTCAGCCGGACTTTGCCCGTCACGTTCTGCATCAGCACGTCGGCGAACGCGGACATCGCCTCTCTCAGGGGCGTGTACCACTGGCCGTTGTAGACCAGCTCCGCGAAGCTCACGGACATTTCCTGTTTCTTGTGCATCGCGTACTTGTCCAGCGTGATCGTCTCCAGGACGTTCAGCGCCTTGTACAGGATCGTTCCGCCGGGGGTCTCGTACACGCCGCGGCACTTCATGCCCACGAGCCTGTTCTCCACGATGTCCAGAAGACCGATGCCGTTTTCGCCGCCCACCTTGTTCAGGTTCAGGATGACGTCCTTGGCGCTCATCTTCTCTCCGTTGAACGCCACCGGCACGCCCTTTTCGAACTCGACGGTGATGTAGGTCGGCACGTCCGGCGCCTGCAGCGGCGAGACGCCCATCTCAAGGAATCCTTCCTTTTCATACTGGGGCTCGTTGCCGGGATCCTCCAGGTCCAGTCCCTCATGGCTCAGATGCCACATATTCTTGTCCTTGGAGTAGTTGGTCTCTCTTGTGATCTTGAGGGGAACGTTGTGCGCCTCGGCGTAATCGATCTCCTCGTCTCTGCCTTTGATGTCCCATTCACGCCAGGGCGCGATGACCGGCATGTCCGGCGCGAATGCCTTGATGGTCAGTTCAAAACGGACCTGATCGTTGCCCTTGCCCGTGCAGCCGTGCGCGATCGCGTCCGCGCCTTCCGCCTTCGCGATCTCCACGACCCTCTTTGCGATGATGGGCCTTGCAAAGGAAGTGCCCAGAAGGTACTCCTCGTACTTGGCGCCCATCTTCAGGGTGGGGATGATGTATTCGTCGACGAATACGTCCGTCAGATCCTCCACATAGCACTTGGAAGCGCCTGTTCGGATCGCCTTCTCCTCCAGCCCTTCAAGCTCTTCCGCCTGACCCACGTTGCCGGATACTGCGATCACTTCACAGTTGTTGTAGTTCTCCTTCAGCCAGGGAATGATCACCGATGTGTCCAGTCCGCCGGAATAGGCAAGCACTACTTTTTTGATCTTGGATTTGTCCATATTTTCTGCCTCCAAATGTTCTTCTGCGCGAAGCGCATTCTTATAGTATGCATATTCTTGCACCCGTGTCAAGCAAAATACTAAAATTTATTCATTATTTTTCTGTAAATTCGAATATTTATATTTAAACCGACATATTTATTCATAAATATACGCATGAATATACATTCTTGGAATATTTTTCAGGATATTCCGCGTCCTGCGGCGCGCGCGGGAAGGTGTGGTATACTGTTTCTGAACCATCATTTACAGGAAAGGTCGACCGGACATGACCCAGGCCATCATTATCATCGCGATCATCGCCGCCGTGCTCGGTGCCGGCGCGCTTGCTGTCCGCCGCTTCCTGCGTTCGGAAGTGAGCATGCTTTTTTCGCAGATCCTGCGTGCGTTCCGTAACGGGGAGGCGGATTTCACCTCCGAGATCGAGAAGCCCCGCTCCCTGAGCGATATGACTTCCGTCCTTCTGCCGCGCCTTCGCGAGGACTTTCCCGGTTTTTCCCTGGAGCAGTTCTACGGCCAGGCAAAAAGCTACGCCCTGTCCGTCCTTGAAAAAGACGGTCCTGTCCGGCTGCATAAAACGGCCCTCAGCGCCTACGACCGCAAGGCGCCGGAAAAGACCATCACGGTGCAGCTGTCGGCGGAACGCGGCAGCGGAGAGAACAAAAAGCAGCTGCGCTGCGAGATGAAGGCACAGAACACGGAGCTGATCGAACAGCTGGAAAAGGATTATGTGACGGGGCTCAACTGTCCCAACTGCGGCGCACCTCTGGATCTGGGCTCGGTCCGCTGCAGATACTGCGGCACGTCCTTCCGCAATCCCCCGAAACTGGACTGGACGTTCTTTGACCTGCATGACGTGTGACAGAGACGGCAGGAGCACCGCGGATCCCGCGGTGCTCCTTTTTCATCTAAAACAAGGCAGGATACCCCATCTTCAACTTCGTAAGGTGGGGAGGAATGCCTCTTCTTCCTTTTCTTTTGGATTTGTTCTTTGTCTTGTTGTCTCTTGTTTTGTCGTTCTGTCTTTTTGCTGTGATCTGTT
>JAFRLQ010000019.1 GCA_017431145.1 Clostridia bacterium | reverse complement strand
GGCCGCTCCCGCAGATTACAAACCGCGGGAACAGTTCGAGCAGAAGCTGCACAAGAAGGACAACATCGCCATTGAGATGGCGTCGACGCCCGATGTCGTCGGAACGCTGGGCAAGACGAAGACGCATCAGTTCATCGTCGGTTTTGCCGCGGAGACATTCGACGGCGTGGAACACGCGAGAGAAAAGATCGACAGAAAGAATCTTGACATGATCGTGCTGAACGATGTGACACAGCCCGGCGCCGGATTCGATGTGCCGACGAATATCGTGACGGTGATCACCGAGGACGACATGGAGGAATGGCCGCTCATGACGAAGAAGGATGTGGCGGAAAAACTCGTAAAGATGGCGATCGAAAAGGCAAAGGAAAGCAAAGCGTAACCGAAAAAGAAAAGGCTCTCTTCCGGCAGGCGGATGTCTGTCCGCGTCACGGAAGAGAGCTTTTTTGTTTATCGTTATTTCTGCAGAAGGAAGGAGAAATAATCGTAGGCGTTGGCGCGCATCTCATCCGCGGCCTGCAGGGCGGATTCGCGCGACCACCTGTGAATGTTGAGATCTACGACGAGCGTCAGGCCTGTATAGATCTGAACATTGACGCGGAACGCATCGTCGCTGGCGATCACATGAACGAACACGGCGCTCTCGCGGAAGATGCGCTCGCGGTTTTCACGCACGAAAGCTTCGACCTGATCGGACAGAAAAGCCGGGATCTGCGCCTCGAACATCGTGATCGCTTCATAGCCCTCCGGCGTCAGCGTGCAGAAAAAAGGAAGCGTATCGGCAGTCTGGATCAGGTGAGACTCCGCGAGCTCGAGCTTGAGCTGCTGGGAAAGGAGATAATCGCTCCATCCGTTCTCGACAAGATACACCGTGATCTGATCAGAAGTCAGAGGATGCTTGCACAGATTCATCAGTTTGAGAACGATCAGTTTTTGAAGAAGCGGTACAGCGGACATCGTGCGGCCTCCTTGAAAAGATGCAAAAGTACGCTTTTCCTTATTATGCCACATCACGGAAGATCCAACAAGAAAAGCAGAACGGGGCATCCCGGCCGCAGGTGGAAAAGGCAGTGCGCGGCATGGTAGAATACGTGTGTATCAGAAAACAAGGAGCGGGATCCATGATAGAGCTTGACGAGAAGATGCTGCGTGGTCTGCAGATGACGGAACTGGACCTGTTATGCGAACTGGACCGAATCTGCAGAAAACACGGGATCTCCTATCATATTATCGCAGGCACGATGCTCGGCGCTGCCCGGCACGGAGGGTTCATTCCGTGGGACGACGACGCGGACGTCGCCATGCTGCGGGATGAGTATGAGAGGTTCCGGGAGATCTGTGCGGCGGAACTGGATCCCGAAAAGTATGTCTTTCAGGATCATACGCAGACAGCCGGTTACCGATGGGGATACGGAAAACTGCGACGGAGAGATTCGCTTTTCCTGCGGGAACACCAGGAACATATGCCGTATGAGCAGGGCGTGTTCATCGATGTGTTCCCGATAGATGCTGTGCCTCAATCTCACCTGGGTAGAACGGTCTGGAACGTGAGGTGCTTTCTGATCCGCAAGGCGCTGTGGGCGAGAGTCGGCAGGATCGCCGACAGAAGCGCGTTGAAGCGGTTCTGCTACAGGATCCTGGATGCGATCCCGGAAAAGAAAATCCTCAGACGTTACGAAAAACTGATTGGAAGATCACGGAAGATTCGTTCGGAATGGGCGAGGATCCTCATGTTCCCAACGCCGAACAGACAGTGGGCGTACAGAAGAAAGTGGTATGAGAAAGAGTCTGAGCCCATCGTTTTTGAAGGCAGGACGTTCAGCGGAGTCGCGGATGCGGACGGGTATCTGACATTTAAATTCGGCAATTATCATGAACTGCCGCCGGTGCATATGCGCAAAACGCATCCTGTTTCAGGTTTCAGACTGCCAAAGGAGATGGAAATAGAATGAACACAAAAAGGAAGAAGAGCAAAAAACGCTGGATCATTCCGCTGATCGCAGCAGGCGCTCTGATTCAGGCGGGTTTTTTCTTTATGGTTTATCTGTTCCTGTTCGGAGGACCGCCCTATGTCACCGCAAAAATCGAGGAGTATCCCCGGATCCTGGAGAAATACAGCAATGTCCAGACGGGGTTTGCCGTTTTCCCGGAGACGCTTTCCGAAGATATGCTCACATCA
Source organism: Clostridia bacterium (assembly GCA_017431145.1). Lineage (GTDB taxonomy): Bacteria > Bacillota > Clostridia > Christensenellales > Maliibacteriaceae > RGIG9107. Next base: position 299 of record JAFRLQ010000019.1, on the reverse strand, counting down.
GAACCGGATTTTTATTTTGCATACAGGGACACATGGGACGATCCGACGATGGAAGTGATGCTGCGGTGCAGCTTCAGCGACGAGGCGTATGAAAACGAGCTGGAACGTCTTCAGCGGACACACAAGACCTATGGAGAAGAAACGCGCGGACTGCAGTATTCCGAGGAAAGATTCCGGTACCCGGCATATATCGCGATAGACGGGCTGAACAGAGGTTACGAGTACGCGCTTCTGACGGGCGAGAACGAGATCACATATGTGTATTTTGCCTTTATGAGCAGCGTGAAAATGAAGCATAT
>JAFRLQ010000143.1 GCA_017431145.1 Clostridia bacterium | reverse complement strand
AACAGATCACAGCAAAAAGACAGAACGACAAAACAAGAGACAACAAGACAAAGAACAAATCCAAAAGAAAAGGAAGAAGAGGCATTCCTCCCCACCTTACGAAGTTGAAGATGGGGTATCCTGCCTTGTTTTAGATGAAAAGCTTAGGGAGGCGGACGGCATCGTTTTTGTGACAGCTGTGTACTGGCACGACCTTACGGAGTGCATGAAGGCATTCCTGGACAGACTGCGCCGCTGCGAGGCGAGACACAACCACGATCTGGCGGGCAAAAGGTGTGTGTGCTGGTGGCCTGCGCCGGCGGTACGGGCCGCGGAGTGATCGAGTGTCTGCATAATCTGGAGGAAACGCTCCGGCATATGGAGATGCGGGCGTACGACCGTATCCCGGTCGTACGGTACAACAGGGACTATATGGTCCCGATGCTGGAAAAGGCCGGGGAAGTCTATGCGGAACGTCTCGTTACGGGATTTGATATGAAGTACTGACCGCCTGCTGTATGAGATGAAATGACGGATGAAACAAAGGAGAGAGAACAATGGAGAGGATCGCAAGTTTTTCAGTCGATCATGACAAACTGGAAAAAGGCATGTACGTCTCCCGTATCGACGGGGATGTCGTGACCTATGATATCCGCATGAAGAAACCGAACCGGGGCGATTATCTCGGAAACGGGGAACTGCATACGTTCGAGCATCTTTTCGCGACCTATGCGAGAAACAGCGCGTACAAAGACAGCGTGATCTACGTGGGACCCATGGGATGCCGCACGGGATTCTATTTCCTTCTTCGTGACGATGTCACGAAAGAAGAGGCGATCGGTCTTGTGAAGGAATCCTTCGCGTTCATCGCCGGGTTCGAGGGGGAGATCCCCGGATCCAAAAGGCAGGAATGCGGGAATTATCTGGAGCACGATCTTGCCGGCGCGCGGAAAACAGCGCAGGATATGCTGGAAGTGCTGGCAGACTGGAACGAGGAAAAACTCGCATACGAAGCGTGAACATCGGAAAACGAAACAGGATCGTCTGATCAAAAAGAAGACAGACGATCCTGTTTCGTTTGCGGAAAAGCGGTGCTGATCCGCTCAGAGTGTCAGCGTCATGCCGCCGGAAAGATAATGCAGACGGTCTCCCATTTGTTCCTTGAGATAATCATACTGCTCAAGACCGGTGCAGTGGCAGGTATAGTATTCGCAGTCATAGGAGAGCAGTTCCCTGCACGCGTTATCTAGGAACGCGCAGCCTTCCTTATCAAACTCCACCTTCATGAAATGAAAGCCGCCGATCAGAATGTCCGGACGGAGCCAGTCCATGACATTGAGGACTCCTTTATGCGAACAGCCGCTGATCACGACGCGTTTTCCGTTGTCCGTCAGAACAAGGTACTGCTCGTGACGGAAATCTTCCGGTACGAGTTTTCCGTTTTCCTTCATCTGAAGACCGAACGGAATGATCTTGTGTTTTGGCGGACGGTCGTTGCATGAAAAAACCTCCGCGTTTTCGGACAGTTTCGTATAGGTGCCCAGCATCCTGATCCGCGGATCGTTTTTGAGCGTCAGATCGATCCCGTTGAAAAGTCCCTTGCTGTTGTACTGACCGTCGAAGGCATAGCGGCTGACATAGACCGGCGCATGGTCGTTGAGGGACAGAAAAGTGCGGATCCCGCCGCCGTGATCGGAATGGGCGTGGGATAGGATCATCAGATCGACGCGTGACAGATCTTCGCGCAGAAGATTTGCGTTAACGGCGAAAAGGCCGCTGGCGCCGGAATCGAAAAGGATCGTCATGTTCGGAAGTTCGATCAGAAGGCTCAGTCCGTGCTCGCAGAGAATGCCGGGGCAGGAAGTCGTGTTTTCGAGAAGTGTTTTGATGATCATGTTTTCGCTCCATTCGTTGATTTGGTTCCATTTTAACCAAAAAGCGGGAGAGAGGGAAGCAGGATAACAGCGCCGCCGTTCTTTCGATTCTCCTTTCGCAATGATATAATCAGACTATAAAAACAGACAAGGAGAAAACGCAATGGCACTGATTCAGCTCAATTATGTTTCAAGCGCACTGTTCCGCACAGTGACGGTCAACGTGGTCCTTCCGTGCGACAAACTGGACGCAGACAGGAAACACTATCTCAACAGGGGAAAGAAGTTCAAGACGCTGTATCTTCTGCACGGCCTGATCGGCAATTACACGGACTGGATCAGCGGAACGCGTGTCCAGAGGCTCGCGGAGAAGAACGACCTGGCGGTGGTCATGCCGTCCGGGGACAACAGTTTCTACGTGAACAGCTATGCGATCCCGAACAACGATTACGGGCGCTTTATCGGCGAGGAGCTGGTGGAGGTCACGCGCGCCATGTTCCCGCTGTCGGATAAACGCGAGGATACGTTCGTCGGCGGGCTTTCCATGGGCGGCTTCGGCGCGCTGCGCGCCGCCATGGCATATCCCGAAACATTTTCAAAGGCGGTCGTGCTTTCGGGAGCGCTGCATATTCTGGATGAGAACTGCGATAATCTTGCGGACGAGCAGCTCGTGTTCGGCGATACGGCGCTGGCACGGGGAACGGAAAAGGATCCGGAAGCGCTGTTTGCGAAACTTGCCGCGGAGAAGAAACGCGATCCGGCAAAACAGATCCCGGACGTCTACATTTCGTGCGGCACGCAGGACAGCCTGATGGGCGTGAACAAACGCTACCGCGATCTGCTCAGCGCGGGAGGCGCGGATGTGACGTTCCGCGAGGTCCCGGGCTACGGCCACGAGTGGGATCTGTGGGACCGTGAGATCGAGTATGTGATCAAGAACTGGCTTCCGCTGGACGAAAGCGTGACGGGGATCACGTCCGGCAGCGTGCGCGGAGAAGAAAAATGACGGAAAGAATGGCGGATCAGCATGAGCGCTTCGCCATGCTGGTCGGAAAAGAAAAAACACAGCGGCTTTCCGGATGCCGCGTAGCGGTCTTCGGCCTTGGCGGCGTCGGAGGCGGCGTCGTGGAGGCGCTTGCCAGAAGCGGCGTCGGTGCGCTGGATATGATCGATCACGATACGGTCTCCGTGACCAACCTGAACCGGCAGCTGATTGCGCTGCATGAGAATATCGGAAGATACAAAGCGGATGTCGCGGCGGAAAGGATCGCGCAGATCGATCCCGGCATCAACGTGCGCACGTATAAAGTGTTCTATCTGCCAGAGACAGCGGATCAGTTTGATTTCTCGCAGTACGACTATGTCGTGGACGCCATCGATACGGTGACGGGAAAACTGCGGATCATCGAGGAAGCGCAGCGCTGCGGCGTGCCCGTGATCTCGGTCATGGGATGCGGAAACCGCCTGGATCCCACGAAACTGGTCGTGACGGATCTGTTCAGCACGCAGCAGGACCCGCTGGCGCGGATCATGCGCAGGGAACTGAGAAAGCGCGGGATCGACAAGCTGACAGTCGTGTACTCCACAGAGCCGGCGAGAAGTCCGTTGGAAACACCGAAGGAGAAAGACACAGGAAAAGGGAGAAGAGATACTCCCGGCTCCTGTGCGTGGGTGCCGCCCGTTGCGGGCATGATCGCGGCGTCAGTGGTCGTACGCGATCTCATTAAAGAATAAGATTTCCGGTGAAACACAAAAAGTCCTATGACTTTTGCAGAAATACTTGCAAAAGTCATAGGACTTTTTGTGTGAGGATCAGTAGAGACCAGGCATTTCTCTGGGGTCGACCAGAAAGAGTTTGGTGTAATTCGAAAAACCGTGTACAACAAGGGATGTCTTGACACAGGTGACTTTCCCGCGTTCGACCTGGATTGGAATTACTTCGGATTTCTTCACGCCGCGGATCCCGATCTGCAGCTGGTATTCACCGGGAGCAAGCGGCAGGAGCGCGGATTCCGTGTTTCCCACACCGCCGTACTGTTCCCCGTTCAGCCATATCACGGCAGCCACGTTTGAACTGAAATAGTTGCCCATCCGGTAGTAGTAGAGATAGCCGGAATTGATGAAATCAACGGCTTGCTGTTTTTTGCATTTCGGACAGGTGTAAACAGCCTTGGCGTTCTGAATGTGTCCGCAGGAGGGACACTTTACGCGGTATTCGATGCGGTCAGGTGCATAAAGAGCGCCGTTGAAAAGAAAGCCGTTTCCGGTAAACATGGCGCAGTTCTGCGGGTCGACGGGCGCCTGCTGAACCGGTACCTGTGCGGGGCGTGCGGCGTATGCCGGAGGAGCGGAAACGGCCTGCTGCCGGGGTGCATACTGCGGTGTCTGAACGGGAACCTGCGGCTTCTGCGTGTAACGCTGAGCAGGAGTCTGCTGAGGGGCAGGTGTCTGTGGACGCGGTACAGGAACCGGCTGTACAGGGGCGGATCGTGACTGCTGTGCGGCGGGAGCCGTCTGGCGCGGTTTCAGTGCTTTTCCGCAGTATGGACAGAATTTCGCGGCATCCGGCAGGGATCTGCCGCAGTTCGTGCAAAACATAAACACCTCCAGAAACTACTTTTTCTGTAATCCATTATAAAAAGCGTGTAAAGAAAAGAAAAGGAAAAGAAAAATAGTTGCCATATACCCCCATAGGGTATACAATGAATTTGTACCCCGTGGGGGTATCTTAAATGATGACTGAGGTGTTTTATGCAGAATACGGAGATTTGTCCTGTCTGTTCCGACAGAAAAAAAGAACGTACGCAGGAAGAGCGGAAAAATCTGATGACCCGTCTGAAGAAGATTGAAGGCCAGATCCGCGGCATTCAGAAAATGGTCGAGGAAGACGCCTACTGCCCGGACATCTTGATCCAGGTCTCCGCCGCGACCAGCGCGCTGAACAGTTTCAACAAGGAACTGCTCGCTTGTCATATCAAAGGCTGCGTATCGGAAGACATCCGCGCCGGAGATGAAGGCGCGATCGACGAGTTCGTGAAAATGCTCCAGAAGCTCATGAAATAAAGGAGGAAGGAAAATGGACCAGTATATCGTTACGGGCATGACCTGTGCCGCATGCCAGGCGAGAGTGGAAAAAGCGGTCTCAAAAGTGCCGGGCGTGACCTCCTGCAGCGTGAGTCTTCTTACGAACTCCATGGGCGTGGAAGGGACTGCTTCAAAAGATGAGATCATCACGGCAGTCCAGAACGCAGGGTACGGAGCGGCTTTGAAAGGTGCGTCGGCGGAAACGTCCTCAAAGCGCGCCGCGGATGAAGAGGCGCTGAAGGATCATGAAACGCCGAAACTGAAGAGGCGTCTTTTTACATCGCTCGGTTTTCTCCTTGTTCTGATGTATGTCTCCATGGGACATTCGATGTTCGGATTTCCGCTGCCGAAGGTGATCGCAGAGAACCATGTGATGATCGGGATCATTCAGATGCTGCTTGCGGGCATCGTGATGGTGATCAACCAGCGGTTCTTTATCAGCGGCTTCAAAAGCCTGCTGCATCTTGCGCCGAATATGGATACGCTGGTGGCACTGGGATCCGCAGCGTCCTTCCTGTACAGCGTGTGGGCCCTTCTTGCCATGAGCCGTGCGCAGCTGTACGGCGACGCACAGATGGTGATGCACTACGCGCATGAGTTCTATTTTGAAGGCGCGGCCATGATCCTGACGCTGATCACGGTGGGGAAGATGCTGGAGGCGCGTTCAAAGGGAAAGACGACCGACGCGCTGAAAAGCCTGATGAAGCTTTCTCCCAAGACCGCCACGATCCTTGTGGACGGTGCGGAAAAGGAAGTGCCGATCGAACAGGTTAAAAAAGGCGATGTTTTCGTCGTGCGGCCGGGAGAGAATATCCCGGTGGACGGCATCGTCGTGGATGGTTCGAGTGCAGTCAACGAGGCGGCGCTGACCGGAGAGAGTATCCCTGTCGACAAGGAGGCGGGAGATCTCGTCTCCGCAGCGACGACGAATCAGTCCGGATTTATCCGCTGCGAAGCTACGCGTGTCGGTGAGGACACGACGCTGTCAAAGATCATTCAGATGGTCAGCGACGCGGCGGCGACCAAAGCGCCGATCGCAAAAGTAGCGGACAGGGTGTCAGGCGTGTTCGTGCCTGCAGTGATCGGGATCTCCGTCGTGACATTCCTTATCTGGATGATCCTGAAAGAACCCGTCGGGACCGCGCTGACGCGTGCGGTAGCCGTGCTGGTGATCAGCTGTCCCTGCGCGCTCGGTCTCGCGACGCCGGTCGCGATCATGGTGGGCAACGGAAAAGGCGCCAAAAACGGTGTTCTGTTCAAGACGGCGGTGTCTCTGGAGGAGACAGGAAAAGTGGATATCGTCGCGCTGGACAAGACCGGAACGATCACCGCAGGCGAACCCAAAGTCACGGATCTCATTCCGGCACAGGATGTGTCGAACGCGGAACTTCTGAGTGCTGCGTACAGTCTCGAGGCAAAGAGCGAGCACCCGCTGGCGAAGGCTGTGATCGCCTTTGGGGACGAGCAGAAAGTCGTTTCACAGGAAGTTACGGATTTTGAAGCGCTGGCAGGTAACGGACTCACCGCAAAACTGAACGGCGCTGTCCTGACGGGAGGAAGCTATGCGTTTATCAGCGGAAGATGCGATGTATCCGCTGAAATGAAAGAAAAAGCGGAGAAACTCGCGGAAGAGGGAAAGACGCCGCTTCTGTTCACCCGCAACGAAAAACTGCTCGGCATGATCGCCGTGGCGGACGTCATCAAGGAAGACAGTCCGCAGGCGGTGCGCGAGCTGCAGGATATGGGGATCCAGGTCGTCATGCTGACCGGGGACAACGAGCGGACGGCAAAAGCGATCGGACGCCAGGCCGGCGTGGATCAGGTCATCGCGGGCGTTCTGCCCGACGGAAAGGAAAACGTGATCCGCGAACTGAAAAAGCAGGGTAAAGTTGCGATGGTAGGCGACGGGATCAACGACGCCCCCGCGCTGACGCGGGCGGATATGGGGATCGCGATCGGGGCAGGCGCGGATGTGGCGGTGGACGCTGCGGACGTCGTCCTGATGAAGAACAGACTGAGCGATGTTCCCGCCGCGGTACGGCTCAGCCGCGCGACGCTGCGGAATATCCATCAGAACCTGTTCTGGGCGTTCTTCTACAACGTGCTCGGCATCCCGCTTGCCGCGGGCGCCTATGTGAATGTATTCGGCTGGCAGCTCAATCCCATGTTCGGCGCGGCGGCCATGAGCCTCTCCAGTTTCTTTGTGGTATCGAACGCGCTGCGTCTCAACTTCTTTGATATGCACAGTACGAAACGGGACAGAAAGAAAAAGCATCCCGTCGCGCTGAAGCAGGTCGAGAGGGAGGAGCCTGCCGCGGTTGAACCTGTACGCACGGAGGTGTCCGATACGCAGGAGACCGTCATCCGGATCGAAGGAATGATGTGCGAGCACTGCGAACGGGCGGTGAAGAACGCGCTTGAAAAACTGGACGGCGTCAAAGAGGCGAAGGCGAGCCACGCGGACGGAAAAGCCGTCGTCATACTGACAAAGGAAGTCCCGGAGGAGGAGATGAAAAAGGCCGTGGAAGAGGAAGGCTATACGTTCCTCGGATCCGAAAACAAAACGTCACAGAGTGAAAAAACGCTCCGGATCGAGGGAATGATGTGTGAGCACTGCGAACGGGCGGTGAAGAACGCGCTGGAAAGCCTGGACGGTGTCAAGGAAGCGAAAGCAAGCCACACAGAGGGAAAAGCTGACATTATCCTTGAAAAAGAAGTGCCGTTTGAGGAAATGAAAAAAGCCGTTGAGAATGAGGGATACAAGGTCATCTCAATGGAATGACCGGGCAAGAGAAGCGGGAATGAGGCAGATGCCGGATCCCGTTTCTTTTTCTTTCATTTCCGGAACCGTTCTTTTTTCGTCCCCGGAATGAACATACAGGGGAAGTGTGTTAAGATGGAGACAACGATATTTGACCTTCGGGAGGTTATGGGAAATGGCATATTTGGGTGAAGACGTAAAAAAACTCGGGTTCGGACTCATGCGTCTGCCGCGTGTTGCGGGAACGGAAACGGATGAGATCGATGTTGAGCAGGTCAAGGAAATGGTGGATGCCTTCATGGAGGCGGGATTCACGTATTTTGACACAGCATGGGCGTATAACGGCAGCGAGGAAGCGATCCGCGAGGCACTGGTAAAGCGCTACCCCCGCGACAGCTACACGCTGGCGACGAAAAACGCCGCGTGGATCCGCTGCAAGAACCGCGAAGAGGCAGTCGCGCAGTTTGATGTGTCGCTGGAACGCACCGGGGCGGGATACTTTGATTTCTATCTGCTCCACAATCTGGGCGAACACAGGACCCATTACTTTGACGACTGGGACATGTGGTCCTTCGTGAAAGAAAAAAAGGAGCAGGGACTGATCAAGCATATCGGATTCTCTTTCCATTCCACACCGGAAGAGCTGGAGGCGATCCTGCAGGCGCATCCGGAGGCGGAGTTCGTGCAGCTGCAGATCAACTATGCTGACTGGGAGAATCCTGCGATCCAGTCCAGAGCTGTCTATGAAATGGCGAGAAAGTACAATAAACCGGTCGTCATCATGGAACCGGTCAAGGGCGGCATGCTGGCCAATCCGCCGCAGACAGTGAAGGATGTCTTTGAGAAAGCGGAGCCCGGTTCCTCCACAGCGTCATGGGCGATCCGGTTCGCCGCAAGCCTGGAGGGCGTGATCACGGTGCTTTCCGGCATGAGCAATCTTGACCAGATGAAAGACAACCTTGCTACAATGAAGGATTTCAAAGGCATGAATGAGGTGCAGAAGCAGGTGATCGCGGACGCTCAGGCGGAACTGCGGAAGATCCCCCTGATCCCGTGCACGGTCTGCAATTACTGCGCGAAGGTGTGTCCGATGGAGATCGGCATCTCCGGTTCGTTCACCGCGATGAACTACCTGACGCTCTACAGCAACAAAGCGCTGGCCAAGCATCAGGAGCGGCTGCAGGTCACAAACAAAGGCCGCAAGCTCGCGACAGAGTGCGTCAAGTGCGGCGCCTGCGAGCAGGTCTGCCCGCAGCATATCAGGATCCGCGACGAGCTCGTCCGGGTCGCGGAAGCGCTGGACTGAGGTGAAATCTATGAGAACATGGCTGATCACAGGATGCTCCAAGGGATTCGGAAGGGGCATCGCACGACGTGTGCTGGAGGCAGGTGACAATGTCGTCCTGACCGCGCGGGATCCCGCAACACTGCGGGACCTCGCGGAAAAGTATCCGGACAGCGCTCTTGCGCTGAAACTGGATGTTAACTGCCCTGATGAGATCGAGACCGCTGTCGCCGCGGCAAAAGACCGTTTCGGCACAGTAGACGTGCTGGTCAACAACGCGGGCTACTGCCTGCGCGGCGCGGTGGAGGAATGCGACATGGACGCGGTCTACCGGGAATATGAGACCAATCTTTTCGGGCCGATCCGGCTGATCCGTGCCGTTCTTCCGATGATGCGGGCGCGGCGTTCCGGCCTCATCGTGAACTTTTCTTCCGTTGCGGCGATCAGCGCAGGCGCGGGCTCGGCGTACTACGGCTCTGCGAAAGCGGCGATCGAAGGCTTGTCCGAAGGCCTGCAGAAGGAAGTTGCTCCTTTGGGAATACGGATCATGATCGTTGAACCGGCTCCTTTCCCGACGGATTTCCACAACGGTTCCCTGGATATCGCGTTACAAAACATTCCGGATTACGCGGAAACCTCGGGGAAGCGCAAGGTGCGCCGTGAGGATCCTGCTGCAGCGGATCCCGCGCGAAAATGGGGAAATGTCGAAAAGGGAATGGACGCGCTTGTCAGCGTATGCATGTCGGACGATCCTCCGTTCCGCCTTCCGCTCGGAAGCACGGCAATCAGTGTGTTTGAAAAGATGGCGGAAAGCCGCAAGAAGGAGATCGAGGAATGGAAAGACGTGATCCTGAGTGCGGACGACTGATCATCCGTCCGACTGTCCGGGAGGATATGCCGGAACTTCTTCGTGTCTATGAAGCGGCAAGAAGGATCATGCGTGAAAGCGGCAATCCCAATCAGTGGGGGGATACGCATCCGCCGCGGGAGCTGCTGGAACAGGATGTTTCGGACGGTACCGGATACGCGGTGACAAACAACGGAAGAATCGTGGCTGCATTTGCTCTGATTCCCGGCGATGATCCTACCTACCGTGTGATCGAAGGGGCCTGGCTGAATGATAAGCCTTATGCCGCCATCCATCGTGTCGGAAGCGACGGCACATGTAGTGGGATACTGGAAGCGGTGGTCCGTTTCGCGAAGGAACAGGGGATACGGGAACTGCGTATCGACACGCATGAGGACAACCGCCTGATGCAGCATGTGGTGCGGAAAAACGGATTCAGGTACTGCGGAATTATCCATCTTCTGAACGGAGACCCGCGCCTGGCATATCAGAAAACGATTGTATGAAAATACGGCTGTCTCAAATAAACTTGAGACAGCCGTTTACTATTCCGGAATCATTCAATGGTTCTTTTTTTCCTGATCACAATGATGCATATGACCGCAATAAGCGCCGCACAGCCTACAACAGCCCAGGGGAGCCATTTCATCGTGTCTCCCGTCGAAGGCACGTCGATCTTCTGATTGACGATCGTTACTTCGCCGTCCTTCAGGTCTGCCGTCGTTTCTGTCGTTTCCGCCTTGTATCCGGACGGGACCTCAGTCTCTCGGATCAGGATCTGGCCTTCCTGTGCCCAACCTTCCAGCGTGATCTCTCCTTTATCGTCCGTTGTGCCGGTATAAAGAAGTTTCCATTCGTCTGCAAGGCGCTGTGCCTCTTCCTCGTCATCCGTCGTCACGACCGTTCCGTCGGGATAGGTCAGCGTAAAGATCGTGTCTCCTTCCGCCTTTACCGTGCCGGAAGTCAGGATCACGCAGCAAAGAACAAGCGATGCAATTATAATAGTTGCTTTTCTGATCATCGTCTTTTCCTCCTTATGAGTAAATCGGTCCCGTCGGAATCGCTATATCGCTGTTCATGATCACACCGTTTTCGATTGTAACAGGACAGCCCGATATCGGTTCAAAGGTGTATCCTGTAAGATTTTTCGGATCGAACGGTTTACCGCATGCAGAAGAATTGAAATACTTTTCCCTGCCGTCAACAGTCCATATAAACAAACCGCGTTCTATGCCCCGTTCCTCGCTTACGATGTACAGGACTTCCTCATTGTCGCTGTTGTATCTGGGCAGATCCTTATAGGTGATCGAGCAGATTGCCATTGCATCCGAACAGTCTCTTGCATATCGGTTCGGGGCATAGATCGGAAACCCGGAGCAGACCTCAATGACCGGAGAGGCAGCCGAAGTGAACGCTTCGATGTTCTCGAAGTCGGGCTGCATCAGATTCTTCCAATCCTCTTGCGTATCTGTCGTCCGGAACAGTTCAAGTATACCCGCGTATCTGGAAAGACCGTCTTCGTTCAGGATCCATTTCATGTTTTCTATCGGCTCAAAGCTGGCTCCGGTCCGTCTGGTGTATTCGCCGACATTCCATATCTTATAGAATGTGACGTCCTGTACCAGCGTGTTTGTGATGGTGCCGGAATCCGCGGCGGGGGAACCTTCCGTCTTGTAATGTTCGATCGCATCTTCGGATACAGTGTAAGCGATCTCTTTTCCGTTGCTGTTTGTTTTGGGAAGACCGGTATAAGTGATCTGCCAGTACTGTCCGTCGATTCCCTCGATTTCCGGTTCGGCGCCCTGTACTTCCTGCCCGTCCGCCAGCAGATGCAGGGAGCCGGCGAAGGCTGCAACTTCAGGCCTAAGTTCATATGCGTTCTCTCCGTCAAGCCATTGTTTGGTAACGGTGATCCGTGTCGTATCATCTGTCGTCAGAACAGGTTTTCCATAGATCTCAAATTCGGCGCCCTTGACGGGGTCACCGTGCTGGTCGACTTTGTGGATCACAAAACTGCCTGTTGCGGCATAGATGACAGCACTGCCGACCATCAGAAAAACGGCAAGGCAGATGACGAATCCTAAGATTCTTCTTTTCAATTTCCGTTTGTCCTTTCTTTTGATACATATCGTAAAGATTGCCTTTTTATTATAAACCATAATAATTTCATTTAAAGTTATGTTTCAGAAAAATTATGTAAATATAGCATCAAAAGAAAAAGCATGCTTCCATACATCAGTTTTCGGGAAAGGAAGAAGACAGAATGATGTTTAATAAGTTTAAATACTTTTTCGAATAGAAAAAGACTGTCTGAGCATGGATTCATTCATTCACCATGGATGAGACAGCCTTAGTCAGCCTGATACCAGATATTATGCGGCATTCGTTTGTGCATGTTCATCGGGATCCTTCAGGAGATGCCGCTGCATGACCGCGTAGGCGATTCCCAGCGCGGCAGAGGTGACCACCCAGCTTACGGGGTAGACAGCCATCAGCATACCGAAAGAACGGAACGCTCGGAATATCGTAAAGACCCACGTGATCCTGACACCGCAGACGCCGAGGACTGTGATCGAGGCAGGGAGCAGCGCCTTGCCGTATCCGCGCATTGCGCCTGACAGCACTTCGATCAGCATGTTCAGGATCTCAGTGGAGAGAAGAAATCTGAGACGGATCATTCCGAATTCAGCGACAGCGGCGGAGGAATTGAAAATGGCAAGCAGCGGTTTTCCAAACAGAAGGATGAGGCATGACATCCCCACGGTGAATGCTGCGTCCAGAAGAAAACAAAGCCTGGTCGCGATCCTGCAGCGGTCGATGCGACCCGCACCGAGATTCTGACCGACGAAAGTCGTACAAGCCTGACCGAAGGCGTTGATGATGAAATATGCGAAGATCTCGATGTTGAAGGCTGCCGAGGAAGCTGCCATCACATCAGGACCGAACGAGTTGACAGCCCGCTGGATCGTCATGTTGGAAACGGAGAACACCGCGCTCTGCAGACCTGCCGGAAGACCGATCCGGACCATCATACCCAGCTCTTTTCCGCTGATCATCAGATCCCGGAGCCGCAGATGGATCTCGGACTGCTCGTGAAGAAGAAGCACGAAGAGCAGTGATGCGCTGATCAGATTCGACGCGACGGTCGCAAGCGCGACGCCTTCGACGTCCATGCCAAGGCCAGCCACAAACCAGATGTTCAAGCCGACGTTTATGACTCCGGACAGCATCAGACAGAACAGAGGGGTGCGGGTGTTTCCGCGGCTTCTGAAGATCGCTGCTTCAAAGTTATAGAGAAAAATGACAGGGAGTCCCAGAAGATAGATTCGGAGATAGCGCAGCGAAAGCGGGAGGATTCTCGGATCGACGTCCATCAGCCGAAGCAGAGGTTCTGCGGCGAGTTCGCCGATCACAGACAGAAAGAGCCCGCCGATCAGGGCGACGGGGATTGCGGTATGTACCGCGTCATGGATCCCTTTGTAATCGCCTTCGCCTGTGTGACGCGCGATCACGACGTTGGTGCCAAGAGAGATCCCGACGAAAAGATTGACGAGCAGACTGATCAGGGCGCTGTTGCTTCCGACTGCCGCCATCGAGTCAGTCCCGCGCAGCTGCCCGATCACCGCGACGTCTGCCGCGTTGAACAGCTGCTGAAGGATCCCTGTCAGCGCGAGGGGCAGCGCGAAAAGAAGGATCTTTCCGCCAAGCTTACCCTCGGTCATGTCGATCTCACGTCTTCTCATCATTTACGGCGCCCTTCTCTGATGTATGTTCTGTCGGTAATGCTTTCTGCTCTTCTGCGGTACTGTGTACCGTGAGCTTCACGCATTATATCACGAAAAAAGAGAGAAATGACGTTTTATCCGTGTTTTTGTTTGAGCGCAGACAAAAGAAAAACCCGGATACAGGTCCGAGGCTTTTCGGATTTGAACGCAGACAGCGATGGGGCTTTCTGCGGGGACGAAACCGGGAAACGCATGTAGGAGTTATACCGTCATGGTACAGGAGGCTGCTGCGTGGACCGGAAGCAGCCGAGGGTGAACGCCGCACCGTCGGGCAGTTTGTGTCCGCATTTGAAACAGGATATGGAATCAGTCTTTTTCATCCGGATCGGTCACAGACGGTTTCTCTTTTTCCGGTCGTTCACGGAAAGGATCATCATGACCAGCGCAAGCGTCCAGAAGATCAGACGGATGCCGCCTGCTGCACCGAGCATCATGATCGGAAGAGCGCGGAAACGGAAGAAGGAAGTCAGGGAATATAGCGGGACATGATTATACGACAGCCACGCCCAGATGGGCAGCGGAAGCATCAGCGCGCAGGTGAGAATGGCGGGGACGACCGGCCTTCTGTAGAGGAAGCAGTCGAGCGCCATCAGAAGGAGCAGAAAAAGAATTAGAAGTGCCGGGATCTGCCAGGACATGAAACGGTACGGCTGATAAGCGGCGAAGAACCGTCTGGAGATCTGTCCGAACGGCTCCGCGACATAGAGCAGCGCGCCGATTGCGGCAAGCGAAGGATACTTCCGTTTCGGATACTGGATGACACCGTACAGCCCGATCAGCAGCATGCCGAGCGCGGGAAGGAACATTACGGGAAGAAAATCCATGAAGAAGAATCCCCGGCCTGTAAAGATGACCCGGAACGGCAGTCTGAATTCCATAGCGGCCTCAAAATAGAGCACCCGGGCGGTGAAATACAGGACAGCGCAGAGGATCAGAAAGATCCCGAGCACGGGGCTTCTTTTCTTCGGAGCCTTCGTTTCTTTTTCCGGATCCTTTGCAGGCTCTGCTCGAAATGGCTCCGCGGACACAGGCGCAGAGGGTGCCGCCTGAGGGATCCGGAAGCCGCAGACATCGCAGAACCGCGCGGTATCAGGGAGCTGTCTTCCGCAGTTTGGGCAATACATATGATCACTCCTTTGTTTTCGAATCGGGGTGTGTTTCTTTATGTCATTATACAACGAAAGCGCCAGCTCCGAAATACAACATAATGTAATACCGAACAAGCCTGAAGGATTGATGAGAGAAAAGTTTCCATATTTTTGCAAAAGGTATTGACATATAATACTACGAATTGTAGTATGAAGAAAATACTACAATCAATAGTATGTGCGAAAGGATACCAATATGGCAGACACAAAAATGGGAATCGTCGAAAGTCAGTTTGCGGATATGATCTGGCAGAACGAACCGATCTCGACAACGGAACTCGTAAAAATGGCAGAAAAGGAATTTGAATGGAAACTGACAACGACGCATACGGTCATTACCCGCCTGTGCGAAAAGGGGCTGTTCCAGAAAAGAAACCGTATCGTGACGTCCTGTATCAGCAGGGAGGAATATTATGCGAAACAGAGCAGGCAGTTTGTTGAAGAGACCTTCAACGGATCGCTTCCGGCTTTCATCGCGGCATTTACGGGAGGAAAAGGATTGACACAGGAGGAAGCGGAAGCGCTTCAGAAGATGATCGATCAAGCAAAGGAGTGAGACGGAGTGCTGACTATGTTTTTCAGCGTACTGTACATGAGCATAAACTCGGTTTGGTTCATGCTGGCGGTCTTTCTGTTCCGGGAGATCCTGCGCTTCGCTCCAAAATGGGTCAATATGGTCCTGTGGCTTCTTCTTGCTGCTGCATTGCTGATTCCCGTAAGAATACCGTTCAGGTTCTCACTTGTTCCCGTGATGAATGGGAATAACGGAACAGCAGGGATCGGGGAAACAGGTGTCCTGCAAAGTCAGGTTGCAGGTGCAGAAACCTATCTGAAAGAACCATATCTGCATGCGGATCCGAATATCCGTATTTCGGGTTTGAACGGGATGAAGATCGTGACGATGCTGTGGCTGGCAGGATGTCTGGTCTTTCTGGCTTTTGCGGTCGTTCAGTATCTGCGGGTGAAGCGTATGGTGCGTGTATCAAAACCGCTGAAGGACGGCATTTATCTTTGCGACGGGATCGATACGCCGTTTCTGTTCGGCGTGATCAGACCCAAGATTTATCTTCCTTCTGATCTGAAAGAAGAAGAGATGAGATTTGTTCTGAAGCATGAACGCATGCACCGGAAGCATGGTGACCACATTGCAAAGATCGCAGGTTATCTGATTCTCTGTCTTCATTGGTTCAATCCTTTCGTCTGGGTCTCCTGGATCCTGTTCAGCCGCGACATAGAGAACGTATGCGATGAGCGTGTGATCCGCCATATGAGCTATGACGACAGAAAACGCTATGCGCATATACTGCTTCAATACGGAAAGAATAAATGGAATCATAAGAAAGTGAGGTTAGGCGTTATGTTTGGCGAAAGCAATATCGGAAGACGGGTTAAACGGATTATTGCATATAAAAAGAAGGGAATATCCGTAAGTGTGCTCTCGTTACTGATTTGTGTGATGATGGCAGGCTGTTTTCTCACAGTGCCGAAGACCGGCAGCCGTAGTATCAGCATCGAGATCCCGGCAAATATGCCGGAAGGAGTCTGGTATGCGTCAGAAGAGATCAGTCCTTTGGGGAAAAGAGTAAGCATACAGTCTTCAAGCGGCACGGAAGAACTGTCGATTGTTCTGGAAGAATCGATCAATGAGAAAGAAAAGGAAATGCATGAAGATGCAGTAAATGCAAATGAGAAAACGAGTTTTGCTCTTGATAAACAAATCTGGTACAGAGTGGGCATAAGAACGGACAACCCGACAAACGATGTGCGTGTCATTACGATGGAGATTTGTAATGCCGATTTCAGACCAGGAGATGGAGAAGCGAACACAGATAAAGCATCTGCATTGAAAAGAGCAGGCGTCCTTTTTGACTACTGGCCATATTCTTATGAAGAACTTGTGGAAACGCTGCGAATGGCAGGTGTTAAAAGGGAGGACGCATACTGGGCTGTCGATCAGAATGGTTTTGATTTTGATGAACAGGCAGTGCGGTTTGTCGAGCAGTATAAAGAAACAGGCGGCTGGCTTACACCGGAAGCCATTACCACAACAATGAGAGCGTATGGTTTTACCGATGAACAAATACAGTATGCGCTTCAGGAATGTGACTGTGACTGGAATAAGATGGCGCTGGAAACTGCTGAGAGGTATATGGAATGCGGTGTTAATACAGAGACATATATCGAACAGACATTGGAACTGGATGGATTTACCGATGATCAGATAAAGTATGCATTATACCATATTCAGTTTTGATTTGATGGAGACAAACCAAGAAGTCATTATGACTGTCGCATATAACCAACAAAACAGTATCAAAATGATCCCAAGCGTCTGACTCGTGGGATCATTTTGATACTGTCGAACAATCATTCGGATTCTGACAACTAAACTGCAGGTGCTTCATCGCATCTATGCGATTCTGTAGAGACGAATCAGAATTATATTAATTAAAAATGATAATAATGAACTATCGTAACAAGTAAATAACGTAGTATAATTAACACAATGAGAGAGAAACAGGAAGAAATGAATATAAATATGTATGATAAACAACTCAAATTAGAATAACGGGAACAGAAACCAATGAAAAGGAAAAAGAACAACCATGGCATGAAATGCCAGGAGGAAACTGTACATATGGAAAACAGTTGCCTGTTCTTTATACTGTTTAGTGGCACTCTATAAGGATAGTATAACGACATAATATCTATAATGATATTTGCAAGAAAGCGAGGGTGAAATAATGGGAAAGGCATTGAAACTTTCTGTTTTTCATCTTTTTAAAGGGAAATGGAAAACGGTATTGTTGGTACTGACGATGGTAACGGTATCAGCACTGGTTTTAACAGCACTTGTGATTGTTCATGCGGTCAAGACGACAGAAAAGTCTTTACATGACCGTTTGATGACGACGTTTATGTTGCAGCAAGATGCATATAATAGTGAGCTGTTTGTCAACAATGTGTTTTACGAGGGCCCGAAACTAACAGAAGAAATCTATGATAAGATCTGCTCCATGGAAGAGATTATTGATTCAAACAGAGAAACATCCAGTGGGACAGCACGGCTTGAATTTAGCGGAAGAATGGATTTGCTTCCTAATTCTTGGTATATGGCTGCAAAAACAGAGGACTGGACTTATGTTTCCGAGATGAGTTTCGGCATAATTAACAATCTTTTGACATCGGAGCAGATTAATTGCTATGGGAATGAAAATTCACGATTAAACAGCCTGTTCACATCAGGGAAATATGAGTTGGTTGAGGGGAGACATATTCAACCAGATGACAATCATGTATTGTTGATATCCAAAGATGTAGCAGATCTAAATGGGCTGAGGGTTGGAGATACGGTGTATATTGGAAGATCGCAATTATCTGTTGATCAGATGAATGAAATTCTTGATCCCGCTGATGAAAAGACTTGGCGTGAGGACATAGCTTGGATGCGTGATGACCCTGATGCATGGGATGCACGGGAGTTTGTTTTTGCAGAACCTTTCAGAATCGTTGGACTCTATACGGTAGAAGTTGAGTCTACATTGGATTTTATTCCATCTGTGGTACCTGAGAACCTTGTATTCATGGACTATTCCACAATGGAATATATGAAAGAGAAAAGCGCAGAAGCAGACGGGACAACGATTTCAGACTTTCAACGACAATACTATTTTGATGAATTTAGTTTTGAAGTAAGCGATCCATCGGTTTTTGATGAGACAATCGATAAAATCAAAGAAGAAATCCCGGAAACAGAGTTATTCAGGTGGACAACAAATGCGGACAGCGATAGAGTTGCGACTGCACCGATTCAGTGGATAGGGAAAATAGCATATTCATTTGCAGTGGCAATAGCATGTGCTGGCGTAATCCTCTGCACATTGATTGCGTTGTTCTGGAACAAAAGCAGGAAACGTGAAGTGGGAATTCTTCTTTCTACAGGAGAAAAGAAGAGGAGTATTATTTTTCAGATTCTTACTGAAGGTGTTGTTGTTGCATTAATTGCGGTACTAATTTCCTTGCCAATAGTTGCGTTAGTGATTAACAAAATGGATACTGCTTCGATGCTGAAGACAGCTGCTGCAGAAACGTATCAAGAACAAGTATTTGAGGATAATGCTGAGACTCCGTTGACAGGAGGGGTTCGAAAGCTAGATGTGACAAACAGAAATTTTACTCCTGAGAAATTGGATCTTTCGCTGGATTTTGGTACTGTTTCCATGACACTTGTTATCATGTTATTAACAGTTTGTATTGCATTGCTACTAGCTAATATTGGATTGGTATTCAAGTCACCGAAAAAGATACTGGAGCAAAACTGATGTATACGGTACTAGAGCATTGAAGAATCAGCAACGCGAATCAAAAAGAGCATTTGCAAGATGTCAGAAATAGGAACTGCATATGTGGGATGTGATGGAAACGATTGTTGAAGGAGGAAGGTGAATACCGTGAAGAAGCTCGCCAAAAAGTTTATTGTCAAGGAAAGCGTAATTCGTGCACAACACGCATCATGTTATTGTGTGCCAACATGTTCATATCTTTGTCAGGTTGACAATAAAAACTACAAGTTTTATCAACAGCAATCAGTTCGTGAACAAGGACTATGCAGCAAATAATAAAAGTGCAAACGACTAGCTGCTGACTGCGAAGAAATGTATCATAATTGCAAAAGAATCTATCTTACTCTTTTGCGATTGTGATACTCTTCGTCTAATGTTTAAAAGCAGATATATTTGTTGTTTTACGACCTAACATTTTAACAGTTTATCTAAAAGCGAGAGGCAATTATTCTTATTAATCATTTTTGCGAGAGAGAAGATGGAGCGATTCGATTTGACGGAGTGAAAACATGAACAAGTTTCGCTGTGCTATTTGTTATTTATTCCGGAAGAAAACAAAGACGGTGTTGCAGACACTTGTTTATTTGTTTTTGAGTGTTGTTATATTGACTTCAACAATGATGGTCAGTGGGATCGGCGATGCTATACGGAATCTTTCAAAACAGCTGATGTCAAGTTTCTCAATATATAGGGATCCTACGAACGATAAACTCTATGACTATGAACGTCTTGAACACGAAACTCCCATGAGTTTTTATGTCGGACCAAGATTAAACGAAGCACTGCTGGATACGATTATCGAAGACAAAGCAATTGAAGACTATAATTGGGAAAAAGAACTTATTTTATCATCGGTAACACTTCTGGAACAAACTGTTGTTCCCGGAAAAGAACACCAATACCTGGAGAAAGGTGATGTTGGACACGGGCTGTCCATGACTGATTTAAAGTATGCACAGGTGAAACCACTTTTCGATTCAAATACTAATACAAGTCTGAACAGATTCTTTAAAAGCGGACAGTTTGCACTTGTAGAGGGCAGACATATTACGTATGATGACCAGTTTGTGACGATTATATCTGATGAGTTTGCAAAGCATAATCATCTGATGCTGGGAGACAGCGTAAGTATCGGAGTAACAGAATGGGATGCTTGTTTTGAGGATTTTCATTTTTATACAGATGATGAATATAACAGTATGCGTTCCCATATCGTCAATGGACCATATGAGTTGAAGATAGTCGGCATTTATAGCGTCATGATTCCCTGGAGGGGGCATTATAGCGATGGCCTTGATGCGGAAGTGTGGATGCCCGAAAATGTTGTTTTTATAGATCAGTTTACCGGTCAAACAATGGTTAATGCAAGAAAAGAGATTGGTAGAGAAACATTTTTAGATGAAGACCAGTTTCAGGAAATGGTTTTTTCAGTGAAAGATCCGGCCCTTCTTGAAGATACGATTGAAAGGTTGCGCAGCAAAGTATCGGATGGAGGAGCTTTTAAGTGGGAAACAGATGAAGGGACATATACAGCTTCAACAGCATCGCTTGAATGGCTGGAAAAAGTAATTATAATCAGCTCAGCAGGAATTGTGATTCTGGTCATGGTGATTCTTGTTCTGATGAATGTATTTATGATTAGAACAAGAACACAGGAAATAGCGATACTGATGTCAATCGGCATAAAAAAAAGAAGAATCATATCGCAGCTGATTTTAGAGAAAATAATCGTTGTTATCATTGCATTGTTTTTATCAACGCTCCCATCCATTCTGTTAGGGGAAATAATAGTAAAAGAAGCTATGCCGGTGGCGAGAGAACAAGTGGGACAGGAAGAATTATTGATGTCCGATTTTGACCGGTATCAGATTAAAGACATGTTTGATCAAAGCAGGTTTTTCACTAAGTATAGAGATTTTGCACCAGAGATCAAGGCGGAAGTGACAGGACAGACAGTCGCAGTATCCGGTTTTATAATGCTTGCTACAACGATTACAACGATGTTGTTGTCGTGTATTCCGATATGGAGGATGACACCCAAAGAATTGATGCAGATTAGGAACTAGTTTGTGCAAAAAGATTCCAGAGTAATAACAAGTTAGCCTTGTAATGTGCAAATACGGGTGATAAAATGGGCAAAACATCAAAAGAAGAGATAAGAAACTTATACATGAAATATATAAGTCTGTTTTTGATAGCAGAATTTCGAATGACGATCAGCTGCTGATTGCACCTTCCGCAGGAAATCGTGTGGTTTATTATCTGTATTTCTTTCAGATGATTGAGGAACGGCTGCATATTCCGACATTTCAAGTGCTTGAACAATATCCCTATTCGGTGATGACAGCAAACAAACTGACAGATGCTTTTTACAACTTGATATCTGAAGAAAAATGGTGAAGACGTTTTGGTGTAGAAAAGTGATGATGTATCATGACAGATTGGAAACGTGCAACGCTTTATTTAACTAGAATGAAAAAAAGAAATGTCTTATTGAGTATTGTTTTTTTGGCAGTATTCATTTTTCTCGTTTGTGTTTTTATTCTGATCAGCATGCTAACAAGTGTCAGGTCAGCAGTTGAATCTTCATTAAAATGCTATATAACGGCTGAAGCAAGATCAATTGACAAAAACATGATTGACTTTGTACAGAATTATGAAAGCATAGAAGAATATGCTTTGTATTCTTCAGTAGACATGTCAATCGTGCCGAAGAAAGCTGTTCCGGGAATCAATCAGGATGAGGTCAGTAAAGATATTGTTAGATTCATTTGCGGCGATAGTAAAGAATACTTTGCAGCGCAGGAAGGAGAGCTTGTTTTGCTGCGGGGAGATTATTCTGACAGCCTATCGGGAAAAGAATGCATTATCTCAGCAGATCTTGCGGCGATGAACGATATTGAAATTGGCGATGAAATACTGGTCAGCAAACAAATGGATCAATATACGATTGATAATGAGAACTCCTTTTCACTGCGTGTAATAGGCATCTATGGGATTAAAACTGCTTCCGAGGAAAAGATTCCATCATTTGAAATGCAGGAAAATATGGTTTTTTCCGGGAGTGCTTTTGCCGATGAAGTCTGTTCGTTTTATCAGATTGAGAATGTCACAACGAATCTGGTGATTCGTCCTGAGACGAGACAAAGCGTACAGGATATCAAACATGAATTACAAAGCCAAAACACTAATGCCGAAATACAGGTCCATGATCTGGGCTATCGAATGATTCAGAGCTCTGTTTTCAGGATTGTTCACATCATTCAGATCGTTTTTGTGTTGATTGCTGCACTGCTAATCATCATTGTTTTTTTGCTGAATCATCTTTGGATGACAAAAAGGAAGAAAGAATTTGGCTTGTTCAAGGCTTTTGGTGTATGGCCGCAGAATATTCTTGCTCAACTCTGTTTTGAAGAGGCATGTGTGGTCTTGCCTGCGCTCATCATTGCGATCCTGATGAGCCTTCCGTTGTCTCAGATTATAAGAATGTCTTTGCAAAAAATGATTGATTCTGTGCTGCAAACGGATATAGCGATGATTCAAACCGTGCCTGTTTTACAGATCGCTGGAATGCTCATGGTAGTCGCGTCAGCATTGATTTTAAGCGTATCTTTGCTGTCATTTCATGTAATCAGGAAACTAACTCCGAGAGTTTTGCTGTTTGAGCTTGCGGATTAATTGGTTATTAAGTGTAGTTTTTATAATGCATAAATGATTCAATATTAACTACGTGCCTGATGCTGCGCCTGTTATGAATGGGAGTTTAAAGAAATGGATTGTCTTCGTCGAGCTGTCTTATACTTGTTTAGAAAAACGAAGCAGACTTGCATACAGCTTCTGGTTTTCTCAATTATATGTGTTGTTGTGCTGACATCCATAACGATGATCCATGGGGTCAGGGAAGCAATGCTGAACATGTCAAAACAACTGATGTCGAGTTTTTCTGTCTGCAGAGATCCGGCCAATGCAGAATTGTATGATTATGACAGGATTTCGCAGAAGGATTCTGTCGGGTTTTACAGTGGACCTCGGCTTGACGAGGATATTCTAAACGCTATTACTGAGAATAAAAACGTTGTGGGTTATAACTGGGAGAAAGAGAACCGCCTCGGCCCGTTTTCGTTATTGGAGCAGGAACTTGTACCTGGGAAGGCAGATCAATGGCTGCGGGAAGGGAATGAACAGTGGCTTAAAACAGACCTTCAGGAATTAAGGGTCAGACCGCTATTTGATTCGAACAACGATACATCTCTAAACAGGTATTTTAAAAGCGGACAATTCATGCTTGTTGAAGGAAGGCATATCACGAACAATGACCGATTTGCCGTAATCGTATCCGAAGATTATGCAAAGTATAATCAGATTGAGCTGGAGGATACAATCAGCATCGGTATTACGGAATGGGATGCGTTCAAGGTGGATTTCCAATTCTATTCAGATAATGAATTCAGCAGCATGAGGTCGCAGATTGTCAGTGGACCGTATGACCTTACGGTTATTGGCATTTACAAAATCATGCTGCCTTGGAGCGGGGCATATGAAGACGGGCTCGATAACGAACAGAACATGCCGCAGAATTTGTTTTTTGTAGACCGGTATACAGGTGATCTGATGGCAGATGTCAGAAAAGACCTTGATTTGAATACTGTTTTCCATGATGAAGAATTCCAGGAGATGGACTTTACAGTAAAAGATCCCGGATTGCTTGAAAAAACCATTCAGGAATCAAAGGACAGGATCCCGGAAGGTGAGTTGTTGAAATGGGAAACGAATGAAGGGACCTATACCGCGACAACGGCCCCACTTGTATGGCTGAGCAAAGCGATTCTGCTGGGACTTGCGGGCATTATGATACTGATTATAGTGATTCTTGTTCTGATGAATGTGTTTATGCTCAGGACGAGGATGCGGGAAATGGCGGTCATGATGTCAAACGGAATGAATAAAGGAAAGATTGTATTTCAAATGATTCTGGAAAAGATAGTTTTAGTTGTTTTGGCCATAGCGTTGGCAATCCTGCCGTCTCTTTTCCTGGGGAAGCTGATTGTTCAAAAAGCAATACCGGTGGCAGCGGAGCAATCCGGACAGGAAGAACTGTTGAACGATGACTATAATCGCTATGAAATGGTGGATATGTTTGAAAAACAAAGGTTTTTTACAGTGTATAGGGATCTGTCACCTGAGATCCGCGTTGTTCTGTCCGGAAAAACAATAATCATGACGGGATTCTTGATGTTGTTAACAACAGTATTTACAGTGCTTGTTTCATGTATACCGCTATGGAGGTTGACGCCGAGACGATTGCTGACACTGAATCAGTAGAACGGAACTGTTATTGCAGAGGAACACTTAAACGCTGCGGCAATATTAGTACTAGTGAAGAAAAGCGACCTTTGCTCAAATACAATCAGGAGAAAACATATGGTGAATAGAATAACAAAGACACTTTCTATTGTTGCTATTATTTGCGTGCTGTTCATGCTGACGGGGTGCAGGAAAACACTGGTGGATACAACAAAGAACAATCGTTTTGCATATATCTGTCCGGATCCTGAAGCAAAGAATTACTCAGATGTTGCAGAAGGGATCAGAGCAGGACTTTCAGATAACGATACGCTGGATGTGTTGGGGAGTTATGGAGATTTTAGCATTGAGAAAGCAATTGCTCATCGTTGCGTACAAGAGGGATACGATGGTGTTTTTTTAACAGTTTTCAATGATGAGGCATATGCATCATGTGCAGAAGGATCAATCCCAGCGATTATGGTGAAGGAAGAACCAATGAACATTTTCGATGATTATATGCGTTTCAGAGTGCTTACTAGCGAGAAAAGTCTTGTTATCCAATCGCTTGAGTATCTTATACAGCAATTACCAGAAGATGGTTCGATTCTGGTTTACTGCGCCAATGATCAATCAGTTTATATGGAGCGTTTCAAGGCATGTAAAAAGGCAATGAAAAAACACGCGGAGACGGAATTCATTTTCTTCTCTGATTTTACAACAGTATCAAATGCAGTTATAAGAGAGGATGCCGATCAGTTAAGAGAGCGGGTTTGCCGGGAATCATATGAAAAAATCCAAAAACTTCTGAGCGAGAACAGTGATATCCGTGGCATATGGACGATGGATGAGGTGGAGGCGATTGGCGCTGCGCGAGCCGTCGCTGAAGCGGGAAAAGAAAAAGATGTGGTGATTGCAACTGTCGGATGGTCAGAGGAATTACAGAATCTGATTGATGAGGGAAGTGTGATTTGTACTGCGACTGATCAGAATTATGAAATAGGTCTGAAAGCGGCGAGTATGATGTATCATGAATACGGATCCGTGAAAAAGATGTTTATTAGTGAAACAATAGTCATGGAACCGCAGCTGATTATTTCCAACAGAGAAAGGTGAAAGGTGGGTTGAAATGATGGTTCAAAGAAAACGGTTGGTCTGTTTGGCTCTTTTGTTGTGTCTTATCATATCGCTTTTCGGCTGTGATGCGAATGCAAAAAAGAATGAGAACTGGGCTTATATCGTCCGGGATTGCAGAAACCCATACTGGGAAGCGGTTGTAAATGCGATCAAGGAAGAACTTCCGGAAGGAAAAGAATTAATAGTGTTTGATTCAACAGGTGATATTGAAATCGAAACAAATAATGTAAACAAAGTCATGGCAGAAGGTTATCAAAGAGTATTCGTATCAGCTGTCAGTCAAACAGAGAGCACAGAAAACGTACAGATGTTGATTTCAGATGGGGTAACTGTCGTGCTTGTGGATTCCATTGTCAACGGATGCGAGGAAGCCTATCAGGTTCAGACAGACAGATTCACAAACGGCTATCAGTCAATGACGGTATTGCTTGAAGCTTTGCCGGAAAAAACTGAGATAATGGTCATGAATCTGGAAAACACTGAGCAGATGACGGAAGGGGTTCAGGCGGCACTCGATGAGCACCCGGGAGTGACTGTTGTGGATGTATTCACGCAGAAGATTTCAAATAGCAATGACGCTTTGGAACAATTTCAAAGCACAATGGAAGAAAAACCGGGTATTCAAGGTATATGGTGTGTAAACGGACTTATGGGCGAGGGTATTGTCAATTACATAATAAGTAACGGCCTTGAAGAAAAAGTGCTGGTTTCAGAAGGGCGTTCTTATCCAAATACTCCAAATGAACTGAAAAGAGGTTGCCCTTTAGCGTCAATCGCAGAAGACCCATCCGCTTTTGGAAAAGCTGCTGGAGAACTGATGAAACAAATCGAGGAAGATACAGTGGAGAAAGGGGCAACAATTCTCATTCCGGGCATACTGGTTACAAGAGATAATATTGAGGATTATTCAGATCTTTCATATTGATTAGAACCGATTCTGAAGTTGTATTATCAGTAAAACAATAGAATCTCAATACAACCTGGATTGATGATTAAACGAATTTTATGCTTTTCCCACAACAAAATATCGCCAGTGATTAAAAAATGAAGCCGAACAAACACTTATTGTGCACACATTACATGTATGATACTGACTCGATACTGTATGCTTTATTTATTGGCAACGATTTGAATGATAAAAGTTTGGGAACTGGCAGATGGAGGAAAGAACCATGAAGAAACTGAATAAAACCTTGAAGAAAAAGAAAAACAAGAAGAATGCTCTGATCAAAGCGCAGGCAGCATCTTGTTATTGTATCACTCCGCATGATTGTAAATACTATTGTAATATTGCTGGATCTGGATATATAAGTCTATACAGCAACAATTATGATGGAGACGCTCGAGTAAACAGTTAAGATCATTTGTTCTGTGACTGAATAAAAAACCTCATGCTTGCATAAGATGTTACCTAGTGCGGATGGAGAAATGCTGAATGAAACACAGAAAATGTTCAATTCTTCTGCTCTTGCTTGCTGTTGTCCTCGCTTTAAATACATCAGGCTGCAGGAAAAAGGATGCCCAGAATAATGCTGCATACATTGTCAGAGAAATGAGAAATCCATATTGGCAAAGCGTCGTCAAGGGTATTGAGGAGAACATTGACGGGTTTACGTTAGACGTGTATGATTCTGCAAGTTCGTTTGAACAGGAAGCAAATAATATCATACAGGTAATTGACAAAGGCTATCAGTGCGTTTTTTTCTCTCCTGCCAAAGGAGCGGATAGCATCCCTCATATTGAACAGCTTTTGGATGCCGGAATCTATGTTGTGCTGGTTGGGGAGAATGTAAATACGACCGGGTTTGACGAGCAGGTCTGTTTGATCGGACTAGATAATTATGATGCCGGCTTCAGAACGATGGAAGCACTTGCTGAAGAAATGGATGGAATGGGAAGCGTTCTCATGTTCAATATACGTTTGGGAAATACAGATGAGATGGTTAAAGGAGCACATGACTGTCTAGTTAATTATCCGGATATTGCTGTTGCAGAAGAGTATGATATGGATCATATCGATACATATTATCATGTGAGTGATGATTATCAATCGGCGATGGACCAGAACAAGGATATATGCGGGGTTTGGTTTACAGCTGAAATGTCGACAGAGTATATCATCGACTCGCAACTGATAAATGCAGACGGTGAGAAACCTCAAATTGCAGGAACAATTTCATATTTTGATTCTCCGATTCACGTTGAAAATGGTGATGTTTTATGCGTTATCGTTTATGATCCGTATTCCTTTGGAGAAAAAGCAGCACAGATCATGACAAAACGGTATAAAGAGGGAAAAGAAGATTTTGGGACATATCTGCTGAAGGGGATTCTTGTTACGAAAGAAAACATCGATCAGTATAAGGATTTGCCGTTCTGACATACCTGTAAATAAAGAATCAAAGAAAGGTTCAAACGATTAAAAGAGTTAGGTATTCACATGAGAACCGCCTGGAACCTGCTGAAACCGTATAAAAAACGTCTTGCTGTGATCCTGCTTCTGATGCTGGTCACGGCAGGAGTTTCTTTTGTGCTTCCTTTTTTCAGCAAGCATCTTCTGGACGACGGCCTGATCGGACGGGACCTGAAAGCCGTCCTGATCTTTGCGGGTCTTCTGCTCGTGTTCTCCGTGATCCAGCATCTGCTGCAGCTTTTGCAGGCGAGACAGGAAACGCTCCTGAGCCAGAACATGGGAGCGGAATGGAAGGAGAAAGCCTTTGCTCACAGCCTGCGTCTGAAGGCAGGCTACTTTCAGGACAGAAGTTTCTTCAAGATCATCCATGACGCCATGTATGACGTCGACCATATCATGAGTATCGCGGACGGGATCTTCCTGACCTCCGTCGTGACCGTGTTCGAGATGTTCGGCGTCACCGCCGCGCTGTTCTTTCTGGACTGGCGCCTGTCCCTGTTTTTGATGGCGCTTCTGCCCATAAGGATCCTTTTGAACCTTTGGTTCTCAAAGAGAGTGGAGAAACTCGCCGATGAGATGCGGGACGCCCACAGGGGCTATCATAAGTGGTTCGAGAACCTTCTTGGCGGGATCCGGGAGATCAAGCTGTGGGGACTGTATGACAGAAAGGTCGGGGAGTACGACGGAAAGATCCGTACGATCCAGCAGGCGGAGAAAAGAATCCTGCTGCACGAGAGAAGAGAAGGAGCGGCGTCGGGGATCCTGCATCAGCTGTTCGTAAGCGCTGCCTATGTCACGGGCGGCATCATTCTGCTGAAGACGGATTTCACGGTGGGAAGCCTTGTGACGTTTATCACCTATATGGGGACGCTGCTTGGAACGGTGGACATGCTGATGAGCTTCCGGTTCTTCACGCACAGGATCGCGCCGAACATCGAGGGACTGAAGTCCTTCTTCGAGCTAGAAGAGGAAGAGAATAAGGGGACAAGGACTCTGGAGGAGATCGAAGAGATCCGCTTCGACCACGTGCATGTGACGCTTGAGGAAAAGGAGATCCTGAAGGACGTGTCCTTTGCCATCAGAAGAGGAGAGCATATCTGGCTGAGGGGAGAGAACGGCAGCGGAAAAAGCACGTTGCTGAACGTGCTGCTTCGGTTTATCGAACCCAATGAAGGGACTGTTTCGGTGAACGGGATCCCGGTACAGGAATACGATCTTGCCTCCTACAGGAAGTGCTTCTGTACCGTGCCACAGGATGTTGCACTATTTGATGGAACGATCCTGGAGAACATCTCCATGGGAAGAGAGATACGAAAAGAAGACCTTGAGCAGTACCGTTTTGCTTCGGATTTCATTTTGGAGAAAGAAGAAGGCTGGCAGACAAAAACGGGGACGGAAGGGACGAAGCTCTCGGGAGGAGAGAAGCAGAAGATCGCTTTTCTGAGGGCGGTTTGCGTACCGTCCCAGGTACTGATCCTGGATGAAGCGACATCAGGGTATGACAGGGAATCCGACGAAGAGATGAACCGCTGGCTGCGTGAGGAGAGCGCCTTCCCGGTCAGTATCGCGGTCTCTCACAGGACGACAGCGTTTACGGAAAAGGACAGGGTGCTGGAACTGGAGAACGGAACGATCCGGGAAACGGGGAAGAGAACATGATCAGAGTTACGATCATCGACGACAGAATCGAGAACGAAAAACTGTCTTTTCCCGCTGTGACAGAACGCGTCTGTTTTCTGACAGAGGAAGAGAAGGGACAGGAGAAACCCGGACACGGAACAAGGATCGCACAGATCCTGCTTCAGTATGCAAAAACGCCTGTCTGTATTACGAATCTTCAGATCCTGTATGATGCGGATATCCCGGTGGATCTTGACAGACTGACAGAAGCGCTGAAATGGTGTGCGGAACATGAGGCGCCTGACATCATCATGATCAGCGCTGCCAGTACAGATCTTTATGAGGAACAGGAACTGCATGAAGCGATCAGGCGTAATACTGCAAGAGGGACTGTGATCCTTGCTGCAGGCGATAACAGGCAGTACAGAGCGGTTCCAGCCTGTTATCCGGAAGTGATCGGTGTGTGCTGTGACAAGAAAAAGAGACTGAATCCGGGAACGTATGCCGTGGTGAAAGATGATCCAATCGGGATCGACGTCATTGCAAATTGTGACACCGAAGAGGATGAGGAAGAACCCTTGTGTCGGCAAAACAGAGGGACATATATAAACGCTGAAACAAAAGAGACCCCGTCAAACAGTTATGCGGTTCCTGTCGCGGCAGCAGCTGTTTGTGGACTTCTGAAAAAGGAAAAAAGAGAAAAAGAAGAGATCCTGCAGAAACTGGATAAAATGTCCGACAGATACATCGATCAGATAGATTATGTCTTTCCAAAAGATTCGGAAGATGAACAGATCAGGATCCGATTTGTTACGGGTAAGGATTTGACAGAAGACACCTGTATAACACTGGCGAGAGAGTGTCATGACAGATATGGATACGACACACTGATCATCGGTACCGGCGATAAAGAAACACCTCCGTATGTAATCGACAGGAACCAACTCGATCGATGGGGAATGAATCTGCCGGCGTTTCTGCAGCGTCATTTTCAGACGGAAATGGTGTGGCTGCTAGTACAACAGCCTGCAGAAGAGGAAAAGATAGAAAAAGATAATGCTGAACATAACAAGAAAGCTTTGTTTGCAGAAGACATGACGATCAAAGAGACAAATACAGGGATATGGATCTCTTGTGAAGGTGGAGAAATAAATGGTGAGATTAACATGATCCTTGAAACGATAATGAATTCTTTTCAATGATGAAAGAAACTTTATTGGAACACAGTATTTTGACTGAACTGTATTGTGGTACAATAAAGCAAATGATGTGCGGAAAGAATACAGGAATTGGAGGTTTTACGAAGAAGAAATTGAATAAACGTTTTATACCTAGGAATCAGTTAAATGCGCAGAAGAGTTCGGGTTCGAAGCGTGCTTCATGCTACTGCCATCCGACCTGTGCGTCGCAGTGTGGAATCGGAACGAATATGTTTGCCTAGCAGAAACTTGATGTGGGCTGGATCGTCAACAAGGATTATAATGCGAATAACTAAGTTTTATAATAGGTTTTTCCTGGTTGTTTTGAGCTGTATTCTTTCCGCAGGTGTCAATAAATGAAATCGAGAGGTGATCACTGATCAAAAAGTATGTATTCAGACTGTTTGATGCATATGGGCGGTTTTATCTGTATGATCGAAGCACGGGAACAGTGATCACACTGAAGGACGCGGAAGAATATGCGCAGTTTTCACGATTGAGTGCGAATGAGAATGCCGCGCTGAAGAATGAGGGGATCGTTAAGAATCTGGAGAAGTATCAGCAGATGGGATATCTTCAGGAAAACTGTGTTACGAGAATCGAGCACCCTGAGGTTCCTTATCTTGAATACTATCTGCAGAACCGGATTCAGTACCTGATTCTTCAGGTCACGCAGCAATGCAATCTGAGATGCGGATACTGCATTTATTCCGGAGCTTATCCGCATCAGAGAACGCATTCCGTGCAGAAAGTGACATGGGAAACGGCGAAGGAAGCGCTGGATTATTATCTGGAACACAGCACTGACGCTTCCCGCGTGACAGTCGGTTTCTACGGGGGAGAACCTCTTCTTGCACTGGGTCTGATCAAACGATGCGTGCAGTATGTGAAGGATCACGTGAAGGGAAAGAAGATTGCTTTTCATATTACGACCAACGGAACGCTCCTTGATCCGGAAACGTTTGCGTATTTGAATGAGCAGGGCTTTCAGATCCTGATCAGCCTTGACGGTGGGAAGACGGAGCATGATCGGAACAGGCGATTTGTGGATGGAACGGGAAGTTTTGACGTGATCATGAACAATATCAGAAGGATCAGGGAATTGTATCCGGAAGATGTGAAAACGATCATGTTTAATGCTGTAATGACGCCGCAGTCAGACCTGTCCTGCATGATGGAGACATTCCGGACAGATGAAGTGCTGAGCGATCATCACGTCATGTTCAATGACGTTGCGGATGCGTTGGGAGATGATCCTGAGGCGCATGAGCGGTTCTGGTCGCTCAGGCGCTTTGAATATCTGAAATTCTATCTTGCGCTTGGAAATAAACTCCCGTGGAGCGCAGTGAGCCCAATGGCGGAACGTGCGCTTTCGAATCTTTACACGACCTATGAACAAATGCAGGGCAGAGAACAAATGACTTCGTGCATGCATCACAATGGACCGTGCGTGGCGGGAAGTGCGAGGCTGTTCGTGACGACGAACGGAGACCTGTATCCCTGTCAGAACGTCAGTGAGCTTTATGATTATTTCAGGATCGGAAACCTGCGAGACGGGATCGATGTGGAAAAAGTACGGCGTCTGGTCAACAATGGGATCATCACGGAAAACAGGTGCATCGATTGCTGGAAACTGCGCCTCTGCTCGATCTGTTCGCAGAACATCAAATTTGGCGGAAAAACCATTACAGAGGATGACAAAATGGTCAACTGCAGACAGCAGGAAGGACTGCTTCTGGATTATCTCATGACGATCGCGATCCTGCGCGATCTGGATTATGAGATGGATTATGGTGCGAAACGATGAAAACAGTTCTTTTTCCCTACACGGATGATATGGAAGTGATCCTCGTACATGACGGTTTCCGCGACCTTCAGATCATTGGCGCGGATTCCTTTCCGGAAAACCGGGTCAGGATCCCTGAGAGCAGGAGAATAGATCTTTCCGATTCTGTGGGTGCAGAAGGACTCGTGATTCTTCCGGACACACTCCCGGAAGGGGAAGAAGAGATCCGCAGGATCTCGGGGATCACGAGAGAACGCGGAATTCCGGTTCTGAGACGGATAACAGATGAAACAGACAGGTTGAATTATGAGCCCCTGAAAAAAGAACTGCCCGTCGATGAATACAGCGGAATGGTGGACAAGCGTTATCCGATCCCTGTGCCGGTCGTGATGATCGTGAGCGCAGGATGTTCCTGCGGCAAATTCGAGACGCATTTAACTGTTTCTGAGGAGTTTGAAAAAGCAGGATACAAGGTGACGGATCTTTGCAGCAATCCGCTCGGAGCATTGTTCGGGATGTATACGGTTCCGCCGTTTCTTGATTCCGGTACAATCGGATACGGCGAAAAGATCAGAACGCTGAACAAGTATGTCTGGTGTGTTTATCAGAAGGAAAAGCCGGACGTGATCATCCTGTCTGTTCCCGGAGGCGTCTTTTTCAGAACGGATGATCCGAAAGAACCTTACGGAGAGTATCTCGGCATCTTTTCTCAGGCAGTTGAGGCGGACGCCGTGATCCTGAATATATATGATGATATGCAGATCGATACACAGGAGGATATGGAGGATCTCGCAACCAACCTGCAGTACAGATTCGGTTTTTCTGTCTATTCGATCATGCGTCAGCGTGTGATTGCAAGACGGAACGAGGAGACAGGTATTTATGAGTATTACCATCTTCCTTTGGCAGGCAGAAAAGAGGAAGACTTGGTGATCAACGGAAAAGATGAGCTGAAAGAGACGGTTGCCGTCCTGATTCAGGAGATGCAGGAAGGCACCTCGGAGGTATAGACATGACGGAGGAACAGATCAGGGAGGAACTCAGGCGGCTTTATGTGAGCGTGTTCGGGCGGGGAGCTCCTGCGGACGATGTTAATCTGATGAGCCCGTCGCTGGGAAATCAGATCGCTATGTATCTTTATTGGTTGGAGAAGATCGAAAAAGAGTTGGGTCTTCCCGTATACCGCATCCTTGAACGTGTGGATTATACGGATATGACGATCGGAAGGCTGAGCATACTTTTGGCGCAGAGAGGTGAATGATTTGAAAAAACTGAAGAAGAAATTTCAGAAGAAAGACCTGAAAGCGCAGCGCAGATCCAGTATCCTGCGCGCGTCCTGCTACTGTTATCCGACCTGTTCGTCACAGTGCGGAACGGTCGTCGGCGCATTTATGCCCTGTAAACTCGATGTCGGATTCATCATCGACGCGGATTACAACTCCAACAGCTGAGGCCTGGCATGATCGCAATCGCAAGGGCAGGACTCAATCTGGTCAGAAAGTGGCGGCGTACGCTTCTGCTTTTTCTTATCATGTTTCTGATCAGCATCCTGCTGTTTGCGTCGCTCATGATATGCCTTGCAGCATACCGTGAAAAGCAGATGCTGGAAAAAGAATTGATGACGACATTTTCGCTGGAAAAGGATGCGTACAACAAGGATCTGTATGATCTTGACGCAGCGGTTCCCGGGATGTACAGCGGATTCTATTCCGGACCGGAGCTGACACAGGAACTGTATGAGGCAGTCCGGAACATGGATGGCGTTACAGGTTCCAACTGGGAAAAATGGGGAGGCTTTTCCCCGGAAGCACTGGATTTTGATCTGTTTCCAGGATATGAAGTGATGGAACTTGAAACGGGAAAGATCAGAGAGACCGAGATGCCGCTGTCTTTTCTGCAGGCGGCGCTTGTGCAGACCAGAGCTTCTGTCAATACCGATACGGCACTGAATTACTACTTTACATCTGGCAGATTTGAACTGGTTCAGGGAAGACATATCACACCGGAGGATGCGTATGTGGTGCTGATGTCCGAGGATCTTGCACAGCTTAACGATCTGCAGATCGGCGACAGAATCAGCATCGGCCTGACGGCTTTTGGCGCATATGGTGCACAGACAGCGGATTATGAAGAGGAGTTCGCACACCGGACGGAGCAGATCGTGCTCGGACCTTACAGTCTGGAGATCATCGGGCTGTTTAAAAGGGAAGTGCAGCCGACGGATCAGAGCAGCGCAACGGGAAATATTCCGGAAAACCTGTTATATATTGATGCAAAGACAGGCGCTGCGTTTGAGACGTGGCAGAGGGAGAAACTTGCTGAGAGCGGGCTTTCCCAGGTCGAAGTTGACGCATACATGGATAAGTACTACCAGCAGATGAATTTCTCCGTGTCGGATCCGGGGCAGATTGAAAAAGTTCGGGCGGAACTATACAGACAGATGCCGGAGACAAAACTGCTTTCGTTTGTTACAAATGAGAAAATGATGCAGGCATCGTCAATGCCGCTGCGGTGGATGATGAAACTGACGCTCCTGATGGTTATCCTCACAGTTGTGACGGGACTGGTGATCCTGTCTCTGGTTCTGCTTCTGTGGGCGAGGGGGAGAAAAAAAGAAACGGGGGTGCTTCTGGCATACGGAATAAGAAAGAGAAGCATTCTGCTGCAGTTTCTCGCGGAGGCGCTGACGATTGCGGTACTGGCTGCCTGCCTGGCGGTCTGGCCGGCTGCGCGTTTGGGATCCCAGGCAGGAGATTACCTCGTGGACAAGGGGATCACCCGTTCTGAGGAGGAACGTGACGAGATCCTGGCAGGAGAGACGCGGATCCAGACGGATTTCAATACGAGAAGAATGTTTACGCAATTGCGGGATTATACGCCTCATACGCTGGCGATTGAAATGACGCCGGAGATTGTTGCCATAGGAGCGGGTATGCTCGTCGCAGGGACAGTCGTTTCTGTGCTGATCGCCAATGTGGGCTTTCTGGGTTCAAGACCCAAAAAACTCATTCAATGAGATGAGAGGGATCATAACGGAGGGGTTTGGATTGAAGAAGTCTTTTCTGACAATTGTGGTTGCGGTGCTTTGTGCGGTGACCTGTATCGCGTTGAACGGATGCGGAAAGAAAACACGATCGTTTCAGGAAACGGGTGCGGAAAAGACGTTCGCCTATATCACAAGGGATTTGCAGAACGATTACTGGTATGACGTGATCGATGGAATAGAGAACGGACTCAAAGATGGAGACAGTCTCATCGTGTACGACTGCGAATTTGATGCGGATAAGGAACACGATCATGTTGAGGAAGTTCTGAACGGCGGATTCGACGGCGTGTTTTTTACGTCTGCAGATTACAGCGGAAGCGAGAAGAGTCTGGAAGCGCTGATGAAGATCGGCGTGCCTGTTGTCGTGATCGATGCTTCAAGCGTCGTAAAGAACAAAGCGGATGCATATATCGAAACGGACAGATATCAGGCTGGCTATCAGTCCATGAGCGCGCTGGCGCAGGAAATGGGCGGAGAGGGAAACGTTCTTCTCTTTTCAGACGAAGCGAACAGGGAACGCGCGGATGGAGCAAAAGCAGCGCTGGAAGAACAGTATCCAAAGATTGCTGTACTGGAAGAATGCAGCCTTGAAGGGCAGGATGCATATCAGATAAGAATGACAGTAAAAGAGACTGCGGACAGGTATCCGGATGCAGACGGGATCTGGTTCATGAACGGCTTGGCGTCGGACAACGGGATCGCCGGACTGGGAGAAAGAAAGATTCTTGTTGCGGATGCGAGATCGTATGACAGTTCCTATTATCTGATCGAGGACGGACTTCTTCTGGCGACTACTTTTGATGATCCGATCCTGCACGGCGAAGAGGCGGTGAAGGTCATGTACAGGCTTTACGCAGACGGACCGCTGGATGAACGGACAGTCAGTGTCGCACCGGTCGTTCTGGACAAGAAAAACATTCACGAATATGTTACGGAGGATGACTCGGGATCTTAAGGGGAGGAGACAAATGAAACGAATTAGTATTGCATTGCTTGTTCTGGTCTGTATCCTCTTCTGCGCCGGATGCGAAGAAGAAACCGTTCCGATCTCGGAGTATGAAAATCTGGAGTACAGATACAACAATGTGCAGGCGCAGTTTGACCTGCTGACCCGTGAACATGAAGAACTCAAGAAAGAGTATGCGGATCTTGAAGAGGAATATACGCAGTTCATGGACGCGCAGAGGATCCCGACAACTGTCATCAGAAGCGCGGATGGCGAAACGGTGACATATCGGTTTGCATCTTATGAACTGGTTTATACAGGAAGCGAAGCAACACAAAACAAAGTCATGGTGCATTTTACGTTTACGAGTCATGCGGAGGAACCTGTCACGCTGTCTGATGTGATCACTTTGGAAGTGACGCAGGACGGGAAAAATATTTCGATGTGGGCAAGCGGTGCGTCAGGATCCTGGAAAGAGATCGGAAAAGACGAAACGATCGAGGGATACTTCTACGGAAAACCTCTTTCAGAAACGCCGATCGAGATCAGGATATACAGACTCATCGATGATATGTATGATGACGGGGACCTGTTGTCAAGTGATCGGATCGAAGTAATACATGTGGAGGAAGAACCGGCAGAGGAGACAGGAGATATCGGAGACGGTGCTGAACCGTAAGGGAGTCAGGAATGAGCAACATCAAACGCGCATTGATCTATATCGGACGGCAGAGGGTCCGCTCATTGATCCTGTTCGGGATCTTTCTGGTGACCCTTCTTCTGGCATTGCTGGGTTTCTCTGTACTGAATGCCTCCGCGAGAGTGGGAGAGGAACTCAGACGCAGTGTGCCGGGTTATGTGTCCGTTCTGCGTGATACAAAGAATAAAGGACCTTCCGTTACGGAGAAGACGATGAATGAGATCCGTGTCCAGAGCGGTGTGGCGGAAGTCAACGCCAATTCCTCCCAGAGACTTGTGTTTCCCGAGCTTGTCCTGCTGGATGACACGACGGATACCGCGCCTCTTGCCAAGCAGATGACGACGCTTTACAGCAGTACGGATATGGAAAAACAGGTCTGGTTCATGGACGCTACATTCACGCTTGCCAGAGGACGAATGCTGGAGGAAAGCGATTCCGGGAACTGTATGATCTCGGACGTCGTGTCCTTCAACAGCGGTCTTACGCTGGGGGATACCGTGACAGGGTATTTCCGCAACTCGGCTGAGACCTATGATGAGACAAGACCCTTCACATGGACGATCGTGGGGATCTACAGAGTGCAGGATGAGACGGCAAACATGACAAACGAGGACTATGCGGAAGTGCCGGCCAACACGCTTTTCATTACGCATGCGGACATTCAAAAGATCGACGAAGCGGATCCGGACGCGAAACC
Organism: Clostridia bacterium; assembly: GCA_017431145.1. Taxonomy (GTDB): domain Bacteria; phylum Bacillota; class Clostridia; order Christensenellales; family Maliibacteriaceae; genus RGIG9107. Next base: position 31,378 of record JAFRLQ010000143.1, on the reverse strand, counting down.
GGGACAGGAATTCTCCTACCGGAAAGGGTTACAGGTGTATCCGGTGGAACAGGCACAGCTGGAAGAGGTATGCCGTGATCTGAAGGAGAAATTCCCGGATTATCTGATCGAAACGGAAGACGGCGCCTTTGAGCAGCTGTCGGGACCGTTCCGCATGATGCAAAGACTCCTGAAGGTGCTGATGACGGTGATGCTGGTGATCTTTTCTGTGATCCTGATCCTGGTGACAGCGCTTTGGGTGAAGAACAGAGTGCATGAGATGGGGATCTATCTTTCCGTGGGATATGGAAAGAAAGATATCATCCTGCAGCTGCTGACCGAGATGCTGGTGATCGCTCTGATCGCGGTGCTGATCGCGTGGCCGGTCTCGGCTGCGGTGAGCGGAGGGATCGGACAGTCCCTGTTCCGGGCGGTGGCGCAGCAGTCAGGGAGAACGGCAGCGGATTTCAATGTACAGGTGTCCGCCGCTGCGGTATTCGCCACGATCGGCGTAGCAGTGGGGATCACCATGCTGGCAACGATGATCTCGGCACTGCAGGTGCTCGCCCTGCAGCCGAAGAAGATATTATCCATGATGAGCTGAAAGAGAATAGAGGAGGACGGAACGATGCCGATCATGACGGTAAGAGATGTGTGCTATGAGTACATCAAGGGAAAACCGGTGCTGAAAAACGTGGATCTGGACCTTGAACAAGGACTGGTCTACTGCATCTTCGGACCATCGGGATGCGGAAAGACGACATTGCTGTCCCTGATGGGCGGACTGGATGTGCCGACATCGGGAGAGATCCTGTTCGGAGGAAAGACGATCAAAGAGATCGGGGACTCGGAATACAGGAGACACTGCGTATCATTCGTGTTCCAGAACTACAACCTGATCGACTATATGACACCGGAGGAGAACGTGCGTCTGACGACGAAGGAGAATCCGCTGAAGTATCTGACACAGGTGGGACTGAAGCGGACGGAAGCGCGCAGGAACGTGATGAAGCTTTCCGGCGGACAGCAGCAGCGTGTGGCGATCGCGAGGGCGCTGGCGTCGGGAGCGCCCGTGATCCTGGCGGACGAGCCGACAGGGAACCTTGACGAGGACACGGCGGATGAGATCATTGAGCTTCTGAAGCAGAACGCACGCGAACTGAACCGGTGCGTGGTGATCGTGTCCCACTCCAACGCAGTGGCGGAAGCATCGGACATCGTGCTGGAACTGTCGCACGGTTTATTGAACAGAGTGAAGTAAAAATTAAAACAGGAAAGGATGAATCGCAGTGAATATATGGAAACGCAGCATTGCGACCCTGGTGCGAAAACCACTGAGATCGGTTCTGCTTCTGCTGATTATGACGATGATCGGTGTGATGATCCTTTCAACGCTGATGATCAGAACAGCTGCGAATGCGCAGACGGAAGCACTGAACCAAAAACTGATGACGACGTTCACACTGGAAAAGGACAAATACAATTCAGATCTGTATCATATGGAAGCGTTTTATGAGGAAGGCGTGCCGTATTACAGCGGGCCCTTATTTTCAGAGGAACTGTATGAGACAGTGCTATCCATCGATGGCGTGAAAGCTGGAAACTGGGAACGATCAACCGGTGCCTATATGGAAACAGATCAGCTTGAACTGTTTTACGGAACGGATCGCGAGGAATACGAGACAGGCGTTCTTCGCAATGCCGCAGAAGAACTGCCGAATGATTGGGTCTTGCGTGTTGGACTGACACATTGCCTGTTTCCATCGGAGTACAACAGCCGTCTTTGTGAATATTTTACCTCAGGAAGACTCGAACTTGTAGAAGGAAGGCATATTGAAGAAACAGACGAATGTGTTGCGCTGATCTCTAGGGATCTGGCAGAAAAAAACGGATTGTCGCTTGGAGATACGATTCGGATCGGTGCAAGCCGGCTTTTGGACGAAGGGCCGGGAGATGAGGAGCTGGAAGAGGCAATGAAACACCGGTTCGATGACTGTGTGTTTGGACCTTATGTTATGACGATCATCGGGATCTATGAGATCAAGGTCGTACCGGAGATCGACGAATCGAATAGTTCGACTCCAAATCAGCCGGAAAACATGATCCTGATCGACGCGAAAACAGGGGAAGAATACTGGGATTACAGACTTCAGATGCTGCTTCCCTATGTATCAAAGGACGAGGCGGTCAGTGAAATCAACCGGTATTCACAGACGATGACATTTGAGATCGATGATCCATCGCATATGGAGCGGATTCAGAAAGAGCTTTATGAGAAAATGCCGGAAACGGAGGGTTTCCTCTGGGTCACCAATGCGACTGCCGTTGAAGCAGCGTCGGCACCAGCTCTGTGGATGATGAAACTGCTGCGCACTGTGATGATCGGGATCATTGCGGCGGGCGCGGTTCTTCTGACACTGGTCATGCTGTTCTGGACAAAGGCGAGAAGGCAGGAGGCAGGAACGCTTCTTTCCTATGGCATCAGAAAAGGGAGCGTTCTGGGACAGCTGCTTCTTGAGGGCCTGATCCTTGTTTTGATCGCGTCGATCATTGCCATATTCCCTGCAAAGATCGTAAGCAACAAACTGCAGGATTCTCTGGCGAACCAGGCTGTGAGTGAAACGCAGGGGGAGAAGGAGAAACTGCTGAGAGGCAGCATGGACAGTGTCAGTGATATCTACGCAAGAAGAACATATAACAAACTGAGAGATTTTACTCCGGAAACAGTCGCAACAACTATCACAGCAAAGGAAGTCGCAGCAATGCTTGCGATCAACCTGATCACAGTCAGTGCGGCGGTCCTTATTTCCGGCATACCGATTTATCTTATGAAACCCCAAAAGATCCTTTCAGAAGAAAAGTGAACACAAACGACAGCCTCCTTTTTCAGTTTGGAAGAGGAGGCTCTTTTAGTTGCGATGACTTCTTGTAAAACGACGGAGCATAAATCAATTTGATACTTTTAGAAAGTATCTCGGCATTAAATTCAGTTTTGCTACTATATTTCGGGTACAAGAATTGGAGAGGAACTCATTTGTTGAATGATTCTTTTGTGGGTGCATGGAGATAGTAAAAGATTATTTGTAATGCAAAAACTACACATTCATATTAAACTAAATGTTTAGATTTGGAGATAGTTGTAATTAAAATTTCAACATTTACACATAGATGTAGAATAAGTGTTGAAAAAACAAAAGCGGTATCATACAATCGAATTAAATGATGTTCGAAATTATAAAGTTAATCATTAAAAGCTTATTTGCGAAGAATGACCATTATAGTTGACAGATAGCTGTTTAATTATTGAGGAGAAAGAGATTCTTTATGAAAAAGTATGTCTTTAAGCCTTTTCGAACGTACGGTGGTTGTTATATTTACGACCGTAGTCTTAATACATTTTTTAGAATCTCAAAGGAAGAATTTCTGACGTTCCAGTCACTGGAAAAAGGGAAATTGAAATCAAGCGATGATCTGACAATCTCAAAATACCTTTTAGCAGGGTATTTAACCGAGAATTGTGTGAAATGCATTGAGCATCCGGATAAAAGTTATCTTCAATACTATGTTGATCGCTATGTTCAATATATGACATTGCAGGTAACACAGAATTGTAATCTTCGCTGTGAGTACTGTATTTATTCAGGCACATATGAGAACCAGAGAACGCATTCGCCAAAAAGGATGTCTTGGGAGACAGCAAAGAAAGCACTTCAGTTTTATTTGGCGCATAGCATTGATTCTAAAAAGATCATGATCGGATTCTATGGGGGAGAACCACTTCTGGAATTCGAACTGATTAGAAAATGTGTTTCGTTTGTTGAAAACGAAGTACAGGGAAAAGAAATAGAGTTTCATATAACGACAAACGGAACACTTTTGACAAAAGAAAAGTTTAGTTTTATGTCTGAACATGGCTTTCACATTCTGATTAGCCTTGATGGAAATAAGGATGAACATGATAAGCATAGAAGATTTGCATCGAATGGAGAGGGAAGCTTTGACACAATCATGCAAAACATCAAAATGCTGCAGGAAAAGTATCCTGAGGAAATCAAAAAAGTTCAGTTTAATGCTGTGATGACGCCGGAAATGGATCTGGCATGTGTGATGGATTTCTTTGATGTGGATGAAGTCATATCAGATCACTACATTATGTTTAGTGACGTTGCTACTGGATTCAAAAGCGATACCGATGAAGAAGACCGGTTTTGGACAGTCAGGAATTATGAATATCTGAAATACTATCTTGCTTTAATTGGAAAAATCAGTATGGATCATGTAAGTCTCATGGCGCAGAAGACTTTGGCAAATGTTCTTGAAATCCGGAGCCGAATGATGAAACATAGTCAAATGACGGAATGCATGCATCATAATGGACCGTGCATTCCTGGGGTAAGAAGATTGTTTGTGACAGTTGATGGAGATTTATTTCCGTGTCAGAACACAAGTGAAATACAGGATTATTTCAGGATTGGCTCTTTGAAAGAAGGATTTCTTTTAGACAAGATTGAGCACATGTTAAACATTGGAGCACTGACAAAGGATGAGTGCAGAGATTGCTGGAAACTGAGACTATGCAGCATATGTGCACAGCAGATTGAGTTTAAGGGAGTTGTGCCTCAAAAAGCAGACAAACAAAAACAATGCACGCTCCAGGAAAGAATCATCACACAATACCTGCATATTATTGCTGTCTTGAATGAATTTGGTTATGATGCCATGAATTGAGGAGGCAAGAGAGAATGTCAAATGAAACTGTTTCGTTCTTTCCTCTTACACATGATATTGAGACACTGCTGGATTTTACAGAGTTGCTAACTGTACAGGTTGGAGACATTGGTACATATAAAGAAGACAGTAAAAAACTGAGACGTATAACGGACAACATACGTATAAACAAGAATTACGCTCCGAATGAGAAAGAGATTGTAGTTGTTCCGCCAGATGCCGATATAGAAAAACTTTTGCGATATCCGATTCCGATCCTTAAAGCACATGAAGAGGAAAGACAAATACTGCTCTCACAGAGACATGCGGTAAAACTGGGGATTAGCGGTTCACATGTGAAGAAAATAGAAAAGCTTCCTGAATCTTTTACATTTCAAAAGGATTATCGGAAACTGTTTGAGTTTCCTGTTCCTGTGTTCGGTGTATTGGGAACGGAAGAGAGTTGTGGCAAGTTCCGCCTGCAGTTGTCTTTAAAGAAATACTTTGATGATCACAGCATTAAAACAGCATTTGTCTGCTCAAATCATCTTGGAGCACTCTCAGGTATGTATACGATTCCAGAGGAATTATTTGGGAATACTTACACTTTTTCCGAGAAAGTATCATATCTAAACCAGTATTTAAGCAATATTTATTTTGAAATGAAACCGGATATGATAGTGCTTGGTGTGCCGGGTGGTGTTTTTAGCTTACAGGACAATGAAAATGATTATTATTCTGAATTTGCACATGTTTTCAGTCATGTATTAAAGTTTGACGCTGTTTCGCTCAATCTATTTAGAAATGAGGAACGGACAGATGAGATTCTTGATGCTATCGATTCATATATGGCATATATATTTACAACATCGGTTTATATGTACGGCGTGTCTAGTATGATCGCAAAAAGGATTAACGATTCGGACGAATATGAAATGCTAGATACTCATTCATATGTAACAGAGAAACAACCATGCGTGCGTCGTGAAACAGGGAGTTGGATTGTAGACACAGGTGATATGCGGGGAATTTACTGTGTACTGGACCATATGGTAGATGAAATGCAGGATGGAATACATTCGCTTTAAGTGGAGAGTGAAGTAATGTGAAAAAACAAGAAGTAATAAGCATCATGCAGGATCAATACTGTGAAATTTTTGGAAAAGAACCTCCCCCAACAGATGAGAACTTGATGAGTCCGAAACTTGGTAATTATATCATTGATTATTTGTATTGGATTGAAAGAATAGAAGAACAACTTGGTGTTTCAGTAAGTCGACTAATTGAAATGAACGATTATTCAGTTATGTCGATGGAGAACTTAGCGGAAATGATATGTAACGACACGAAAGAAGAGTAATGCAGTATTCTAAAGCTATTGTTAGTTGCAGTTGATTCGTTTTCAATTGTGGAAAAAGTAATAGTTGAGTTTTCGGATCTATAATTTATTAGAAGAAGCGGTACGTTAATTAATCAAAACGCGATGTTAGGGTTTCGACACGATATGGTAGCCTCAAATTAGGATAAGGATCATATTGCAAAACACGAGTAGTTACTCTGAATGATTCTTTGATTGCTGCATTATATTGGTCGTCAAATTAGCATTTTGACAGAATCGAGGTGATGGTATGATGAACCCTGTGAAGCGAGCATTTCTATGGTTGTTTCGAAAATGGTGGTATTCGTTATTAGTATTGTTTCTCGTGTTGAGCTTGTCAGTAATGTTGTTGATTGTTATTGCTGCAGGAGGAGGAATAGAAAAAGCATCAAAAGGATTACAGAATCGACTCATGACTACTATTTCCGTGCAGTATGATCCGTATAATGCTGATTTGTACGGAGATTGGGACTCTTTGGAAAATGAATATTATAAAGGCCCGTTGCTGACAAAAGAGTATTTTGAGAATGCAAATCGAATTGAATCGATCTCTGATTCAAACTGGATTATTACTGTTCCATCTCATTATGAATTTCATGACAGGGTATCATTGGTTCCCGGATTGTTTGCGAATAGAGCAAAAGGCATAAAAATCGGTCCGCCGGTTGAATATGATAGACTTGAATGTCTTGTTATGTCTGAAGAATTCAAGGTTTATGGAGAACAGAATTCAGAGCTTGATATTCAGTTTGTGTCTGGTCAATTTGAATTGATTGAGGGAAGACATATAAGTGAAAGTGATAACGGTGCAATTTTGATATCCAAACAGTTTGCAGAACAAAACCAGCTAAGCATTGGAGATGTTTTGCATGTTGGTCATTCAAGAATGGCTGAAATGTGGGGAGACCAATGGGAAGAGATGGAGGAGGATCCGGATTATTATGCGGATTTCTATCTGGCACATCTTGAAGAATTCGACTCAAGAGAATTTGCTTTTGAATGTCCTGTACAAGTAGTTGGGATTTTCACAGCTGATCTTCCTGCTGTGTGGGAATTTTCCTCAGAAGAGATGTCTTATATGCCAGAGAATTGTTTCTTTTGTGATTATCAAACAGCGCTTTCTTTAATGCGGTTTTCACGTGATTACTATTCTGATGGGGGTAAATCTGAATTATTAGGCACAATGGTTTTTGATAATCAAGAAATGGTGTTCCGTGTGTCTGACCCATCAAAACTGCGAGATACGATGGTGGAATTAAAACAGATGATTCCTGATTCGGATTTGTTGCTTTGGTCAACAAATCAAGACGCCTTTGCTGCTTCTATAGCACCACTGCAATGGATAAGAAAAACTATTGTTTTGTCAATAATTGTTTTGTTTTTTGCTGGGTTGGTACTCCTGTTTTTTGTTTTTCTTTTTTGGAATAAAACCAGATTCAAGGAAATATGGCAACTTCGTTCTTTAGGTGTAAAAAAAGGCAGTATTGTCTCCCAGTTGATAATTGAATGCCTAACATTGGCGACGGTAGGGGTTGCTTTAGCTGTACCGATTGCTTTTTGGACGACACAAAAGATTGATACAACTCAAATCATTCAGCAGTCAGCGATAGAGACAGAGCAGGAGTCATTGCTTGAGATCGATATGCCTTGGAAATCCAAAGATACACGCGTGGGCACAAGAAGGTTTTTAACAAGTCATAAAAACCTTACTCCGATGAGCATTGAATTGGGCATTAATTCAAAAGAAGTAATCATTGTGTTTTTGCTTATTTCTTTTTTGATAATTTTTACAATCTTATTGGCAAATCGCAAAAGCTTACAAAGAATGAGAGCGTAACGATATGTTTTGATAAAAAACAAAGATTTACCATTACTTATTGCGAGCAATGAATAACGAACAGGAGGTGAATGACTGTGAAACGATTTGCGAAAAGTTTTTTAAAAAACGAAAAACATATTAAAGCTCAGAGGGCGTCGTGCTATTGCATTGCTTGCGGATGCAGATGCACAACAACAGCACAATCTGCGAGCGCAAGGACTTCAGTTTATAACTATAGTTCTTCTGCAAGTCATAACGATTATGCTGCGAATCAGGACAGTGGATGTGGTTGATTAAAACTCTTCAGAATCATCGATCACCAACGCGTGTATTTATAATTTTGATGATCGATGATTCATTTGTAGTGATATCTGTTCATCTATCAAATAATGTTTGTGATCAACCTGATTATGGTCAGCTCAGCGGACCGATCCATCTTATGAAACCCAAAAAAGATCTTTTCAGAAGAAAAGAGAACACAAACGGCAGCATTCCTTTCCGGTTTGGAAGAGGAGGCTGCCGTTTGAAGTGCCTAATATCCCTGATTGCAGTTGATCATCAGATGTGTTCTGATGATCATTCCAATTCGAACGCACCGGTGTACAGCTGGTAATACTGGCCTTTCTGCGCGATGAGATCGTCGTGCGTTCCGCGCTCGATGATCCTGCCGTGATCCAGCACGATGATGACGTTGGCGTTCTTGACCGTGGACAGTCGGTGCGCGATGACGAAGACCGTGCGTCCTTCCATGAGCGCGTCCATACCGCGCTGTACGATGGCTTCTGTACGCGTGTCGATGGAGGAAGTCGCCTCGTCCAGGATCATGACAGGAGGATCTGCCACAGCAGCTCTTGCGATGGAAAGCAGCTGGCGCTGTCCCTGGGACAGGTTCGCGCCGTTTCCGGTCAGCATGGTGTCGTAGCCTTCAGGAAGACGGGTGATGAAGTCGTCCGCTCCCGCGAGCTTTGCCGCGCGGATGCATTCCTCGTCGGTAGCGTCCAGTTTTCCGTAGCGGATGTTTTCCATGACGGTGCCGGTGAAGAGGTTTACGTCCTGGAGCACGATCCCCAGAGAGTGGCGCAGATCGTCCTTTTTGATCTTGTTGATGTTGATCCCGTCGTAGCGGATCTTTCCGTCCTCGATGTCGTAGAAACGGTTGAGCAGATTCGTGATGGTCGTTTTGCCCGCGCCTGTCGCGCCGACGAAGGCGACCTTCTGTCCCGGTTTTGCGTACAGAGAGATATTCTGCAGAACGGGTTTGTCCGGCACATAGGAGAAATCCACGTCGAACAGGCGGACGTCGCCGCGAAGGGGAGTGTAGGTGATGGTCTCGTCTGCACTGTGCGGATGTTTCCACGCCCATTTCCCGGTCGGTTTTTCCGATTCGGTGAGCGTGCCGTCTTCCGCTTCGTTCACGTTGACCAGCGTCACGTATCCTTCGTCTGTTTCAGGCTCCTGATCCATCAGCTCGAAGATGCGGCTCGCTCCGGCAAGCCCCATGACGATGGAATTGATCTGGTGGGAGACCTGTCCGATGTTTCCGCAGAACTGCTTGGTCATGTTGAGGAAGGGTACGACGATGCTGATCCCAAGCGCCAGACCGGAGATGCTCACGTTCTTCACATGTGTGGTGAGGAAGATGCCGCCGGTCACGGCAACGATCACGTAAAGGATGTTTCCCGTGTTGTTCAGGATGGGGCCGAGGATGTTTGCGTTCTTGTTCGCTTTGTAGGCGGTATTGTACAGTTCGTCGTTGATGGCGTCGAAATCCCGCTTGCTCTGCTCTTCATGGTTGAAGACCTTGACCACTTTCTGGCCGGTCATCATTTCTTCCGCGAACCCTTCGATCTGTCCGAGTTTTTTCTGACGCGCGATAAAGTAGCGGGCGGAGCGTCCGCCGATCTTCTTGGTGATCAGCATGATCGCGAAGAAGCCCATCAGCACGACCAGCGCCATCCAGACGCTGTAGTACAGCATGATGAAGAAGATGGTGAGGACCGTGACCGCCGAGATCAGCAGCTGCGGGAAACTCTGGGAGATCATCTGCCGCAGCGCATCGATATCGTTGGTATAGTGGCTCATGATATCGCCGTGCTGATGCTGGTCGAAGTAGGAGATCGGAAGCTCCTGCATATTGTCGAAGAGCCGCACGCGCAGTTTTTTGAGCGTTCCCTGCGTAATGGTCGCCATCAAGAGATGAAAGGTCAGACCGGAGGCGAGAGAGAAGATATACAGCGACACGAGCGTGCCGACATACTTCAGGATCGGTCCTTTTGCGGCTGCCCAGTCGCCTGTCTTCCAGGTCGTCTCGATCACGGCGATGACACGCTGCATGAACATGGTCGGGATCGATGAGATCACGGCGTTGAAGAGGATGAACATGACCGTCAGGGGGATCAGGACCGGATAGAACTGGACCATCGTGCGGATCAGACGGCGCACAGTACCCTTTTTGTAGCGTTTCTTATTCATGATCCTCACCTCCCGCCTTGTTCTGGGATTCGTAGATCTCGCGGTAGATCTCACAGTTTTCCATGAGTTCGGCATGCGTTCCGACGGCGTGGATCCTTCCGCTGTCCATCACGACGATGCGGTCCGCGTCCTCCACGGAGGCGGTGCGCTGCGCGATGATGATCTTGGTGGTCTCCGGGATGAAGGAGCGGAACGCCTGGCGGATCCGCGCGTCGGTGCGCGTATCTACGGCGCTGGTCGAATCGTCCAGGATCAGGATCTTCGGCTTTTTCAAAAGGGCGCGCGCGATGCACAGGCGCTGTTTCTGACCGCCGGACACGTTGGTGCCGCCCTGTGTGATCTGGGTCTGGTAGCCGTCCGGGAACGTGTCGATGAATTCGTCGGCACAGGCCATCCTGCAGGCCTGGACGAGTTCTTCGTCCGTGGCGTCCGGATTGCCCCATCTGAGGTTCTCCGCGATGGTGCCGGAGAACAGGACGTTTTTCTGAAGGACCATGGCGACCTGGTCACGGAGCGTTTCAAGGTCGTATTCTCTGACGTCGCGACCGCCGACGCGGACGGAGCCTTCGTTGACGTCGTACAGACGCGGAATGAGCTGGACCAGCGAGGACTTCGCCGATCCCGTGCCGCCGATGATCCCGATGACCTCGCCGGATGAGATGTGCAGGTCCACGTCTTTCAGCGCGTACAGACGCGCCTTGTTGTCGTATTTGAAACTGACGTTCTCAAAGTCGATGGAGCCGTCCGGAATCTCGAAAACGGGATGCTCGGGGTTGGAGAGCGTCGGACGCTCTGTCAGGACCTCGACGATCCTCTTGGCGGATTCCGCGGAAAGCGTCAGCATGACGAAGATCATGGAGACCATGTTGAGGCTCATCAGCATCATGAAACTGTAGGTCAGCATGGATGACAGCTGTCCGACGTCCAGTGCCAGACCGCGCGAGGTGATGACCGTATAGGAACCGAAGGACAGCACGAACGTCATGACCGTATACATGCAGAACTGCATGAGCGGACCGTTGAAAGCGAGGATCCTTTCCGCTTTCGTGAAGTCGCGCCGCACGTCATCGGCGGCCTCGCCGAATTTCTCCTGTTCGTAGGATTCACGCACGAAGGATTTGACGACACGGATCCCCTGGACGTTTTCCTGTATGGATTCGTTCAGGCGGTCATATTTTTTGAAGACTTTCCGGAATACGGGCATCGCCTTGTAAATGATAAAGGACAGTCCCGCGCCGAGGAAAGGAAGGACGAACAGGAAGATCCAGGCCAGTTTACCGCCCATGACGAACGCCATGATGAAGGCGAACACGAGCATGAACGGCGCGCGCACCGCGATGCGGATGATCATCATGTAGGCCATCTGCACGTTTCCCACGTCCGTGGTCAGACGCGTGACCAGAGAGGAGGTGAGGAAACGGTCGATGTTGTCGAATGAAAAGTTCTGGATGCTGTAATAGATGTCCTGACGCAGGTTCTTGGCGAAACCGCAGGAAGCCTGCGCGCAGAAATTGCCGGACAGGATGCCGAACGTCAGGGACAGCAGCGCAAGAACGACCAGAAGAAGTCCGTGCATGATGATGACCTGCAGCGTGCAGCCGGCTTTGATCTTGTTGATGAGCCGTGCGATTATGAAGGGGATGATGACCTCCATGACGACCTCGAGGGACACCATGGCAGGCGCCAGAAGCGACGGCTTTTTGTATTCGCGTACGGATTTGAGCAGTTGTTTGATCATGTGTGTGTTTCTTCCTCCCTGGGTATCTCAAAGAAACCTGTTTCCTCCAGCGCGAGCCAGTGGCGCTGCATTTTTTCCAGGCTCTCGCAGAGCGTGAGCAGTTCGTCCTCGCTGAAACAGTCCATCATCCGGGACATCCGCGCTTCGTAAAGCGTCTGCAGCTTCGCGGCTTCCTTCTGTCCCTCCGGTGTGATCTGAAGAAGGGTACTGCGCCGGTCGTGTTCGTCGCGAACGCGTTCGAGCAGCCCTTCTTTTCCATTTTGCCCAGCATCTCGCTGACGGATCCGGATTTGATCTGCAGGATATCCTGCACTTCTTTCTGGGGAAGAGGACCGCGTTCGTTCAGCAGGTTGAGCGTCCTTCGGCGCATGCGCCTGCCTTTTGCGTTGAAATGCAGAAAATGGCCTGCCGCGTGCAGATCCGAGACGCCGCGCGCCGCCAGTTCGTGATGCAGCTGTGAATCGTGCATGCGGGCACCTCCTTGCTTTTTTGGCACAACAGGAGAAAGGATAGCAGATGGGATTTTAAATGTCAAGGTACCTTGACATTTATTCGCAAGAAAATCGAAAGAGTTGCGGTACGGCGGGCGGAAGAAAACGGCGCGTGTCTTATGATAGAATAAGGAAGGACATGAAATTAAGGAGGAAAAGGGGAGAATGGGCCGCAGAACGAGACTGAAGGCAGCGGTTGTGCTCAATGCGCTTCTGGTGATCCTGGAATGCGTCGCGATGGCATACAATCTGCATGACTCGGGGCTTGCCACGCTTCGGTTCTATACGGTGGACTCCAATCTCCTCTCTCTGATCGCCAGCACCCTGTTCGTGGTTTTTGCCATCCGCTCACTGAAGAGAGGAACGGCTGTTCCGGACTGGGTGCGGATGCTGCGTTTCGTCGCGACGTCCTGTCTTGCCGTGACGCTGATCGTCGTGGTGACGGTGCTGTATCCCATGCTGGGCGATCTGCACCATCTCCTGTTCGTACGGGGACTCCTGTACAATCACACGCTCTGTCCGATTCTTGCGGCGGTGACGCAGATCTTCTTTGAGACAGAACCGCCTCTTGAGAAAAAGAACGCGCTGCTCGTGCCTGCCGTGACGTTCCTGTACGGACTGGTCGCGGTGTCGCTCAATCTGGCACGGGTGCTGTACGGGCCTTACCCGTTCCTGCATGTCTATGAGATCCCCGTGTGGGAGAGCGTGTTCTGGTACGTCCTAATCCTTTCCGGATCCTGGGCGATCGCAAGAGGGATCGTCTTCCTGAACCGCTTTGCAGGCAGAAAGCAGAAAAAGAGAGTTGAGGGAAAAAACAATGAGTGAACACATCCTTGTGGTGGACGACGAACGTGAGATCACGGATCTTATCGGCGTTTACCTGAAAAATGACGGATATGAGGTGACGTCCTGCTACGACGCGGCAGGCGCGCTGGAAGCGGTGGGGCGGGAGACGTTCGATCTTGCGCTTCTGGACATCATGCTGCCGGATATGGACGGTTTCGAGCTTTGCGCAAAGATCCGGGAGGAGCATCTTTTTCCCATCATCTTTCTCACGGCGAAGGTCGCGGACATCGACAAGATCCGCGGGCTGTCTGTCGGCGCGGACGATTATGTGACGAAACCCTTCAACGCCATGGAACTCATGGCGCGCGTGCGCGCGCAGCTTCGGCGCAACAGCAAATACAACGTGGGGAAAAAGGAAGAGCAGGATGTGATCGACATCCGCGGCATGAGTATCGACCGCGCGTCGCGCCGGTGCACCGTGGACGGCCGTCTGCTGGACCTGACGCCTACGGAGTTCAATCTTCTCTGGGAGCTTTCCGCCAATCAGGGGAAGGTGATCCCGTCGGAGGAACTGTTCGAGCGTGTCTGGAAGGAAAAATACTTCGACAGCAACAATACCATCATGGCGCATGTGTCGAGGATCCGGTCCAAGATGAACGACAACGGAAAGAAACCCAAGTACATCAAGACCGTATGGGGAGTGGGATATACCATTGAATAATCAGGAACACAAACGCGTCTTCTACAGCAGGACGCTGTCGATGCGCATCATCGGACGGTATCTTGCCGTCATGGGAGCGTATGCCGTAGCGCTTGCGCTGGTCTATCTTTTCGGGCGTCTGTTCAGCCAGTTCTTTATCTGGTACGCGGACGATCCCGTCTATCAGGTGCTGAACTGGATCCAGAAGAACTATGCGTTTTTCATGGCAGCAGGCATGGTCATCATTACGGTCGCGTTCATGTGGCTGCCGTACCGGGATATCGGAAGGATCATCGGCGCCACGCGCGCGCTGTCCGAGGACGCACAGACGCCCGTCGTACTGCCCAAGCATCTGTCGGAGATCGAGGAAGAACTCAACGACATCCGTATCCGCAGCCTGTACAACGAGCGCATGATGCGGGAGGCGGAACAGAAGAAGGACAATCTCATCGTCTATCTGGCGCACGATCTGAAGACGCCGCTGACCAGCGTCATCGGATATCTTTCTTTGCTGGAGGAGAACCCGGATCTTCCTGCGGGGCAGCGGGCGAAGTATACGCAGATCGCCTACGACAAGGCGCTGCGGCTGGAGGATCTGATCAACGAGTTCTTCGATATCGCGCGCTATTCTTTCGCGCAGCCGCAGCTGGAATACGCGACGGTAGATCTGGCGCTCATGATGCGGCAGATCCTGTCGGAATTTGAGCCGCAGCTGAAGGACAAGGAACTGCGCTGGCAGACGGATCTGCCTGCGCATTACGAGTACCTGTGCGACCCGGACAAGCTTGAGCGCATGATCGATAACCTTCTGCGCAACGCGGTGCACTACAGTTATGCCAAAACGCCGATCCACGTACAGATGTGGGAGACGGAGCAGATGGTGATGATCCGGATCATCAACCGCGGACCCACGATCCCAAAGGAGCAGCTGTCGCATCTGTTCGAGCAGTTCTACCGCCTGGACAGCGCCAGGGAGACCAGACAGGGCGGCGCGGGACTCGGGCTTGCCATCGCGCGTCAGATCGCTACGCTCCATCAGGGAACGATCACTGCGGACAGCCGTGACGAGACAGTGATCTTTACCGTCTACCTGCCCAAACAGGCGCATACACAGAAAACGGAACAGCAGCCTCAGGCGTAAGGTTCCCGTAAGAAAAAGGGAAGGTTTTCCAAAAGAAGGTCAGGATGAAACGCGGTATACTCGGCACGCAGAACAGAAAAGGAGAGGCGTGCGATATGACAGTGCGGCAGCAGAGAGTCCGGATCCGGTGGGGAAGATTTGCGATCGTTGCTGCGGGACTTCTTCTGAGCGCCGCGGCGGTGTTTCTTGCGGCGCGTCTGACGGTTTCGATCGTCAGGAAAGGTTTCTTCCCGGCGGAAAACGCGAAGCAGGAGGTGCCGCAGATCGCCTACCACAGCGCACATGACGAGGACGGCGACGGATTTGACGACCAGCTGGATCTGCTCATGGGCGTGCATGCGTATCTGGAGACAGAGCCGCAATACGAAAGCATCTACTATGAGGGCGGCTGGCCGGACGATGAGCACGGGGTCTGCACGGACGTGGTCGCGCAGGGCATGCTTGCCGCGGGATACGACCTCATGGAACTGATCGACAGGGACATCCGGGAGCATCCGGAGGCCTATCCGGTGGAAACACCAGACGCGAACATCGATTTCCGCAGGGTGCGCAATCAGGACGTCTGGCTGCGCAGACACGCCGTCATGCTGACGACGGATCTTGACGATACGCAGGCGTGGCAGCCGGGGGACATCGTCGTGTTCGGCGATACGGAACACATCGGCGTGCTTTCGGACCGCCTCAACGCAAACGGGATTCCGTATCTTCTTCACAATGGAAGCCCGCTGCAGGTCTCCTACGAAGAGAACAAACTTGAACTTCTCCGGGACAGCATCACGGGACACTACAGGATCAGCTGAAAAAGGAACATGGAGCATACGGCATACGCCGTGTGCTCTTTCTTTTCCGGGGATGCAGGAGACGGCTTCTCGCTTCTTTCCCGTGCGTGTCGTATAATGAACGGGAAGAAACAGGCAGGGCACATACCGTGGAGAAAAAAGAGAAACGGAGAGAAAAAAGAAAAAGGATCCCGGGACGCTACAGGGCCTATTTCCAGGCGCTTCCCGAGATCATGAAATACCAGATCCTGACGAAAGGCATCCTCGCGCTTCTTGCGTGGGGACTAGGCGCACTTGCCGTGAGGATCCTGAACAGCGCGGGAAAGACCGCGGTTAGTACGGGGGATTTCCGGTTTCTCTTTCAGACGTGGCAGGGAGGACTGTTTCTGCTTCTGGGGATCAGCGCGCTGTTCCTGTACGTGAGTCTGGACCTGAACGCGAAGATCCTGTACAGCGACGACATCCTGACGGGGAAAAAGGACAATTTTTTCCGCAATGCAGGCAGGGGATTGCTGGCGCAGGGGCGGTTTTTCAATCTGGGCGGATTTCTCACGCTGCTGTATATCGTGTTGTTGGCGCCGCTCGTGGGACACGGGATCTCCGTTTCTCTGACGCGGAACTTCTACGTGCCGCGCTTCATCATGGAGACGATCCGGTCGAAACCTTTTTTTTACGCCGCATATGCCGTGTTCTATGTACTGATGTTCCTTGCCGGGTTCGTCTATGTATTCACCGTTCATGAGATCGTGATCGGGAAAAAGAGGGGCATCCGCGCCATGCGCAGTGCGAGAAAACTGTTCTGGGAGAACAAATGGGATTTTCTGAAGGAAATGTTCCTGCATTCGCTGCGGATGCTTCTCGTTTTCATCGGCGTGGGGATCCTTGTCTTCGGGGCGGGCCTGATCGTTGCGAATCTGGCGCCGATGCCGCTTTGGCTCTTCCGGTTTCTGAATATCGACTACGCGATCCGGGGGATCCTGTATCTTGCCTACAGTGCGCTCCTCATCACGCCGTTCTATGTGATGAAGACCACGGAGCTGTATCACCGCTACAGCCACAGGCATGACATACGTTTTCCCGTGCGCAGAAAACGGGACCCGGAAATGGCGATCGTTCTGATCGTTGCGGGACTTCTGGTGTGTGCGGTGATCTCGGGGATCCTGACCGTGCGTTTTGAAAGTGTCTTTCCGCATGATCTGCAGACGGAGGTGATCGCACACAGAGGCGGAGGCACGCTCGGCGCGGAAAACACTGTGGACGGTCTTCTGAAGGCGGCGGAACTTGGCGTGTGGGGAAGCGAGATCGATATCCAGCGTACGGCAGACGGACATTACGTCGTCAATCACGACTCGACTTTCAAACGCACGGCAGGTGACTCGCGCCGTGCACAGGACATGACGATGAATGAGATCCGGCAGCTGCGTGTTCTGGATACGGCGGATCCCGCAGGACAGCCTGTCGCGACGCTGGAGGAGATGCTGGACGCATCGAGGGGCAGAGTGATGCTCTTTGTCGAACTTAAGGGCGCGACCGCGGATCACAGGATGGCGGATGACGCCGTGAAGATGATCATGGACAGAGGCATGACGCAGCAGGCAGTGCTGATCAGCATGAAATACGAACTCGTGGAGTATATCGAGACACATTATCCCGAGATCCAGACAGGATATCTGACATTCGCCTCATACGGAAAGACGGCGCATCTCAGCTGTGATTACCTGGGACTGGAAGAGGAATCCGCGACGCCGGCGCAGATCCGGCGCGCCCACAGGAACGGGAAGAAGATTCTCGTGTGGACGGTGAACGACGAGGCGTCACAGAGACGGTTTCTGCTGAGCGGGGCGGATGCGGTCATCACGGACAGGGTCGCACAGGCTCAGGAGACTGCGGCGCAGATCGAGTCGCGTCCGGAGGCAGTACTGATCGCAGAGACGCTGTATCACTGGATCTTTGACCATATTCTCTCTTTGTAGTCCTGTCGCACAGAAGAGAGAACATGCTATAATCAGAACAAAGAAACGATCGGAGGTAAAACAATGCTGAAAAAGATCGCGGTGCTGTATTATACACAGTCCGGAAACACAGAGAAAATGGCACAGATGATTTGTGAAGGCATCAGGGAAAAAGGCGCGGAAGCGCGCATGTTTCCGCTGGACGGAGTCGATGACGCGTATGTGAAGGAATGCGACGGGATCCTGCTGGGCACCCCGACGTATCACGGAACATACTGTGCGAAGATCAAACTCTTCCTGGAGGAGAAGTTCGGAGAACTTGAGCCTGCGGGAAAAACGGGCGGCGCGTTCGCGACGGCTGCGTACATCCACGGCGGAGCGGATCAGGCGGTCCTCGGGATCCTGAACCACATGCTCTTTTACGGAATGAAAACGTATTCCGGCGGATGCGCATATGGAAATCCCGTGATCCACTACGGACCGGTGGCGATCTCCTCCGCGGATCTGAAAGATTTTGAGGAGCTCTTCCGCGAATACGGAAGACGTTTTGCACAGGCGTAAGGAAGGCGATTGTTTCATGCAGGAGAAGAACACAAAACAGCATGACTTCTACGATCATGTGAAGGGGACGAAAAGAAAGAGCAGAAAGGATCCGATGCCCGTGATCGGAGCGGCGGGGGCGATCCTGCTTCTGATTCTTCTCGCCGTGCTCGTGCTGTTCGTTCTCCCGTATACCAGGATCAATCTGATCGAACTGATGAGGAGGGCAAGAATGAGATGAAAGTAGTTGCAATGATCGGTTCGCCGCATAAGGACGGTCCGAGCACGCGTCTTGCGCTGGAAGCGGTGCGCGGTGCGCGTGACGCCGGACATGAGGTAACGGTCTATTATCTCAATGACATGAATGTGCGCGGCTGCCAGGGATGCGGGACGTGCAAAAACAACGGGATCGACTGCATTCTGCAGGACGACCTGAAACCCTATTGGGGAAAACTCCACGAAGCGGACGCGCTGATCCTCTCTGCGCCGAATTATGCGGCGAATGTCTGCGGTCCCATGATCACGTATATGAACAGGCATTACTGCCTGATCGACAAGAACTGGAAACCGAGGATCCATCCCGGGATCCAGGTGATCGCGCTGTTTGCGCAGGGCAACGGGGACAGAGAGATGTATATGGACGTCTACCGCTGGTTCGTGGCGGATTTTGAGAACCGGAAAATGGTGACGAAGGATCTGATCGTGCATGTGCGCGACGACGGAGAGGTCACACCGGAGCATCCCCTGGCAAAGCGCGCCTATCAGGCGGGCGCGACGCTCTGAACAAGAAAGGAAGTATGTGAATATGAGTCAGAAACTGGTCGCTTATTTTTCCGCCAGCGGTGTAACGGCGAAAGCAGCCGCAGAACTGGCAAAAGCCGCGGACGCGGCGCTCTACGAGATCCGTCCGAAGGTTCCCTATACGAAAGCGGATCTGAACTGGATGAACAAGAAGTCCCGCAGCTCCGTGGAGATGGCGGACGCTTCTTCGCGTCCGGAACTTGCGGATTTTGACGCTCCGGTCGCGGAAGCGGATGTGATCTATGTTGGTTTTCCCATCTGGTGGTACCGTCATCCCAGCATCATCGATACGTTCCTTGAGGCATATGATTTTTCGGGAAAGACCGTCGTTCCGTTTGCCACGTCCGGATCGAGCGGAATGGGCAATACTGCGGAACTGATGCAGAAGATCGTGCCGGCTGCGAACGTAAAAGAGGGAAAACGGCTGCAGGCACGCGTGAAAGCGCAGGACCTTGAAAGCTGGGTGAAACAGTATGCGTAAAAGGATTGTCTGGATCCTGGCGGCCTCGCTGCTGATCCTTTCCCTTACAGGCTGTGCGATCCGCAGGGCATCCAACGCGGTCCAGGACGCCGCGGAAAGCGTGACGGACGTCGCAAATGCAGCACAGGAAGTGATCGAGAACGCTGCGGGGAAAGAGGACCTTGAGGATCTCGGACAGGACGCCGCAGACATAGTGCAGGATGCTGCCGATACGGTCCAGGAGTGGGGCAAAGATATCCCGGAGGAGGTCGTGGACGCGACGAAGGAACTGGGAGAGGAACTTCCACAGGATCTGGATGAACTGAAGGAAGAGATCGAGGGATTCTTTCCGTAAGAGACAACAGGACAATGACAGGAGCGGCCCGTGAACAAAACAGACCGCTCCTTTTTTCAGAAAGGATATCTTATGAACGAATACTGCAGAGTGTGCATTCTGGAGAAGAATCTGAACAAGATCCCCGACGGCGTTCAGGCGGATACTGCACAGGCATACCGGGAAGAGCTCCGCGCGCTGATGGAAGAGTGCAGGACCGCGCCGTCTGCTGCGGAAGCGGACAAACGGGTCAAGGCGCTGCGGAAGCATTTTTTCGGAGTGGAGGAAGAGGATTTCGGTCCGGTCAAGCGTTACTTCAACGCGCTTGTCATGGAGCAGGAGCCGTATATGGAAAGGTGTCTCGCACAGAGCGGTGATCCGCTCAGGCTGGCGGTGCAGTACGCAATGACGGGAAATCTCGTGGATTTCGCGGCGCTGGACAGCGTGGACGAGAATCAGCTGATGGAAGGCATCGAAAAAGCGCAGCAGATCCCGGTGCCGGATGATATGCTGAGACGCCTGGAGAAAGAAATCATGGCGGCGAAGGAACTGCTGTTCATCGTGGATAACTGCGGAGAGATCGTGATGGACAAGATCATGATCCGTCTCCTCATGCGGATGAATCCCGGACTGCACGTATCTGTGCTCGTACGCGGTGCGCCGACGGTGAACGACGCGACGAGGGAGGACGCGGAGCAGATCGGATTGGACAAGATCTGCACGATCGTGCCGGACTGGCGCTGCGGGGACGACCGCCCGATGAAGGAAGCGTTCGACAGGGCGGATGTGCTGATCTCCAAGGGGCAGGCAAATTACGAGAGCTGGAACGGATGCGGCCGCAATGTGTTCTATATCCTGCTTTGCAAATGCCGCCTTTTCCGCGACCGTTTCCAGGCGGAGAAGTTTGCGGGGATCCTGACGCACGAAGACGAGATGCCTCCGCTGGAGCTTTGAAGTGATCTATCCCGATGTGAAGGAAGCGCGCTTCGTGTCCCGGCCGAACCGTTTTCTTGCAAAAATCCGGTGCGGGGAAGAAGAACTGACGGTCCATGTGAAGAATACGGGAAGATGCGCGGAACTTTTTGTGCCCGGTGCGCGGGTCTGGATCTCGCGGGCGCAGAATCCGGACAGAAAAACAGCATATGATCTCGTGACGGTCGAAAGAGGGGACGGAATGCTGGTCAATGTGGACAGCCAGATCCCGAACGTATTGGTACGGACGTTTCTTGAGAAACAGAAACCGCAGATCCTCAGGCCGGAATACAGGTTCGGAGAGTCCAGACTTGACTTTTATATGAAAAATGCCGGGAAAGAGACGCTGATCGAAGTCAAGGGCTGTACGCTGGAGCGTGGAGGAACAGGCTATTTTCCTGACGCTCCGACACAGCGCGGGACCCGTCACGTACATGAACTGATCCGAGCCGTAAAGGAAGGATATCAGGCGGAGATCTGGTTCGTGATCCAGATGAACGGGGTGACGCGTGTCAAGGCGAATCGTGTTCAGGATCCAGACTTCGCTGATGTGCTGGAGAAGGCGGAAGAAGCGGGTGTCAGGATAAGGATGCTTCCCTGCAGAATCAAGGTAGACGGGATCGGCCTGATTCCGATGCCGGATCTTTACGAAGGATAAGTTTTAAGAGCGACTGCGGTTGCAATCAAAAACGGACGGTGAAATCTTGTGTTTACGGTCAATGATATTCTGTTCATGCTGGTGGCGATGCTTGCTATTTTCATTCAGTCCCTTGTGGGATTCGGAGGTAACCCTATCGCCATGCCGCCGGGCATCCTGCTTGTAGGCGTAGGGATCGCAAAACCGGTCCTGACGATCCTTGCGTGCATCATCGGGATCCTTGTCGCTGCAAAGGAGTACAAGCACATCAACTGGAAGGAACTTGGCAAGATGAGCGCCGTGATGCTCGCCGGCGTCATACTGGGGATATTTGTCTTCAAGTCCGTGAAACTGGATTTCCTTCTGATCGCGTACGCACTGGTGGTCATCGCCATCGGTGTACGGAAACTGTTTTTTCCGCCGAAGAAGGAGGCTTCAGAGGCAGTCAAGTACACGGCGCTGGGACTCGCCGGCCTCATGCAGGGACTGTTTGTTTCAGGCGGCAGCTTCCTTGCGGTGTATTCGACAGCGAAACTGAAGGACAAACAGGAATTCCGCGCGACGTCGAACGCGATCTGGGGGATCATCAATGTATTCATGATCGTCACGTACTTCATCGATGGGACGATGACGAAGGATGTCGGCGTGATCTCTGCGATCTGCATCGTGCCCGCGTTGGTCATCGCGTGGCTGGCGGGGCTTCTTTCAAGGAAGATCAACAAGCAGACCTTCCTGAAGATCGCGTATGTCATGATCATCGCATCAGGCGCATCACTGCTCGTATCCTATCTTCTCTGATCTGAATCAGCTGTGAAGGTCATGTTTCCGGTTCTGAAACAGGCGGATCGGTATGTTTGACTGTATCCGCAAAAGACGCATCAATTTTCTGACGCGTCTTTTTTTGTGGAAAGAGGGAGCATATAATGAGTTCAGAAAAAGTTTTGGAGCAAATCATATGAGAAACCGTAAAACTGAAATCTTTGCGATCTTTGCCGTCTATTTCTGCATCCATGCGTTCAACGGCATCACGAGTCCGTTCCTTCCGTTGTTTCTGGAAGATATGGGTTATGATGTGACCATGCGCGGAATCCTTCTTTCCATCGGTCCGGTGGTGGCGATGCTGACGCAGCCCATGTGGGGCGGGATCGGGGACCGGTCCAAAAACAAGTCCCGTACGATCTGGGCGATGGCGGCCGGCATGATCGTTGTGACTGCTCTGTATATGCTGTCCTATCAGAAGGGGATACGCAGTCTCCTTTCCGGACTGCCGGCGATGACGGTGACGTCGATCTTCGTGCTGCCGGCGCTGATTCTGTATTCTTTCTTTCAGTCCCCGATGCAGCCGATGGCGGACACGGTCACGATGGAGTATATCTATCAGAACAGGCCGGGATTCAAGTACGGGATCGCGCGCGTCATGGGGACCATCTCCTTCACGATCATTACGTATGTTACGGGGGTCGTGATCGAACGCAGTCCCGGCGGTACGAGCACGATGTTCCCGATCCAGATGGCAGTCGCCGTATTTATGACGCTGGCGATGCTGTTCCTCCCGAAGATGCCGGGGAAGCAGGTAAGACAGGAAAAAACGTCCGCTGTGTCGCTGTTTAAAGATCCCTGGTTCCTGATGATCACGGTCATGGCGTTCGTCGTGGCGACGACCATGGGCTTCTATGTCGGCAACTTCTCGCCTTATCTCAGAGGCCAGCTGCATGCGGGAGAGAAACTCATCGGACTGAGTTCCTCCGTGAGCGCGCTTCTGGAGATCTTCCTGTTTTTCGTGACGCACAGGATCATCCGCAAAACGGGGATCCTGAACCTGATGCTCATCGACCTTCTCCTTGTTGCGGTCCGCTGGCTGGTGTTCGCAATCACGCGCTCGATCGCAGTGATCATGCTCATGCAGTTTCTGACGCAGCCTTTCTCCTGGGCGATCTTTTCCTATACGCTTTCCGTATTCGTGCAGCGCGCGATCGAGGGGAAGATGCATTCAAGAGCGCAGGGGATCCTGAACGGCACGGCGCTCTCCTTCGGAAGAGTGCTCGGCACGCTCGGCGGATCCTTCGCGATCAAGGCGGTAGGGGAAACGCGTCAGCAGATCGTTTTCCTTGGGATCAGCGTCATGTGCGTAGTTACGCTGGCCGTCGCGGTCATCGTTTTCCGCAGACTCGGATGGAAGTTCAAAAAGGCGCCGGACCGCTTCGCATTGGGCGAAAACGACGCGATCTGATCCCCTGTGGGGGGATTTATCGAAAAACTCTGTTCAAACGGAAACAAATCGTTTAATATGTTTCTGGAAAAAATTTCTTGGAGGTCAATTCTATGCCAGTACCCGGAACAAACGGTGACCAGTATGTGCCTTATGACGAACGCAAAGGCAACGAGTCTGTCGTGTATTTTACCCGCGATCTTTCTCCCGAGGGCATCTGCAAGGTCTATGAGAAGGTCTGCGCCAATATCAAGGGAAAAGTTGCTGTAAAGCTTCATACCGGCGAACAGCACGGCCCGAACATCATTCCTCCCGCGTGGGTGAAAGCGTTTCTGGACAAGGAACTGCCGGACGCTACGATCGTGGAGACCAACACTTTCTATGCAGGTGACCGTTACACCACGGATCTTCACCGTCTGACGCTTTCCGTCAACGGATGGGATTTTGCGCCTGTGGATATCATGGACGAGGAAGGCACGACCATGCTGCCGGTCAAAGACGGCAAATGGTTCACCGAGATGTCTGTCGGCAGCCATATGCCGCAGTATGACTCCCTTGTCGCACTGACGCACTTCAAAGGCCATACGATGGGCGGTTTCGGCGGATCGAACAAGAACCTGGGCATCGGATGCGCGGACGGCCGTATCGGCAAAAAGATGATCCATCAGCCGGAGGGTTCCGACAATATGTGGGGCATCGTGGAAGAGGAACTGATGGAGCGCATCAGTGAGTCCGCCAAAGCCACAGTCGATTACTTCGGAAAGAACATCATCTTCATCAACGTGATGCGGAACATCTCCGTTTCCTGCGACTGCGAAGGCGTTGCGGCGGAACCGGTCGTGACACCCAATATCGGCATCCTTGCTTCCCTGGATATCCTCGCCGCGGATCAGGCGTCTGTGGATATGCTCTTCGCAATGAAGGACGAGGACCGCAAGGCGATGTACGAGCGCATCACCACAAGGCACGGCCTGCGCCAGCTTTCCTACATGAAGGAGCTCGGAATGGGCAACGACCGCTATGTGCTGATCGATCTGGACAATGACGAGAAACGCATCACTCCCGCTGACGCTGTCGCGGATGTCGTTCCTTTCGTTGCCGAGTAAACTGCACAAAAAGAAGAATAAATAAGGCGATGGACCTGCGTTTTTCGCAGGTCCATCTTTTTCGTAAGCAGCCGTTCCGAGGAGAAAAATGAAAGGGAAGGTATTTTGGTAACGTAAGGGGGTGTTGGTGAGACACAACAATGAATCGAAACGGCAGTCGCTTCAGTTTGATGCGGGTCCTTTCCGCCCGTCATCCGGATTGCTCCGGACTATTGTTAGTTTAAACTAACTCTATGTCTCAATTATACACGGAAAATACAAAAAGAAAAGAGGAAAATGGGAAAAAAACAGACGCCGCATAAAAGCGGCGTCATTTGCAGATGCCGGCGTTCAAAGAGAACGCTGCGGCACGTAGAGTCGTATCTCAGGAGGGGGATCAGAGGCTTGCTCTGAAGATCTCCACGATATCCTCGTTGGTAAGCGGCACATAAGCCAGCTCCAGATGATTGATCTTGTTGGCGTGATCCGCCATCTCCGAGAAATGCTCTTCACCGATCCCGAGCTCGGACAGCTTCATGGGAATGCCAGTGGAGGCAAAGTATGCTTCCAGAGCGTCGATGCCCTCTTTTGCAAGCGCGGCATCGTCGTTCCCCTCAAGACCGATGACATTGCGGGCGAATCTCGCGAAACGTCCGGTGACTGTCGGATCCTTGGCAAGAATGAAACGCATCCAGCGCGGAGTGAGGATCGCAAGGCCCACGCCGTGCGTGATGTCGTAGAAGGCGGACAGCTCATGCTCCATGCCGTGGCAGGGCCACATCGTTCCCTGTTTGCCGTATTCCGTGATATGGGAGCAGGCGATGGAGGAATTGTGCATGAGGTTTGCGCGCGCGGAGTAATTGGAAGGATCCTTCAGCGCGACGGGGCAGTTCTTCATGACGGATTTCAGGATCGTTTCGCACATGCCGTCCGCAAGATCGCTGTCGTCCGTACGGGAGAAGTAGCCCTCGATGATATGGCTCATGATGTCCGCGGATCCCGCAGCCGTGTGGTAAGCGGGCACGGAGAAGGTATAGGTCGGATCGCAGATGGAGACGCTGGGATAGCACAGCGGCACGCCGAGTTTTTCGTTGGTCTCCATGTTGGAGATGACGCCGAAGGGATCGAATTCTGATCCGGTGGCGCTGAGGGTCAGGATATCGACCAGGGGCAGCGCTTTCATGTTCCGGCCGGGATTGCGGATCATATCCCACAGATCGTCGCCTTCCCAGTAGAAACCGCATGCGATGGCCTTGGAGCAGTCGATGGTGCTTCCGCCGCCGACCGCGAGGATCACGTCGACGCCGTTTTCTTTGCACAGGCGCACACCTTCTCTCACGGAAGTGATGCGCGGATTGGGATCGATGCCGTTCAGTTCGGTCACTTTGAAATCATGACCGTTCAGGATATCCATGATGGTGTCATACAGACCGCTGCGTTTGACGGAACCGCCGCCGTAGGTCAGAAGCACGTTTTTTCCGAAACGGGAAAGCTCGCCTGCAAGATTGGAGATCTGGCCTTCACCGAAGTAGTATCTTGTCGGGATGTCATGTACGAAATTCAGCATAGTGGAATAAAACCTCCTTGGTATTGTTGAAATACAGGGAACAATGGAGCATGGCTCTGTGGATCACGGAAGGAATTTGCCGGACGCGATGTACAGCTCATACCACTCGTGATGGGTGAGCTCGACCTTCACGGCGTCGCAGAAGTCACGAAGATGCGCCGGATTCATGGCGCCCGCAAGGACCTGCATCTTTGCCGGATGGCGCAGGATCCAGGCAATGGCGATCGCGGTCTTGGCCACGCCGTATTTCTCGGCGAGCTTGCCGAGGACAGCGTTCAGCTCGGGGAACTCCGGATCGTCGACGAAGCAGCCCTGGAAGAAGCCCTTCTGAAGGGGAGACCAGGCCTGGATGGTGATGTCGTGAAGACGGCAGTAATCCAGTGTGCCGTTGTCACGGTCGATGGAGCGCTCCGTGGTCAGATTGTTGAGGTAGAAGGTCTGGTCGATCAGCTGGGACTGTTCCAGTGACAGCTGAAGCTGGTTGAAGACCAGAGGCTGTTTCACGTATTTCTTCAGAAGCTCGATCTGCATGGGAGGAAGATTGCTGACGCCGAACCAGCGCACTTTTCCGCTTTCCTCCAGTTTATCGAATGCGGCTGCGACCTCTTCCGGCTCGAAGATCAGATCGGGACGGTGCAGCAGAAGCACGTCCATGTAGTCCATTTTCAGACGCTGCAGACTTCCGTCTACCGCATCCAGGATGTTTTCATAGGTCCAGTCGAATTCACCGCGTTCGTTGTTGATACCGCACTTGGACTGGATAAAGACATCCTCGCGTTTGACGCCGCTCTTGGGGAACGCGTCGCCGAAACGGGTCTCCGCGTCGCCGTGCCCGTAGACCGTGGCGTGATCGAAGAAGTTGATCCCGAGCTCCGCTGCGTTGCGGATCACTTCCGCCGCCTCGTCTACCGTCAGTGCGGGCATGCGCATGCAGCCCTGGATGATCACGGATACGTTCTGCGGTCCGTTGACCACATTCATCATTTTCATGGGTTTTCCTCCTTTTCCGCAGGACAGCACTTTCCCGTTGAAGGAAAGTGCCTTGAATGTTTTTCTTGTTTCCATTTTACGTTGGATACGTGTATGCGTCAAACGGTGCAGGAAAAAAGAATCGTGAAAAAAGAAACAGCGGATGTTGTGTTCTGTGAAGCAATGCTATAATG
Organism: Clostridia bacterium; assembly: GCA_017431145.1. Classification (GTDB taxonomy): domain Bacteria; phylum Bacillota; class Clostridia; order Christensenellales; family Maliibacteriaceae; genus RGIG9107. The sequence goes on along the minus strand of JAFRLQ010000143.1, from coordinate 3,668 downwards.
TTTCCGTGAGTCGGGGCGGTTTTCTTGTAAAAACAGGCTCTGCAGCTGAAAAGCACAAGAAGAGGTGTAGGCACATGAAAAACCGAAAGACCGAGATCTTCGCGATTTTTGCCATGTTCTTTTGCATCCATGCGTTCAACGGGCTGAACACGCCGTTTCTGCCGCTGTTCCTTGAGGATATGGGATACGGCGTGACGGCGCGAAGCCTGCTGCTGTCCATCGGGCCTGTCGTGGCGATGCTGACGCAGCCCATGTGGGGGAGCTTCGGTGACAGGGCGAAAGACAAGTCGAATATCATGCGGATCATGGCGCTGGGCATGGTGCTGGTCACGATCCTGTACATCCTGTCGTTTCTTCCGGCCGTGAGAAAACTCATGCCCGGATTGAAGCCTATTGCAGTGACGTCGATGTTCGTGCTTCCTGCGCTGATCCTGTACAACTTCTTCCGCTCCCCGATGCAGCCGCTCTCGGATACCATCACGCTGGAGTACATCTATCAGACGAAACCGAGGTTCAAATACGGGCCTGCGCGGATGACCGGAACGATCGCATTCATGATCGTGTCCCTTTCCGTCGGTTCGCTGATTGAGGTCAGCAGACACGGAACGGGCGTGATCTTCTTTGTCCAAATGGGCGTTGTGATCCTCATGCTGGCGGTGCTCACATTCCTTCCGAAGGTCCCCGGAAAGCAGGAAAAGAAAGACAAGGAGCCTGCGGCCGTGCTGTTCAAGGATCCGTGGTTCGTGATGATCCTGATCATGGCGTTCGTATGCGCGACGACCATGGGATTCTACGCTTCACATTTCTCGACCTATCTGAGAGACCAGCTGCACGCAGGGGAAAGGATCGTCGGAATGAGTTCCGCGATCAGCTCCGTTCTGGAGATCATCCTGTTTTTCACCAGCTATAGGATCATCCGCAAGACCGGGATCCTGAACCTCATGCTGATCGATCTGTGCCTTGTGGCGACACGGTGGATGATCTTTTCCGTGACGACGTCGATTCCCGTGATCATGGGCGTGCAGTTCTTCACGCAGCCCTTCTCCTGGGCGATCTTTTCCTACACGCTGTCCGTCTTCATCCAGCGCGCCATCGAGGACAAGATGCATTCCAGAGCGCAGGGGCTCCTTAACGGAACGGCGCTGTCCTTCGGGTCCGTGCTCGGGACGCTGGGCGGCGGATTCGCGATCAGGGCAGTGGGCGAGCATATGCAGCGGTTCGTCTTCCTCGGCATCTCGATCCTCTGCATCGGTACGATCGTCGCCGCGGTGACGGTATTCACGAAACTCGGCTGGAGGCCCAACAGGACTCCTGAAAGGTTCCAGCTGCACGACACGGACGCGGCATAATAAGCGGTTTTTGCGCGGCGTTTCCCCGGTATGATATACTGCAACAAAAAAGGAGGCGGATTCTATGCGGATCGAACATATCGCAATCTATACAGCCGATATGGAACGGATGCGTGAATTCTATGAAAAGTATTTCGGCGGAACGTCCAATGCGATGTACCATAATCCGAGAACTGGGCTCAGGACATATTTCCTGACCTTTGAAGACGGCGCACGGCTGGAGCTCATGACGCGTCCGGAACTGGAGGATCCGGAAAAGAGGGAGCTTCGGACAGGATTTACGCATCTTTCCTTCAGCGTCGAATCGAAGGAAAAAGTGGACGAACTGACTGCATGTCTGAAACAGGAAGGGTATCCAGTGCTGAGCGGACCGCGCACGACCGGAGACGGTTATTATGAAAGCTGCATCAGAGACCCTGAGGGCAACCTTGTAGAGATCACCGTCTGAAATGTTATTCTGAATATCAAAGCACCTCTTTTGCCTGTGTTTGCGGCGAAGAGGTGCTTTGTTTTTCGTTTTTCTTTTCATGCGGGGATGACCTCTAAAGCAGATCCCTGCTGACGTCCTCCAGCGTCAGGTCTTCCAGGAGCAGGAGCTTTTCCGCCATAAGGCAGGCGAGGCCTCCGATCATCGAAGTCGTGGTGATGAGATCCACAGGGGTCTCGGTCACGATATCCGTTTCCGGCTCGTGATTCAGGATCGGAGCTGCGATCAGTCGTACCTGATCGGTGAAGTATCTGCAGGCGATGCGGTGACGCGCGGCATAGGCCTCATAGATCCCGCGGACTTCCTCCTCTGAAAGATCCATTGGGATCAGGCGGTGGATCATGCTGATGCTCAGACTCTGTTTCAGGGAGAGGATCATCAGAAGATACGCGATCTGGATCCGGTAGTATTTCTTTTTTACGGGACCCGGCATGATCTTCGTACGGACATAGTTGTTGATGGTCGCGGCAGTGATGAACTGTTCCTCCTTCAGTTCCGGAGGAAGATAATCCAGATACTCCTTGAGCAGGGTGATGACCTGCTCCATATACAGTCCGAAGTTCGGGATGGAGTCCCAGTCCGGAAGATGATACTGATTGAGGAATTTTTCCCAGCGGCGCAGTTTTGCCGCGACGAGCCTGGTATCAAAAGACATAGTGCATCGCTCCAAATCATGTTTCTTGAATGTATTGAAACATGATTCGCTTCTGTTTGCAAGGTTTTCTTAAGAGACACACAAGAAGTTATGAAGGAAAAACGATTGACATAATGGTATAAGTGATGTAACCTAATAAAGTATATTAGATTGGAGGTGTGATGATGGGATACAGGATCGCAACGGACACGTCCGCGAATCTGCCGACACCGTGGCTGACGGAACATGACATCACGGTGATCCCGTTCATATATATCGTTGAGGGAAAGGAACTGACCTGTTTGGATACGGAGGCGTTTGACGGACATGCCTATTACGAGAGCATGCGGGAAGGCGCGCATCCGACGACATCCCAGATCACGCCGGACAAATATGAAGAGATATTCCGGCCTATCCTTGAGAGAGAAGAAGACATTCTGTTCATCGGCATGTCATCCGGGATCAGCAGCTCCTTCAGTTCCGCGCAGGTCGCGGCGGAGGAACTGAAAGAAGCCTATCCGCATCGCAGGATCCTGCTGATCGATACGCTGGGAGCCTCCCTCGGAGAAGGGATCCCGGTCATGAAGGCTGCGGAGCGAAAAGAGCAGGGTGCGGATCTGGATACGGTATACGGTGAGATCACCGCGATGTGCCGGCGTATGTGCCAGGTCTTCATGGTGGACGATCTCATGCATCTGAGAAGGACAGGAAGGCTTTCGAATGCCGCCGCAGTGATCGGGACGGTCCTCAGGATCAAGCCGCTTCTGAAGGGAAACGAGCAGGGAAAGATCGTGAGCACGGACAAGATCAGGACACGTAAAAAGGCGATCGCCGCGCTTGCGGAAAAATACCGAAGCTGGGTCGTGAATGCAAAGGACCAGATCGTGGGCATCGCGCATGCGGACTGCGCGCAGGAGGCGGAGGAACTGGCCGGGATGCTTCGCGAAGCCGCGGAGCCTCGGGAGATACTGACTGTCTGCTATGAGCCGGTGACAGGCGCACACGTGGGCCCGGGAACGATCGCGCTGTTTTTTGAGAGCGATGAAGGGGTAAGAAGCAGTTGACATCCTCTCTCCACCTACCTGACATGTCAGCTTGAGGAGGGAGATTCCCGCTTCTTCGACCATTGCTTCCGTTGGGAAGTCTTACGCGATCTCCACGGGCGTATACGTTCGGGCGTGCCCCGCCCTACGTTGTT
>JAFRLQ010000018.1 GCA_017431145.1 Clostridia bacterium | reverse complement strand
TCTCTGTGCGGAACTTCATGCTGCGGCATGATGTCTCTGAGCTCAGACTGTATCTGTGGAAAGGCAGTCCGATACCCCTAAAGGGTAACCGTCTCATGACGGCATTAGGAAGCACGCGACTTCAGTCGTGTGAGGCTTCACCCGATCAAACTGGGCGATGTCGATCTGAAGCACAAACCCTATCATCTGTAAGGTACAGGCATGGCAATGAAAGAAAACAGATACAACCGGACGATGACTGCATGCTTTACGGCGTATGTCGTGCAGGCGGCGGTCAACAATTTCGTTCCGCTTCTTTTCCTGACATTTCAGCGCAGCTTCGGGATCCCGCTTTCGAAGATTACGCTTCTGGTGACGTTCAATTTCGCGATACAGCTTCTGGTAGATATCCTGTCCGTGACGTTCGTGGACAGGATCGGTTACCGTCTGTCCATGATCCTGGCGCATCTTTTCTCTGCGCTGGGATTCGTCGGACTGACGTTCCTGCCGCAGCTTCTGCCGGATCCCTTCGCCGGGATCATGATCTGCGTCGTGCTGTACGCGATCGGCGGCGGACTTCTGGAAGTGCTGGTGAGTCCCGTCGTGGAATCCTGTCCGTCAGATAACAAGGAAAAGGCCATGAGCATGCTGCATTCCTTTTACTGCTGGGGGCATGTCGGGGTCGTGCTTCTCTCCACGCTGTTCTTCAGAGTCTTCGGCATCGCCAACTGGCGTATTCTGGCTATCGTATGGGCGATGATCCCGCTGTTCAACCTTTTCGTCTTCACGCGTGTGCCGATCGCACCGCTTCTGAAGGAAGGGGAGACGGGGATGAAGATCCGGGAGCTTTTCGGCAGACGCCTGTTCTGGATCCTGTTCCTCATGATGATCTGCTCCGGCGCGAGCGAACAGTCGGTCAGCCAGTGGGCGTCTACTTTCGCGGAGAAGGGGCTCGGCGTTTCCAAAACCGTCGGAGATCTTGCGGGGCCGATGGCTTTCGCCGTTCTGATGGGCACATCCCGCGCCTTTTACGGAAAACTCGGAGACAGGATCGATCTGGACCGGTTCATGGCGGCAAGCTCTGTTCTGTGCATTGCGTCCTATCTGTGCATCGCGCTGGTGCCTTCGCCTGTCGTGAGTCTCATCGGCTGCGCGGTCTGCGGGCTTTCCGTCGGTATCATGTGGCCGGGCACGTTCAGCAGATCGATGAAGACGCTGCCGAGAGGCGGGACCGCGATGTTCGCGCTGCTTGCGCTGGCCGGTGACGTCGGCTGCAGCGGCGGACCGACACTGGTGGGGTTTGTCTCCAGTGCGCTCAATGACAACCTGAAAATGGGGATCCTTGCGGCAGTGATCTTTCCGGCGCTGCTTCTTGGCGGGATCCTTCTGCTTCGCACATTCAGAAAGAAGGAGGCTTCACAATGACTTTCGAAACAGATATCTTTGCGCAGTTCGATAAAAAATGGGCGCTGCTTACGGCGGGCGCTCCTGACGATTTCAACATGATGACCATCAGCTGGGGCAGCATGGGAACCCTGTGGGGCAGACCTGTCGTCACGGTCTACGTGCGGACAGGCAGACATACGTTCCCCTACATGGAGAAAGGAGACACTTTTACGGTGTCCTTCTATCCGGAGGAGCAGAGAAAGTGTCTGGCGGTGCTGGGGACCATGTCGGGCAGAGAGATGGACAAGATGCACGACAGCGGACTTACACCTGTTGAAGCGGACGGATGCGTGACATTTGATGAAGCGCAGACGACGTTGGTATGCAAAAAGCTGTTCAGCCAGCTGCTTCCGAAGGAACGAATCCCGGAACAGATCGTAGAGGAGTGCTACAGCGACGACGCAGAGCACGTCATGTTCATCGGCGAGGTGACGCGGATCATACGCTGACAGTTGCAAGAAAACGGAGCATCCTTCCCGTTTGGGGAGAATGCTCCGTTTTTGTTTGCTTGGCGGTCACAGGATCCGGTCCAGGACCTCTTTCATTTTCGGCGCCCACCATTCACTGTAGCCGCGTTTTTTCGGATGGATGGGATCGCTCATGACTTCATGGTAGTAGGGCGTATCATATGCTTTTTGCATGTCCGGATCGGAGAAGAGATCGATGACGGGCATATCCCACTTGTCTGCGATCTGATGCATGAGATCCACCATCTTCGCATAGGCTTCCGACTCGTAATAGGAGCCGGAGTAGAAAAGAACGGGGCAGTTGAATGTCTTTCGTATATACGTGATTATGGTTTCCATCGCACCGGCGATCGTGGTGTCGTCAAAGCCTGCCCGTGCGGAAGTGACGTTTCCGAAGGGCTTTCCTTTTGATGCGTCGTTGGTGGAAAGCTGCACGATCACGGCGTCCGGATGGTAGTCTTTCGGGATGAGGCGCATCCGCGCGACATAGGAATCAGGCGAGTCATTGACCAGCGTTGTGCCGCTGACGGCGAATTTGGAAAAGGTCATGTCCCCGTAAAGTGCGGCGAGTGCATCCGCCATGGAATAATGTCCGCAGGAGGAGTGACCGTAGGTCACGGAGGATCCGATCCAGCAGATCTCGCGGTGCGGTCCGGCAGGAGGCGCCAGCTTGCGGTGCCCGACCGGGACAGATGTTCCCGCCGGGACCAGAAGAAGATCGCCCAGCGCGGGATAGATGAGCGCGGACAGTGCTTTGTGCTTCGCACCGTACGCGGCGGTGACGGAAAAGGAAGTGGCCCCGTCAAAGGAGACGTTCCGCATCACGGGGAAAAGACCGGTGTCGTACCAGTGCCCCGTATGCGCGCTGTCGCCGTCCGCAATGTAGCGGATGGGGGAATCCAGAGGGATGTCGCATTCCGTGGGAACGGAAAAAAGATCGCCTTCCCCGAGACGGAAATCGAAGAACTGCGAGCCCCACTGTGCGGCGACCTTGGACAGGGAAAGATACAGATCGAATGTGCCGCAGGGCGGATCTGTCATGGGATAAGTGACCGTGCAGCCCGTGCCAAGATCGCGGATGAGTCCGTGCTTGGGGTCATAAGAGGTCACGGCAGTGTTGTTGTCGAACGTCACGGAAGGTGACGGAGAAAAGACGGCTTCTTTGGCCGGAACGTGGAATGCGCCGGGAATCAGGTCATATGTCAGCATGATGAACGCTCCAATCGTTTGTTTTGTTCATTATACAACGGCTGAGCGATGTTTTTGCGCAAAAAAGCGGAGAGCCCGCATGGCAGGCGCGGGACTCTCCTTTCCAGAGGTGTGATGTCAATCAACCTTTCTGAAACGATTAATGGAACAGATCCGCAAGCTTCGGAAGAAGATTCAGGAGATTGAACTTCATGAAGAGCGGGACCATGACGAGGGAGACGGTGGACATGATCTTGATGAAGATGTCCAGGCAGGGGCCGACCGTGTCCTTCAGAGGATCGCCGACTGTGTCGCCGACGACGGCCGCGGCATGCGTGTCGCTTCCCTTGGCGTTCTCTTTGCCGAGAGCACCTGTTTCGATGAGTTTTTTCGCGTTGTCCCACGCGCCGCCCGCGTTGCCGGTGAAGATCGCCAGCATGATGGCAGTGATGGTGCCGCCGATCAGGATGCCTCCGACGAATTCAGGCCCCAGAAGGAAGCCCGTGACGACGGGGATGATGATCGCCATCAGCGCGGGGAACCGCATGGCCTGCAGGGAACCCTGGGAAGAGATCTCGATACAGGTCTTGTAATCCGGCTTCGCAGTGCCGTCCAGAATGCCGGGGATCTCCCGGAACTGGCGGCGGACTTCGTCGACCATCTTCCGCGCCGCAGCCGCGACGGCGTCGATCAGGATGCCGGAGAAGAGGAAGGGCAGAGCGGCACCGATCAGCGCGCCTGCCAGGGTCAGCGGATTCATCAGGTTGAGTACGAGATTTGTGCCGACCTCATTGTAGCTGTAAAGATAGGAGACCATCATGGAGAGTGCGGCGAAGGAGGCTGAACCGATGGCGAAGCCCTTGCCGATCGCAGCGGTGGTGTTGCCGACACTGTCCAGCGTGTCGGTGATCTTGCGCACGTTTTCCGGAAGCTCGCTCATCTCCGCGATGCCGCCGGCATTGTCGGAGATGGGTCCGTAGGTATCGACAGAGACCGTGATGCCGACGAAGGAAAGCATACCGACGCCCGCCATCGCGACGCCGAAGAGGCCGCAGCAGGCGTAGGAGACGATCAGCGCCAGACCCAGCACGATCAGAGGCAGCATGCAGGAGCGCATCCCGACGGCAAGACCCTGCGTGATGGTCAGAGCGGGTCCTTCCTTGGAGGCGTCCGCGATGCGTTTGGTGGGATTGTAATCATAACTCGTATAGTATTCCGCAAGCATGCCGATCACGATGCCGCTGACGATGCCGGCGCCTGCGCCGACGAGCGGAGAGATCCAGCCGATGCGGAAACCGAACGCCTTTGCGATGTCGGGATCCTTCCGGAACAGGATGAGCGTGACGACGAATCCGAGAACGAGTGTGAGACCGGCGGAAAGCCAGGTCGCGAAGTTCAGTTCCCTGTGCGGATCCTCGGAGATCTTCTTTTTGAGCAGGAGCGTCATGACGCCCAGCACGCAGGCGATGAGGCCGAACGCGCAGAAGATGATGGGGTAGGAGATGACTTTGATCAGCTGTGCTTCCGTGACCGGCATCCTGTTGTGCTGCGCGGTCAGGAACAGGTGCACGCCCAGGATGCTCGTGGCGAGGATCGCGCCGACGAAGCTTTCCAGAAGATCGCTGCCCAGACCCGCCACGTCACCGACGTTGTCGCCGACGTTGTCCGCGATGGTCGCGGGGTTGCGGGGGTCATCCTCGGGAATATGCGCTTCCGTCTTGCCGACCAGGTCCGCACCCATATCAGCGGCCTTCGTATAGATGCCGCCGCCGATACGGTTGAACATGGCGATGGTGGAGCAGCCCAGCGCATAGCCGGAAAGCGTCATGGTGAAGTTCGTCCCGATGCCGATCCAGTTGGGCTTGGAGGCGTTGATGGCTTCCACCGACAGCTGGCCGTTCAGTTTGCCGAAGAGCATGTAGACGATGAAGATGCCCAGAAGCGCGAAGCCAGCAACGCTGAGGCCCATAACGGAACCGCCCTGGAACGCGACGCGCAGCGTCTCTCCGAGGCTCTCGCTCTCACGTGCCCGGTTGGTCACGCGTACGTTGGCGTAGGTCGCGATCTTCATGCCGATGTATCCGGCGCTGGCGCTCATGACGGCGCCGATCAGAAACGCGCAGGCAGCCTGCCACGAGATGAAGATGAGCATGATGACTGCGATAATGGCAGCCACGATGGCGATGACTTTGTACTCATAGTTTACGAAGGCGTTTGCGCCGATGCGGATCGCCGAGGCGATCTCCTTCATGGTATCGGTGCCTTCCTCCAGCTTCTTGACGCGGAGGTAGTTGAACGCCACATAAGCCAAAGCAAACAAAGCCGCAATAATGACAAAAGCAATCATAATTGTAGGACTCCTATCTGTTTGATATGTGGTTATGCGCACAGTTGCGCTCTTTCTTCTATTTTATATGATTCAAAACAAAAAAGGCAAAGGGAAAAAGAACGGGATCGAATGTTAGCGGTTTGTTAGCGGAGGACCGGACAAAGAGGCTGCGCGGGAATCTGCCCGGCCGCGTTGACGGAGAAGCGAAAAACGAATAGGATGGAAACGATGCGGAAGGGAAAGAAGGAGAAAAACATGAGTCTGGCATTTCGGAAAGCGAAACGTGAAGATACGGAACTGGTGCTGTCCTTTATCCGCGGGATCGCGGAATATGAAAAGCTGAGCGGTGAAGTCATCGCGACGCGGGAGGTCCTGGAGCGCTCTCTGTTCGACGAGCACAGGGCGGAGGTCCTGTTCGCGCTGGAGGACGGAAAGGAAGTGGCGTTCGCGCTGTTCTTCCACAATTTCTCCACGTTCGTCGGACGCGCGGGACTGTATCTGGAGGATCTCTTCGTTCTGCCGGAATACCGCGGCCGCGGGATCGGGAAGGCGCTTCTGGAAGAACTCGCGCAGATCGCGGTCGAACGCAACTGCGGCAGGATGGAGTGGGTCTGTCTCAACTGGAACAGCCCTTCCATCGCGTTTTACAGGAGCCTCGGTGCGGAGCCGATGGACGAATGGACGCTCTGGAGACTCAGCGGCGATACGCTTCTGAAATTCGGAAGCGGGAAGATGGAATAAGCACGGGGACGGCGGGACCGTCCTCTTTTCATTGAATGCAAAGGTTTTCACGCAAACGGAAGAACATGGTATAATGAACCATATTTTGAGCGACGATAAGGGGATTGACAGATGTCGGACGAATTGACCGTGCAGGGAACAGAAGAGGTCCTGAGAGAAGAAACGCAGACACCTGAAACAGACGAAGCGGCAGTCTGCGAAGACGTGCAGACGCTTCTGAACGAAGAACAGGCAGCGGCTGAGGAGACCGCGGAGGAAGTGCCTGCGACGGTACAGGACGAAGATGTTCCGCAGGAGGCAGAACAGCAAGATCCTGAAGAAACGCCGGAGGATGCTGCCGCGGAAGAACCGGAGGAAACGGAACCGGAAGAAGCATCTTCAGAAGGAACGGAAGAGATAACGGAGGACCCGCCTGTGCCCGAAGAGGAGCAGGTGCCTTCGGACATGCCCGGGGAACCGGAAGAAGCGCAGGGAGTGCCGGAAGAAATCACGGAAGAAACGGAAACAGCCCCGGAAGAGGAAGAAGAGCCGGAAGAAACCGCAGCGGCCACGGAAGAGGAAGCGCCGGCGGATCCGGATTACAGACCGGTCGAATCTCTGAAGGAATTTGAAACGCTTCCCGAAGAAGGATCCGGGGAGCAAGTATATGAAGAAGAGAAGCTGGAGAGCGCCGCACAGGCGCCTGTGCCTGCTCAAACGGTTCCCGTGCCGGTACAGGAACCTGCAAAACAGAGAAAGAAAAAAGGAAAACAGACGGAAACAAAGGGAGAATGGTTCTCCTGGCTGATCCTTCCGTTTGTTCTGGTCTTCTATGAGATCGTATTCCGCCAGGCGACAGGCGAAGTGATTTTCGGCAGGCAGATGCTTGCCGCGGCGGCGTTCTCTTTCATTTACGGAACGATTCTGTTCTGTCTTTGCAGCCTGTTCCGCAAGAAGGGGATCAACCGCGCCATCAAGGCGGTCCTGATCCTGATCACCAATCTGCCGTTCATGATCCAGTATTACACATTCCGGCAGTTCAAGACGTTCTACGATCTTCGCACGATCATCGCAGGCACCGACGACGTGGTCGGCGGATTCCTCGGCGACGCGATCAAGACGGTCATCAATCCCGCGGGACTTGTCCGTCTTGCGCTTTTCCTTCTGCCGTTTCTGCTGTACGTGATCTGGCTGCGGAAGCTGGATCCTGCAAACCGGTTCCGGAAACGTTCCCTTTTCCGTACGGCGTACATTCTGATCCTATCGGCCGGCCTTGCGGCGGCTGTCGTGATCGGGGTGCCCGGCATGCGGGACGATTACCGCCGTTTCTACAATTACACGAACGCGGTCAACAGCTACGGGCTTCTTACAGGCATGCGGCTGGACGTGCTGGAGGGCAAGGACACGGGATCCATGTCGTTTGCTGCTGTGGAAGCGCCCGCGCCGACGGTGCGCCCGGTGCAGACCGCTGCGGACGTTCCCCAGGAGGAAGAGGAAGAGATCCCGATCGTGTATGAGCCCAATGTCCTGGATATCGACTTCGCGGCGCTTTCGGAAAACTCTTCGGAGCCGTACAGGTCTCTTGACGCGTATGTGGCGTCTCTCACGCCGACAATGAAGAACGAATACACAGGGTTGTTTGAAGGAAAGAACCTCATCATGATCACGGCGGAGGCGTTTTCCGCGGAGGTGATCGACGAGGAGCGGACGCCGACCCTGTACCGCCTTGCCACAAAGGGGATCAATTTCACGGATTTCACCCAGTCCGCAACGGCGGGGACCATCGGCGGTGAGTTCCAGGTGGTCTTCGGCATGCCGTCCGTGCGCGGCGGCGCGTCGTTCGAGAGCATGTCGGATCATTACAACTGCCAGACCATGGGATGGCAGCTGAACGAACTGGGCTATTATGGTATCGCATTCCACAACAACGACTACAAGTACTACAACCGCGTGGTGACGCACAACGCGCTGGGTTATTCCGAAGGCTTCTACGGCTACGGGAACGGACTGGAGGAGTTCATCACGCCCACCTGGCCGGAGAGCGACCTTGAGATGATGGAAGGGACAGTAGACTGGTACATCGACCATCAGCCATTCAACGCCTATTACATGACGGTTTCGGGGCATTCCGCCTATTCCTTCCGCTGGAACGACATGTCCGGAAAGAACGAGGAGTACGTGCAGGATATGCCGTATTCGGATCCGGTGCGCGCGTATTTCGCGGCGAACATGGAACTGGAGCATGCGATGGCTTATCTCGTCGGCCGTCTGGAGGAGGCCGGGATCGCGGACGACACCGTGATCGTGATCTGCGCGGACCACTTCCCGTACGGACTGGACGACGACGCCGCGCTGGGCAACATGCCGTATCTTTCCGAACTGTACGGCTATGACGTGCGCAACTATCTGGACCGCGACCACAACCGCCTGATCATCTGGAGCGGATGCCTGGAAGACGAGGATCCCATCGTCGTGGACTCCCCGGTGAGCAGTCTGGATATCCTGCCCACGCTTTCCAATCTGTTCGGGCTGGAGTACGACTCCAGACTCTATGTCGGAAGGGATGTCTTTTCTGACGCGGAGCCGATCGTGTTTGATCTGTTCTACGACTGGAAGACCGATTTGGGACGGTTCCTGTCCAACACCGGCACGTTCGAGCCCTATGACGAGAACGCCGAGATCCCGGAGGGATACGTCGACAGGATCAAGACGATCGTCAACAACAAGATCAACTACTGCAAGGGCGTCGTGGACAACGATTATTTCCGCCACGTGATGGAAAACTACAATGCAAACGCTGATTGAGCTTTATGATGAAAGACCGCTGGAAAACGTACTGGGGACGGAGATCTTCCGCCCCCGTAAGACTGTTTTTGTCTGTATGCGGGATGTCGCGGCGGATACGGCGCTGCACAGACGCATCCGGGAGCATATGCAGGCGCGCGGGATCGATACCGAACTGATATTTGCGGGAACGGACATGTTCAGCCCCGCGAAAGTGCTTCAGACGCTGCGCGGCATCACGGCGGTGTATCCGGACTGCGCCGTGGACATCACGGGGGGCACGGAAGCCGCGCTGTTCGCGGCAGGCCTTCTGAGCGCGGAAAAGGAGATACCGGTCTTCACCTACAGCAGGAAACAGAACCGTTTCTTCAATATTTCGAACGCGCCGTTCGCAGACGAAGCGGTCTGCGACGTGACCTACAGCGTTTCGGAGATCCTTTCCATGGCGGGCGGTGCGATGCGTGAAGGCCGCGTGGACAATGCGGTGCTGGACCGCTACACGGAAAAGATCCCGGAATTCTTCTCGCTGTATCTCAACAACCGCGCAAAATGGATGCGCTTCATCGGATACATGCAGGAGGCGTCTCAGGATCAGAAACTGAGGGTGGAGGCGCGGCGGACGCTGACCGCGGACCACGGCGCGCGCTATACAGCGCCGGTGGAGATCCTGCAGGGACTGGAGAAGATCGGCTGGATCAGACGGCTGCGCTTTGACGAGGATACGGTGCGCTTCACGTTCCTCGACGAACAGGTCCGCGCGTGGACGCGGGATATCGGAAGTGTGCTGGAACTTTATGTCTGGCTTGTGTGCCGGGATTCCGGCCTGTTCAGCGACGTACAGCTGAGCGTGGTCGCCGAATGGGGACCCGGTGCGGCGAAGGACCGCAACGCGGTGCGCAATGAGATCGACGTCATGATGACGGCAGGCGTGATCCCGTATTTCGTCAGCTGCAAGACGGGAGAGATCCACACGGAGGCGCTGAACGAACTGGATGTGCTGCGCGACCGGTTCGGAGGCCAGATGGCCAAGGCGGCGATCGTGTCCGCTTCGCGCGCCAATACAGCGGTGCGCAACCGCGCTTTTGAACTGGACATCCAGGTGATCGATCTGGACGATCTGCGCTACGGAAAACTGGACAAACAGCTGCATACGCTGGTGCGTACGAAAAAACGGCGCGGAACGGATCAGTAATATGGAAAAAGAGCGTTTCATGATGCGAAGGGCGTCGGCGTCGGATCTGGATGCGGTCGCCGCCCTGGAGGAGACCTGCTTCCCGCCTGCGGAGGCGGCGTCCCGGGAATCGTTTCGGGACAGGCTCGCGGTCTATCCGGACTATTTCCTGCTTCTTTTTTCGGACGGGGAACTTGTTTCGTTCGTGGACGGATTCGTCACGGATGAACGGGACCTGACAGATGAAATGTACGCGGACGCTTCGCTGCACGATCCGGACGGCGCGTGGCAGATGATCTTCGGCGTGAACACGCATCCCGCATACCGCAGGCGCGGATACGCCGCGCAGCTGATCCGTGAAATGATCCGCCTCGCGCAGCGCGAGGGAAGAAAAGGGGTCGTTCTGACCTGCAAGGAAAATCTCGTACCCTATTATGCGGGCTTTGGCTTTTCCGACGAGGGGATCAGTGAGGAGTCTGTGCACGGCGGTGCGGTGTGGCACCAGATGCGCCTGACTTTCTGAGAAAGAAATAAGAAACCGCTTTCTGTGCAGAACGTGATGCACAGAGAGCGGTTTTTCTGACAGGTCATGTTACAGGACGTTCAGATTCGTGGGCGCACAGAGAGTCCCGGCCGCCATGGAAGCGCTGACAGCCTGTACGCGGTATTCGTACGAACGGCCTTTCTGCACATCAGAGTCGATGAACAGAGCCGTATTGAGCACACAGTCCTTTGAAACGGTCAGCCAGGCGTCCTGCGGAGCGTCCTTTTCTTTTCGCAGGACGCGGTAGAAAAGGAAGTCCTTTTCAGGAGACGGCGTCCAGGTAAGGAATGCCTGCGGTTCACCGAGAAAGCTTCGTACGCATTTTGCTTGAAGACCGGTGACCTGCGCGGGCGGAACGTCGTTTTCGGGGACCAGAAGAAGCAGGGAAACGGCGTGCATGGGAAGATCGACCGAAAGGGTCAGGCTGTCCTCCATCCGGATATTTTTCACAGGCTCGAGCAATTCAAGACCTTCGTGTTCACGCATGAGCGCGACCTGCTCCTTTGAGGGATCTTCCGGCTTTCCCATGCCGCTCCATACGCCATAGGCGTTGCTGTGCTCCCGGTCGATGCGCCAGTGTACCAGACGATAGCTTCCGGAAAGACCGGTATGCGAAAGATCCAGATGGAATCTTCTCGGATTGACGTCGTCGTCCATACCGTCCTCGAAGTTCCAGCACATGAGGGACAGGATGTTTCCGTCACGGGTGGGAAGGACGCCGAATTTCGTCCCGTAATCCGCGTCGCCGCAGGAAACACGCAAGCGCTCGTTTCCGAGCCTGCTCATCAGGACATATGCGTTGAAGATGGATTTTTTGACAAGATCCGTCGAACCGCGTTTCACCAGAGGCGTCAGCTGCGAGCGGTTCCCGCTGAACAGATACTTTTCCCAGTGGATATGACAGTTGTCGCTGTCTACGATCCCGAGGTTCATGCCGAACTCATCCTCCACCAGGTCCGTGTACGTCTGGATCATTTTGCAGATGAAACCGGGCGGATAATGCGTGTTGCGGAAATTCAGCCAGCTGCGGTGCCAGATCCCGAGATTTCCGTCCCATACGATATCCGATTCGTCGTTGAAGAACTCCGCGTCCTTCAGCGAGGGGTATTCCTTCAGGATCTCAAGATACCTGCGGACGGAGCGGAACATGACCTCGCTTGAAGGATTCGTGTTGCCGAACCAGTCGCCCTTGCAGTGGACGGAGATGAAATCAAGACGCGTGCCGAAAGCGCCAGTCACGTAGTTCACGCCGCCTGTGCAGTGATCCAGGAACTTCCGGAAGATCTCCTCGGAAACGCCGTCCTGCATGACGGCGGGACCACCGGTCCTGATTGAGGGATCGACAGAATGGACCGCATCCTCCAGATAGTCGTACATGGCGAAGAAGGACGAGGGATCCTTTGCCCATACCGGTTTCTGGTTCGGCTCGTTCCAGACCTCGAAATACCATTTTGAAACGTTTTCGGCGCCGTAGCGCTCCCGGACGTGAAGCACGAACTGACGGATCACTTTATGCCAGAGCCGCAGGTCTTTCGGTATATGGTTCTCGCTTCTGCTTTTGGCAAGACAGGTGGGCAGCCAGCAGGTCTCGACGATCGGGATCATCCCGTGATCGCGGAAGATGTCGTAGACCCGGTCCACGACCGTCCAGTCGAACCGGAGCGTGCCGTCGTCCTCCAGCCAGACGACGCTGTCCCAGTGTTCCTCGGCCGGAAGTCCGGTTTCGGGATCGTCGGGAGGATTGCCGTAATCCGAACCGCACTGCTCGATATAATAATCTCCCTTCCCGTGGGCGGTGAGAATGTTGTGCACGCGCATGTAGCGGAAATGGTTGTGATAGGAGGAAAGGTAGTCGAACATGACGCGGGACGGTTCCGTATAGGTATAGTCCGCGTTGGCGTATCCGACCGCATTGTAGAAATGCCGGAACGGACGTGATCCCTTTTCAAGGTCGACTGAGATTCTGACGGTTTCCATGACGAACCTCCTTATTGAAAACGAAAATCCTTTCTTTCATCATACGATGGTGCGCTCTTTTTTTGAAGCGCGGGAAAAAGAAAAAAGCCGCGGTTTTCCGCGGCATGCAGATCCGAACGTGGATTCTATGGATCAAAGAGCGGTCATTTCCGCGTCGAACAGGGATGCGTACAGTGTGCCGTCGTCCTCGTAGACATTGAACGTGCCCTCCACCATGATCGGCGCGTTCAGCTCCGGGTAGTCGTCCGGGAAGGCATAGTCGCCGCTTCTGACGAATTCGATGCCCTGCTGGCAGCACTGCTGCGCGTCCTTGATGAAGCAGGCGAAATACATGACGCCGTCGTCCTCCACGAACGCGAGCGAGCCTTTCATGCGCACGGTCTTTCCGATATAGTCATCCGGGTTGTCCATCATGTCGCTGACCTGGGCGTAGACCATCTGGCTGTTCAGCACCGTAAGATCGATGTCCACGTCGCCGGAAGGCGTGCCGGCAGGTTCTTCCGTTTCCTCGGGAAGACCCGCGTCGGGATCGGGAAGGACGAACAGCTCCTCCCCGGCCTTCTCCTTTTCCGCCGCCGCTATCTGCTCCACGACGCCGGCAGTCGCGTTGTCCCGCCTGGCTTTCACCGTGCTTTTTCCGCACGCGCAAAGGGTGCTGAGACAGAGGATCAGGCAAAGGAGAACAAAAGGATTCTTTTTCATGCAGAGACTCCTTTCAGTCTTCCGATCAGAAGACAGACGAGGAACGCCGCGACGTCCATGGCAACGATGGTCGATCCGACAGGTGTGCTGGCGAGGATCGAGATCAGAAGACCGGCAGCGGCACAGACGACGGACAGCACTGCGGAAAAGACCGTGACAGCGCGGAACGTCCGGAAGACGCGCATGGCCGAAAGCGCCGGGAAGATCACCAGTGCGGAGATCAGAAGCGAACCTACGAGATTCATGGAAAGCACGATGATCACGGCGATGATCACGGCGATCATGAGGTTGTACAGTTCCGTTCTGACGCCCGAAGCCTTCGCGAAGGTCTCGTCGAAAGTTACAGCGAAGATCTTATGATAGAAAAGCGTAAAGATCACGATCACGGAAACGGACAGCACGGCGCTGATCCAGACATCCGCTTTGGACAGCGTGAGGATCGACGTGGCGCCGAAGAGCGTGCTGCAGACGTCTCCCGAGATGTTGCCGGACTTGGAGAACAGATTCAAAAGCAGATAGCCGAACGCCAGCGCGCCGACTGAAAGCATCGCGATCGCGGCGTCTCCGCGGATCCTGAGCCGGTTCCCGTTCTTCAGAAGGAGGACGGCAGCAAGGACTGTGACGGGAAGCACAAGCAGCGTCTGGTTGGAAAGGTTCAGCACCGTGGCGACGGCGATGGCGCCGAAGGCGACATGGGAAAGACCGTCCCCGATGTATGAAAAGCGTTTCAGTACAAGCGTGACGCCGAGAAGAGAGGAGCACAGGGCGATCAGGATCCCGACGATCATGGCGTAGCGCACGAACGGGAAGGAGAAGTAATAGACGAGCGTCTCAGCGAGCGTTGTCATCGGTATCGCCTCCTTCCGCAAGAAGGAACGCACGCCCGGCGGCGCTGTTCTCGTATTCGTCCCGCGTTCCGAAGAACACGTGTTTTCCGATATGCAGGATATGGGTCGCGTAACGCATAGCGGCCCCGACGTCGTGGGAGACCATGATGATGGTCATGCCCTCGCGGTTGAGCCCCTCGATCAGCTGGTACATTTCCTGTGTGACCAGAGGGTCGAGTCCCGCGACAGGCTCGTCCAGAAGCAGGATGCTCTTCGCTGCGCAGAGTGCGCGCGCCAGAAGCACACGCTGCTGCTGTCCTCCCGAAAGATCCCGGTAGCAGCGCCCGGAAAGATCCAGGATGTCCATCCTGCGCATGTTTTCCTGCGCGGTTTTCTTTTCAGATTTGGAGTAAAAAGGGAGGGGAGCTCTTCTGTTTTCGAATCCGGACAGCACGATCTCCCGCACTGATGCGGGAAAATCCCGCTGGATCGCGGTCTGCTGCGGCAGATACCCGATGTCGCTGCGGCTGAGGGAGGCGTCAAAAAGGATCTGTCCCTTCATGGGGGACAGCAGTCCCAGAAGCGTCTTCATGAGAGTCGTCTTTCCGCTTCCGTTCTCTCCGACGATATACAGATAGTCTCCCTTGCACACGTCGAAGGAAAGACCGCTCAGGATCACGTCCCCTTCGTAGCCCAAAGAGAGATCATTGCACCGGATGAGCGTCGTCATGTCCTTACTTCCTCCCGTCCTGCGCGGCGCAGGATTCGCACAGACCGTAGAAGACCGTGCGCAGGGGATTGAGCATGAAATGGTGCTCATCCTTCAGATGTCCGGCGATCTCCTTCAGTTCGTCGCAGTGCATATGGATCAGCACGCCGCACCTTTCGCATTTCAGATGGAAACAGACATCACCGTCCGCGTGATGCATGTCCCCGGCATATTCGAAGCAGGCGGGGCTGCTGCCGTCGATCAGATATTTGTTCACGATCCCTTCGTCGACCATCTTCTCCAGCTGGCGGTAGACGGTCGTCGTGCCGATGGCGGAGCCGTTCTGTTTCAGATAGGCGTACAGATCCTGAGCCGTGAAATGGCCGGCGGGGATCTTCTGCATCGCTGCGATCAGTTCGTCCCGCTGATGGGTCCGGTATTGGGATTTCATGTGACAGGCACTTCCTTTTTGAAAATGAAATTCATTTTCAAATTGTAACACAGTACAGGGAAAAGTCAACAGAACGGCTTCCTGAAAAAAATGAAAAAAAAACAAAGATACCTCTTGACACACAATACTATGTGTTGTATAGTAATGTGCGTAAGGAGGTATCGCATATGGATATACAGCTCAAACGCGGACTCCTGGATGTATGCGTACTGTCGGCGATCCGGTATGAGGATTCATACGGCTATAAGATCGTCAAGGACATGCAGCCGTATGTGGCGGTTTCCGAATCGACACTGTATCCCATCCTCAGAAGACTGGAGCAGCAGAAACTGCTGGAGGTCCGGTCGCTGGAGTTTCAGGGAAGACTTCGGAAGTACTACCACATCACGCAGGCGGGACTGGACAGGATCGAGGCCTTCCGGGACGACTGGAAGGAACTGGAAGCGATCAATGCATTCATCACAAGAGGGGAGCGTGCAACAGGATGACAAAAAAGAAATATTTGCGTCAGCTGAAATGGCAGCTGCGGGGCATGCCCAAGGATGAGATCAGGGATACGCTGGATTACTACGACGAACTGATCCGCGAGCATATGGATGAAGGCATGTCCGAGGAGGACGCGGTCGCAAGACTCGGAGAGCCGAAGGAGATCGCGAAAGTCACGAGAGACGAGACGGACGACAAAAAGAAGAAAAGACGCGCGCGTCCGGGTTGGCAGATCGCGCTGATCTGGATCGGATCGGTGATCTGGATCCCGCTTCTGATCGTCGCGCTGGTACTGACCTTCGTATTCTATATCGTACTGTGGGTCATGGTCCTGGTGCTGGCGGTCGTGGACCTGGCGCTTCTGATATCCGCCCTGGCGTGCATCGCGGGGATCGTGCTGGCGATCCGCTACGGCGCGTTCCAGATGATCCCGCTGTTCGTGGGGGGTGTGCTGCTCACAGCCGGTCTGTCGGTACTGCTGTTCTTCGGTACGCTGGCGGCGGCGAAAGGCGTTGTGAAACTCGGCGGATCCATCATCCGCGGAATCGGAAAAGCATTTACGAAAGAAGGATAAAACCATGGGAAAAGGAAAAATCATTGCTCTGATCATCGCAGGCGTCATGCTTTTCATCGGCCTGATCGTTACGGGAGCGTCCGTCCTGTATATGGCGAAGAGCCCGGAGCATTATACATTCGCAAACAACAGGTTCAGTGTGGCAAGTTCCTACGGAACGAAAGAGAAAGTGATCGCGGAGTCCTTTGACAGGATCGAGATCAGGGAAACGGACGGGGATGTGTACATCGGGTTTTCCGACGACGACAAATGCCATGTCGTCTACCCCGATTCCCAGGACAAGACGTATGAGATCGGCGTGGCAAACGGGATCCTGACGGTAAGCACGCAGAAGGAAGGCTTCACGATGTTCAGCTTCAGGACGCCGAAACTGCAGGTCCTGCTGCCTGAGGAAACATACGCTTCCCTTGAGGTGCAGGCGGGCTCCGGCGACATCAGGATCGCGAACGGGTTCGTGTTCGACACCGCGAAGATCGAAACGGGAAGCGGAGAGATCGAATCCCGCGCGGACGTGACGCAGTCCTTCGAGGCGAAGGCATCCAGCGGCGACGTCGACGTGTCGGGACTGAACCGCGGCACGGCGGTGATCTCGACACATAGCGGTGATATCCTGGCCGGCGCCATCAGGAACGACACCCTCACGGTCACTGCGACCAGCGGCGATATCGAACTGAACGGCATTGTGACCGGAACGCTCCGGGCAAAGGCGGGCAGCGGCGAGATCAAAGCCGCGACCGTCGAGGCGGATGATGTGGAGATCACAACGAGCAGCGGCGATATCGAATGCGCGGACATGAAGACAGGGACGCTCACGACCAAAGCGAACAGCGGCCAGACGGATCTTCACAACGTTCTCGTAGACGGCCTTCTGAAACATGATAGCGGCAGCGGCGAGATCGAGGCGGATGCCACGGATGCGGGCGAGATCGAGATCCGGGTCAACAGCGGAGACGTGGAGCTGGAGCTTCTTTCAGATAGGTTCTATGAGATCAAGACGAATTCCGGAAGCGTCCACGCGCCGCAGAGCACGAGAGACGGCGGCATGTGCAGGATCACCACGACGAGCGGAGATGTACGGATCACAGTCACAGAAAACTGAAACGGTACGGACGATGAGCGGGCGATTTCGCCCGCTCATCTTAATTGCTGCGCAAGGGCTTGTTCCGCATCTGAACACGATGATGCAGTTATCCCAAAAGCGGTTATAATGGGAAGGGAAAGGGGTGTGAATGAGATGGATCGGAAAACAGCAAAGCTTCTGTCCCTGATGGCGGAGTACAACGAGGGGGATCCCAAGCAGGTGCAGCACAGTCTGAAGGTTCACAGCTTCGCTGCTGCGATTGCGGCGCAGGAGGCGCTCGACGCGGAAACGGCGGACACGCTGGAGGCGGCCGCGCTGATGCATGACGTGGGGATCCGCAAGGCCCGGGAGGTGTACGGTTCCTCCGCGGGACCCTATCAGGAGGAACAGGGGCCCCCGATCGCGGAACGTCTCATGAACGCGTGCGGCGGGTATACGCAGCGGCAGATCGGGCGGGTCATGTATCTTGTCGGGCACCATCACACCTACGACAGCATCGACGGGATCGACTATCAGATCCTGGTGGAGGCGGATTTTCTCGTCAATCTGTTTGAGCAGAACGAGTCGCAGGACGCGGTACGCAGTGTGCGGGAAAGGATCTTCCGGACAGAGGCGGGGACCCGTCTGCTGGATACGATGTTCCTGACAACGTATGACAGACCTCCGAAGAAATGTTAGAATGACCACAAAAGAAAGATCCGGAGGAATCATCGATGAGTGAATATCTTGAAAGAGCGGTCCAGCTTCGCGCGATCGCGTCTCCGCATTACAACTGCGCACAGGCGGTGCTGATCCCGTTCGCAGAGAAGGCGGGTGCGGATGAGGAGACGCTTTTTGGTGTGGCAATGAACTTCGGAGGCGGGATGAAACGCGGCTCCGTATGCGGGGCGATCACCGGAGGACTGATGGCGCTGGGACTGTTCGGCCTGGACGATAAAGAGACGGTCGGCACATACTACGATACGCTGAAAGAGCGTCACGGCGGCATGACAGACTGCGCCGAGCTTCTGAAAGCAAGCGTACAGAACGGGATCCCGAGGTCGGAGCACTGCAACGGACTTGTGTTCGAGTGCGTCACGCTGGTGGAGGAGCTCCTGAGAAAGAACGGAAAGATCGACTGAATGAGAGTCAGAAAACAAAAGGCGGGCGCCGGTGAAGATGAGGTGACCCCAAAAAGTTAGACTTTTCCTCCGACGAGAAATCGTCGGAGTTTTTCTATGCAGCAAGCATTTCGTTGCGATACTCGATAGGACTTCGGTACCCAAGGGATGCCTTGATCCGTTTTTGGTTGTAATAACGT
>JAFRLQ010000142.1 GCA_017431145.1 Clostridia bacterium | reverse complement strand
TACCGTTCCAACGACGACCGCATCGCGGCGATGAATCTGCATCGCATGGGAATCGATCTAGTACCGGATGCAGCGGGTACAGAGCATGACTCTGTGCCGGAGGCATTTGTCAGCATGCCTGCAATGTAACACCACTTCTGATCTCAGGGTCAGATGACAAAATGTGGGAGATGACTTTCGTCATCGCGTACCACAGGGTAGTTACAAGCTCCATCTTCTATAAGGTGGAGTAGTTGACAGACGTTCTCGAAATCATCTTTGATCACGCACCGTCCCTCGCTTCTGCAAGGTCCCCAGCCGTCGCCGCATGCTCTGCAGTGTTCCAGCGACAGCACGTTCATATGGATCTGCTCCACCTGCGCGCCGGCTTTTTGCAGCCCTGAAATAAAACTGTCCTTTGCGCTCGCTGTCAATCCCTCCCTGTTGGGACTTGACCATACCACAGCAATCTTCATTTTTTCTCCCTCCCCAATCAATGAAATCCTTCTTTCCGCAGTCCTTCACAGACAGGCCCTGTTGCGCGGGATCACCTTCATTTGTTTCATCATACAGTATTTTCCGGCTTTTTTCTCTCCCTCCCATAAGAATGCACCGGGAGCAGAATTTGCTTTCCGGTGCCGTGCAGTATCGTTCTTATTCTGACGGGGCAAACGTTCAGATCTTCAGTATCTTCTCCACCGCCGACATGTCTTCCGTCTCGGTCGACGGATCCGCAGCGTTCATCAGCTCAAGCGTCAGTGCGCTCAGTGGCGCCGGAACACCATGCGCCATGCCCAGCGCATTCCTCAGATCCTTCCGGGCAAGTTTCAGCTGGAACCCGCCCTCGAATTCCCCATCCACCATCCTCAGATACCGTTGCCGGAACTGGGAGGAGTCCCCGCTGCTGACCGATACCACGTCAAAGAACTGACGCAGGTCAAGGCCGTTTTTCTGCGCAATATGATAGGCTTCGGAGATCACCATGGTATTGACCGCGCCGAGCAGGTTGTTCAGGTTCTTGAACGCTTTTCCGTTGCCGCATTTTCCCAGATGGAACACGTTCGTTCCCATCGCTTCAAGAAGGGGATGCGCCTGCACGATCGCCTCATCGTCTCCCGAAGCAAAGATCGTCAGCGTTCCCTTCTGCGCACCGGTCACACCGCCGCTTACCGGCGCGTCGATCACGCGGATGCCGCATTCGGCGTAAAACCGATCTACTTCACACACGGTCTGTGCCATCGTTGACGACATTTCGATCACGACGGCGTCCTTGCGCATTGCCCCACGCAGATCCTCACGCACAAGAAAGGGTTTCACGTCCGCGTCTTCCGGTATGATCGTGATCACGTATGCCGCGTCACGGACTGCCTCCAAAGGATCGTCTGCGATCGTCAGCCCGAACGCTTTCTCCAGTCTTTCCGCCGCGTCACGGCTTCTGTGTATCGCTGTTGAGACACTGTATCCGGCCTTCAGCAGGTTTTCCGCCATCGGCTCTCCCATTGCGCCAAGTCCGAAAAAAGCGACTTTTGTCATCTGATCTGTTCCCCTTCCGTTTTTTCTTTCTCTGTTTCCTTCCGCAAATAGGTCCAGTACGCGTAATCCGAATGTGCTTCCGCTCTTTTGCACATCGCGTCATAGCATCTGTCCCGCAGTTCCTGTCTGCGCTGCGGGAGCGGCAGCGACATATCCGCATAAAACGGACCGTCCAGATAGGTATCGACCTTCACGTAGCGTCCGATCCTTCTTTTCCTGTAGCAGTGCGTCATGGTGTATACCGCCGCGCCGTCCTGCGCCGGATAATGGAACGTCGCCGATCTGTACGGCCTGATCCCTGTATAATACGGCCAGATATGCGCCTCCGGGAATACCGTCACAAGATTTCCGTCCCGCACGCGCTCCTGCACACACTCACGCATCTGATGTTCCTGTGCGATCGTGGAACCCAGCGGGATCCCGCCGAGCATCTGCACCAGCCAGCATATGCCCGGTATAGAGAACGCATCGGGACCCGCAACGATGTAGTTCCTTCTTCTCAGCCGGACGATATACGGCGTATAAACGTCGAGCAGCGCATTCGTATGGTTCGCGTAAAGATACCCGCCTTCCCTGCTGATCTTTCGCATGACCTTTCTGTTCCGGAAGCGCTGCAGATAGACGACCTTCACAAAAAGGAATACGATCGGCCAGGCGATCACTCTGTAGATCAGCGTCGCCGCAGCGCGCCAGTACCATTCCCTGTGAAGATAGACAAAGTCCGCCGGTATCTTTTTCGTTTTGATGCCGTTTTCCGCAAAATCTTCGTTCAGTTCGTCAGTGTAATAGATCGTTTTTCGCAATGTCTTCCGTTCCTGTTTCTTTATGCTTCAGAAACATTCTACAACGAAACCACATGTTTTGCGATCCTCTTTTCACTCTTTCTGTTCCCAGCCCGTCTCTCCGAACAGACGCGGGAAATGTGCCATCAGGTGGCTGATCGCTCCGTCGCGGATCTTGAACGCCTCTACGATATAGACGCCGCGCCCGCCGTCACGCACGTTTCCGCCTCCTTCCAGCATGCAGTAGCTCACCACCAGACCGCGCACGGGATCCACGACGGGAAACTCGCGCGTACCCCTCGGCGACGGCCAGCGGAAACCCGGGTTGTGCTTGAAGTCCCCTCGCACGGAATAGGAGTGATTCGTTGTCCGGTATCCGTTTTCGAACCTCTGCGCGTCGGGATGGACCGGAAGATTCTCCCAGTCGCCCTGCCTGTCCAGCGCATCCCAGTACATGTTGACGATCCCGATCAGTTCCTCTCTCGTGGAACGCTCCTCCTCCGGGATCGGGATCTCGAATTCCAGATCCGGCAGCCGGATCTCATCGACATCCGCGTAGAAATGCCGCATACGCGTATCCGCACCGCATTCCTCGATCTCAGTGATCCTGTGATCCTCCACCTTTACGCGCGCCGTATAGTGGAAATTCTTCGCGTAGAAATGATTCTCGATCGGAAAGATCTCATTGCGCTCCACCGTCTCGTTGCTCGTCATGCCGAAGAAGACGAACTGACCCGACACGGGATCGATGAATGTCTGCCGTTCCCGGATCGTCAGTGTATTGTGCCAGACCTCATTGTCTCCGACTTCCCTTGCTTCCCCGTTGTAGGTCGCGCGGACATTTTCCGCCAGCGGAATCAGATCCGGTCGTTTTTCGATCAGCGCCTCCGTGAACTGCTCCGCGATCTTCACGAGTTCTCTTCTTCTCAGTGCCTTTTCCGTCATATTCAATTCCTCCCCCTGCGTTCCGCATGCGTCCGTCTGCGGGAACGCTTTTAAACTTCTTGAACCGATTATATCAGACAGAAGTGCAGCATGGCAGATATCCCGAAAAGCTGCCGTAAAAAAGTGTCTGCGACACTTCAACACCCCTGCCCCTCAATCTTGAGGGGTAGTTGTTTTTCTGTCGCTGCTTCTGCATAATCGATCCATGAACAGAAATGTTTTGCAGCAGATCTTCCTGGATCACTATGAAGAAAT
>JAFRLQ010000141.1 GCA_017431145.1 Clostridia bacterium | reverse complement strand
CCGTCGGCGCCGATGGAAAGCCTTCTGGCGCACAGCCGTTTGGCGAGAGGACCCAGCTGGTCCTCCCGAAGCGACAGGTCCATGTTTTCAAGCAGGATAAAATCGTTTCCCGCTCCGTGCATTTTTGTAAATCTCATAGCAATATCCTCATTTCTGAAAAAGAGGCGTGTCCGGTAACACGCCCCTTTTTGATTTTTGAATCAGAATGCGTTGCCCGCCTTCTCGTCTGCGATGCCGAAGTAATCCAGCACCAACTGGATGTCACGTTCCCAGACGCGCCATTCGTGCGCACCGGGACCTTCACTGTGACCGTAGGCGATACCCAGTTTGTCCAGATAGGCGAGGAATTTCCCATAGTTTCCGTTCGTATAGAACAGGGGATCGTCCTCTCCGCAGCAGACGAACAGTTTCGGCGGGTTCTCCATCTTTGCGAACGCTTCAAACTGCGGCCACAGATTGGCTTTCGATGCGAGGAAGGCGTCTTTTCCTCCCCAGACATCCATGTCGTTGCGCTGACGCAGATCACGGGACCAGTTGTTCAGCTCGCCTTCACTGGTGCAGGCGTGGCTCT
Organism: Clostridia bacterium; assembly: GCA_017431145.1. Taxonomy (GTDB): domain Bacteria; phylum Bacillota; class Clostridia; order Christensenellales; family Maliibacteriaceae; genus RGIG9107. Next base: position 3,107 of record JAFRLQ010000141.1, on the reverse strand, counting down.
CCAGCATCTTCCGGTCGGCAGCGGCGATGCGGTCCAGTTTTTCCGCGTTTTCGGACAGATCATAGTCCACAGGGACAAAAGACATGGTTGCGGCACCTGCGAATTTTTCCGGATGGGAGAGGAAATAGCGGAGAGTTCCGCGTCCGCCCATGGAAAGCCCGGCGATGAAGTTGTCCTTCGGGTCACCGGAAGCGGGGAACCAGTTGTAGATGAGCGGCATCAGTTCGTCGAACAGATAGTTGTACATCATGTAGCCAAGCGTGAAATTCGGCCAGTTTTCATAGTTTGCGTTCATGCCGGAAGGCATGACGACGATCAGATCCCGTTCACAGGCATACAGCTCGATATTGGATTTGCGCAGCCAGTCGGAATAATCGCCGAAGGTACCGTGCAGAAGCCAGAGAACGCGGTATTTCTTTCCGCTGCCGTAGAACTGCGCGGGCTCCTGATCGCGGGGCTTGTCGGGCAGGATGACGTTGATGTTGGTGTTGATGCCGAGGTACTGGCTCTCAAACTGAAATTGTACGAGTGACATGGCAGGCTCTCCTTTTTTAAGAAAATATGTGATCCGCGGGGTTCAGCGGATACGTTCGACTTCGACCAGAGGGAGCATCATCCTGAAGTTTTCAGGCGTGCACATCAGTGTGCCTTCACGGATCAGAGAACCGTTGGCGACCGCGACGGCGTAGCGGAGCGTGTCTTCCAGACCGAGTTCCTCTGTGATCGCCATCAGAATGCCGGTGACCAGAGAGTCGCCTGCGCCCTGGACGCCGCGGACGTCGATCTTGGACGGTTTTGCGTAGACAACGCCTGTCTCATCGCACATCAGCGCGCCGTCTCCGCCCATGGAGACGCAGATGTGTTTGATCCCCTTGCGCAGAAGATCCTGGGCTGCGTCGATGATCGCGTCGTTGCTGCGCAGTTCGCGGCCGACGAGACGCTGCAGTTCGCTGCGGTTGGGCTTGATATAGTCCGGGATCGCTTCCACACCCTTGATCAGCAGATCCTTGTCTGCGTCAAGGAACGCGATCTTTCCGCGTTTTTTGATCTCCAGGATCAGCTTGTAGTAGAAATCGGTCGGCACACCGGGAGGGACGCTGCCGGTCAGAATAACGGCGGTGGAGGCGTCGATCTGGTCAAGCACGGCGTCATATGCCATCTGCACAGCCTCTTCGGAGACAGGCGTGCCTTTTTCATTGCATTCGGTCATCACGCTGGATTCCAGATCAAAGAGCTTGATATTCATGCGGATGGATCCCGGGACGTCGATCGCTGTGCCGGGGACGCCTTTTTCTGCAAGGAATCCGGGGACGGTGTCCTTGTCATTGAGGTAGTTGTAGTAGACCGCGTGTGTGGGAAGCCCCAACTGGGCGCAGCAGACGGATACGTTGATCCCCTTGCCGGAGATATCCACATTGCTCTGTACGACGGCGTTGTACTCGCCATATGTCAGTCCGCGGATGTAGGTCGTGCGGTCGATGCAGGGGTTCAGTGTCAGTGTCGTAAACATAGAAGCCTCCATGATAGATAGAACGTTTTCTTTGAGACAAATATAACACATCCCGTCTTTCAGTGACAACACAGACGGACTGTGCAGAAGCTGTGCGGAAACGAAAACAGCCCCCTCCGCAGCAGATGCGGAAAGGGCTGTTCTGAAAGGTTTGGATCAAAGGAAACTGGACCCGCCGGTTACGATCCAGCATCCGAGGATGCCGGCGAGGAACGCGCCGGTATAGACATTGCCTGTACGGCGATAGCAGTAGGTATCCAGGAAGGAATAGACGATGATCTGCGGCAGGAGCAGGATCATCAGGGACATGAACGGTCCGCCGAACGTCGGACTGAACAGCAGATCCGCGCCGGGACCGATATCCATGAAGAAGGGGATGTACTCCAGAAGCACGATCAGAATGATGCCACCTGCCATGACGAACGCGCAGCGGAGCCATGAACGCAGGAACGCGACTGCTCCTTTCCTGTACATCGATCCGCCGCGCAGCTGCGCCAGCGCTTTGGAGTTGGCGAACAGGAAGAACAGGACGAAGACCCACAGATACACGAAGAACTGTCCCAGACGCATCGCGTTGAACGGCCGGAACATCGGCCAGATGATCCGCAGATCCAGCTTGAACAGCACGCTGCAGAGCCAGGTGAAGCAGTAGACAAGAAGTGCCATCAGGACCGCGAGGATCCCGGCTTTCAGCACCAGCATCCAGTCGATTTTTTCGGGTTTTGCGGAGCTTGACAGGCCATAATCGAACCAGCTGGCGGCGAGACCTTTCTTCTTTGCGCGCCGCTTGCCCGCAAGAAGCATTACGATGTTGATGATGACAAGGAAACCGTACCAGGAGAGGAATCCGTTTCCGACCGTCATGCGGAACACGCCTTCCGGAAGGGGCAGCAGTCCGTGCCCGAGCTGCGTCATGAAGGGATAAGTGAGACCGGAAAGCAGGATCGCGACACAGGCGGGTCCCCACCATTTTCCGCCGCGTCTGATCCCGGTTTGATCCGGAAGCGCATGCGCGACAGGCGCGAAGAAGCGAAGCGTCAGAAGCAGCTCCATGAAAACAAGAGATGCAGCAAGCACCGTGAACAGCGCAAGGAGATTCAGCCATTCCTTCAGCATGGCAATATGGCCGGAGGAGGCAAGATCCGTTTGGATACCGAGCGCTTCGGTGAACCAGTCGATGGCGGCTGTGAGGCCGCGGTTATTGTGCGTCGTAAGACGGTGGTTGGTCATGAGCAGCTCGATCCGCCTTGCGGTGCCGTCCTGCACGGAACCGTACGTCGTGTTCCAGGCAGCCTGATCCGCCGTCGTTCCGAGGAATTCCGTTCTCAGATCGCTTTTGAGAAGTTCATCGGAAACGGTCTTTTCATAATCACGGAAGTAACTGAATTCGTCGTATTTCGCCTGCAGCAGAAGCACGTTGTTAAAGTAGATGCTGTTGGTGTCATATACGGAATCGCGGAAAAGCTCACCGCACTGAAGGACCGTCGCTTTGGGGGAGATATCCTGTCCCTTTTCGTTGACGGCGCCGGCATACGCGGCAGCGACGCTCCAGGAGGACCATGTGCCCATCGAGTGCCCGCTCAGACCGATCCGGGTG
>JAFRLQ010000140.1 GCA_017431145.1 Clostridia bacterium | reverse complement strand
CGCGGAAACATCTCCTATATCCTTTCCTCTGATGTGCGTACGCGCAACAAGGCGATCCGCATGGCACCCTACGAGCATGTGGATGTGGATGGGATCTCCGTGGATACCTACGGTTCCACAGACGCCGGTGTTTCCTTCGTGATCAACGCGGACGGTTTCCAGATCTTCCACGCTGGGGATTTCAATCTCTGGCACTGGATCGAGGAATCCACGGAAGAGGAAGTGACGCTCGCCAAGCGCGAGTATCTGCGCGAGATGGAGAACCTGAAGGATCTCCAGTTCGATATCGTATTCTTCCCGGTGGATCCGCGCATGGGAAGGGGTTATGACGCGGGCGCCTCGCATTTTGCAAGGACGATGCGTCCGATTCTGATCGTCCCGATGCATTACGGGGACGAGCTGGACACCGGGCTCCGGTTCCGTCAGAAGATGTCCAAGACGGGACAGCTTTGCTGGGCGCCGACCGAGCGCGGCGACTACTGTGACTTCGATCCCGAGAACCTGTAAGGTTCGGAAAGGAGAAAGGCATGGCATTCTGTTTTGACCATATGAATATCAATGTGCTCGATCTGGACCGCTCCATCCGCTTTTATGCGGATGCGTTCGATTTGCGCGAAATGCGCAGAAAAGAGGCGGCGGACGGTTCCTTTACGCTGGTTTTTCTGTCAGACGCGGACGGACGCTTCTGCATCGAACTGACATGTCTGCACGACAGGAAGGAACCGTATGAGCTGGGAGACAATGAAACGCATCTGGCGTTCATGACGGACGACATGGAAAAGGCGCACGCGCGGCATGAGGCTATGGGATGCATCTGTTTTGAGAATCACGGAATGGGGATCTATTTCGTGGAAGACCCGGACGGCTACTGGGTCGAAGTGATCCCGCCGAGTGAATAAGATTTTGGAGGAATAGGACAGTGGAACAGCCGGTCGTACTCGTCTGTGTCACGACACAGAAATCGTGTGAACGCCTGATCGAGGCGGGAGCGAAGGCCGCGGCTGCGACGCAGGCGAAACTGCACGTGATCCATGTGGCAGGAAGTCATCAGCGCTTCTTCAATACGCTCAACGAGGCCGACGCGCTGGAGTTTCTCTTCGGCGTGAGCAAAACGCATGAGGCGGAGATGACCGTGGTGCGAAGCGAGGATGTTGCGCAGACTCTGGTGGATTATGTCAGGGAAAACGGTGTGCATATGGTCATTTTCGGACAGTCACCGGATGCTGACAAACCCGGCAACCTCATTGAGAAGGTGCGGGAAATGCTTGCAGATGAGACCATCGCGATAGCGGTTCAGGCACGATGATGAAAACACAGGCACGAAGAAGAACAGCGCCGCAGGATTGCGGCGCTGTTCTTCGCTGATCCGGCACCGATCTGTTTGACAGGTTCTTTTCTCCTAAGGTATACTCATCTGTGGTTTTAGTGCAGATCAGAGGAGGAAGCATGCAGAGTTTTTTCATGAATATGGCGAACGCGGGCTTTGCCAGAGAACTGGTCGTGTTCCTGTCGTCGATGTTCCCGATCTGGGAACTCAAGGGAGCGATCATTCTGGGTCAGGCCTGGGGGCTCCATCCGTGGCTGACGTATCTTCTTGCACTGGCGGGGTCTTCACTTGCCGCTCTGCTCCTTCTCTTTTTTCTCCGCCCCCTCATGCGGTGGATGTATCAGACGAAGATGCTCCGCAAGGTGGCTGCCTGGATGCAGCGCAGAGGGGAAAAGAAAAGCGGAAAGGTGACGAAGTACGCGGAGGTCCTGGGACTGTTCCTCTTCGTCGCGATCCCGCTTCCCACGACAGGGGTGTGGACCGGATCGCTGATCGCATCCGTGCTCAATATTCCGCTGAAGAAATCCGTTCCCGTCGTTCTCGTCGGCAACGTGGTGGCAGGCCTTGCGATCATGCTGCTGTACGGAGTCGTGACACTATTTTGACCCCAAGATTGGAGAGATATTATGAACAAACACATTCTGTTTTCCAGTGAATCCGTAACGGAAGGGCATCCGGACAAACTGTGCGACCAGATCTCCGACGCGGTGCTGGACGCGATGCTCGAGAAGGACCCGCTGTCCAGAGTCGCCTGTGAGACGACCGCCACGACGGGCGTCGTGTTCGTCATGGGCGAGATCACGACGGAGCATTATGTGGACATCCCGACGATCGTGCGCGAGACTGTCTGCAGAGTCGGATATGACAGCATCCGGACCGGTTTTGACGGAAACAGCTGCGCGGTGCTCACGGCGATCAATGAACAGAGCCCGGATATCGCGATGGGTGTGAACAATGCCCTTGAGACGCGCAGCGCGCAGGATGCCGCGGATATCGGCGCGGGGGATCAGGGCATGATGTTCGGTTTTGCATGTGACCAGACGCCGGAGCTCATGCCGCTTCCGATCATGCTGGCGCACGATTTGACGTACGCCCTGGCGCGGGAGAGAAAGAGCGGCAGCATGCCGTTCCTGCTTCCGGACGGCAAGGCGATGGTCACCGTGGAATACGAGGGAGACCGTCCCGTGCGGATCGATTCGATCGTTCTTTCCACACAGCATGTTCCCGAGATCGACATGCCTTCACTGAAGGATGCGGTCACGAAGAAGATCATCATGGCGGGCAAATGCGGCGCCTGGATGGATGAAAAGACCAGGATCCTGGTCAATCCGACGGGCAGGTTCGTCATCGGCGGACCGACCGGAGACTCCGGTCTCACCGGACGCAAGCTCGTTGTGGATACATACGGCGGATACGGAAGACACGGCGGCGGCGCGTTTTCCGGGAAGGATCCGACAAAGGTCGACCGCAGCGCAAGCTATGCGGCGCGCTATGTCGCCAAGAACATCGTGGCGGCAGGTCTGGCGTCCAGGTGCGAACTCATGGTGTCCTACGCCATCGGTGTGGCGCACCCGGTAGCGGTGCAGGTGGACTGCTTCGGCACACAGAAAACGGACGAGGAGAAAATCGAGAAGGCAGTGCGCAAAGTCTTTGACCTGCGGCCGGCTGCCATCATCGAACAGCTGGATCTTCGCCGTCCGATCTACGGGAAAACAGCCAGTTACGGCCATTTCGGCCGGGAGATCTTCCCGTGGGAGAAGACGGACCGTGTGGAACAGCTGACAGCGGCGCTATGAGCAGAGAGGATCAGGAGAACGTCTTTGAAGGCGTGATCACGTCTGTAAAATTCAAGAATGAGGACAACGGCTATGCCGTGCTGGAGATCACGGATGACGATGGCGGAGAACTGACCGCCGTCGGCATCCTTTCTCTGTTTGAAGAGGGGGAACGTGTGCGCGTCCATGGCGTGTACACGGAGCATCCGACATACGGGATCCAGATGAAGGTCGACAACTGCGAGACGGTGATGCCAAGCGATCTTGTGGGGATCGAACGGTACCTGGCTTCGGGACTTGTCAAGGGCGTGGGGCCCGCGACGGCGCATCTGATCGTGCGGCATTTCGGAAAAGAGTCGCTGGATGTGATGAACTACGCGCCGCACAGACTGGAGGAGATCCCGGGGATCGGCGCAGTGAAATCCGCAAAGATCGCGGAGTCGTTCCGGCAGCAGCAGGAGATGCGCAACACGATGGTCTTTCTGCAGGGACACGGCGTGACGCCCCTTCTGTCGGTCAAGATCTACAAACAATACGGCGACGCGACAAAGCTCCTTGTGACGGAGAACCCGTACCGGCTTGCCGAGGAGATCGACGGGATCGGATTCGTCATCGCGGACAGGATCGGACGGCAGCTGGGCAAGGAAAAAGACGATGAACAGCGGATCCGCGCGGGGATCCTGTACACGATGAACCGTGCGACGGAATTCGGACATGTATGCCTGCCGCGGGAGATCCTGGTGCAGGAGGCGCAAAAGCTGCTTGACGCGGACAGCGCGCCGATCGAACGGATGGTGGAGGAGCTCGAGATCGGGCAGTATCTGATCCCGCAGACGGTCGGCGGGGATACATGGCTGTACGAGGCGTCCATGCTGGAGAACGAACGGTATACCGCCGAGCGGCTTCTCCAGATCGCGGGACAGGGCGAGGACGAAACGGACGACCCGGAGGGCTGGATCCGCGGCGCGGAGGAAGCGCTGGGGATCGAACTTGCCGAGGAGCAGCATCAGGCTGTGCTCAGTGCCCTGAGATCGCCCCTCTGTGTGATCACGGGCGGCCCCGGAACGGGGAAGACGACGATCCTGCGTGTCGTGCTGGAGATCCTGGAGGCGCAGGGAATACAGGTGCTTCTCGCAGCGCCGACCGGAAGAGCGGCGCGGAGGATGCAGGATGCGACAGACAGGGAAGCGAAGACCGTGCACCGGATGCTGGAATATATGAGCGATGACAACGGCCCCGGTTATTTCAACCGGAATCAGGATTATCCTCTGGACGCGGACGTGATCATCATCGACGAGTGCTCCATGGTGGATCTGTTTCTGATGAACCGGCTTCTGCGCGCGGTGCCCCGCGGGGCGCGGCTCGTGCTGGTCGGGGATCAGGATCAGCTTCCAAGTGTCGGACCCGGAAATGTGCTCCGGGATATCATCGGTTCCGGCGCTGCGGACTGCGTGATGCTGCATGAGATCTTCCGGCAGGCGCGGGAGAGTCTGATCGTTACCAACGCGCACAGGATCAACGAGGGCAGATATCCCAAGCTGCATGTGCGGGACAGGGACTTCTTCTTTGAACGCCAGGCGACCGCGCAGAAAGCGGCGCAGAGTGTCGTGGAGCTTTGCAGGAGACGCCTTCCGGCCTTTACGGGGCAGGATGTTTTTACGGGCATCCAGGTCCTTGCGCCGATGCGCAAGGGAGAGGCGGGCGTCAACAGTCTTAATGAGATGCTGCAGGAGGCCATCAATCCGCCGGAGGCGGGAAAACCGCAGATCCAGGTCGGCAGGACCGTGTTCCGGAACGGAGACAAGGTCATGCAGACAAAAAACAATTACCGCATCAAATGGCGCAGAGGGGACGAGGAAGGAGAAGGCGTCTTCAACGGTGAGAGCGGTATGATCCGGATGATCGACGAGGAGGAAAAGAGCCTGCTTGTGGAACTGGACGACGGGCGCTTTGTGGAATATGCCTTTGAGGATCTGGATGAGGTGAGCATCGCGTACGCGATCTCCGTGCACAAATCCCAGGGATCCGAATACGATGTCGTCGTCATGCCGGTCCTCGGCGGGGCGCCGATGCTGATGACCCGCAATCTCCTGTATACCGCGCTTACGCGCGCAAAAAAAATGGTCGTTCTCGTCGGGAGCGAGCAGAGCATCTGCCGGATGGTGGACAACGACCGGATCGCACAGCGCTACGGATGCCTTCTGCAGCGTCTGAGAGGTGACGTGTGAACATTAGGGACGTTAAAAAAACGTTGTTTTTTCACAAAATGATGAAAATGAGCGAAAAAAGGAGAAAAATGACAGAAAAGGGAAAAAAGAGGGCATAACCTCCCCAAAACGTAGATTGAATTAGGATACACGAAATGGCTATAATGTCTACTATGCATGAGCGAAGGTCTGTGGTTGCAAATCGAAGCCAGACGCAGGCAAAGCGATCCGCGTAAGCCGGACAAAGTTTCGGTGATCATGGTGCGTTCTAGAAGTAAGTCCGTCCACGACAGTGAGAGGAGTAAGTAGTGAGAGGCGATTGCCGGGTAGCGAACCTTCCAGACGGCGGGTGCGGGGGAAAAGACCAGGTCAGCTTCCGATTCATGCATGAGTAAACAAGAGGAGAATAATCCGACATGTTCGAAGACAAGACTCTCATTTGCAGAGACTGCGGAAAAGAATTCATCTTCACCGCAGGAGAGCAGGAGTTCTACGCAGAGAAGGGCTTCCAGAATGAACCCGTCCGCTGCAAAGCCTGCCGCGATGCAAGAAAGATCGCCCGCAACAACGCCCCCCATGAACTGCACGAAATCGTATGTGCTGCATGTGGCAAGACGGATCAGGTCAATTTTCTTCCCCGTGACGACCGTCCTGTATACTGCAAAGAGTGTTTCCAGAAAATGAGACAGAGCGCACAGAGATAAAGTCAGAAACAAAGAAGAAACAATGGATGCCGATATCCATTGTTTCTTTTTTGTTTTTCGGATACACTTCTTTTTGTATGACGAAAGAGAGGGTAAACACAGGTGACAAACAGGCACAGACTGATCGGAGACAGGACGTTCTATCGCAGCATCATGCGTGTTGCGGTCCCGATCATGATCCAGAACGGGATCACGAATCTGGTTGGCATGCTGGACAACGTGATGGTGGGACATCTGGGAACGGATCCCATGAGCGGCGTCGCCATCGTGAACCAGCTGATGTTCATCTTCAATCTGTGCGTGTTCGGCGGAACGGCCGGCATCGGGATCTTCACGGCGCAGTTCCACGGGAACCGCGACGAGGAAGGCGTGCGCTATACGTTCCGCATGCAGATCATCCTTGCGGTGCTTCTTTCCGCGGCGGGAGCGGCTGCGTTTCTTCTTTTCGGAAGGCAGCTGATCGGTTTTTATCTGCATCAGGACGGTTCCGGTGCAAGCGTGACCGAGACGCTGCGCTTTGCCATGAATTATCTGGCGGTCATGTACGCGGGGCTTTTGCCTTTCGCCGTGACGCAGGTCTATTCCACGACGCTGCGCAACACGGGGGAGACGGTGGTGCCGATGCGCGCCGGGATTCTCGCGGTCTTTGTGAATCTCGCGGGAAACTGGGTCCTGATCTACGGAAAACTGGGCATGCCGGCGCTGGGCGTGCAGGGCGCAGCGGCAGCGACGGTGCTTTCGCGCTTTGTGGAGATGGCGGTCGTCATGCTCTGGACGCACCGCCACATCGAACGCAACGCCTTCATTATCGGCGTCTACCGAAAACTGTTCCGGATCCCGAAGGATCTGGTGCGCACGGTCTCTGCGAAGGCTGCGCCGCTTCTTGCAAATGAAGCGCTCTGGTCCGGCGGCCAGGCAGCGCTCATGCAGTGTTATTCCACGCGCGGGCTGGCAACTGTAGCTGCCCTCAATATCGCGCAGACTGTGGCAAATGTATTCAATATCTCCTTTCTTGCCATGGGCAACGCCATCGGGATCCAGCTGGGGCATCAGCTGGGCGAAGGGAAGATCGAAGAGGCAAGACAGGACGCGGGGAAGCATATGCTGTTTTCTGTTCTGATCTGCGTGGCTACGGGAGGGCTGCTTCTTTCGGTGTCCGGCCTTTTTCCGCTTCTGTACAATACGACGGATCAGGTCCGCCATATGGCAACGTTGCTGATCAGAGTCGGCGCCGTGTGTATGCCGCTGTATGCGTTCGCGAACGCTTCCTATTTCATTCTGCGCTGCGGCGGAAAGACGCTCGTGACGTTTCTTTTCGACTCCTGCTTTGCCTGGGGGCTCACGATCCCGTGCGCATTCATCCTTACGCGCTTTACGTCCGTGCCAACTGTGCCGCTGTACTTCATCGTGCAGATGTTCGAGGCGGTCAAATGCGTTCTCGGATTCTTCATGGTGCGAAGCGGCATCTGGGCGCAGAATCTTACGAAATATGAAAAAGTGTAAATCCCGTGACAGGATCCCGCGCTTTGGTGTACAATAAAGCCAACAAAGAACGGAGTGTGGTCCTGGATGCCCCGGGACAAGTGTATCCGGCGGCGGAACGGCCACACGGGAAAGGAGATTCAGTTATGATTCTTACCATCAGCAGCAGGAACTTCACCGTGTCCGACGACATGCGCGTGATGTTCGAAAAGAAAGCGGCAAAACTGGAGCGCTATCTGCGCCCGGACGCCAAAGTCGTTGCCATGTTCTCGCGTGAAGGAACGCGGGATTCCATAGAGATCACGATCCCGCTCAAAGGAAGCATCCTGAGAGCTGAGGATACCGGATACGACGTATATACTTCCATGGACACTGTACTGGACAAGATCGAGCATCAGATCCGCAGAAACCGCAAGAGGATCGAACACAGACTGAAAAACAATGCCGTTGCGGAGGCGCCGCTCTACTTCGACGAGGAGGATGATGACCAGGAGGAGGAGATCCAGATCGTACGTACGAAGCGCTTCGCCGTCAAGCCCATGGACGCCTACGAGGCTGTGGAGCAGATGGAGATGCTGGGACACAATTTCTTCGTATATCTGGATGTAGAGACCAACGACATCGCGGTAGTCTACAAACGCAACAACGGCACGTACGGACTGATCGAGCCTGAGATCGGGTGATCGGAAGGCAAAAAGAGAAAAGCCGGTCTCCTTCCTTCACGGAAGGAGACCTTCCTGTTTGGAAAGGCTGAAAACCTTTGTGCAGACACGAAAAAAAGCGGTTTTTTCGTTGACACATAGGACCCTTTGCGCTATCATATTATGGTATCTCTCTTATAAAGGGATAATCTGCTATGGAGGTGTTTCGCGATGCGCGTAAAAGTCACGATGGCTTGCACAGAATGCAAGCAGCGCAATTACGACACGATGAAGAACAAAAAGAATAATCCTGATCGTCTCGAAATGCGCAAATACTGCCGCTTCTGCAAAACTCATACGATTCACAGAGAGACACGGTAATCAGAAAAACCGATCGAAGGAAAAGTAAGGGTGGAAGAGAAATGGCAAACGAAGTTGCACTGAAGAAAAAAGACAATAAAGCTGTTGCCAAAAAGGACAACAAGGCAGTTGCGAAGAAAGACAACGCAAAGAAGCCTGCGAAGAAGAACGACGCCAAGAAAAACGGCCGCCGTGGTCCGATTCGTTATATCAAGGATGTCTGGCAGGAGCTGAAGAAAGTAACATGGCCGACCAGAAAAGAACTGGTGAAAGCGGTACTTGCCGTGCTTGCGTTCGTCGCAGCATTCACATTGGTCATCTGGCTGATGGATCTGGCGCTGACGCCCGTGTTCAAGTGGTTGGTTGGTTAAGGAGCGAAGACTGATGAGCGAAAAGATCGAATCTGCAGAAGTTCTTGAAGAGACCAAACGCGAAGACCCGGAGGACAGCCTCTGGTATGTCGTGCATACTTATTCCGGATATGAGAACAAGGTCAAGGCGAATCTCGAGAAAATGATCGAGAACCGCGGCCTTCAGAATCTGATCCAGGAAGTGAACGTGCCTCTGGAAGAGGTCGTTGAAGTACGCAACGGCAAACGCAAGAGCGTGGCAAGAAAGATCTTTCCCGGCTATGTCATGGTCAAGATGGTCATGACGGATGAGTCCTGGTATATCGTCCGCAATACGCGCGGTGTGACGGGCTTTGTCGGACCGGGAAGCAAGCCGATCCCGCTCACAGAGGAAGAAGTCAATTCCATGGGCGTCGACAAGACCATCATCCGCATCGATTTCGAGGAAGGTCAGAGCGTACGCGTTATGGACGGTCCCCTGGAAGGATTTGTCGGCGTGGTTCAGAAGGTGAACCGCGAAGAACAGAAAGTCCGTGTCATGGTCTCCATGTTCGGACGTGAAACACCGGTTGATCTCGATTTCCTGCAGGCGCAGAAGATCGAAGATTGATAGAACGTATCCCGGATCGGAAGGGATGCGAGTGGGAGAAGCGCATGCGGCCATACGCTTCGTGAAAAACCACGATCCAATTCAGTTTTAGGAGGAAAACAAGATGGCCAAGAAAATCACAGGTTATGTCAAACTGCAGGTACCTGCAGGAAAAGCGACCCCGGCACCGCCGATCGGCCCCGCACTCGGTCAGCATGGTCTGAACATTCCCGGATTCTGCAAAGAGTTCAACGAGCGCACCGCCAAGGACGCAGGGATGATCATCCCCGTCGTCATCACGGTCTACCAGGATCGCACGTACACATTCGTCACCAAGACACCCCCCGCGGCAGTGCTGATCAAGAAGGCATGCGGGATCGAGAGCGGTTCCGGAGTGCCGAACCGCACGAAGGTCGCCAAGCTCACAAAAGAGCAGGTCACTGAGATCGCGAAGATCAAAATGCCCGACCTGAACGCAGTGACTATCGAAGCTGCGGAGAGCATGATTGCCGGAACCGCGCGTTCCATGGGCATCACGGTCGAAGACTGAGCGGAGGTGTAAAGATATGAAACACGGAAAGAATTATAACGAATCCCGTAAACTTTACGAGAGAAATACACAGTATGAGATCGCAGAAGCGATCGATCTGGCACTGAAGACCGCCAAGGCAAAATTCGACGAGACGATCGAGCTTTCCGTCCGTCTGGGCGTTGACTCCCGTCACGCAGACCAGCAGGTCCGCGGCACCGTCGTTCTGCCTCACGGCACCGGCAAGACCGTGCGTGTTCTGGTTATCACCAAAGGTGAGAACGCCAACATCGCACAGGCTGCAGGCGCGGATTTCGTCGGCGCAGAGGATATGATCGAGAAGATCCAGAAGGAAAACTGGTTCGATTACGATACGATCGTCGCGACTCCCGACATGATGGGGATGATCGGCCGTCTGGGCCGTATCCTCGGACCCAAAGGCCTGATGCCCAACCCGAAGTCCGGCACCGTGACCACTGATGTGGCCCGCGCGATCCAGGACATCAAAGCAGGTAAAGTCGAGTACCGTGTCGACAAGACCAACATCGTGCACGTACCGATCGGCAAGGCTTCCTTCGGAAGCGAGAAGATCTCCGAGAACATGAAAGCGCTGATGGACGCCGTCATCAAGGCACGTCCGGCTGCCGCGAAAGGCCAGTATCTGCGCAGCGTCGTGATCTCCACGACCATGGGCCCGGGAATCAAGATCAATCCGCTTGGATTCACAAGATAACTGTTGACATTGTCCCGCAGACTCTGTATAATCAAATAGTTGTGAATATACCCAACCAAAGACAGCAGGTGCATTCAGCGTAAATCCTGCCGAGGCGGGGCAATCAGATAAGTTCTATCTATATGCCTTTAAGCTGCTGTCGCTTAAGGGCATATTTCTTTCAAATCTACAAGGAGGTGAAACCATGGAGAAATTCCCTGCATCTCACAATAGCACAAAGAAGTCCGGTGTTGTTGAGGGCATCGTTGATAAGCTCTCCCGCGCACAGGGCGTCGTATTCGTCGACTACCGCGGACTGACTGTAACAGAAGACAATGCTTTGCGTGCGAAATGCCGCGAATCAGATGTTGAGTACCATGTTCTGAAGAACACCATGATCAAAAGAGCGTGTGATCAGCTTGGTATCGAAGGTCTTGATGAGACGCTGAACGGACCCACGGCTGTCGCATTCGGTTATGACGATCCCATCTCCGCCGCGCGCGTGATGGACGAGTTCACTCAGACGAACAAGAAGATCGCCATCAAATCCGGTGTGATCGGCAAAGAGGTCATGGATGTCGACAAAGTCAAGGCAGTTGCTGCTCTCAAGAGCCGCGAGAACGTCGTGATGAGCCTGATCGGTGTCATGAAGATGCCTATCCGCAAGCTCGTGATGACCGTGAAGATGGCTTCTGAAAAGGACGCCGAATAACCTGAAAACAACAAATTCTAAAGTGGAGGAAAATACAATGACTAATGCTGAAATCATCGATGCCATCAAAGGCATGAACGTACTTGAGCTGAACGAGCTCGTTAACGAACTTGCCGAGGTGTTCGGCGTAGACCCCAACGCTTCTTTCGCAGTCGCAGGCGGCCCCGCAGCAGGTCCGGCAGCAGCAGCTGAAGAAGAGAAGACCGAGTTTGACGTTGTTCTGGCCGAGATCGGCGCAGAGAAGATCAAGGTCATCAAGGTCGTCCGCGAGATCACCGGTCTTGGCCTGAAAGACGCAAAAGACCTGGTCGACAACGCACCCAAGGCGGTCAAGGAAGCTGTCTCCAAGGAAGAGGCAGAGCAGGTCAAGGCCAAGCTGGAAGAAGTTGGCGCGAAGGTCGAGCTCAAGTAATCGGGAAACTGATCACTTTACGAGCACAGATTTTGACCGACATTGCATTAAACTAACCGCTGGGAGGTGTCACACATGGCCAATTATTGCGAAGTATGCGGCAAGGGTATGATGTCTGGCAACAACGTCAGCCATTCCAACCACAAGACACGCCGCGTCTGGAAACCCAACATCCAGAAAGTCCATGCCATTGTGGACGGCAAACCCGTCACTATGCATGTCTGCACGCGTTGTCTGAGAAGCGGTCGCGTTCAGCGTTCCGTGTAAGAAAAAAGACAGGAAGGCTTCAGTCATCCGGCTGAAGCCTTCTTTTTTCATGTCCCGGCCCGGGCTGGGAGGCGGCGTGAATCCAGTTGAAGAGGCCGGGAAAATAAGGTATTATATTGTCGTAGTAATCTGCACATAGGGAGGAATATCCAATGCCTGCAAGTATTGACAACGATCTGGGCAAGATCACGATGTCCGATCTTTCCATCGCATCTCTGGTCGGTCTTTCCGCCTGTGAATGCTATGGCGTGGTCGGTATGGCCTCCACCAAGGCAACGGACGGTCTGTTCGAACTGCTGAGACGCGAGAATCTGGCCCGAGGCGTCAAAGTCTCCACGGAAGACAACGGCGTACTGATCGATCTTTACATCATCGTGGAATATGGCATTTCCATCAATGCGGTATGTACGAGCGTGCTGGACACGATTAAGTATAAAGTTGAAAGTCAGATGGGGATCCCGGTCGAGAAGATCCATGTTCACGTACAGGGCGTGCGTGTCTGAACCGTCTGAACGCATTCATTTGAAAGGATTGCACTTACAATGATAGAGAAGATCAACGCAGATCAGCTGCGCGAGATGTTCGCGGCCGGCGCCGCTCTTTTGCAGGAGAACAAAGCCGGCGTGGACGCGATGAACGTATTTCCGGTTCCCGACGGCGATACCGGAACCAATATGTCGATGACGCTGAATTCCGCTGTGGCGGAGATGGCGAACGCGAAGAGCAACACGGTGAAGGACGTTTCGGCGGCCATGGCGAGAGGTGCTCTGCGCGGAGCGCGCGGAAACTCAGGCGTCATCTCTTCCCAGATCTTCCGCGGCATCTCCAAGGGACTTGCCAATGTGGATGAGATCGACACGGAAGCGTTTGCCAACGCGCTGCGTTCCGGCGTGGACATGGCGTACAAGGCAGTGATGAAGCCCAGAGAGGGCACGATCCTCACGGTAGCCAGAGCCGCGGCAGACGCGGCGGTGCGTGCCGCGAGACGTGAAAGGGACATTTCAAGATTTCTGGATATCGTGATCGACGCGGCGAACGCCGCGCTGGACAAAACCCCGGAGCAGCTTCCCGTGCTGAAGGAAGCGGGCGTCGTGGATGCCGGCGGAAAAGGTCTCATTATTATTTATTCCGGCTTCAAGCAGGCGCTCGACGGCGGCGAGTTCCATTTCGATTTCCAGACCATCACCACAGAGGAAGAGCGCAGCGCCGCCTCGATGGAGCTGTCCACCAGCGATATCAAATACGCATACTGCACGGAGTTCTTCGTCGTCAACCTGAAAGAGGGCGTGGACGAAAGAGCGCGTGATTCCTTTACCGATCATCTGCAGAAGATCGGCGACAGCGTGGTCGTAGTGGGCGATGACGATATGATCAAGGTCCACGTGCACACCAACGATCCCGGCAAGGCCCTGCAGTGGGGACTCAGACTGGGCGAACTGTCGAAACTGAAGATCGACAACATGCGCGAGCAGCACCGGAAGCTCGCTTCCGACGGAACGCTTTCCGATGAAGGCGCGCCGGAAAAGCTCGTGCAGTACGGCATGGTGAGCGTCGTGGCCGGAGACGGACTGGCGGATATCTTCCGTGACATCGGCGTGGATGTCGTGGTCGAAGGCGGACAGAGCATGAATCCCGCCATCGCGGACATCGCGGACGCCGTGCAGCAGGTCAAGGCGGAGAACGTATTCGTTTATCCCAACAACTCCAACGTGATCCTCGCTGCGCAGCAGGCGCAGGAGCTTGTGGAAAACCGGAATGTGATCATCATCCCCACGAAAACGGCGCCGCAGGGCATCGCCGCGGTACTGGCATTCATGGAGGATGCGGATCCGGAAGCAAACAGGGAAGAGATGATGGAGGCGATCTCAACGGTCAGCACAGGCGAGGTGACCTTCGCGGTGCGCGACACGCGCTACAACGGTCTCTCCATCCACAAGGGCGACATCATCGGACTGGATGACGACGGCATCTGCGCCGTGGGCAAGACGGTCGACGAGGTGGCGGTGGATCTTCTCAGCAGCATCGTGGATGACGAGAAGGGCATGATCACCCTCTTCTGGGGACATGATGTGACGGAGGAGGACGCGAAGGCGCTGACGGAGGAGATCTCCGTACGGTTCCCGGACCTTGAAGTGGAATGTCAGAGAGGCGGACAGCCGCTGTACTACTATATCTTCTCAGTCGAATGACAGAAGGAGGCTGCATGGAACAGGCGGTATCACAGCTGAAGGGTGTGGGGCCGAAACGTGCGCAGCAGCTGGAAAAACTCGGGATCCTGACGGTTCAGGATCTCATCCGGTTCGTGCCGGCGGGGTACCGCGACATGCGGATCAAGACCCCGGTCGCGGACCTTCAGGAAGGACAGACGGCAGCTGTTCTTGCGAGAGTCGAACATATATCCAAAGTCTCCCGGATCCCCGGGAGACATTTTTCGATGGTCCGGATCAGGATCGAAGACGACTCGGGCAGGATCGATGCCGTCTATTTCAATCAGCCGTATATCACCAACGTGCTGAAAGAGGACGAATGGTACGTGTTCTACGGAAAGGTCGGACGGTACCGCTCTTCCCTTGTGCTGCAGAACCCGGAGTTCCTTCTGCCGGAAAAAGCGGAAAGCGAAGCGATGACACCGCTGTATCATCTCACGCAGGGGATCTCACAGAAGACCATGCGCGCCTTGGTGCGCGCGGCGCTGGAATCCGGTCCGATGCCGCAGGAGACGCTGGATCCGGATTTCTGCGCGCGTCACGGCCTTTCCGGACTGCAGGACGCACTGCGGATGATGCATGCTCCGAGAGATGATGAGGATGTGCGCCGGGCGGCGCGCAGACTCTCTTTCGAGGAGCTTCTGGATTTCCAGATCGCGATGATGATCCGCCGGCGCGAGCGGATGTCGATGCGCCTGGAAAAGATGATGCGCGTGGACTGGGACGCCGTGCAGCGGATGACGGACAGCCTTCCGTACGACCTGACGGGCGCGCAGAAACGGACGATACATGAGATCCTGGAGGATATGGGCGGCACGGTGCCGATGAACCGCCTTGTACAGGGGGACGTGGGCTCCGGAAAGACGGTGGTCGCGGCAGCAGCCATTTTGGCGGCCGCGTGCGCGGGAAGGCAGTCGATCATGATGGCGCCGACAGAGATCCTGGCGCGCCAGCACCAGAGGAGCCTGGAAGGCATTCTGGGACCGTTTGACATCAAAGTGGGGATACTGACTGGATCGCTGACCCGAACCGAGAGAAAAGTGGCGCTTGAAAAGATCATAAGCGGAGAATGGCAGGTGATCGTGGGGACACACGCACTGTTCAGCACGGACGTTGTTTACCGGGATCTCGGTCTTGTGATCACGGATGAGCAGCACAGATTCGGTGTGGAACAGCGTTCCGCAGCGGAGCAGAAGGGGGAGATGCCGCACACGCTGGTCATGAGCGCTACGCCGATCCCGCGCTCTCTCGCGCTAGTGTTGTACGCGGATCTGGACATCTCCGTGATCGATGAGCTTCCGCCCGGAAGGAAACCCGTGAATACGAGGATCGTACAGCAGAGCAAGAGAGAAAGCATGTACGGGTATCTTGCACAGCGCACCCGTCTAGGAGAAAAATGCTATGTTGTCTGCCCGCTGGTCGATGAATCCGAGGCCATCGAGGCAAAAAGCGCAGAGGAGGTCTATGACGAACTGCGGGTACTGCTTCCGGACTGCAGGATCGGGCTTCTGCACGGGAAAATGCCGGAGAAGGAAAAGCAGGAGCAGATCCGTGCATTTGCCGACGGAAGGATCATGATCCTGGTCTCCACCACCGTGGTGGAGGTGGGCATGGACATCCCGGAAGCCACGGTCATGGTGGTCGAGAACGCTGAGAGGTTCGGGCTTGCCCAGCTGCATCAGCTGCGCGGAAGGGTCGGGCGCAATGACAAGGAGTGCTGGTGCTTCCTGGTCAAAGGGGGCCGGGACAGGGAAGAGGAACGCCTGAGCGTCATGGTTCATTCCAGCGACGGGTTTGAGATCGCGCAGCGGGACCTTATGATCCGAGGCCCCGGACAGATCCTCGGGACAAGCCAGAGCGGGACCATCAACAGCGATGTGATCCGGCTCATTCAGGATCCGGGGATGGTCCGGGAAACACGCGAAGCAGCGCTGGAACTCGTGCAAAGAGAGGATGCACAGGCACGGAAAATCATATATAATGCACTTAAGACGATCGATTTGAAGACGAAACGGATAGTGATGAACTGATGAGTGAACTGAAATTTGTAGCGCCGACAGAAGGAATGCACAAGAGCATCGAGGATTACCGGAAAGAGCATTTCCGCACCGGAGAGGGCGAGATCTACGGCGCCCCCTGGCTGGGCAGCGTGGAGAACTATGTCCAGTGGCTGCAGCTCGTGCGTGAGAACGAAAACCCGGTCACGGTCCATCCCGAGTGGGTCGTGTCGACGACGCTCTGTGCGGTCGACGCGGACAACGGCCGCGTGATCGGTATGATGGATATCCACCATGAACTGAACGATTTTCTGAAGAGTTCCTCCGGACATATTTCCTACGGTGTGCGTCCTTCCGAACGCAACCGCGGTTACGGTACAAAGATCCTGGACCGCGCGCTGTCCTATTGCGGCGGGATCGGCATGCGGACCGTCAATGTGATCTGCCCCAAGAACAATATCGCGGCGAACCGCACGATCCAGAAAAACGGCGGGATCCCGATGCGGGAATTCCGTCATCCGCAGACAGGCACGATGATGGTGCAGTACAGCATCGACACGACATCGCACATGCTGGCGATCCAGCAGGCGGCGTCTGTGGACGCGCTGTACGATACCGTGAAACAGACCCTTCCCGACGGGCGGGACGTTGTGATCCGGCAGGTAAAACGTGAGGATGCGGAACAGATCGTGCAGCTGTTCCGGCGCACCGAAAAGGAAAGTCCGTACCTGACACGGGAGCCGGAGGAAGTGCGGATCAACACGGATACCGTGGACCGCATGATCCTGGACGCACTGGAAGACCCCAAGCGTCTGCTTCTGGTCGCCAGACTGAACCAGTATATCATCGGGCGCTGCTCCGTCAGCTGTCTGCAGAACAGGGCGCGCTACCGCCACCGTGCGACGATGCATATTGAGATCCTGCAGGCGTACTGGAATATGGGGATCGGCACGGCGATGCTGGATGTGGCGCTTGGTTGGGCGGTCGAGCACGGCTACGAACAGGTTCAGGTCACCGTCAATGCGGACGACGCGCCGGCGATCGCACTATTTGAAAAGTTCGGATTTCAGACCGCGGGCAGGCTTCCCAAAGCCTGCAAGTACGCGGATGCCACATATGCGGATTTGGTGATCATGCTGCTGCAGCTGCAGGTATGACGATGTCGATCGAAAAAGAGTGTTTCGCAGGATATATACCCGTACCTGAACGCCTCCGGGCTTACGGCTTTGTGCCGGTGCCCGGGGGATATTTCTATGAAACGGCTTTTTTCGACGGCCAGTTTCAGGCGAGGATCACGGTGGGCAGGGACGGCAGCGTGACGGGAGAGGTGATCGACAGCGACACGGAGGAAGCGTACGATCCTATCCGCAGCGAAACGAGAAACGGCGCATACGTCAGCATGGTCCGGGAGACGTACAGTGAGCTTCTGAGAAAGATCGCGGCGTCATGCTGTGAAAAAATGCCTTTTCGCGAAATGCAGGCGAACCGTCTGGCTCTGTATCTTCTGACTGCCTACAGGGAACGGCCGGACCGCCCGTTCAGGGACAAAGAGAACGGCGCCGTTTTCCGCGTTTCCGGAACGGAAAAATGGTATGCTCTGATCATGCATGTAGAAGCGGAAAAGATTCCGCTGTGGGATCTGGGAGACGGGAACCGCACCGCGGAGATCGTCAATCTCAAGGCGGATCCGGAAAAGATGGATGCGCTGATCGCAGAGAGAGGCATCTTTCCTGCATATCATATGAATCACGCGTCATGGATCAGCGTGGTGCTTGACGGGACGGTGGAGGACGCGCGTCTGATCGAACTGGTGCTGGACAGCAGGAGTCTCGTGGCTGCGCAGGCGCGTGGAAAGACGTCTGGTGTGCATCAGTGGATCATACCGGCCAATCCCGCCTATTATCCCATACAGAACGCGTTTGAGACGACGGATGAGATCTACTGGAAACAGAGCAGTGACATACACCCCGGAGATACCGTGTATATGTACGTCGGGGCGCCGTACTCCTGCGTGATGTACCGGTGCCGCGCCGTGGAGACGGGACTTCCCGGGATCAGGTGGAGTTCGAAGGTCGGTGTGAAGAAGCGCATGAGACTGAAACTGGAAAAGATCTATCCGCCCGGAAGGTACAGTTTCGCGTGGCTCGCCACGGTAGGGATCCGCGCGGTCAGGGGACCGCGGGGCGTGACAGACATGTTTTTGGAAGAAATCGAAAAAGGCTGACGCTCAGGTCAGCCTTCTGTTTGTCAAAAAACGTTTATCAACGGTCCAGGAAGAAGACTTCCGCTTCTGCAAGCGGTGAGATGAATTCCGAATCAGGACCGTGACAGAATTATTCTGGTTACAGTATAGATCGATGATCCTCATGCGAAAAGGGATAGAATCACCGAAATCAGG
>JAFRLQ010000139.1 GCA_017431145.1 Clostridia bacterium | reverse complement strand
CGGAGGCATTTGTCAGCATGCCTGCAATGTAACACCACTTCTGACCTCAGGGTCAGATGACAAAATGTGGGAGTTGACTTTCGTCATCGCGTACCACAGGGTAGTTACAAGCTCCATCTTCTATAAGGTGGAGTAGTTGACATGGTCCATACGATTTGTGCAATATGTTTCAGCTTTACCCAGTTTCGTCAGATTTTGCACGTATTGTTCTTTGCCGCCTTTTTTATGCTATATTAATCGAAGATATCTGAAGCGGGCACAACAAACCTGCGGGAGTAGTTCTAATGAAAAAGTATGATTATCTTATCGTCGGAGCCGGGATCAGCGGCGCGGTTTTTGCCGAGCGCATGCTGCTTGCCGGTAAAAAGTGTCTCATCATCGACAGGCGCAATCATATCGGCGGAAACGTCTATACTGAGGAGATCGAAGGAATCCAGGTCCACAGATACGGTCCCCATGTTTTCCATACTGACAGCAAAGAGATCTGGGATTACGTCAGTCGCTTCGCTGCGTTCAACCATTTTATCAACTGCCCCATAGCCAATTACAAAGGAAAAATCTACAGTCTTCCCTTCAACATGCAGACATTCAACAGCATGTGGGGAATTACCGCTCCGGATGAAGCGAGGAAGATCATCGCAGAACAGGTCAAAAAAAGCGGAATCACCTGTCCGCGCAATCTTGAGGAACAGGCTGTCGCGCTGGTCGGCACGGACCTGTATGAGACACTGATAAAAGGCTATACGGAAAAACAATGGGGCCGGCCCTGCCGTGATCTCCCGTCTGATATCATCAAACGGATTCCGGTACGTTTTACGTACAACAACAATTATTACAATGACAGATATCAGGGGATCCCGATCGGAGGCTATACCTCCATGATCCGGAGAATGATCACCGGTGCCGATCTTCGTCTCGGGACCGATTACCTGCAGGACAGGCGTTCTTTTGACAACCTCGCAAACAAAGTCTTTTACACAGGACCTGTCGACGCTTTCTTTGATTATTCACTTGGAGCACTCGAATACAGAAGCCTCGCGTTTGAAACAGAGATTCTCGATACCGATAATTATCAGGGAACCGCGATCATGAACTATACCGATCGTGAAACGCCGTTTACGCGGATCATTGAACACAAGCATTTCGAATTCGGAACACAGCCCAAAACCGTTATCAGCAGGGAATACCCGGGAACCTGGCGCATCGGAGAAGAACCGTATTATCCGGTTTGCGATGAGAAAAACAACCTTCTGTACGCAGCGTACAGCAGGCAATTCCCGGCGTATCCGCATGTTCTGTTCGGCGGCAGGCTTGGCGCCTACAGATATCTTGATATGGACGACGCGATCGCAGAGGCGCTGACGCTCGCTGCAAACGAACTGAAAAAGGAATTCTGAAACACCGGATGCCTGCACTGTCTTGTTGAAAATCATGGAGCAAAAGATGAACCATCGCAAAAAAATCGCACTTTACGGGTACGGTCTCTTTGGAAAGAGCGCTTCTGAAAGTTTCCGTCTGTATTGGGGGGACGAGTATCTTGTCACCGCCATTTTCGATCGGTATCCATCCGGGAAAACGGATCCTTTCTGGGGGCTTGAGATCCTGCCGGCAGACAGGATCCTGCCTGCGTTTGAAAACGGTGTTTTTGAATCTGTTATGATCTGTGTCACTGACCGGGATGACCGGACCGCTCTCTTTGAACGATTTGAAAAAATGGGTATCCCGCTGTTTTTTCCGGGAAGAGTTGAAGACTTTGCCTCGCCCGGGTGTTTTGATCTGGATCCCTCGCCCGAAATCACGGTCCGCAAAGATCATTACCGTTTTCACGTATACAAAAACATGCTGGCTGCCGTCGCGGATTTCAACCCGAAGAGTTTCCTGTTCCTTTTCAATGAACAGGGTCTTGTGAATATTGACAATAAACGGAAATATCTTGATTACTTTGAACCGTATCTTCTTACCTATCCGTTCCGGCTGAAAGATCCCATTCCGCAAAAGATCATCATGAAAGGTTCATACTGTCTGATCGCAAAGACTTACTCCATGAACTACTGGCACTTCACGATTGAGGTCGCAGACTGTGTTTATCTCATGGAAAAAGCAGGCTATACCGGAAAATACATCTATCAGAAAAAAAGCTTCGCAGACCAGCTCCTCGGCATGCTCGGCGTAACCCCCGACCGTCTGATCAGTCTGGAAAGTCTGGAACAGCATAAAGTCTATGTCTTTGAAAGGCTGTACGATATCAATCATGAAGGCATCGCCCGCATGATGTGCTCCACTGAAGTAATGGCTGAAATGGCTTCGGAAATCAGATCCGGACTGACGCGGAAAACGGATTCTCCCAGAAAACTCTATGTGAAGCGGATCGGGATCCGTCAGCTTCTGAACGGTGACGAGATCGCCCGGAGAAACGGTTTTACCGTCATCGTTCCGGAAAACTATTCTCTGCGGGAACAGATGGAATTGTTTTATAACGCAGACATCGTTTTCAGTCCGCACGGCGCGAACTGCACAAACTTCCTTTACATGCGCGAGGGGACCGTCTTTATCGAGATCCTTCCGGACAGATGGTATATGGACGTCAATCACGACACATGTGAAGCCTGCGGCGTCCATTATATGAAACTGCGCGGTATCGCCAGCGAAACGGATACACGCGACGGACAGTATGCAGACTTCTATGTTGACGAAAATGCGCTGCAGGATCTGATCGATCAGGCGGAAAGCCTTATCGAAGCAAAACGCTGACAAAACGGGGCTGCTTATGAATCTGCTCCGAAGAAAAACTTCAGCGTACTCTCCGGCACATTCGCAAGAAGCGTTTTCCTGTCCCCTTCCTCACCGGCTTTGCGCGCAACGGATGCTGAAATAGCATGACCGTCCGCCTGCGCGCGCGGGAGTTCGACCGCTTCGATCCCGTACGCCGGCAGAATCTCTTTTACAAGCTCATTGAAAAACTGCATTTTAGGGTTGTGCTTCTCATCTCCCAGGAACCGATATGTGACCTCGAGCCGTTTCGCAATGATCTCAGCGAAGATCAGAGTATCCACCGTAGCGCTCTCACGCATGGCCGTCGGCTCGACTCTTACAAAATATTCCTGAAACACATTCCGCGTAGCCTGAAAAGGTCCGGCCGGGACGATCCTGACGTTCGGAAGGTCCCTGGTTCCCTCCACCGCCATCGCAAAACGTTCTGCATAACTGAAGATCCCAAGCTCATCTTCGATGATCGTCACAATCAGACGGTCCACCTGTTTTGATGCCGTTTCGATGAGATACCGGTGCCCGCGTGTAAACGGGTTTCCATGCATACCGACAAAGCCGATCTTTTCCCCTTCCTTCGGATGAAAATCATTGAAATGCAGATCCAGATAAAGGGAGTTCACCGCCAGTTCACAGGACAGCATGGATCTTTTCTCCTCTCTCTCCAGCCCGCCTGTAAGGACCCCGTCTTTCACCATCCGTTCAAACAGATCATCCGCAAAGAGACGGTTGGCTTTATGGTTGCAGTGCACCGGAAGATTCAGGAGCCAGCCCGCCGGGGCTTCGTTCCGGTCAAGGATATCCATCAGATCTATGGACTCTGTTCCGTTTACGGGACGGTTGACCACATGCATGACGACGATATCACCGGGTTTCATCGGTGTTGAGGTGATCCGTATCATCCTCTGATAAGGAGATTCGTAGCAGCCGTAGTTTACGACTTTACAGGAGTATCCCGCCCTGTTGATTTTTTCCTGCAGAAAACTTTCGATGGTATGCTTATCCTCAACATAACCGCCGAGGATAAAACACGGCCCGAAGAACCATATCGTGCGATCCGCTTCCTCCGGCTGTCCCACTGTTACGCGTTCTCCGTTTACGATATTCAGATACGGACCCGAGGTGTCTTTCATACGGGTATAAATGCTGTTCGTCTCGAGGCCGAAATACAGCCTGCCCACCTTCTGGGCGTAATCACCCACGTTGAGCTCCCCGTAAAAATCCTGCGCGCACGAGGGAACGACATAAGGATTGACACCTCTTGTCTCCGGTTTCTGCAGCCAGCTGCGCATCCCGTCAAACAGACGTCTGCGCCCCTCTGTCGATTCATCTTCCGTATAAAACATGTTGTAAACTTTGATCCCGGAATCTGCCAGTTTCATGAAAATATCATCGTATCCATGCTCTGACAGTGTGCTTTCAAACACCCTGAAAGTATGAACGTTATGGGTGTTGAGCACACCGTTCCCCAGCGCTTCCATAATGATCCCTGCTCCGCGCATCGTCTCTTCATCCACTACCAGCACGGGGAACGCACCGTTCTGCGTTTCAGGCAGATCCCGCAGACTGATCTGTTCGCAGACGACACCGCTCTTTTCAAATTCGCTTATCCAGCGCTCAATGATCTGCCGCCGTCTCTCATCCCGCGCTGGCGCTTTGACGAACAGGACTTTGTTCAGTGTGCCGAGAAAAGGCCGGACGTAACGGTTTTCTTCCCATGGATCGCTGTATTCCAGAAAAAGCAGATCATCATTTCTGCTGCACATCCCCAGCAATTTTCCATCCCCGTCCGCCACCGGTATTTCACGTATATTCTCCTTCTCACGGAATATCTCTCTGGCTTCCATCAGTCTTTTTTCCCGAACAGATGTAAAACTGCAATTGACCGGGATCCGCTCTCTGCCTGCCCGTTTTGCTCTGGAGATATCCCCTCTGCTGATGATTCCGTACAGTTTTCCGCGTACTTCAATAAAAACAGCGTTGCACGGCTTCTCGTACAATGCTTCCCGAAGCACGCTCTGATCCAGTTCCGTAACTTCTTCGTCAAAAGAAAGAACCGGTATCTGATCCCGTCTGTAATAATCCATGTTGTTTTCTCCCGATCATGATAGTATGCCGCGGACATTCCTGTTGTCAGTTGATCAGCGCTTCATTCCGATCGTGTCTCTGCCTGTAAAATGAATGCCCTGCCGCCATTTCAGCTGTCAGATAAATATGTTGATAACACCGATCACGGCGCCGATCAGCGCGCCGAGACTGACCACGGCCTGCAGTTCCGTGCGCATCACGGACATCACGAGTTCCTCCAGTTCCGCGACGTCCATCGACTCGATCCTTTCCACGATGATTCCACGTATATCCAGCTGTTCCACCAGTTCAGGGCCGTGTTTCCTCGCCTCATTGCGCACCAGATTCTCGACCGTTCCGCAGAACCTCTCTTTTGCTCCTTCTTTTGAAAGAAGCTGCTCTACAGGCCTGTTCGCATAATCACTGATGTAGTCGCGGATCAGTTCATGCGCCTTTTCTTCCCCGTGTTCGTCCAGATACCTTCGCACCGCGCCGCTGAGTCTCGCATAGATCGTCTGTTTCATACCCGCGTTGAGCAGCAGCCCCAGCACCGGGTTGGTACTGCGCAGCGAGGCAAGCGCGTCATTACCGAACTGTTCGATGACCGCATCGATATCCGTCTGCTGTATCCGTTCGATGATGCTTGAAGCAAGCGCGCCGCTTGCCGATTCGATCATCTTCGGGCTGTCTGTTCCTTCCGGAAGCATCTGCACGATGCTTCTGTCGCTGCTGCAGACCTGCTCCACGACTTTTGTCATGTATCTTTCACCTGTTTCTCCGAAACTCTGCAGGACTGCGTCTTTCGTCAGCAGCTGTTCGCTTACCGCGTCACCGATCGCGCCGGCCAGTCTTTTCTGGTTTTTGGGGATGATCCCCGGCGTGAACGGGAGTTTGTGCTTCCCGATATACACCGCCCTGTGCGGTCTGAACAGCATCTTGATCGCAAGGCCGTTCGTGAAATAACCGATGACGGAACCGACGAGGATCGGCAGAATGATCTGGAGTATCTTCATGAATCGAACGCTCCTTCCCCCGCGTTTTTCTTTCCTGTATTTCCGCTTCCGTGCAGGATCTCTGCACCGGTTTTCACCGGCTGCAGCCTGAAACGGCAAAACATCTCTGTCCCTGGCGGAAAAATCGCCTGTGAACGCGCTGTGCTTTCGTGTTGAACGATACACCTTTTTTCTGTCATTGTCTATCGGGATGCCGGTTCAATCATCCCCCCGGCTTTCTCTCCCCTCCCCGCATGACATGTCAGCCTGAGGAGAGAAACACCTTCTTCATGGACCGCTGATCAAACAGGACAGAAGGCTGTCCGGCCCTCTGTCCTGTTTTTCTCTGTGCTGTTTCCACACTGCTGAACGCACGCAGATGTTCACGATGCTTTTTTCACGTTCCGCGAAACCACTGCCAAATCGTTCCGGGAGACGGAAACCGTCTTTGCCGAAACCATCCTTACGTGCCCGTCAGAGATCAAGCGGTAAGGGAAAAAACCGTTCAACATCTTCAATGCGGAGAAACTGCCGGAAACCGTTCTGAACGAGAGCCAGTTCCACTTCCCTGTAATACTGCGGATGAAGCGCAAGGATCACAAGGATCCGGTCCCCGGGAATATTCAGCGTTTCAAAATGTTCCGCCCACGAAGCAAGATCCCGGACTGGATGTCCGTCTTTTTCATCCGGATTATTCTCCATGGAAGACACTGCAAATCCGCACAGTTTCTCTTTCAGCCGGTCAGGGAGCATTAAATACGCCCTGTGCCCGAGGCTCCGCGCGCCGTAGATCAGGAGCCCGCCGGCTGAGAACAGTTTCTCGTGCGCATCGTCTTCGCGCTCTTCCGGAAAAGAGGAAACACGGACGATTCTTCCCTCTTCAAGAAGCGTCCAGGGATCGTAGAAACCGGTCGCGCCGGTCGCCATGGAATTGATGTATGCCACAAAGTCCCTTCCTTGCGACTCTACATGCACACAGCAGGGAATCTCTGTCTCAAACGGTACAAAACAAACTTTCCGTGCGAACGGCAGCTTGGAAAAACGCCGGGCGGCACGGGGCTGCGAGGTGATCATCGTAACAAGAAGATTGTCCGGATTGATCCGTCCGCAGCGCTCCTTCCATTTTTTGAGTCCCTCCGCAGAATCCCTGCAGTGATTCATATGCAGTTTCACGTTTCCGATCCGGAACACAGGATACTCCAGTTCGTCGACAGGGTTGTATTCCGTGCCGGATAATTCCGGTTCGGTCCGGATCATCTCTTCAAGGTTCTCCAGAAAATCCAAATACTCTTCGTCTTCAAAGAACAGATTGATCGTGGGAGACAGAAAAGGAAGACGGAAAAAATGATAGGTCTGTCCGCCCCAGCAGCAGTTGGAGAGGATACTGACCCTGCTTTGCGACAGCGCACGGTAACGCGCAAACGAAAAGCCCGGGATCTGAAGAAGAGCTTCCGGAATAATCTTTTCGCGGGGCACGCCACCGTTTGTCACCGAAGCGATCGCGGCATGATCCGAGCGCATGCCGCAAAGAAGAACGTACGACGCGTCGCGGAAAAGAGCACCGCCCGTCCGGATCACCGGAAAAGAGAAATCAAACAGGTCTCCGCACGCCGCGTCCTGCGTGAGGTGTGCTCCTGTCACTTCCAGTTCACCGCTGCGGATGCGCTCCGCAAGTAAGCCGTATGCTTTTTTGACATCCTCAAAGGTGCCCCACAGGATGATCCTTTCCATTCCCGCACTCCTTCCTTTTTGCTGAATGATGCGCCGTGTCCGTTTTTATAAATGTATCAATGCTGTTCGGATAATACAACTCGTTTCATTCCGAAAAACAGAGCAGATGCCTTTGTCCTGCCATCTGCTCTGCTCTCATTTTTAACTGTCACACAGTTTTCTTCAGTTCCTCGTAGCGTTTGATCTTCATCGTCGTGGTCTTTTCAAACGCGTCCTTTTTGATCTCGATCTCTTTGATCGCCTTGTACTGTTCCAGTTTTTTATTGACTTCCTTCACCTTTTCCCAAAGGATCCCGCGGATCTCCTCTTCCGTCGTCTGCGGTCCGTATTTCTCGCTGATCCTGTCGTAATTGGGAATGATCCTCGCCGCGACGGTCACCTCAGGTTCCTTCTTTTTCTTCTTTGTTCTCTCGTCTTCCTCTTCCTTTCCGTAGACCATGACTTCGGCGATCTCCTCCACGTCGCCCAGAAGCGCCTCGATCTCCTCGGGATAGATGTTCTTTCCGTTCTGTGTCACGATCACGTTCTTGGAACGGCCGGTAATGTAGATATACCCGTCCTCATCGATACGTCCGATATCTCCCGACAGGAAGAAACCGTCCTGCATGACCTTCCGTGTCTCTTCCTCATCCTCATAATAACCGAGCATGACGGTGGGTCCCTTGATGGCGATCTCGCCTTCCCCGTTCTCATCCGGATTGATGACTTTGATCTCGGTATCCTTGACCGCTTTACCAGTCGAGCCATACCTCGGCGTCTCATATTCCGGAGTCAGCGCGGCGATGGGCGCCGTCTCCGTAAGGCCGTATCCCTGAAGAAACTTGATCCCGATCCCGTCGATCCACTTTCCGATCTGTCCGTCGATCGGAGCTGCCGCGGAGACGATGTAGCGCAGTTTCCCGCCGAAATTGTCCAGGATCTCCTTGAAAACGCGGCGTTTGATATCCAGATGCACGGTCTTCATCATATTCGTCACATGGACGAGCGAGAAGACCAGCGTCTCCTTCTTGCCCTTCTTGATCATTTTCCGGATCCGCTTGTACATGGTCTCGATCAGAAGCGGCACGGCAAGAAGCGCGGTAGGCTGCGCCTCCTGCATGTTCGGCACGATGTGCCGGAGCCCCTCGCAGACCGCGATGGAGGATCCCGTCGCCATGGGCAAAAGAAAGCCGATGGTCGACTCATAGGTGTGATGCAGCGGAAGCACGGAGAAAAGCCTGTCTTCCGGCGTCAGCTTCACGTATTCGGAGACACCGTTGATATTCGCGGCAAGATTCCGGTTGCAGATCATGACTCCCTTGGATCTTGCTGTCGTTCCCGATGTGAAGATCAGGACCCTGAACGCTTCCGGATCGATCTGCGTTTTGGAGAAGGAATCGTCACCGGATTCGATGAATTCGATCCCCTCCCGGATCATATGCTCCATCCCGACACGGTTTCCGCGGATCCTGTCGTCCGATCCCATTTCGATGAAGTATTTGACGCTGGGGATATTCTTCTCGATCTTCCGGATCGAATCCTTTTTCTTCGCGGAATAGATGACCGCGCGCGCCTGGGAGCGGTTGATGATGTTCTCAAGTTCATTGTCCGGCAGTTCCTTGTCCGTAGGGACCGCGATCCCCGCGCCGCACAGCAGCGCCATGTAGGAAACATACCACTCATAGCGCGTTTCGCTGACCACCACGACTTTGGAGTCCTTTGGAAGCATACGGGAAAGCGTCGTCCCGAACCGGTTCACGGTCTCCCCGAATTCTCTGTATGTATAGGTCCTGTACGGCTCCTTGTGCGAAGGCTTCTGCAGAATGAAGGGACGGTCCGCGTACAGGCGCACGGAACGCTCGAACACTTCCTTGATCGTCTTGTAATCCGTCGCCGGATACGGCTGATTCCGTCTGGGATGCGAAACGATCTCCTTCTCGACTTTCTCGTAATCGACCTGGATGTCCTCGATCTCGCGGATGGACTTCATCCGGATCCTTTTGAACCGCAGCTTGGGGATCTTGAAGTTTCTCAAAAGTCTCATGTACAGTACTCCAATCGTTTTTCCGAAAAAAACGGCTGTCTCAAAACGTTTGTCTCAAGACAGCCTGTGATGATTCATCGGGGGCTCGAACCCCGGACCCCTTGATTAAAAGTCAAGTGCTCTACCAACTGAGCTAATGAATCATATACTGGGGTGGCAGGACTCGAACCTGCGAATCCAGGAGTCAAAGTCCTGTGCCTTAACCGACTTGGCCACACCCCATTGTGGGGGAAAAAGGCGGGTGGATGGTGGGACTCGAACCCACGATCTCCAGAGCCACAATCTGGCGCTCTAACCAACTGAACTACACCCACCATATGCGTGCGCCCGAAGGGATTCGAACCCCCGACCCACGGCTTAGAAGGCCGTTGCTCTATCCAGCTGAGCTACAGGCGCAAGGTGTTGAACTCGCCTTCTTAAACACCAGTAGAGTATAGCATCCGCGTTATGGCTTGTCAACTGGTTTTTCCGTCGCCCGGGAGGATCTTTCAGTCCGTATCTTTTTCCGGCGTCTCATCGTCGACCCGTTCGATCCGGAAGATGACCGGACGGATCCCGTCGTTGCAGCACGCGACCGTGACTCTCTCGTCCCGGTACCACCCTTCCTCCATGGGACTTCCGCCCCGCATGCAGGTCCAGATATACTTGCTGATCGCGTCCCAGGCTTCCGTGCAGAAATTTCCGCGGTTCATCGATCCGTAGGTCGCGATATCGAAGAGAAACTCCTGCCCCACCTCGAAATCCGGGCAGGGTCCTGCGTCCGGGTCGGACAGATAACGCTGCGCAAGATCGCGGTCATACCGTTTGCCGATCACTGTCACTTTGCATTTCGCCATGTTCTTTTCCTTTCCCCTGTCCGTCAGGCGGGTTCATTCCGTTTTTTTCTTCGTACATGTCCCGCTGTACGCGCAGCCGCCGCACCCGCAGGAACACCCTTTCTTTCTTCTTCTCACGACCGCGGCCACAGATCCCGCCACAAGAAGCGCCACCACTGCAATCACGATCCAGTCCCAGATATGCACGGCGCACCTCCTACATCAGAAAAAGCATACCGATCAGCCGCACGATCAGCGCGACGATCCAGGCGATCACACACTGGCCGGCAACGACATAGGCAGCCCATTTTCCGCCCAGCTCCCGTCTGACGGCGGCGATCGACGCCACACAGGGCGTATACAGAAGGCTGAACACCAGAAGCGTTATCGCGCTGAGCGTATTCATCACGGCGGAGACGCCGCCTTGTGCGTTGAACAGCACTTCCAGAACGGAGACGACGCTCTCCTTGGCAAGGAAGCCGCTGATCAGCGACGTCACGACGCGCCAGTCGCCCAGCCCCAGCGGTCTGAACACCGGCGCAATGAATCCTGCAAGCGCCGCAAGGATGCTCGTCTGGGAATCTTCGGTCAGGTTGAAATGGAAATCAAAACTCTTCAGGAACCAGACCACCACCGACGCGATCAGGATCACGGTGAACGCGCGCTGGAGGAAATCCTTCGCCTTCTCCCACAGAAGCATCAGAACGTTGCGCGGGCTCGGCAGCCTGTAGTTGGGAAGTTCCATCACGAACGGTACGGGATTGCCGCGGAACAACGTCTTGCGGTAGAGAAACGCCACCGCGATACCGGTCAGGATACCGAGAAGATACAACCCGGTCATGACCATCCATCCGCCCTTTGCGAAGAACGCGCTGACAAAGAATGCGTAGATCGGAAGTTTTGCCGTGCAGCTCATGAACGGCGTGAGGAGAATCGTCATTTTTCTGTCGCGTTCGCTTGGGAGTGTGCGCGTGGACATGACGGCAGGCACCGTGCACCCGAATCCGATCAGCATCGGCACGATGCTGCGTCCGGAAAGTCCGATCTTGCGCAGAAGCTTGTCCATCACAAACGCGACGCGGGCGATATATCCGCTGTCTTCAAGAAGCGACAGGAAAAAGAACATCGTCACGATGATCGGCAGAAAACTCAGTACGCTTCCCACGCCCTCAAAGATCCCGTCTGTGACGAGACTGCGAAGCGCGGGATTCACGTTCCCGAGGACCATCAGGTCTCCGACCCAGCCGCCGAGCGCGCCGATCCCCTTTTCCAGAAGATCCTGCAGGAACGCACCGATCACGTTGAACGTCAGGAAAAAGACGAGCCCCATGATCAGGATGAAGAACGGGATCGCCGTGTATTTTCCTGTCAGGATCCGGTCGATCCTCTGGCTGCGGATATGCTCCGCACTCTCCTGCGGTTTGGTCACGCAGTTTTCCGTTACTTTCTGTATATAGGAGAAGCGCATGTCCGCGATGGAGGCGCTTCTGTCAAGGCCGCGTTCCTTCTCCATCTGCAGGACGATGTGATCCAGCAGCTCACATTCGTTTTCATCCAGATCCAGCATTTTGAGGATCCTGTCATCGCCCTCGATGAGCTTCGACGCGGCAAAACGCACCGGGATCCCCGCCTGTTCCGCGTGGTCCTCAATCAGATGACGCACCGCGTGCAGACAGCGGTGTACGGCACCGCCGTGATCGTTCTGGCCGCAGAAATCCTGCCGCATCGGTTTTTCCTGGTATTTCGCGATATGCACCGCATGGCGCACCAGTTCATCGACACCTTCGTTCTTGGACGCCGAGATCGGCACGACCGGAACGCCGAGCATTTCCTCCATGGCATTGATATCCACAGAGCCGCCGTTCCCCGTCATTTCGTCCATCATGTTCAGCGCGACGACGACCGGAATGTCCAACTCCAGCAGCTGCATCGTCAGATACATGTTCCGCTCGATGTTCGTCGCGTCCACGATGTTGATGATCCCCCTGGGCTTCTCCTTCAGCACGAAGTCCCGCGACACCAGTTCCTCGCTCGAATAGGGAGACATGGAATAAATGCCGGGAAGATCTGTCACGAGCGTGTTCTTGTGTCCCCGGATCGCACCGTCCTTGCGGTCGACCGTGACGCCCGGAAAATTGCCGACGTGCTGGTTGGAGCCCGTGAGCTGGTTGAACAGCGTCGTCTTTCCGCTGTTCTGATTGCCTACCAGCGCAAACGTGAGGACCGTTCCCTCAGGCAGCGGATCGCCGCTTCCGGCGGGATGGAAACGTCCCTCCTCACCGAGTCCGGGATGGTGGACCCTGCGTTCTTTTGTTTCCTGTTTTTTGTTTCCCGTGCGTGTCTCCGGCTCCGTGATCAGGATCTGCTGCGCGTCATCCAGCCGCAGTGTCAGTTCATAACCGTGGATGCGCAGCTCCATCGGATCTCCGAGCGGCGCAAACTTGATCAGCGTCACTTCCGCACCGGGAATCACGCCCATATCCAGAAAATGCTGCCGCAGTGCGCCTTCGCCTCCGACCTCCAGAATTGTCGCGCTCTGCCCGGGTGTGAGTTCCCTCAGCGTTCTTTGTTCGTTCTGTTGCATGTCTCCTTAACCTTTCCAGACCGGGTCCGTACCGGATCCGGCAACACCTTTTCCCTCTTTCTATTCTACTCCATAACGAAAAGTTTGACTATCATCCGGCACATGCATCCGCATGTAAAAAAGGTCTCCCTTCCGGGAGACCCGATGCATTAATCAGCAGTATCAGAACAGGCCGGTGATCACGCCGTTCTCATCCACGTCGATCCGCTCGGCGGCGGGAGACTTGGGCAGACCGGGCATCGTCATGATGTCTCCGGTCAGAACGACGACGAATCCTGCGCCGGCGCTGACCTTCACGTTCTTGACGGTGACGGTGAAATCATCAGGTGCGCCGAGTTTCGTGGGATCGTCCGACAGACTGTATTGCGTCTTGGCGACACAGATCGGCAGATTGCCGTATCCCAGCGCCTCCAGCTGCGCGATCTGTTTCTTTGCGGCAGGCATCACCTGGATGCCCTTTCCGCCATAGATCCTGCGGGTGACTGCCTCGATCTTCTCCTCGATCGGCATATCCAGATCATAGCTGAAATGGAAATCGCCCTTCTCTTCTTCACACAGACGGATCACTTCACGCGCGAGATCCTCGCCGCCTTTTCCGCCTTCGGCCCAGACTGTCGAAAGGACGGTATTTACGCCCAGCGCACGGCATTTTTCAATGATGAACGCGATCTCACGGTCGGTATCCGTGGGGAACCGGTTGACGGCGACCACACAGGGCAGGCCGTAAACGTTCGTGATGTTGGAGACGTGACGCAGAAGGTTCGGGATCCCTTTTTCCAGCGCGTCCAGATCCTCTGTCGCAAGCTCTTTCTTGGAAAGACCGCCGTGCATCTTCAGCGCGCGCACCGTCGCGACCACGACGACCGCGTCGGGCACAAGGCCGGTCATGCGGCATTTGATGTCCAGGAATTTCTCCGCGCCCAGATCCGCACCGAATCCTGCTTCCGTAACGGTGTAATCCCCCATCTTCAGCGCCATGCGTGTCGCCATGACGGAATTGCATCCGTGCGCGATGTTCGCGAAAGGTCCGCCGTGCACGAACGCCGGGGTGCCTTCCAGCGTCTGGACCAGATTGGGCTTCAGCGCGTCCTTCAGCAGTGCCGCCATTGCGCCGACTGCCTTGAGGTCGCCGGCTGTGACGGGTTTGTCGTCATAGGTATAACCCACGATGATGCGGGACAGACGCTCTTTCAGATCCGTGATGGAGGAGGACAGGCAGAAAACCGCCATGATCTCGCTTGCCACCGTGATATCGAATCCGTCCTCGCGCGGCACGCCATTCATCCTGCCGCCCAGTCCGTCTACGACAAAGCGCAGCTGACGGTCGTTCATGTCCACGCAGCGTTTCCATGTGATCTTCTTCGTATCGATGCCCAGTGCATTGCCCTGCTGGATGTGGTTGTCCAGCATCGCGGCAAGAAGGTTGTTCGCTGCGCCGATGGCGTGGAAATCTCCGGTAAAGTGAAGGTTGATGTCCTCCATGGGGACGACCTGCGCGTATCCGCCGCCGGCAGCTCCGCCCTTCACGCCGAACACGGGGCCGAGGGACGGTTCACGCAGCGCGACCGTCACGTCTTTTCCCAGCCTGGACAGTCCGTCCGCAAGACCGATCGTGGTGGTCGTCTTGCCTTCGCCTGCCGGCGTGGGCGTGATCGCGGTCACGAGCACGAGTTTTCCGTCCTCACGGTCTGTTTCGTTGAGCAGCGCCGGATCGATCTTCGCCTTGTATCTTCCGTACTGCTCCACATATTTCTCATCCACATGCGCCTTCTGAGCGATCTGCATGATCGGTTTCATCTCGCAGCGCTGCGCGATCTCGATATCGGTAAGGTATTCCATGTCTGCCATCCTCCTGTTTTCTTCTTACTTGAAATATTTCACTGCCGCTTCAAACATGCGGATCTCATAGTTGCCGGGCACGTTGCGGTACAGTCCCCTGTCGACGCGCTCGCTGTGTCCCATCTTTCCGAACACACGGCCGTCCGGAGAGGTGATCCCCTCGATCGCGAACGTGCTGTCGTTCGGATTGAAGTGTACATCGCCCGTGACGTTTCCCGCAAGGTCCACGTACTGCGTGGCGATCTGGCCGTTTGCTGCCAGCTGCCGCACCGTTTCCTCCGTCGCGTAGAACCGGCCCTCACCATGGGAGATCGGCACGCTGTAGATCTCGCCCGGCTGCGTCAGCGCGAGCCACGGAGACTTGTTGGAAGCGATCCTGGTGCGCACGATCCGGGACTGATGCCGTGCGATCGTGTTGAAGGTCAGCGTCGGGCTGTTTTCGTCTGTGTCGATGATCCTGCCGTAGGGCACGAGTCCCAGCTTGATCAGCGCCTGGAATCCGTTGCAGATCCCGCACATGAGTCCGTCGCGTTTCTCAAGGAGCTCCGTCACGCCTTCCTTCACCGCCTCGTTGCGGAAGAATGCCGTGATGAACTTTCCGCTTCCGTCCGGTTCGTCGCCGCCGGAAAAACCGCCCGGGATGAAGACGATCTGCGCGTCGCGAAGTTCCTTCGCGAACGCGTCAACGGATGCCGCGACGCCGGCCGCGGTCAGGTTGCGGACCACAAAGAGTTTTGCCTCCGCGCCTGCGTCCTCCACCGCCTTGGCGCTGTCATACTCACAGTTCGTTCCGGGGAACACCGGGATCAGGACCCGGGGTCTTGCGCACTTCACGGCCGGAGCCGCGTGTGTCAGGGCTTTGTATGTAAAGGCTTCGCCTTTGTTCTCTTTCTGTCTGATATTGCACGCGTAGACGCTTTCCAGCCGGTTCTCGTATGCCGCCATCACGTCGTCTTCCGTAACGCTGTCGCTGCCGCGAACAAATCCGGGCTGCTCTGTCACGGTGCCGATCACAGCCGCTCCTTCGATCACGGTATCCGGCACCGTCTCCAGAAGGAAGGAGCCGTAACGTTTTCCGAAGAGCGTGTTCATGTCCGCATCATCACTGAAACGGAAGCCGAACCCGTTGCCGATAGCCATCTTCATGATGCCCTCCGCCACGCCGCCGAAGACAGGCGTCCAGCACGCTTTGACTTTGCCCTCGCGGATCAGCGCATGCACGCGTTCGAACAGCGC
Source organism: Clostridia bacterium (assembly GCA_017431145.1). GTDB lineage: Bacteria > Bacillota > Clostridia > Christensenellales > Maliibacteriaceae > RGIG9107. The sequence continues at coordinate 11,144 of JAFRLQ010000139.1, read as the reverse complement.
TTTCAGCGATTCCGTTACGGGAAGTCCGTTTTCGTCGGTCTTTGGATCAAGCAGCACGACCTTGTCTCCCGCCTCCTTGAATTCAGGCGTCAGGATGTGATCCGCGGTATCCGTCGTCACGGCAAAAGAGACCAGCGTGGGCGGCACGTCCAGATCCTCAAAGGAACCCGACATGGAGTCCTTGCCGCCGATCGCGCCGATGCCCAGCTCAAGCTGCGCCCGGAACGCGCCCAAAAGCGCCGCCAGCGGCTTGCCCCACCGCTCCGGCTTTACGCCCGGCTTGGGAAAGTATTCCTGGAACGTCAGGTAGGTGTCCTCACTCGAAGCGCCTGCCGCGATCAGTTTGGCAAGAGACGTCACGACGGAAAGGTACGCGCCGTGATAGGGGCTCTTCTCCATAAGATACGGATCGTATCCCCACGACATGAGGGAAACGTCCTGTGTGTGTCCGTGTTCCAGGGAGATCTTGTGCACCATCGCCTGGATCGGGGTCAGCTGGCGTCTGCCGCCGAAGGGCATCAGGACCGTGCCCGCGCCGATCGTCGAATCGAAACGCTCGGAAAGGCCGCGCTTGGAGCAGACGTTCAGATCTCCCGCCATCGCAAGGAACCTCTCGCGGAACGTTCCTTCCACCGCTTCCTCTTTGAACGGCGCGCCGTGCGCGAACGCGGTCACGTGTTTCTCCGCGCCGTTGGAATTCAGGAAATCGCGGCTGATATCCACGATCGTGTTTCCGTTCCACGTCATGGTCAGTCTGGGATCCGCCTTCACCTTTGCCACAGGCGTCGCGCTGAGGTTCTCGCGCGCGGCGATCTCAAGCATCCTTTCGACGTCCTCAGGCGCCACGACGACAGCCATGCGCTCCTGGGACTCGGAGATCGCAAGTTCCGTGCCGTCCAGACCCTCGTACTTCTTCGGTACCGCGTCCAGGTCGATATCCAGTCCGTCCGCGAGCTCTCCGATCGCGACGGAAACGCCGCCCGCGCCGAAGTCATTGCAGCGCTTGATCATCAAAGACGCCTCGGGGTCGCGGAACATCCGCTGCAGTTTGCGCTCTTCCGGCGCGTTGCCCTTCTGCACTTCCGCGCCGCAGGTATCCACGCTGTGGACGTTGTGCGCCTTGGAGGAGCCGGTAGCTCCGCCGACGCCGTCTCTGCCGGTCGCGCCGCCCAGAAGGATCACGATATCCCCGGGTGCGGGCACTTCGCGGCGCACGTTCCTTTCGGGAGCCGCGCCGATCACAGCGCCGATCTCCATGTGCTTTGCCGCGTAGCCCGGATGATACAGTTCGTCCACGATGCCTGTCGCAAGGCCGACCTGGTTGCCGTAGGAGGAATAGCCCGCCGCGGCTCCGGTCACGATCTTGCGCTGCGGAAGCTTTCCGGGGATCGTCTCGGAGACGGGGACCGTCGGATCCGCCGCGCCGGTCACGCGCATCGCGCCGTACACATAGGATCTTCCGGAGAGCGGATCCCGGATCGCGCCGCCGATACAGGTGGAGGCGCCGCCGAAGGGTTCGATCTCCGTGGGATGATTGTGCGTCTCGTTTTTGAACAGAAGAAGCCAGGGCTCCTTTTTGCCGTCCACCGTCACCTCGATCTTCACGGTGCAGGCGTTGATCTCGTCGGAAACGTCCAGTTTTTCCAGAAGTCCCTTTTTCCTCAGATATTTCACGCTGACTGTCGCAAGGTCCATGAGACAGACCGGCTTTTTGTCGCCGACTTCCTCGCGCACCTTCAGATACTGCTGCCAGGTCTCCTCGATCAGGGGATCGTCGAACGACGCGCCGTCCAGAACGGTCAGGAACGTCGTGTGGCGGCAGTGATCCGCCCAGTAGGTGTCGATCATTCGGATCTCCGTGATCGTGGGATCGCGGTGCTCGCTTCTGAAATATGCCTGGCAGAACGCGATGTCGTCCGCGTCCATGGCGAGGCTGTAATCCGTCACGAACTTCTCAAGGCCCGCGCGGTCCAGCTCGATGAACCCGTTCAGCGTCTCCACCGTCGTGGGCACGTCGTACTGCATCGCCAGCGTATCCGGCTTCTCCATCCCGATCTCGTGGGATTCCACGGGGTTGATGACGTATTTTTTGATCTCGCCGATCTCATCCTCGGTCAGGTCGCCGTACAGCGCGTAGACTCTCGCGCTGCGGACGGTGGGACGTTCGCCCTGGGAAAGGATCTGGATGCACTGCGCCGCGCTGTCCGCGCGCTGGTCGAACTGACCAGGCAGATATTCCACGGCGAAGACATGCGCGTCGCCGGTGTCGATCTCCTTTGTCGCGATATCCAGCTGCGGCTCGGAAAAGACCGTGCGCACCGCGCGTTCAAACAGTTCTTCGGAGATGTTCTCCGCGTCGTAACGGTTGAACAGCCGAAGATCCTTCAGCGCTGTGATCCCGAGCAGCTCTCTGGCGTCGCTTAAAAGCGCCTGCGCTTCCAGCGCCAGTTCCTTCTTCTTTTCCACGAAAACACGGTAAACCATGTCAGTCCTCCTTTACCGCAAGCGCCCGCGCGCCGATATCCCGGCGCCAGTAGGCGTTGTCAAAACGGATCCTGTCCACTTTCGCGTAGGCGGCGTCGACCGCTTCCCTGAGGGTGTCCGCCGCGGCCGTCACGCCCAGCACGCGTCCGCCGCTGGTCACGAGTTTTCCGTCTTTCAGCGCTGCGCCCGCCACATAGACGCTGTCCTGCAGATCCTCCGGGATCGTGATCTCATATCCCTTTTCATAAGACGCGGGATAGCCTTCGCTCGCCATGATGATGCATGCCGCGCAGCCTTTTTTCACTGTCACGTCGCAGTCTTCGAGCGTGCCGTTCGTCACGGCCTGCATGACCGTCAGAAGATCGCTCTCAAGAAGCGGAAGCACCACCTGCGTCTCGGGATCGCCGAAGCGGCAGTTGTACTCGATCACCTTCGGTCCGTCCGGCGTGATCATAAGTCCGAAATACAGGCAGCCGCAGAAGGTCCTCCCCTCCTCGTTCATCGCCCGCATCGTCGGAAGGAAGATCTCCTCCATGCACTGCTGCGCGATCTTTTCCGTATAGTAGGGATTCGGCGCGACCGTTCCCATGCCGCCGGTGTTGAGCCCCTGATCGCCGTCTTTGGCGCGTTTGTGATCCATGGACGAGACCATGGGCTTGACGCATTTGCCGTCGGTGAACGCCAGAACGGAGACCTCCGGTCCCGTCAGGAACTCCTCGATCACGACGCGGTCGCCGCTCTTTCCGAACTTTTTGTCCCGCATCATGGACAGCACGGCATCTTTCGCTTCCTGTCTCGTCTGCGCGATCACGACACCTTTTCCCAGTGCCAGTCCGTCCGCCTTGACGACGGTCGGAACAGGCGCGGTCTCAAGATAGGCAAGTGCTTTTCCCATATCGTCGAACACTTCATAGCGCGCGGTGGGAATGCCGTATTTCTTCATCAGGTTCTTGGAAAACACCTTGCTTCCCTCGATGATGGCGGCGTTGGCGCGGGGTCCGAAGCACGGGATCCCCTCTTTTTCCAGCGCGTCCACGCAGCCCAGGACCAGTGGATCATCCGGTGCGACCACCGCGTAATCCACCGCGTTCTCCTTCGCGAACGCCGTGATCCCCGCAATATCCGTCGCACCGATCGGGACGCAGACCGCGTCCTGTGCGATCCCGCCGTTTCCGGGAAGCGCAAAGATCACGTCGACGTCTCTGTTCTCTTTCAGTTTCTTGATGATGGCATGCTCACGGCCGCCGCTTCCGACTACAAGCAGTTTCATATTTCGTCCTCGCTTTTTACGGTATCAATGATGGAACAGACGCATGCCGGTGAAGGCCATGACCATTCCGTATTTGTCTGCCGTCTCGATGACCTGATCGTCGCGGATGGAGCCGCCGGGCTCCGCGATGTATTTCACGCCGCTCTTCTTGGCGCGTTCGATGTTGTCGCCGAAGGGGAAGAACGCGTCCGATCCAAGCGCCACACCGTCGATCGCGGCAAGATACGCTGCCTGTTCCTCACGCGTGAAGGGTTCGGGCTGTCTGGTGAAGTATTTCTGCCAGTTGCCGTCCGCACAGACATCCTCTTCGTTCTGGTTGATATAACCGTCGATCACATTGTCGCGGTCGGGGCGTCCCAGTCCCGCTTTGAAGGGCAGATCCAGGACCTTGTCAGCCTGACGCAGGAACCAGGTATCCGCTTTGGAGCCCGCAAGACGCGTGCAGTGGATACGGGACTGCTGTCCCGCGCCGACGCCGATCGCCTGTCCGTCCACGGCGTAGCAGACGGAATTGGACTGGGTGTATTTCAGGGTGATCAGGGAGATGATGAGATCGCGTGCCGCATCCTCCGTGAGATCCTTGTTCTGTGTCACAAGATTGGAAAGCAGCTCACGGTCGATCCGGAAGTTGTTGCGTCCCTGCTCAAAGGTGACGCCGAAGACCTGCTTGGTCTCGCGGGGCGCCGGAACGTACGAGGGATCGATCTTCACGATGTTGTAGTTCCCCTTGCGTTTCTGCTTCAGGATATCCAGGGCTTCAGGCTCGTAGCCGGGGGCGATCACGCCGTCGGAGACCTCGCGCTTGATGAGTTTCGCCGTCGTCACGTCGCAGATGTCGGACAGCGCGACCCAGTCGCCGAAAGAACTCATCCGGTCCGTTCCGCGCGCTCTGGCGTAAGCGCATGCCAGAGGCGACGCGTCAAGCTCCGGGATGTCGTCGACGAAGCAGGCTTTTTTCAGTTTTGCGGAAAGCGGCAGGCCGACCGCCGCGGAGGTCGGGCTCACGTGCTTGAAGGAAGCCGCGCAGGGAAGCCCCAGCGCCTCCTTCAGTTCGCGCACCAGCTGCCAGGAATTGAAGGCGTCGAGGAAATTGATGTATCCGGGGCGTCCGCTCAAAATCTCGATCGGAAGCTCGCTTCCGTCCTCCATGTAGATCTTCGAGGGCTTCTGGTTGGGGTTGCATCCGTATTTCAGTTCAAACTCTTTCATTTCTCTTCTCCGTTCTTGTTCAGGATCCAGGTCTTCTCCCCTTCCGCGTCTTTGCGCAGCACGTACAGGGAGATCTTGTTGTCGTCATCCAGCGCGTTCCACAGTTCTTCGGTGAACGCTTCAATATCCTCGGGGACCGCGATGCGCTCGGGCTCACCCTGGAAGGAAGGCAGCGGATTCCCGTCGCCCACATAGGTATGGATGAAGTGCGCCGTGCCGGGCTTCGCGGGATAGCTGAAGCAGTACCGCACGCAGTCCGTGCCTTCCGCGTCCACGGATTTGAGGATGCTCATCTTATAGGTGAACGTTCCGTCCTTTTCCGTCAGGATCGCGCTGATGCGGGGCGTCCAGTTCGGCCCGTCCGGCTCAAAGGCGCGCGTCTCAAGCGCCTCCTCGAAGGTGCCGCCCTTTGCCAGCGCTTCCAGGACCGTATCGGTCTGATCTCCGTTGGTGACGACGGTATGCGCGCCGTATACGCCCGCCGCGCGGTAAATGATGAGGCTGGGATCCGCCACCTTCGATTCGTCGAAAGCTTTGGTGTACAGTCCGTCCTCCCGCATCTCAAAGACGCGGTTACGTGAATTGGCGCTGCGGCCCATGATGAAGTACGCCGCGAGCATCGCGCCGTCCGGCGTCATGCCCGTGATGATCCCGCGTCCCACGTAGGGATCGCGTCCGACCGCTTCTTTCACGTTCTGAAGTCTGTAGATATCCATTTCGTTCCCCCCTGTTGTTCTTATTCCCTGTCGTCTTCTATGATCTTCGCCGAGACCTGCTCCACCGCGGCCGGAAGCAGGATCCATTCCGCCTGCTCCATGACCCGCCGCTGCAGCGTCTCGGGCGTATCGTTTTCCAGCACATCGACCGCTTTCTGAAGAAGGATCCGGCCTCCGTCCGGGATCTCATTGACATAATGCACCGTCGCACCTGTGACCTTGACGCCTTTTTCCAGCGCCGCCTCATGCACGCGAAGGCCGTAGAATCCCTTCCCGCAGAAGGACGGGATGAGCGCCGGATGCACGTTGAGGATCCGCTCCGGCCAGCGCTTCGTAAAGTCCGCGCTCAGGATGCAGAGGAACCCCGCAAGAACGATGAGCCCGATCCCGTGCGCTTCCAGTTCCTCCTGGATCTTCCTTTCAAACGCCTCCTGGCTGCCGCACTGTTTCCTGGAAACGGTCACCGCTTCGACGCCCGCCTTCTTCGCACGCTCAAGCGCGTACGCGGACGGACTGGAGGAGATCACCAGCGTGATCTCGGCATGGCGGATCGCGCCGCTCTTCTGCGCGTCCAGAAGCGCCTGCAGATTCGTTCCGCCGCCGGAGACGAACACCGCGGTCGGAACTCTCTTTTCACTGCACATTCTTTTCTCTCTCCTTTTTGTTCAAAAGCGGCAGGATCCACGCGCCGATGCTGTTGCCCAGAACCGCCAGCGCGAGGAACGCGATCACGCGCCACGTCGGCAGTCCGCATACCGCGAAATAGAACATATCCGCCACGCAGTGCTCGAACCCGGAAAGGATGAACGCGGGCACGCACCAGAGGATCGACACCGGCGTTTTGTGCTGTGCGAAAATGCTGACCGCAAGATACATGAGGATGCCGCAGAACAGCGCGCGCAGAAGCGTCTGCAGCGGCGTCTGCCCGAGTTTGGGATTGCATACGGCCTGCGCCTTCTCGATGAGAGACGGAAGCGCGAGACGGATCGCCGCGCCGCCCGCGGCCGTTCCGGCGATATTTCCCAGGAGCCCCAGGAAAAGCGCGGAGAAATAGTCCTTTGACGCGTCCCGGAGCATGTATCCGACCCGTCCGGTGTAAAGCGAATAGCCTTTGTAGCAGATGCAAAGAAGCGCCACGCAGAAGAACACCGAACCCACGACCCTGTTCTCGCAGGCAAGAAAGACCGTGCCGCCCAGACTGATCAGAAGTCCGGCGGACACGCCCGATAAAAACTTGTTCAGCATAAACAGATCCTCTCTTCCCCCTTCGTGATCTCGCCGATCACGTAGGCGTCCTCGCCCTGCTCCTTCAGGATCTCAAGGGCCCTGTCAGCGTCTTCCTTCGCGACGGTGACGCTCATGCCCACGCCCATGTTGAAGGTGTTGAACATGTCGCGCTCCGTGATCCTTCCCTCTTTCTGAATGAGTTCAAAGACCGGCAGCACGCGCACCGCGTTCTTCTCGATCTTCGCGCACAGTCCCTGCGGTACGGATCTGGGAATGTTCTCGTAGAATCCGCCGCCCGTGATGTGGCTGATCCCGCGCACGCGCACGTTTTCGGTCAGCGCCAGGGCGCTCTTCACGTAGATCCTGGTCGGCGCAAGCAGCGTCTCGCCCAGGCTTTTGCCGCCCAGCGCCTCAAGCGGCGCTGTGAGGTCGCGTTTCTCCACGTCGAACACGCGGCGCACCAGGGAAAAACCGTTGGAGTGCACGCCGCGTGACGGTAGCGCGATCACGGCGTCTCCCTCTTTCATCGTCCTGTTGTCGATGATCCTGTCCCGGTCCACGACGCCCGTCGCGTAGCCGGCAAGATCGTATTCGTTTTCCGGATAGAACCCCGGCATCTCCGCGGTCTCCCCGCCGATCAGCGCGGCGCCCGCCTCGACGCAGCCCTGCGCCACGCCGGACACGATCTCGGCGATCCTTTCGGGCACGTTCTTTCCGCAGGCGATGTAGTCCAGGAAGAACAGGGGCTTCGCCCCGCAGCAGACGATGTCGTTCACGCACATCGCCACGCAGTCGATGCCGACCGTATCGTGCTTGTCCAGAAGGAACGCGAGCTTGAGTTTTGTGCCGACGCCGTCCGTTCCGGAGACCAGCACGGGACGCGCGATCCCGGTCAGGTCCAGCTCGAACAGACCGCCGAATCCGCCCACGTCGGACATCACGCCGGGCGTCACCGTCCGCGCGATATGCTGTTTCATGAGTTCCACGGCGCGGTAGCCCGCGGTGATATCCACTCCGGCTGCCGCATATGCTTCAGATCTTGACTGATCGTTCATGACTCCTCCTCATTATTCCTTGCCGTTCCAGCAATAGGTGCAAAGCTCGCACTCCGGAAGCCCGATGGCTTCGATGATCCCGTCCAGTGTCTGGAACTCCAGAGAGGCAAAATGCATCTTCTCACAGATCGCCGCGCGCAGCTGTTTGCCACGCTCGGTCGTCCCGTCGATGTATTCGTCCAGATGGTCCAGACCCGCTTTCCCCTCCAGTTCCTGGATCATCCGTCTTACGAGAAGATCCATCTCTCCGTTGGACCGGGAGAAATTGAGGAACTTGCACGGATACATGATCGGCGGGCACGCTGAGCGGATATGCACGGAACGTGCGCCAGTCTCATAAAGGAATTCTACGGTCTCCTGCAGCTGGGTGCCGCGGACGATGGAATCATCGACGAACAGCAGATCCTTGTCTTCGATGAGTTCCCTGACCGGAAGCTGTTTCATCTTGGCGATCTCGATCCGCTCCGCCTGTGTGGAAGGTAAAAAGGAACGCGCCCAGGTCGGCGTGTACTTGATAAACGCCCGGGCAAAGGGTTTGTGGCTCTCATTGGCGTATCCGATGGCATGAGGCGTTCCGCTGTCCGGGACTCCGCCCACATAATCGATGTCCTGTGCAGCACCGTTTTTCTCATCGTTTCTTGCCATGATGGCACCGTTGCGGTAGCGCATCATCTCCACATTCACGCCCTCATAAGTGGATGAGGGGTAACCGTAGTAGCTCCAGAGGAAGGAACAGATCCTCTTTTTGTCGCCTGCAGGCGCAAGCTGAGAGATCCTGTCCTGTGTGATATGTACGATCTCCCCCGGTCCCAGTTCCCGGATCTGTTCAAATCCGAGTTTTCCGAAGGCGAAGGATTCAAAGGAAACGGCATGCGCGTCTTCCCGTCTGCCGATCACGACAGGCAGGCGGCCGAAGCGGTCCCGGGCTGCGATGAGCGATCCGTCTTCTTTCAGGATCAGGACGTTCGCTGTCCCGTCGATGGCCTTCTGCGCGTTTTGTATGCCTTCTTCAAATGTGTCATAACGGTTGATAAGTGCGGCAAAAAGTTCCGTCGTGTTGACTCTGCCGCCGGTCATGGAGTCAAAATATCCCCATCCCGATTCCTCGATATGTTCGCGGATCAGTTCATCAGCATTGTTGATGATCCCGATGGTGCAGATCGCGTACACACCAAGTCTTGAGCGGATCAGAAGCGGCTGCGGATCTGTATCGCTGATACAGCCGATGGCGCTTGTCCCCTCCATCTCATTGAAAATATGTTCAAATTTCGTACGGAACGGCGCGTTCTGGATGTTGTGGATCTTGCGCTGCAGTCCGACCGTGGGACTGTAGGCGGCAAGACCCGCGCGGTGCGCCCCGAGGTGACTGTGATAGTCCACCCCGAAGAACACGTCCACCATGGCATCGCGCGTCGATGTGATTCCGAAAAATCCGCCCATCAATGACCTCCCTTGCCAGGCCGATCAGGCGAAGAACAGTTCAGACAGCGTCATGGGTTCGATATAGACACCGTCCTTGTACACACGCATGTTGCCGGATGCGATCTCGTCGATCAGCATGACCTCGCCGTCTGCGTCGTAACCGAACTCGAATTTGATGTCATAAAGCTCCATGCCCTTTTCCTGCATGACATCCGCCACGACCTTGGTGATCTTCTGGGTCTCCTCCTTGATGTCGTCGTACTGTTTGGCCGTCATGATCCCAAGATCGACCAGTGCATCCTTTGTGACCAGCGGATCGCCTTTCGCGTCATCCTTGAAGGTCATTTCCACATAATACGGAAGCGCGGCGCCTTCCTCGATGTAATCTCCGTAGCGGCGGATAAAGGAACCGACGGCGCGCAGGCGGCAGATGACCTCAAGACCCTTGCCGAAAACTTTTGCAGGTAAAACTTCCATGGTCGTGTCGTCCAGGTTTGCTTTCACGAAGTGAGTGCGGATGCCCTGTGCGTTCAGTTTGTCAAAGAAGAATTTGGTCATGCGCAGGTTCACATCGCCGACGCCTTCGATCGTAAGGCCGATGGAGTTCTCGCCGGGATCAAACTTTCCGTCCTTGCCAGTCACGTCATCCTTGAATTTGAGCAGGTAGTTGCCGTTCTCGAGTTCAAATACGTTCTTAGTCTTGCCAGTGTAAACGAGTTTCATAGTGCCATCATTCCTTTCTTTTTTTGGGGCCAAAAAGGGATCAGAGTTCCGACGCGATACGCGCGTCTTTTTCCAGGACAGCCGCCGCGTCTCGGAACCGTTTGTCCTGAAGTTTTCGTGCCAGGTCCTCGTCGCTCAAAGCGAGGATCTGGGCCGCAAGCAGCGCCGCGTTGGCACCTGCGTTTATGGCAACTGTTGCCACCGGGATGCCGGTAGGCATCTGTACGGTGGACAGGAGCGCATCCATGCCTTCCAGAACGGAAGATTTACAGGGGATCCCGATCACGGGCAGTGTGGTACGCGCGGCGATCGCACCCGCCAGGTGCGCCGCCATGCCGGCTGCCGCAATCAGCACGCCGAATCCGTTGTCCCGGGCATCCTGGGCGAATTCACCGGCCTCATCCGGTGTCCGGTGTGCGCTGTAGATATGGACCTCATAGGGGATTCCAAGATCCTTCAGCTGTGCAGTCGCTTTCTCAATAACGGGAAGATCGCTGTCACTCCCCATGACGATCCCAACTTTTTTCAGCATGTTTTTCCCTCCATAAATGATAAAAGGACACACTCCAGCCTTGGTTGACAAGGTGGAGCGTGCCCAGACGGTCGGCGTTTGATTCTCTTCCCGTTCCCCTGTGGTCCTCCACATTCACTCCGTCAGTTGCGGGAAGATGTTCTGTTGTCTTGCCCTTTTTTTGTAACATATTCACGCAACAGGTGTCAATAATACAAGTCCCCTGTTTGCAGTGTTTTTACACAACCTTTTTCCTTTTTTTTTTCGGTTGTCCCGTTTGGAACATTTTGTATTTCCGGCATTTTCACGTGTATTTCACCCAGTCCCGTTGTGTCCCGTCCGAAGTCCCTATACAATAAGATCAAGAGGACATTACGGTAAATACAGTTTCATCTAAAACAAGGCAGGATACCCCATCTTCAACTTCGTAAGGTGGGGAGGAATGCCTCTTCTTCCTTTTCTTTTGGATTTGTTCTTTGTCTTGTTGTCTCTTGTTTTGTCGTTCTGTCTTTTTGCTGTGATCTGTT
>JAFRLQ010000138.1 GCA_017431145.1 Clostridia bacterium | reverse complement strand
TATTTTCCCCACATCCGCCTTGATCTTTCCATAGATCACCTGTCTGCGGTACTTCGGCGCAAACACGATATGATACTTGCACCGCCATTTGCTGTGCGATAGACTTTGTATGTCATCTTGCATGACGTAACCTCCTATGTTTCCTTTTGTGGTTGTCAGGCCATCTTTAGCCTAACATAGGAGGTTATATTTCTTGTACTAAAGTCCTTTTTTATCGACCCCCAGTTGAACTGGGGGTTTTATTGACGCTGAAGCGCCAAGAAAGACATGCGGACCGCATCTGTGCGGTCCGCATGTCTTCTGTCCTGATATTCATTTCACCGATTATCCGCGCCTGTTCCGTCAGACGGAATCAGCCCACCAGCTCAAGACTGCTGAGGATAAACGTGACTGCGTCGTTCTCCATGAATCCGCGCAATTCATCCTCGCTGTCTGCCTGATACGTATCCAGTCTGCGGATATCCACGTTCGCGATATAACTGACCGCGTCCGTCTGCGGCCCAAGCTCCAGCTTGATCGTAGCCGCCCAGGAAGAAAACTCCACAAATCCCTTGACGTCTCCGTACGCGACCGGTTCACCGTTCCCGTTTCCTTCGATACTGTCATGGAGCGATCCCGTGTTCAGTTCACCGATGAACAGCGTCATCGAGATGTTCTCGGGCTCGTACTCGAACCGGATGCAGGGGGTGCCGTAGTTGTCGTACTCCTCATAAGTCAGTCCGTCGAGCGCCTGATATTCGATCTTCATCTCAGCGTCGCCCTCTTCGTTTGAAATCGTGACCGATTTGACCTCCACTTCAGGCTCCGCAGCTACCTCTTCGGTCGGAGTCGCCTGTGCATCCGCGGCGGCAGCCTGTTCCTCAGCCACATCCGTTTTCTTTCCGCATCCCGCCAGACAAAGCAGGGTCAGCGCCAGCATGATCGCAAGAATCTTTTTCATCGTTTTTCTCCTTTCTGAATCTGTCTCCCATGGAGTTTCACATGCCCTCTTCGGGGATCATTTTTTCAGTCTGCCGAACAGGCCTCTCTTCACGGTTCCGTCGTTGATGCCGTTGGCCGTTTCGATGCCTTCCTTCACCTTTTCCTCGATCGCTTCCGTACCTTCGCCCTTGATGGCCGCTTTCAGCACCGCGCCGGCTGTCTGATACAGATTGGTCTGATGCATCTTAAGGCGTGCGGTCGATGTGTTGTAATTCACGATGATGGTCCGGACCGTCGAATACCAGTACTTCACATCGTCTTCCTTCATGTTCTGCGGGAACCTGATCTCGATGTTCATGTGCTCTCTGAAATACGGCATCTTCATGACCCAGCCGTCGGGGCTTCCGTCGGCGTTCTTTTTCTCCTCGAGCGTGATCATCGCCTCGTACTGGGACTTGCTCAGCGCCGGCATCGCAGTGGTGTTCCCCTGCTGCAGGCTGAAAGCAAGGTTCCGGTCGAACGGGCGCACCATCATCATGTAAAAGATCGGATGGTTCTTATACTTTTCCGTCTCCGGCGTATGAAGTGCGAACAGTCCCGCATCATAATCATCGTAAAACGTATACCGCTTGCCCGCTGCACGGCGGGTCGTCTCGCGGAAATTGGCCGCCTGGAAGAAGGATTCGTCTCTGGCGACCTCTTCCATCACCGCTTTCGCGCTTTCCTTGTTGAGATGATCGATTCTGATGAACGGATGGGTCAGATATTTGCAGTCCGTGCAGATAAAGTCTCCTCCCTGCAGTTTGGATCTGTGCATCATCCCGACTTCCTTCCCGCAAAAAGCGCAGGTCTCCTTACTGAACAGTCCCATAGAAACACGCTCCTTTTTTAGTATTCTGGCTAACCCGGGTCTTCCCGGCCTCTGATCATGAACGTCCCCGGACGGTATCCGCATCTGTCCTTTCGCCGCCCGGCAGTCTGCCTGCATCAAAAGGACAGATCCTCCCCACCCATACTTTATCTTTATTATAACGAGACGGAAAAAATATTCACAGTACCCATTCGAACCATTTTCGAAGAGAACTGGATAAAAACGCCTTTTCAGATACCGGACGGGCACAGGATGCTGCCAGCAGTCCGGGAAGAAGAGCTCCTCAGACGGACTTGTCAGGCAGACAGGCGATGATATCAGGAACTCCGGGATGAACCCGGGGTTCCTGCTGTGTGATCACCGCGAATGGATCGGGAAATTGTTTTAAACGCATTAAATCTTAATGCGGATATGTGCGTTGGCTTCCACTTCGTTCCAGGGGACGGGATAGCCCGCTCCGTGTGAGCAGAACACGGATCCGGCTGGATTTGCCGTATCCCGCTCGGGGTCATAGGCAAATTGCGCCAGCACCTCCTGCGTGTTGTGACAGGGCACGTATCCGGCGGGTTTCAGCGTGATCCGGCCCTCCCCCTTCGTATACGCCGCGACCTGCACGGGATAATCGCCCGTTTCAGAGACCGGCACCGTGCCTGTGAGGACCGCCCTGCCGTTTTTCTGCAGCGGAGCGGCAAAATCCGCGTGCATGCGGCTCAGATCGCTCATCGCCCTCCCCAGCGCGGTCTCCGGAACATCAAGTTCGAAATCATAGACCGGTTCCAGAAGCACGGATTCGGCGCGCATGAGTCCCTGCCTGACCGCACGGTAGGTCGCCTGCCGGAAATCCCCGCCCTCCGTGTGTTTCAGATGCGCGCGCCCCGCAAGCAGGGTGATGCGCAGATCCGTCACGGGAGAGCCGGTGAGAACGCCTCTGTGCTCTTTTTCCGCAAGATGTGTCAGGATGAGCCTCTGCCAGTTGAGATCCAGATCGTCCGTGGAGCAGGCAGATGAAAACACGAGCCCGCTCCCCCGCTCTCCGGGTTCGATCAGAAGATGGACTTCCGCGTAGTGGCGCAGCGGCTCGAAATGCCCGATCCCTATGACCGGAGCCACCACCGTCTCCCTGTAGGCGACGCGTCCTTCCGAAAACGAGATATTCAGCCGGAATCTGTCCCGCACGACGGTGATCAGCACTTCCTTCTGCACTTCGCCCATCAGGCTCACCGTGATCTCTCCGCGCTCCTCGTCCCAGGTCACATGCAGCATGGGATCCTCCTGTTCCAGCTGACGGAACTTCGCAAGCTGCGTGAACGGATCGATCCCCTCCTCGAACAGGACCCTGTAGTTCAGAACGGGTTCCAGCACCCCGGCGCTGTCCGCCTTTTCCCATCCGAATCCTTCACCAGGCGACAAACTGTCCGGACCCGTCACAGCCACGAGCATGCCGGACTGCGCCTCCTGCAGCGGCTCGAACCGTTCCCCGGAGTAAAACCGGATCTGCTGGACTCTCTGGGCGTCTTTGTCTCCGGCCGCCTCTTTCAGGACCTGCCGCGCCCTGAGCGTTCCGCCCGTGATCTTCAGCCATGTAAGCAGGTTCCCGTCGGGATCCCGCGTCACCTTGAGGACTCTTGCGCCGAATTCCGAAGGGCGCTCCTCTCTTCCCGCGTAATCGCACAGTCCCTGCAGGAACTCCTTCACGCCGGTATCCTTCAGCGCCGAGCCGAAGAAACAGGGAAACACCCTGCGTTTGCGGATAAGCTTTGCGATCGCATCTTCCGTTACGGCTCCGCTTCCCTCCTCCAGATACCGGTCCAGCAGCGCGTCGTCCCCGCGCATGCAGATCTCTTCGAAAAAGGCGTCGCTTCCCCGTTCCGTGAAATCCGTGCAGCCGCTGTCCAGCTCTTCGCGCAGCTGCGCCATGAGCCTTTCCCTGTCCGTTCCGGGCTGATCCATCTTGTTCACGAAAAGGAAAACAGGTATCTGTCTGCGCTCCATCAGGTCCCACAGGGTCTTCGTATGCGCCTGCACACCGTCATGCCCGCTGACGATCAGCACGGCCGCGTCCAGCACGGCAAGGGCGCGTTCCGTCTCCGCGGAGAAGTCCACATGCCCCGGCGTGTCCACAAGGATGAAGGACGCCGCGTCCGTCTTCACTACCGCCTGTTTGGAGAAGATGGTGATCCCGCGCGCCTTTTCGATGGCATGCGTATCCAGAAAGGCGTCGCCTGCGTCCACGCGTCCCGTTCTGCGGATCGTTCCGCTTTCATACAGGAGCGCTTCCGACAGCGTCGTCTTCCCCGCGTCCACATGGCCGGTCAGGCCCAGGCATACATACCGCATCTTCTTTCTCCGTTTCCTCTTTCTTCAGCAGTTTCCCGTATACACGTATTTCAGATACCTGCGTGCGGTGTCCGCGAGCAGATATACGGTCTTTACGTCTGTCGCGCCGCGGTCCGTCATGTGAAAGCGCGGGAAAAAACGCGAGACGTGCAGTGGGATCTGTTCCCCGATCCTGTTTCCGTCTCTGTCCTTCAGCTCGCGGATCCAGGCGCACATGTTCTCCATTTCCATCTGCGTATCGTTCTCCCCCGGTACGACGAGACAGGTCAGCTCCACATGGCAGTCCTGTGCCGCCCGGGTGATGAACGCCTTCACAGTCTCAAGATCGCCCTTCAGCACGTCCCGGTAGTAGCGGTCCGTGAATCCCTTGAGGTCGACGTTCATCGCGTCGATGTACGGCAGGATCTCCTCCAGCACGGACAGGGACGCTGTGCCGTTGGTGACGAGCACATTTTTCATGCCTTTCTCATGCACGCGTTTCGCCGTGTCCCGCACGAACTCGTACCCCGCAAGCGGCTCGTTGTAGGTGTATGCCACCCCGATATTCCCCTTTTTCCGGTAATACTCCGCCGTGCGGGCAAGATCCGCCGGCGTCAGGATCTCTGCCGTCTCCTCCAGCGCCATCGCCTCTTTCGACCAGGAGATCTCATAGTTCTGGCAGAAGGGACAGCGCAGATTGCAGCCCCAGCTTCCCGCGGAGAGGATCACGCTTCCGGGGAAGAACCGCGCCAGCGGCTTCTTCTCTATGGGATCCAGTGCGAGAGACGTCACATGCCCGTAGTTCAGGGGAACGACGGCCCCGCCCCTCGCGGCGCGCACGCCGCAGAAGCCTCTCGCGCCTTCCGGTATCTCACATTCTCTGAAACAGACCGTACACTTTGCCATATCCTTCTCCTATCTGTGGCGCACGACCTCGAACCGCTCCAGTTTCACCGCTTCCCCCGCACCGATCCCGGCTTTCTTCCGGGCGATCGCGACCTGCTCCTCGGGCGTGTCGATGCCGTCAAGATCGGGAAGAAGCAGTCCTCTGCGGAAGCCTTTTGAAACGATCACGCCGTAGCGTTTCACGTCCAGCTCTTCCACAGATCCGATCTCTTGCGCCTCTCCCAGCACGTCCACGCTGATCGAGAGCCATCCGAGCTCCTCCTCTTCGATGGGATCGAATCTGGGATCCCGCGACGCGGCGCTCACCGCGTTGTCGATGATCTCCTGCGCTACGCATCCCGTGACCGGCGAAATGGTCCCGATGCACCCGCGCAGTTTTCCGTGCTCGTGGATCGAAACGAACGCTCCCGCGCGTGTTTCCAGCATTTCTTTTGGAAGGCCCTCCGGACAGGAGATCACCTGTCCTGTCCGGACATAAGTCTCGACCGTCTCGCGTGCAAGCCGCACATAGGGATCCGCCGCCTCGCGCTCCGCTTCCAGTTTCCGTCTCTGCTTCCGCAGATACGCATCCAGGAAGCATCTTTCCGGATCCTCCCCCGCAGGTTCATACATGCAGATCCCGTAGCCGACGCCCGTCACGTCTTCATGAGAAAGCTCCTGCGCCCGGACCGCCGTGCCGTCGAACGCGCCGGCCATGATCACGAAGGACCGGTGTCCGCATTCAGCTGCTTTTTCACAGAATGTCTCGTCGAACTCCAGAAGCTCGCCGAACGCCGCCCTTCCCATGACGTCCATGATACGTGCGTCATACTGCGGTCCCTCCGGCGCGAATCCGTAGGGGCCGTAGTCCTGCAGTTTATGTGACAGATCCCCGCTTGCAATAAAGACGATCCTGTCCTGCGTCTCTTCCGCGGCGTCCCGTATCGCCTGTCCCAGCCTGTAGTGCTCCGAAAGCGGCAGCCCGGAAAGTCCGATCCGAACGATCTTCCCCCCGCTGTATACGCTGCGGATGAACCACAGCGGCACCATGACGCCGTGATCCAGTTTCCGGTCGCGCTCCCCGAGCATCCCCGCCCGGATCCCGCGTTCGGCGCACAGCGAACAGATCCTGTCGCGCAGCGCGATATCATACTCCTCCTCAAAGCGGACGCTGCCCGCTCCGAACTGCGCAAAGGACCCCTGTGTCTTTCTTCCCGGGGAGATATGCATGTAATCCGCGTACATCACGGTATGGGGGCTTGCGATCACGATGGTGTCCGGCGCGATCTCGCCGATCCGCTCCGCGACCCTGCGGTAAGCCCGCGCCGTCTCTTCGACCTGCGCCTCGCTTCCTCTTCCGACCGCCGGCACGATCATCGGCGGATGCGGCACCATAAATCCTGCGACAAGAGGCATGTGTTCCACTCTCCTTTGAAAAAAAACGGCAGGATCCGGAAAGACCCTGCCGGTTTGCTTTTCTGTTACATGTACATCGCCAGGTTCGCGGTGTGTACGAGCATCCCGATGCAGGCAATGATCAGGATGAGGTTGATGATGAGCAGCACCATCGCGACAACGCCCGCGGCGACCCTGGATCTGTGCTTCAGGCCCTTGATGAATCCGATCAGGCCGAAAATGAAGTTGAAAAGATACGTGACGCTGCCGAGGCCCAGCAGAACTCCGCCTCCCAAAGCGCTCGCTGCAAGCGCTTCACCGGACATGGACGAATAGTTGCTGATATCCGTGAGGTTCGAGAGCAGGATGGCAGAGATCGAAAGCAGGATCAGTGAGATCACGCCGAACACGATCCCGGCGACCGCCTGGCCGTTGCCCGGTTTTTCAGGCTCCGCCTTTACCGGCGGCGGAGTCACGATGACCGGAGGAGCAACAGGCGGCACAGGTGCATACTGCTGCTGCACATACTGCTGTGGGGCGTACTGCTGCTGCTGCGGGGCGTATTGCTGCGCATAAGGCTGCTGCTGCGGCGCATACTGCGGTGCGTAAGGCTGCCGCTGCGGCGCATACTGCAATGCGTAAGGCTGCTGCGGGGCCGGCTGCGGCGGGTATACGGGCTGCGGCGCGGGTGCGGGTCTGGGCGGCGCAACAGGCTGCGGTGCCGGTGCCGCCGGATCCGCGAAGACTGTGTATTCACTCTGCGGCGGGACCGCCGGACGCTGCGGCGCGGGTTCTGCGGCCGGTCCGGCGAAGACCGTGTACTCAGGCTGTACCGGAGCGGGAGCCGGTTCCTGTATCTGAGGCGCAGCCGGCTGTTCCTTCTCCTTTTCCCCGACGGCCGTGATCACCTTGCCGGTCTCTTCCGACATTTCATAGGTCACGGTGCTGGACAGTGTTTCCGCCGCTTCTTTCGCCTGCTTCTCCAGATAGGCGTCGGCGCCTCCGTCCGCTTTCGGCGCCTCCTGCGGCGCGCTTTTATCAAGATACTCCAAAGCGGCGTCTTCCTTGCGCGCGGCCTCCGCCGGCGCTTCCTTCACGCGTTCCGGAACGGGGACCGGGACGACGGGCGCAACGGGGATCACCGGCCCGATCTTCTCCGGCGTCTGGGCAGGCATATCGACCGGTTTTCCGCAGTTCATGCAGAACCGAAATCCGTCCTCGATCTTTTGTCCGCAATACTTGCAATACATAGATTGATCCTTTCTCCCTCACGGGATGTTTTTCAAAATATGACAAAAGGATCCGCCGGTCGGCGGATCCCGTCCTTTACCTTCTGAGATTCAGATAATGCACTGCAGCCATCGCCGCAGCCGCGCCGTCCGAGCACGCCGTCGCCACCTGCCGCAGGCTCTTCACTCTGCAGTCGCCCGCTGTGAAAAGACCCGGGGTTTTTGTCAGGCAGTCCTCGCCCGCAAGGAAGTATCCCGCGCCGTCCAGTTCGGCCAGCTGCGCGAACGCGCCGTTGTCCGGAACAAGTCCCACGGCGAGAAACACGCCGTCGCAGGCAACGGTCTTTTCCGCTCCGCCTTCCAGATAGCGCACGCCGGTCAGTTTCCCGTTTTCCGTCACGTATCCGAGGATCTTCACGGAAGTATGCGCCTCGACGTTCGAATGCGAGAACAGCTGTCTCTGGGAGGATTCGTCCGCTGTGAAGACCGGAAGGTCCTGCAGCATCACGAGCTCCTTCACGATATCCGCCAGAAGATTCGCCTCCACGAACGCGGAGTTTCCGCCGCCGATCATGACGACTTTTCCGCCGCTGTAGAAATCACCGTCGCAGACCGCGCAGAAACTGATGCCGTTTCCGACCAGTTCCTCTTCGCCTTCCAGGCCCAGAAGCCGGTGCGTCGTTCCCGTCGCGAGGATCACGGTCCTGCCTTCATAGGCGCCGCCCTCCTGCGTCTTCACAAGAAATCCCTCCGCCGTCTTTTCCACGCCGGTCACGTCCTCAATGGTCGCCTCGGCGCCCTGATCCAGCGCCTGATTCAGAAACAGATCCGCAAAATCATCGCCGCTCACGGAAGCAAATCCGGGGATGTTCTCCACTTTGGGGGAATTGACGATCTGTCCGCCGAACACGCTCTTCTCGATCACGAGCACGGTCTTGCCGTTGCGCCGTCCGTAGACGGCCGCCGTCAGACCCGCCGGGCCTCCTCCGACGATGATGATGTCAAACATGCCTTTCTCTGTCCTTTTCCCTTAGTTCTGATGCGCGCGTCTCCACTCGGCCGCTGCGTTGTCCCCGATATACCGGGTGCCGTCCGGATCGATGATGGTGGGCGTCTGGGTGATGTTCAGCTCTCTTGCGATATCCATGTTCTGAGAGCAGTTGATCTGGTTGTACGTGATCCGGTTGAGCCGGAAGTACTGCTCGGCGCCTTTGCACTTGGGGCAGTGATCCTTGACGTACATCGTGGGGACCGCGCTCTCCTGCACCACGGAAGGCTGCTGCACGGGCGCCGCCGCGGGAGCCTGCACCGCGGACTCTGCCGCTGCCTTCGCCGGTTCAGCCTGCGTCTCGGCCGTCAGCACCTGCCTGGGGCCCTGATGGGTCAGACGGCTTCTGCCGATGTTGTAGACCTGACGGTCCTTGAACTCCTGCGCCTTGCCGTCGTTCCAGTTCTGGACGGGACGGTAGTAGCCGGTGATGCGGCTGTAGACCTCTGTCTTCTCTCCGCACTCGGGGCAGACATAGACCTCGCCGGAAAGATAGCCGTGGTTGCGGCAGACCGAGTAGGTCGGAGACATGGTGTAATACGGCAGACGGTAGTTCTCCGCGATCTTGCGCACCAGGTTCGCGGCCGCTTTCCAGTCAGGCAGCTTCTCGCCCAGGAAGGCGTGGAAGACGGTGCCGGACGTGTACAGGGTCTGCAGCTCGTCCTGGATGTCCAGCGCGGAGAACACATCCTCGGTGTAGCCGACGGGCAGATGCGAGGAGTTGGTGTAATACGGCGTGCCGTTCTCGTTTGCCGTGATGATGTCCGGATACAGCTCCTTGTCGTGCTTCGCGAAGCGGTATGTGGTGGACTCCGCCGGGGTCGCCTCCAGGTTGTACAGATCGCCGTACTTCTCCTGATAGTCGCTCAGGCGCTCTCTCATGTGGTTGAGCACTTCCACCGCGAACTTCTGCGTCTCGACATGGGTCAGATCCTTGCGCAGCCATGCCGCGTTCAGGCCGACCTCGTTCATGCCGATCAGGCCGATCGTGGAGAAGTGGTTCTCGAAGGTGCCCAGATAGCGCTTCGTGTACGGATACAGTCCGTTGTTCAGAAGCTGGGTGATGACCGTGCGCTTCGTCTTCAGCGAGCGGGCGGAGATATCCATCAGGCGGTCGAGTCTTGCGTAGAACTCGGTCTCATCCTTGGACAGATACGCGATCCTGGGCAGGTTGATGGTCACGACGCCCACAGAGCCTGTGGACTCGCCGCTTCCGAAGAAACCGCCGGATTTCTTGCGCAGCTCGCGCAGATCCAGACGCAGGCGGCAGCACATGCTGCGCACGTCGCTGGGTTCCATGTCGGAGTTGATATAGTTGGAGAAATACGGAGTGCCGTATTTCGCGGTCATCTCAAAGAGCAGCTTGTTGTTTTCGGTCTCTTCCCAGTTGAAATCGCGGGTGATGGAATAGGTCGGGATCGGATACTGGAATCCGCGTCCGTTGGCGTCGCCTTCGATCATGATCTCGATGAAGGCCTTGTTGACCATATCCATTTCCTTCTGGCAGTCGCCGTAGGTGAAATCCATTTCC
>JAFRLQ010000137.1 GCA_017431145.1 Clostridia bacterium | reverse complement strand
GATCCCCGTGATCGTCCATATCATCTTTTCCCTGCCAGGGGAGACGAAAGAGATGATGCTGGATACGGTGCGGTACCTTGCCGGACTCGAGCCTGTTCTGGACGGGATCAAGATCCAGATGCTGCACATCCTGAAGGGGACGCAGATGGGAACAGCATATGAAAAAGAGCCGTTTCCGCTGCTGACGATGGAGGAGTATACGGACCTGGTCGCAGAGAGCATCCGGCTTTTGCCCGAGGAGACGGTGATACACCGGATGACGGGGGACGGGCCACGCAGACTGCTGATTGCGCCGGAGTGGACGCTGCACAAGAAGATTGTTCTGAATACGATCAACAGAAAACTGAGGGAACAGAAAGAAACGGAGAACAGAACATGAGATTCATACATTTGTCCGATCTTCACCTTGGAAAGAGAGTCAACGGGTTTTCCATGCTGGAGGATCAGAAAGATATTCTGGACAAGATCATGACCGTCATCGACAGCTCAAAGGTGCAGGCTGTCGTGATCGCCGGCGACATCTACGACAAGTCAGTCCCGCCCACGGAAGCGGTCCGTCTGTTTGACGGATTTCTGAGCAGGCTGGCGAGAAGACAGCTGAAGATACTGGTGATCAGCGGGAACCATGACTCCGCGGAACGCGTCGCGTTCGGAGCGGAGCTCATGAAGGAGAGCGGGGCTTATGTATCACCTGTTTACGACGGAACGGTGACGTGCGTTCCGCTGCAGGATGTGTACGGGACGGTGAAATTCCACCTGCTGCCCTTCGTGAAGCCGGCGGTCGTGCGCGGGATTTTTGAGGATGAAGAGATCGGGGATTATACGGACGCTGTCAGAGCGGCGCTGTCACGCTGCGATTTGGATGAAACGAAGAGGAACGTTCTTGTCGCGCATCAGTTCGTGACAGGCGCGTTCCGGTCTGAATCGGAGGAGATCTCCGTCGGCGGGCTGGACAACGTGGACGCGTCCGTCTTTGATGCGTTTGATTACGTCGCGCTGGGGCATATCCACGGACCGCAGAGCATCGGCAGAAAGACCGTCCGGTACTGCGGGACGCCGCTCAAATACTCGTTCTCGGAAAAAGACCACCTGAAATCCGTAACGATCGTTGAAATGCGTGAAAAAGGCGATGTATCCGTCGAGACCGTACCGCTGATCCCGCTGCATGATATGCGCCAGATCCGCGGCACATATGATGAACTGATGATGAGAAGCGCCTATGAGGATACGGACACAGAAGATTATCTTCATGTTGTGCTGACAGATGAGGAGGATGTGCCGGATGCCATCGCAAAGATGCGGATGATCTATCCGAACATCATGAAACTGGAGTATGACAATGCACGCACGAGGAATACGCAGTCGGTGGAGG
Source organism: Clostridia bacterium (assembly GCA_017431145.1). Taxonomy (GTDB): domain Bacteria; phylum Bacillota; class Clostridia; order Christensenellales; family Maliibacteriaceae; genus RGIG9107. The sequence goes on along the minus strand of JAFRLQ010000137.1, from coordinate 487 downwards.
ATCTCGATCTTTCGAAGCAGATGACGGAGGAGGAACTGTTCGCCGCGTTTTATACCCTGCAGAACGACCGTGATATGACACAGGAACAGGTACAGTATACAGAAGACCTGTTTGAGAGACTGAGGGAGGAGAACCGATGAGACCGATCAGACTGACGATGTCCGCGTTCGGACCATATGCCGGAAAAGTGGAGATCCCGTTTGAGGATCTGGGAACGGGCGGGCTGTATCTCATCACGGGAGATACCGGCTCAGGCAAGACGTCCATATTCGACGCGATCACATACGCTCTGTACGGAAGACCAAGCGGGGCGAACCGGGACGCGGGGATGCTGCGCTCCAAATATGCCGCGGATGACACGCCGACATGGGTCGAACTCGTGTTCCGGTACAGGGAGAAGGACTATACCGTCCGGAGGAATCCGGAATATGAACGGAAAAAGCAGCGAGGAGAAGGCGTAACGCTGCAGAAAGCCGAGGCGCTGCTG
>JAFRLQ010000017.1 GCA_017431145.1 Clostridia bacterium | reverse complement strand
GAGGGCGGCTGCTACGCAAAGGTCATCAACCTTTCCAAGGAATCCGAGCCCGACATCTACAACGCCATCAAGCGCAACGCGCTGCTTGAGAACGTCACGCTGGACGAGAACGGCAAGATCGATTTCGCAGATAAGAGCGTCACCGAGAATACCCGTGTATCTTATCCCATCGATCACATCGAGAAGATCGTACGTCCCGTCTCCGCAGCTCCCGCGGCCGAGAACGTCATCTTCCTTTCCGCCGACGCATTCGGCGTGCTGCCCCCGGTCTCCATCCTGACTCCGGAACAGACGCAGTACTACTTCCTGTCCGGCTTCACAGCAAAACTGGCAGGCACCGAGCGCGGTATCACCGAGCCCACACCCACGTTCTCCGCGTGCTTCGGACAGGCTTTCCTGGAACTGCCGCCCACCAAGTACGGTGAGGAACTGGTGAAGCGGATGAAACAGAGCGGCGCAAAAGCCTACCTGGTCAACACCGGATGGAACGGCAGCGGCAAGCGCATCTCCATCAAAGATACCCGCGGCATCATCGATGCGATCCTGAACGGCGACGTGCTGAAAGCACCCACCAAGATGATCCCGTACTTCAATCTGGAAGTGCCGACGGAGCTGCCCGGCGTCGATCCCGCGATCCTGGATCCCCGCGATACCTACGCGGATCCCGCACAGTGGGAAGAAAAAGCAAGAGACCTGGCCGGCCGCTTTATCAAGAACTTCAAGAAATACGAAGGAAACGATGCAGGCAAGGCGCTGGTCCCCGCAGGTCCGCAGCTGTAAGGCGAAAAGGTACAAAGCAGGTAAGCCTCAAAAGACTTACCTGCTTTTTTCATGTCTGTTTTTCTGTTTCGTGTGATCAGCGCATGCCGTATGTCACAGTCACGTTCGCCGTGATCTGCGTCTCTCCCGGGAGGAAAGCCGCAGCGCCTGCGGCTTCGACCGCGTCCGCTTCAATGGAATACTGTGTCGTATCATTGCGGTACTTTGCGGACATATCCTGCCACCCTTCCGTGATCTGTGCGGCGCCGTCCAGTGTCTTTCCCGCCGCCTTTGCGAGCGCCTGGGCCTTGACATGAGCGGCATCCATCGCTTGTGCCAGCGCCTGTTCATACGCTTCGTCATAACCGCTGCAAAGGAACGTCACGCTGTCGATGCTGTTCACGCCCGCCGCGACACAGTCCCCGAGCAGTTTCCCGACGTTTTCGATCTTCTGATCGCTGACCGTAAGGGTCGTGCTGACCGCGTATCCTGTAAGGACCCGCTCTCCGTCTGCGTAATACTCATACTGCGGATACATGTTGTAATACGATGTGCGGATGCTTTCTTCCGCCACGCCTTTTTCCTTCAGCACATCCGTGACCTGCTGCACGGTTCTGCTGTTTTTGTCCTGCGCTTCCTGAGCCGTGTTCTCACGCGTTGTAACGCCGAATGTCACCGTTGCCATGTCCGGCGTCAGCTGCACGGTTCCCGAAGCTGAGACCGTGACTGTCTGCGTCATTTCATCTTTTCCGGTCATGACCGTCCTTCCCGTGCATCCCGTAAGGCATAAAGCCAGCAAACATGCCATGACCAGCACTGCAATGTACCCTGTTATTCTTCTCATTCGTATCATCTTCTTTCTTCGGATCTGATAAGCGGGTATCTCCGCCGTTCAAAGAGAATACTCCGCATGAATATAAATAATTACAAAGCCGCAAAAAAAGACCCGACCGAAGTCAGGTCCTTTCATTCACTTTTTCTTTTCAGCCGTTATGCGGCATGATCCTTTTTCCGGATGACTGCCGCCGCCGTCACGGCACCGACCGCTGTAAGCAGCGCCACGGCACTGAAAATCATGATCCTTCCCGTATCCCCTGTCTGCGGGTTTTTCTCGGGCGGATTGGTGTACTTCACGACAGGAACCTCGAACGTGAACGTTCCTTCGTATTTGCCGTCCGTGGACACATAATCCAGAACAGCGGATTTGTTGGTGTCATACGAATTCCCGTCGATCGCAAACTCGTCCTTCAGGATCAGATCGTAACTGAGCGTGACCGGGTTGACATTCTCGATCGGCACGTTCAGCGTCCAGACGAAGGAATTTGCATCGGGATCATACTCGACAATGTAAGGATACACTCCGTCCGCCGCTTCGCCGAATACCCATTTGTTCTCTCCGTCTGCTGCTGCCGTCAGTTCTTCGCCTTTGTATGTCAGTTTGAATGGAGAGGAACCGTCCTCCGGCACTTTCAGATCGAATTCGTCGGCGATCTCATCAGTCACCGTACCGCTTCCGACCATATAACGAATATCGTTGTCGATATTATTGAAAAGCGCTGCGACCTCGGAGGCGTTCGTCTTATTCGCGCCGTACTGGCTGTTCGTCCTGAGCCACTCCTTGAAAGGACCTACCAGTTCAAGCCCGCCACCTGTGCTGCTGTCATATGTGATCACACCGCAGTTATATTTTTCTCCCATCTCGGTCCAGAGATGTCCTGCTTTGTAAATGCCCTTCTGCAGGCAGTCTACATGATACTGATAATAGTTCGGGTTGACAGTCTCTGTATCAAAGGTATATGTGCCATCCCCGTTGTCGATAATCATGTACGGGTTTGCCTCCTGATATACCAGATCTGTCCAGGAACCGGTCAGACTGCACTCATACCAGTACTGATAATCGTTTCTGTTGCCAAATGTACCTCCTGCCCCAAACAGTGCGGCACCGTTTGAAACAGTATGTTTGACAACACTGCCGGTAGGCGTTCCCTGTTCCCATGTATCCCCAAACGCATAAGGACACGGCTGATCCCACTTCGTGACTCCCGTCAGTTCCTCATCCGTTGAATTATAAAGCTCTTCATATGTACTGAAAGTATAGATGTTGCTCTTACCCGAAGGATCCAGAACATCCACGGAATACGCTCCTTTGTTGTATCCCATTACCTGATTCAAAACCGGGAGCCCGCCGCTTGCCAGCGCGTATTTGTTGTTCGTATAATACTGGGAATAGATCGTGGTAGGTTCATGTGCCTCATTCGCCCAGATATATCCCTTTCCGTCCGTAAACAGAACCACATATTTGTTGCTGTCTTCCACCTCGGAATCATTTTCCAACCATACGTTCGCCAGATCCAGTCCGCAATGCGGCGCGGAGCCTCTCCCGAAGGTATTCCGAAACTCGTTTTTGGTCAGCGTTTCTGAAATATGAAAAGACTGCTCAAAAAGGCTCTTGGTATCATCATTGTATTCAGTCAGTTCGCTGTAGGAACCATTGGACACATACTTCACCGCATCGTTTGCGCTTCCCGTAAACAGAACAATGCCGACTTTCAGATCAACACCCTGGTTGTTCTCAACGATGCTCTCAAACAGCGCATTCGCCGACTCAATAAACTGAGTGCCCAAATCCGTGGAACTGGAACTGTCCATCACGAACACAATATCCACTTTGTTCTGATACTCTGCCGACGGAAGAGACAAAGTCACGGTCGTCTCGCGCTCGTCACCTTTCAGTTCAGTCGGAGAAGCCGTCTTGGAACCGGAAACATCAAAATCGTTGTTTTCTTCCGCAAGGACGTTCCTGCCGAATCCGGCTGTGATAAGCACGAGTGACAGAAGAAGAACAAACAATCTTGAGATCCATTTGCCTGAAGTTCTCTTTTTCATTTTGACCCACCTTTTTTCAATATTCTCAACAACAGGATCCAATTGCCTTCATCCTTGATCCCCTCTCGCCGAAAGCCGGATCTCTGTTGTCTGGTCGCTCTTTTTATCTGACGGGAACCCATCCGCACTCCTGAACTGTTTGGAGAGACTGCTATGAAACCGTCTCCCTTTAACCAGACGGTTTCAAATCTTTCCTTCAGATTCTTATCAATGAGTGTATTGTCATTATACCCATCCATTTCAGTTATTTCAACAAAAAAGCCTAATAATGTAAATAACATGATATCGTAAGCAAATATTTCCGTTTATTTAACACACGTTACTGTTGTATACGGCTTTTGTTGCTCATGCGTCATGCAGTTTCTCTGCCAGACGTACAATCATATCGATCCCGAGGGTCTCCCCGCGGATTCCGCCGTCCAGTCCGCACTCGTCAAAAGCCCTGTGAATGTCCTCTTCCGGAAATCCCGCCGCCTTCAGATTGTTCGTCAGCGTCTTTCTCCGCATGGCGATACAGGCACGCGCCGTCTTCCAGAGTTTCTCCTTTCCGCAGGAAGGACACGGCCGCGGCTGCCGTCGTATCATGCGAATCACCGCGCTGGTCACGCCCGGTCTCGGGAAAAAGCATTCTCCCGGAACATCGAACAGGATCTCGGATTCAGCGTAGTAACGGTTCATCATGGATGTGATCCCGTACTGTTTGTCTCCCTGTTCCGCCAGAATGCGAAGGGCAGCCTCCTTCTGAAGAAGAAGGGTGATGCTTGCTATGGGAAGCTCGGACAGAAGCAGTTTCTGCACAGCCTCGTTGGTGATATTGTACGGAAGATTCGACACGACCCGGATCGTTTCCGCATCCCGAAACAGTTCTTCCAGCGTCTCCTCCTGCATCCTCAGAAAATCCCGCTGCAGGATCTTCACGTTATCGAATCCGCCCGTCGTTTCCGCAAGAACAGGGAGCAGATCACGGTCCAGTTCCGCCGCGATCACCTGCTTTCCTTTTGCCGCGAGACGCTGTGTCAAAGCACCGAGGCCGGGGCCGATCTCCAGGACCCAGTCGTTCTTCCCCACCAGTCCCGCATCCGCGATCGCGTCCAGCATTGCCGGATCGCTGAAAAAGTTCTGTCCCGCGCCTTTTTTGGGCCGGATATCGTAATCATGCAGGAGACGCGCGATCACCGCCGGGTGTCCCGCGTCAGAAAAATAATCCATATATCCCTCATCAGTCCAGCACATAGATGGTGACGTTTCTGCGCCCCCAGTTGATGCATTCCTGTTCCGTGTCGAAAAACACGTCCACGATGTTGCCCTTGATCGCGCCGCCGGTATCCTGTGCGATCCCGTAGCCATATCCCGAAACATACAGCCTCGATCCCAAGGGGATCACTTTCGGATCGACGGAGATCGTGCCCACAGAAGGCCAGACGCCTGTCGCTGTACGGCTCCCCGTATGCGTGTAGGCAGTGGATGTTCCGCTGATCACGTTGGAACAGTGCACTACGTCTCCATTGGGAAGGGTGACGGTGTTGGCGTCCGGCGCAGGCTCTTCCTGTGCTGCCGGTTCCTGGACAGGTTCCTGTGCAGGCGTCTGGACCGGAGCAGGCTGTGTCTGCGCGACCGTTGCCGGTTTTTCCTTCGTCCCCTTTGTGATTACCCGGTTTACCGGGGCAGTCGTCACCGTATCGGAGATCACGCTTCGTCCGGTTTCCTCTCCATTTTTAAACACGATCTCCTCAACGATGGTGCGGACGCCGTTCACACCTTCCTGCGTCACCTTTTCCTCCCCTATATACAGATCAGATGACTCCCTGTATTCCGTTTCAAAGGGAACTTCCTGCGTCCGGGTCTTCTGTTCTTTCGTGATGCGGTCGATCTGGACCGTCATACCCTGAACGACCTCCGACTCCTGCGGGGCGCTGACCTCGTCCGTGTTTCTTACGTCGATTTGCTGCTCTTCCAGGAGATCGCCGACTGTTCCCTCATATGTGATGACCTTTTCAGGTTCTTTGATCCCGTCCACGACCGTGACTTCTCTGCCGCGCTCCACGACGACCGTCGCGTCGTCGCCGAGCAGCGTCTTCTCATCCGGGATCACCCGGTCATGCTCCGCGAGCACGACTCCGGTCTCTCCGATCACATCCGCGACAGTGCTGTCAAACGTCTCGATCTGCGCGGAAACGCCGTCCCGCTTTACCGTGACTTTCTTTACTTTTGACTGCACGGCACTGTGGCCGAACAGGGCGAAGACGAGCAGACCGGCAAAAAGAATGATCGGCACGGCAAGACCCGCAGCGCGCGCAGCACGTGCTGCCCGTCGCACCTGTCCCTTGCTCCTTCTGCGTCTGGGGTGTTCCACCACCGCCGAAGGATAGATCATCTGTTCCACATCAAGCATTTTGTCCATGTCTGCACGAGTCTCCTCTCCTGTATTTCCACTTACACCATACTGATTGTAACAATTTTGTAATACTTTTGTCAAATGTTTAAAAACTTTATTACAATATTAAGAATCGCACAAATTTCATCGTGATTCGGCATTATTCGAAATGACAAACTTATTTCTCCGTTTTCCTTCGTTTTTCTCCGTTTTACACATGAATTTACATCAAACAATCGAAAGCATATAATGGAAGAGTTCCCGGCAGTCGGAAAAGCCGGGACAGTATGAACGGCGAGGTGCCTGACGGTGAAAAAAAGACTGCTTCCCATCCTTCTTTTATGCGCCATGATCCTGACAGCGTCCGGCTGCGGCTGCGGACAGCCAGCTGGACTGAATGTCAATACGCTCATGGAGGACTGGGTCAGCATGGAGGAGGGCCGGATCGCAGGCGCGATCACAGTGCTGAATGCGGACGGTCATGTGATCTCTTCGGATGAGACGGCGACCCGGATCTGCTCCATACTCTCTTCCCTCGAGGTCTCCCGGATCACGCTGACGCCTACGGGCAACAGGAACATCGAGCCTTACGGTCCGTTTTCCGCCGTTTACGAACAGGATCTGACCGTCACCTATGACAGTGCGATCATGGATCCGTTCAACTTTGAAGTCGCCGCCCGTTTCGGAAGGATCGGCGATGAATGGTCCCTCATCTGGGACTACAATCTGCTTCTTCCGCAGATGAAGGAAGAAGACAGCGTCGAGTTCTCCGTACTGCGTCCCGTACGCGGCGAGATCTTCACCCGCGACCGGCTCTGCGTCGCGCAGAACAGCTATGCGCCGACTCTTTATATCCGGCCGGATGAAGTCGCATCAGAGGACATAGCTGTCCAGGTCCTGACGTCCGTCACCGATCTTTCCGCCGGCAAAATCACGGAGCTGATCCGTTCCGAACGCACACAGCAGGACGGGATCGCCGTTGTGAAGGTCTATCATCCTGAGGAGGATCTTTCCTCCATCCGAGCCGCGATCGAAGGCGTGTCCGGCATCGGCATCGATGAATCCTTTCTTTCCCCCATCCGCGTCTATCCGCTCGGCGAGAACGCTCGTCTTCTGTGCCATCTCATAGGCTATGTGGGTTCCATCCCCGAGGATGCTCTTGCGGACTATCTGTCCCGCGGATACCACGAATACGATACCGTCGGCATCAGCGGTCTGGAAGCCTCCTATGAGGAAACACTGCGCGGTACGGAAGGATACGTCCTGCGTCTTCTGAATCCTGACGGGACCGTCCGGCTCACGCTGACGCGCAAGGACGCCGTGAACGGCGCGGATCTCACGCTCACCATCGATTCCGTACAGCAGCGTCAGGCGGAAAAAGCGCTGGCAGAAAAGCTGACGGGAGACCAGACCGGATGCATGCTGTCTCTGGATCCGTCCACAGGCGCAGTCACCGTGATGGCGAGCTATCCGGACTACGACAACAATCTGTTCACGCTGCCCTCTCCATCTGACGCCTCATTCGACAAACAGTGGGATGAGATCCTGGATGAGAACAGCGGTCATCCGCTTCTTTTCCGGTGTGTGCAGGGCAGATATACACCGGGCTCCACCGCGAAGGTACTGACTGCGGCGATCGCGCTGGACAGCGGAACGCTGAACAAGGACTATATCTTCGAGGGCACGATCACCAACTCCACCTGGTATCCGGACATCCCCGACTGGTACTATCCCGGGATCCGCCGGCACACGGACTACACCTCGTCCCCCAACATGACCAACGCGCTCATGCATTCGGACAACATCTACTTTGCAAACGCGAACATGATAGTCGGCGCAGAGACATACGTTTCCTATCTGCAGCGGTTCGGGTTCTTTGAGCGCGTGCCGTTCGACCTGTCGGTCTACAATGCTCAGATCTCCTCCACCCGCGACAGAATGACGGTGGAGAATATCAAATACCTTGCGGACCTGGGATACGGACAGGGCGAGATGCTCTCCACCCCTCTTCAGATGTCCATGATCTATGCCGGCATCGCAAACGGCGGAGACATCATGACACCGTATGTGGTGGATCACATCGACCGGACGGAAAATGGCGTCAATGTCCGTCTTTCGACGACAGTCCCGTCCGTCTGGAAGGAGCAGATCCTCGCCCCCTCCACACTGGACGACCTGCTGCCGATGATGCGCGGAGTCGTTGAATCCGGTACCGCCGCCTCTCTGAATATCAATGGATACGGGATCGCCGGAAAGACCGGTACCGCTGAAACACCGAACGACCGGCAAAATTCCTGGTTCATCGGTTTTACGACCGAAGGGGATCCGACGCTCGTCTGTGTCACGCTGGATGTAAAGTCCCGCGAGGGATCCGCAGTGACCCCGCTTGCGGCGGTACTCTTCACCGCACAGCCCTCCACGCAGAACACGGACAATCAGACAGCGGCGCACTGACAGACGCAGTTTCAGATATAAGGAAAGCCCGGGACCGAACGGTCCCGGGCCTGTTTTTTCTGTTTCCGGCGTCAGCGGAAACGGAAAGCCTTCTTTGTGTTCTCCTTTGTGATCTCGGAAAACTCCTCCTCATCGATGCCGAGGCAGTACGCCGCCGTTTCGCCGGTGAAGCGGACCCAGTCCGGCTGATTGCGTTTTCCCCGCATGGGGACAGGCGCAAGATACGGACAGTCTGTCTCCACGAGGATCCTGTCCTTCGGGATCTGTTCCGCGACAAGGCGCAGACGCTCCGCGTTTTTGAACGTCAGGGAGCCGGAGAAGGAGATGTACCATCCCCTGTCCAGCAGGATCCGCGCGGTCTCGATGCTCCCGCCGTAGCAGTGCATGATCCCGCCCGGGATCTCTCCCGCTTCACGGATAATGGAGATCGTGTCCTCCGTCGCTTCCCGCATATGCACCACGATCGGCAGTTCCACTTCCTTCGCAAGACGGATCTGCCGCGCAAAGACCTCGCGCTGCACGTCACGCGGCGAAAAATCATAATGGTAATCCAGGCCGATCTCCCCCAACGCCACTACCTTGAGATCCCGGCACTGGATGCGCAGCGCATCTTCCTTTTGATCATCATAGGAGGACGCGTCGTGGGGATGCACGCCAAGCGCAGCCCAAGCCCACGGTGCCATGCGCGCAACGGTCAGCGCATTGCGCTTCGGATCGTCGTCATACCCTACGACGATCATGCCCGCTATACCAAGAGCAGGCAGCTCCCGGATGAGTTGCTGCCTGTCTTCGTCAAATCGTTCGTCATTCAGATGTCCGTGACTGTCAAACCAAGTCGTCATGAGATCTTGCTTCCGCCTTTCAGAGGACGCTCCAGGGAAAGAAGGCTCAGGTCGCCGTCCGCGCTCTCCGCGGAAAGGATCATGCCTTCCGAAAGGATCCCGAACATCTTGCGCGGTTTCAGGTTCGCTACGAATACGACGTCTTTCCCGACCAGCTGAGCCGGATCCGCATACCACTTATGGATGCCGGAGAGGATCGTGCGTTCTTTTCCCGAACCGTCGTCCAGTGTGAACTGAAGGAGCTTGTCGCTTCCCTTCACCGCCTCGCACGCAAGAACACGCGCGGTGCGCAGTTCGACTTTCGCGAAATCATCGTATTCAATGGGTGCGGCCGGCTCTTCCTCTTTTTTCTCTTCCTTCTTTTCCTCCGCTTTCGGGGTCTGTCCCGTCAGGGCGTCGATCTTCTCCAGTTCCTTCTGGATATCGATGCGCGGGAAGAGCGCCTCGCCCTTGGTCACTTTCGCGCCTGCGGGGAACGCGCCGAAGGTCTTGATGGACTCAAACGTCAGAAGGGATTCGTCTTCCAGACCGATCTGTTCACAGATCCTGGCAGGCGTATTCGGCATGACCGG
>JAFRLQ010000136.1 GCA_017431145.1 Clostridia bacterium | reverse complement strand
GGTTCTGTATTTTAATGAAGAACGGCAGGAAATAGAGAACATGTACTATGTTCTGTATGATCTCTTCCGAAAGGGCGATGATTATACACCGGTCTGTGAACATCTTGCGCAGTCGATTCTGGAAATGGTTCTGCTCCGTCTGCGCAAACGCAACCAGGTCAATGAGGAGACCAGGCAGAAGAACAATGTGCTGGTCCGGTCTGTATCCGATTATCTGGATGATCATTTTATGGAAAATCTGACGCTGGAGGATCTGGAGGAGACGTTTCATGTGAGCCGCTTCGCCATCAGTCATATTTTTAAAGAAGAGACTGGTTTTTCTCCCATGAAATATGTGATGATGCGCCGCATCGGCGAATCGCAGAATCTTCTGATGAATTCAAAGATGTCAATCGGGGATATCGGAGAACAGCTCGGATTCACGGATAACAGTCATTTCAGCAATACATTTAAGAAATACATCGGGACGACGCCGGGTGCTTACCGGAAGCATTTCCGGGAAGAATCGTGATATGATCCTTGCAAGAATTTACAATTTTTTTGGAAAGAAGCCTTCAAAAAGCCGTTATTGAGACAATTTTCTCATAACGGTTTTTTTGATTTTCCCGTATAATGAAATCATCAAAACAAAACAACAGCGCGACACAAAGAAACACGAAAATAGCAGAAAATGTAAGAAAAACGGAGTAAACACGAGATTAAGGAAGCGGAAGAACCGTTTGGAAAACAGCATTTTGACCAGAGACCTTATTATTTTTTGAAGAAATTAAATATTATGTACACCAAACAAATGAAAGGAGTTTATCAATGAGACTGGAAAACAAAATTGCAATCGTAACAGGCGCAGCACAGGGTATCGGACGCGGCATCGCAATCGAGTTCGCAAAAGAGGGTGCAGATCTGATGCTCATGGATCTGAACGGTGACAGACTTGCCCAGACTGCAAAAGAGATCGAAGCACTCGGCCGCAAGGTTGAGACCTGCGTCGGCAACGTGGCAGATGAAGAGACTGTCGTTGCATGTGTCAACAAGACTGTTGAGGTCTTCGGAAGAATCGACATCATGATGCATGCTGCAGGCATTCTGTTCTCCGGTTCCATCATCGACCTGGATATCAAGAACTGGCAGAGAGTTGTCGATGTTAACCTCCTGAGCTCCTTCCTGTTCTGCAAATACGTCGGTAAGCAGATGGTTGAACAGAAGAGCGGTGCGATGATCCTGATCGACTCCTGCGCATCCAAGACCGGAGAGGCATTCAACGCAGTTTACTGCGCATCCAAAGCAGGCGTCCGCCTTCTGGGACAGTCCTTCGCACTGGAAGTTGCAGCAAGCGGCGTCCGTGTAAACACTATCGCACCGGGAACCATCAACACGGAAATGATCGATAAGTGCCTGCACGAAAGAGCACCGATGTTCGGTCTTACCTATGAAGAGTACCTGGATCAGTTCAATGCAGAGACACCGCTCAAGAGAATGGGTGAGCCGGAAGAGATCGGAAAACTC
>JAFRLQ010000135.1 GCA_017431145.1 Clostridia bacterium | reverse complement strand
GTGATCTGCATCATGTTGACCAGCGCTTTTCCGTTTTTATTCCGGCCGATCTCGATCTCGGAAGCGAAATCTTCCGGAGCAAGCGGATCAAGCTTCATGGAGTGATAGACCTCATCGGGGAATGTGTTCGGTTCGATCGATTCGCAGAATCTGCCGTCGCGCACCACGACGGTCCCTTCGGACAGTACGGTCAGCGGCTTGGGATGACGCAGATCCGGCATGATCTGGATGTCCGCGATCCGTCCCGGCGCGATGGCGCCCGTGTCATACAGACGCATGCGGTCTGCGGCGTTGATCGTGACGAAACGGACGGCCTTGATGGGATCAAGACCCATTTCGATAGCCTTTTCCACAGCGTAGTTCAGGTGTCCGTGATGAAGCAGGATCGTCAGGGAGACGTCGTCCGTGCAGATGCACAGGCGGTTGTTGACGGGCGCTTCGTTCAGGATCTTCGCAAGTTCCGGTGACATGTTGTTCCCCTGTACTTCAGCCGTGATTCCGAGGGAGATATCTTCCAGAAGCTTTTCCGCCGTGTTCACGCAGTGATCGGAGTCGATGCCGCTGGCGCGGAATGCCTGCAGTTTCCACCCGGTGAGGACCGGAACGTGTCCGTCGATGATCGTGCCGTGTCTGCGCGCGGTCTCGATGACGGAAAGGATATGGTCCTCACCGTTTGCCACTCCGTTGAAATCCATGATCTCGCCCAGACCGTGGATCCCGTCCATGTTCATGAACGTCTCCGTCTCCTGTGCGCCGACTTCAAACCCTGCGTCCTCAAAGCCCGGCGCGGAGGGAATGGTGGAGGGGGCGAAGAAATAAAAGTGAAGAGGCAGCCCTCTGGAGGCTTCGATCAGCGCTTTGACACCTGTGAAACCCAGTACGTTCCCGATCTCGTGCGGATCGGCTGCACAGCTCGTCGTGCCGTTCTCCAATGCGACCTTGGCGAAATTGGCGGGGGTGAGCATGCTGCTTTCCACATGCATGTGGGAGTCGATGAAACCGGGAACGGCATAATTGCCGCCGGCGTCCAGGACCTCTTTGGCGGGATGTGCGGAAAGATCGCCTACACAGACGATGCGTTTGCCGACAATCCCGATATCCCCGTCCGTGACCGTGTCGTTGAACACGTTCACGACCTTCGCGTTGCAGATTTTCAGATCCAGCGCTTCGCGACCCTGCGCGGCTTCTACATATCGTTTGATCTCAGTCATATGGTGCCTCCTTGTTCCATTAAATAACAACAGATTCATTATATAGGAATGTATGACGGGTATCACGGAGAAAAACGTGAAAAAGAAAAAAGCTTTTCCGTATCGGAACGGAAAAGCTTGAGATGAACGGATGTGTCAGCGCGCGAGGGAGCCCATCGGATCCCAGGGCTTGAGCATGATCGCCTCCTGCGAGAGCATTTTGCGGTACTCTTCGGGGAGATAGTTCCTGTTGACGACCACCTGATACAGATACTCGTCGAACCAGGCGTCCGACATCACGTAATAGCCTTCTCTGCCGGGCTCGTTGCCCCAGCTGTTCTCGACACGCCAGCGCACGGGGGCGCCGCTGTCGTCAAGCTCTACGCCGAGGAAGACCATGGCGTGCGTCATCAGGCTCTCATGATAGTCCAGACGCTGCGCGCGGTCCATGGTAAAGGAGACGTTGAACAGTTCGTCATAGCGGACGATGCCGGGATCCATCACGCCGTTTCGCGCGGAACTCTGTCCCACGTCACAGCCGAACCATACGGGGTGTCCGTCGGACAGCTGCGCGATCGCCGCTTTTTTCAGGGCGTCGATGGGCAGATTGAGATAGTGGACGGGACGGCCTTCATATACGCTTCCGAGATACTCGATCCCGTAGGTGCGGAAAAACGGCTTGTCTTTCGTCGGCGCGCTGATGATGCTCACGTAATCGCTGAGGTCCCAGCCTACGAACTCGCGGAAGAATTCCTGCGGTGTGATCCCGTTTCTGCGGATCAGATTGTCATCCTCGTCCCGCATCTCGAGGTCGAATGCGACGGGCGGGCAGCCGAGGCTGATGCAGAGGATCCGGTAGACTTCCTCGATCATCTGCGATTTGCGTTCGCGAAGGGAGGATTCCACTTCTCCCGCTGCGTGCGCCTCGCGGAGCGTGCATGCGTATTCGCGCAGCTTGCGCGTCAGAACGCGGTCCATCTCGCGCGTCATGGAGGACACGGCGGTCTCCTTCATGACATCCTTCGGAACGACGCCATACTTTTCCACAAGACCGACGAACATGTCCCACTGCCCGCCGTCACTGACGGGGTCGGTGAGCAGATGCGCGATTAGACGGGAATCCGTTTCCTCGTCCAGCGTGTTGAGGATGCTCTCAAGGAAATAATTGGATTTTTCCAGTTTGTCATAAAACAGAGGGTAGCTCTGGGAAAGTTCAAAGTCTTTCAGCTTGTTTTTTTTGATGATCTCAAAGCGCATGGTATTCAGAGAGGCGAACATCCAGCAGCGGCCGCTCTGTTTCTGGTTGGTGATGGAGCCCTGCTTCAGATCGATGCTGAAATGCTGGGTGATTGACCAGTCAACTGTGGAGTCGAGCGCAGCCTTGGACAGGCCGACAGACGTCGCTGCGCGCATATTGGTGCGGTTGGCGCGGTCAGAAAGGAAAGACTCGCGCATGCGGTTCAGGGTATCAAAGGAAAGACCGTTCAGATTGGACATGGGTGACCTCCGTGGGGTGATTGTACGCAGCCGGAAACCGCTTTCATTTGCAAGGAACCGCAACTGCATTATAATGTTCATGAACTAATATATTCGTTTCGCACAGAATCGTCAATGACAACGAGGTGAAAGGGGAAGATGAAGGCTTTCGCGCTGATCGTAGCCGGCGGGAAGGGTGTGCGCTTCGGTGCACAGGTCCCGAAACAGTATCTGAAACTGTCCGGCCGCGAGATCATATCCTATTCCATGGAGGCTTTTTCCGTGCATCCCGGGATCAGCGGGATCTGCGTTGCCGCGAGAGAGGAATGGAAAGAGCATATCGGAGAAGTCGTGCACGATCAGAGGATCGGCAGGTTTCTCGGCGTCGCGCAGGCGGGAAAAGAGCGCAGGGATTCGGTCCTGAACGGTCTGCTGTTCCTGCTTTCCCACGGCGCAGACGAAGAGGATGTGGTCCTGGTCCATGACGCGGCAAGACCGCTTCTTTCGGAAGAAGTGATCAGCAGGAATATAGAAGCGGCGTCAGTACACGGTGCCTGCGTCACTGTTATGCCGGAGACGGACACCCCAGTCATTTCGCTGGACGGGGAGACCGTTTCCCAAATGCCGCCGAGACGGACTGTGTTCCGGAACCAGACGCCGCAGAGTTTCCGCATCGGGCTTCTGCTTGATGCGCTGAACACGGTGCCGCAGGACAACCCGAACGTGACGGATGACTGCTCCGCAGCGATGATCGCAGGACATCCCGTAAGAATGGTGGAGGGATCACCTGCCCTGATCAAGATCACACGACAGGAGGACATTCTGTTTGCACAACAACTGCTGGAACATCAGAAGGAGCAGAAAGATGTATTATGAACCTTTGACCTTTGAAGGACAGAAACAGATCAAAGAAGATGACCGCTGGATCAAAAAACGTTTGAGGCTGGACGCGGATCCGGAAAAGAGCGCCGTGATCATCTGCGACATGTGGAACACGCATTGGTGCAAGGGAGCGGCCGCCAGAGTCGACGAGCTTGCGGCTCCGATCGAAAAGTTCACGTCCTATATGCGCAGAAACGGTTTTCTGATCGTACACTGTCCGAGCAACACGATGGCGTATTACGCGGACAATCCCGCACGGAAACGTGCGCTGGAGGCGCCGCCGCAGGAAGCGGATCCGCCGCTTCTTGACTGGTGTCCGCTGGATCCGGAACGGGAAGATCCGCTGCCGTTCGACGACAGCGACGGCGGTTGCTTCTGCAAAGAACGCTGCACGTACTCCAGACCGTACTATGGCGAGCACGAGAGGATCACGATCGATCCGGACAGGGATATCATCGTGGACGACAGGCTGGCCTATGATTACTTCCGCACGCACGGGATCGATACGGTCTTCTACTGCGGTGTGCACGCGAATATCTGCGTGCCGGGCAGACCGTTCGGGATCCGCCAGATGGTCCGTCAGGGCATCCGGTGTATTCTTGTCAGGGATCTGATCGATGTGATGTACAACCCGGAGATGCCTCCCTATATGGACCATTTTGACGCGGTGGACGCCATGAGCGGTCATCTGGAGAGGTTCTGGTGCTGCAGTACGACGACTGCGGATATCATGGGAGGATTTCCGTTCCGGTTCAGGGAAGACTACAGACTGTTTTGAATGAAAGGATAAAAATGGAACGATACGCGAGGGTACTGGTCGATGTGGCAGGGCAGGAACTGGAGCAGGGGTTCGATTACCGGATCCCCGCAGATTATCCCTGCGCCGTTTCGCCGGGAATGAGCGTTACCGTTCCGTTCGGAAAAAGAAAACTGGCGGGTCTCGTGCTGGAGATCATGCAGAAAACGGATGTGCCGCCGGACAGGATCCGCGATATGGGACCGCCGCGCTATGACGGAGAGGCTGTTTCCGAGGAAATGATCCGGCTCGCGCTGTGGATGGCACACAGATACCACTGCTCCGTGCAGGAGGCGGTGCGGTGTGTTCTGCCGCCCGGGACCCGGGCGGACAAGGCAAAACCGCAGACCTATACCAAACCTGTCCTGAATGTTTCAAAAGAAGCGGCGGGACTGTTTATCGATACATGCCCACCTTCACGGAAAAGGCAGATCCTTCTGATGGAGCTTCTGCTTTCTGACGCGGGGATCGGACAGATCCGCGCAAAACTTCCCGAGTGGCAGGCCGTCGCGCACGCATTGGAGAAAAAAGGACTGGTCCGGACCGAAACGGCGGTCGCACAGAGGATCCCATACGAACAGATCCCCGTAGAGCCGGACACAGAGCCGGAACTGATGCCTGAACAGGAACAGGCGATCGGCCGGATCCGCGATGCAATGGCCTCGGGATCGGGAACATTCTATCTGTTCGGCGTAACGGGATCCGGGAAGACGGAAGTATACCTGCAGTGCGCGAAATACGCGATGCAGACGGGAAGAAGCACGATCATACTCGTTCCGGAGATCTCGCTGACACCGCAGATGGTCAAGCGGTTCCGGGCGCGTTTCGGGGAATCCGTCTGCGTCTTCCATTCCGCGCTGACGCTGGCCGAACGAAGAGATCAGTGGCAGCGCGTCAAGAACGGAACGGTGAAGGTCGCTGTCGGTGCACGGTCCGCGATTTTTGCACCGTTCGATGATCTTGGACTCATCGTCGTGGATGAGGAGCATGAGACATCCTATCTTTCCGAGCACGCGCCGCGTTATGACGCGGTGGAAGTCGCGCAGGAGCGCTGCAGGATGCACGGCGCGACACTGGTGATGGGAAGCGCGACGCCTTCTCTGGGACGTTACGCGAAGGCGCTGGACGGGACGATCACGCTTCTGAAACTCAACGGGAGAGTCCGGGGCCTGCCGATGCCGGAGGTCTCGATCGTGGATATGCGCGAGGAACTGAAGGCGGGAAACCGGTCCATGTTCTCCGGACAGCTGAAGGAAGCCATCCAGAATGCGCTCTTCAACGGGCAGCAGACCGTGCTGTTTTTGAACCGCCGCGGATATCATACGTTCGTCTCCTGCCGTGACTGCGGCGAGGCCGTGAAATGCCCGCACTGCGACGTCTCCATGACCTATCACAGGACGCAGAACCGGCTCGTCTGCCATTACTGCGGATTTGAGATGTATCCGCCGAGGAAGTGTCCTTCCTGCGGATCGTCAAGGATACGGTATTTCGGAGCGGGGACCCAGCGGATCGAGGATGAACTGCAAACGCTGTTCCCGGGCGTGAAGACGCTGCGCATGGACCGCGACACCACGCGTACGAAAGATTCGCATGAACAGATACTCTCGGCGTTCGGAAGAGGAGAAGCGCAGATCCTTCTGGGAACGCAAATGGTGGCGAAGGGACTGGATTTCCCGAACATCACAGTCGTGGGCGTGCTTGCCGCGGATACCGCCCTGCACGCGCCGGATTATACGGGAGCGGAGAGGACGTTCCAGCTGATTGCGCAGGTCGCGGGACGCGCGGGAAGAGGAAACACCCCCGGCCGCGTTGTGGTCCAGACGTATTCACCGGAGGAAGCGGCGATCTGTCTTGCGGCGCAGCATGATTATCCGGCATTCTATGAGGACGAAATGAAACGCAGGCAGGAAGGACAGTTTCCGCCGTTCACACGGTTCATCCGGTTCCTGTTCACCGATACGGACGGGGAACGAGCGAAGGCTCAGTGCGAGCGTTTCGCGGAGTTTTTGAAAACAAAGATCCGCGCCGAAAAGGTATTTCACGGCAGACTCCTTCAGTTCAGGTGCACGGAAAGCCCTCTGGCCAGGATAGACAACAGATACAGATACCAGATCGTGCTGAAGATGATTGAAGACGAAGCGACGGACGATATGACGGAGGATCTGATGCGGTGGGACGATGAATTCCATACCGGTCAGGCGCGTCCCGTCATGGAAATCAATCCGCATCATATGGTATAATAGAAGTCACTTGACGGCTACAGCAATCGGAGGAAAGAGCATGGCATTACGAAAGATCGCGACACAGGAAGATCCGATCCTGCGCAGAAAAGCGAGAAAAGTGGAAAAGTTCGACGCGCGTCTGGCGCAGCTCCTTGAAGACATGGCCCAGACGATGTATGAGGCAAACGGCGTGGGCCTTGCCGCTCCGCAGGTGAGCATGCTCAGGCGGGCGGTCGTGATCGACACGACGGAAGATCGCAGCGGTCTTCTGGAACTGGTAAATCCCGAGATCATCGAACAGGACGGGGAACAGGAGGGACCGGAAGGATGCCTTTCCGTTCCGGATGTTCAGGGCTTCGTCAAGCGTCCCATGCATGTGAAGGTGCGCGCACAGGACCGGAACGGAAACTGGTTCGAAGCGGAAGGGGAAGGGCTTCTCGCCCGGGCGTTCTGCCACGAACTGGCGCATCTTGAGGGACAGCTCTTCACGGATATCATGGAATACGAGATCGTACCGGAAGAAGAACAGGAAGAAGAATAAAGAGTTCATCAATGACGGATCGGACGCAAGTCCGGTCTGTTCTGTCGAATAAGGAAGGAGCGGATAGACGCGATGAGAGTGGCATTGTTCGGGACCCCGCAGTTTGCGGTCCCCGTACTTGAGGCAATGATCAGAGATCCGGAAACGGAAGTGGCGGCAGTCGTGACACAGTGCGACCGCCCGGTCGGAAGAAAGGCGGTCATGACGCCTCCTCCGATCAAAACGGCGGCGCAGCAGTATCAGATCCCGGTCCTGCAGATCGAAAAGATCAACAGGGAGGAATCGCTGGAACAGCTCAGAGCGCTGAACTGTGATCTGTTTGTCACGGCCGCATACGGACAGATCCTGTCCCAGAAACTTCTGGATATCCCGCCGCAGGGCGTGGTCAATGTCCATGCCTCGCTTCTTCCCGCTTACCGCGGCGCCTCTCCGATCGCATGGAGTATCCTGTGTGGTGACCGCGAGACCGGCGTGACGACGATGTTCACCGACGCGGGCATGGATACGGGGGACATCATTCTGCAGAAAAGGATCCCGATCGAGGATACGGATACGACGCAGACGCTCACGGAGAAACTGTCGCTGCTCGGCGCGGATCTCCTGATCGAGACGCTGCACGGGATCACGGAAAAAACGGTTCCGCGCATTCCGCAGGATCCGCAGAAAGCGACCAAGACGCCCATCCTGAACAAGACCCACGGAAAGATGGATCTTTCACGCACATTCCGGGAACTGGACTGCCAGATCCGGGCGATGACGCCTTGGCCGGGAACATGGACGATGCTGGACGGAAAAACACTGAAGATCTTCGAGATCAGACGCGTTGATGGCAGCGGTGCTCCCGGGACCGTGCTCGATGATAAACTGGGCATTGCATGCGGAGACGGTGCTTTCCGTCCGCTGGAGGTCCAGCTTGAGGGAAGCAAGAGAATGCCGCTTGACGTCTTTCTGCGCGGCAGGAAGATCGAAAAGGGAACCGTTCTGGGGGATGAGAAGTGAACGCGCGGGAGGCAGCCGTTGATACCCTGATCCGGGTGATTCGCTTTGATGCCTATGCGAATCTTGCAGTCAGGGAAAAGGCTTCGGAACTTGCAGATGAAAGGGAACGGGATTTCTATACGAAGCTGGTATACGGGACGCTGGAGCGCAGATTCATGCTGACACACGCCCTTTCCGGTTTCTGCAAAATGAAAAAACTGCCGGATACGGTCGCGGAATGTCTGTACACGGGAGCCTATCAGATCCTGTTTATGGATTCCGTTCCTGCGCATGCGGCTGTATCGGAATCCGTGCGAATCGTAAGACGGAGTTCTCCGAAACTGGCGGGAATGGTCAATGCGGTGCTTCGGAACGTCGCAAAGCATACGGCGGAAGAACTGTTGCCGCGGGAAGAGCCGCAAAGAACGGGATGCTTTTTGAACCTTCCGGATTTTCTCGCAGAAAAGTATGCCGGGATATACGGCGCATCAGAAGGATTTGAAGAGGCGCTTCCGTTCTGTATCAGGATACGGAAACCCGAAAGGACAGAGGAGATCCTGGAGATGATCCGGGAAAGGGGCGGCAACGCGAAAAAACGGTTCGAGAACTGCTTCGAAGTCGAAAACGCAGGGGATCTGACGAAGACCCCGCAGTACCGGGACGGCACGTTCGTGATCCAGAGCGCGGCCAGCCAGCTGATCGCGCGTGTTGCTGCGCCGGAAAGAGGAATGAAGGTCCTTGACGCATGCGCAGCGCCGGGCGGGAAGTCCTTTGCCATGGCGGATATGATGCGGGATGATGGACAGATCGACGCAGTGGAACTGCATGAACACAGGACCCGTCTGATCCGGAATGAACAGAAAAGGCTGGGGATCTCCTGCATCAGTGCGAAATGCGGCGACGCACTCGTCCTGGATGGATTTGAGGCAGGATCCTATGATGTCGTGCTGACGGACGTGCCGTGCTCCGGCCTGTCCGCTCCCGGGAAACCGGAGATCGCGCTGCGGATCACGCAGGATGACATCGATTCCCTCTCCGGGATACAGGGAAGGATCCTGGATCATGCTTCAGCGTACGTGAAAAAAGGCGGAGCGCTCGTGTATTCGACATGTACCTGGACACAGGAAGAAGACGAGATGCAGATCACGCGTTTTCTGGAGGAACATCCTGATTTTGCGCTGGATGATCCGGGAAAATTCATTCCAGAGGAAATAAAGGCAGCTGTAGCAGGTTGCGGCGGAATGCTGAGATTTGACAGGAAAAGAGACGGGGTCGCGCCGTTTTTTGCGGTGCGCATGATCAGAGGATAACGGTATGGGCGAAAAGATCAGACTTCTGGATTTGAATGAACAGGAACTGCAGGACTATGTGAAGAACGTGCTTCAGCAGCCTGCTTTCCGCGCGGACCAGATCGCGAAATGGCTGATTGCGGGTGCGGATATCGATGAAATGACAAATCTTTCCCTGGCGCTGCGTGAGAAGATCCATGAAACAGCGGTGCTCGGAGGGGCGAGGATCGTAAAGACGCTGACGTCTCAGAAAGATGATACGAGAAAATTCCTTTTCGAGATGGAAGACGGACAGATCGTGGAAGGCGTTCAGATGTCCTATCATCACGGACACACGCTTTGTCTGTCCACACAGGTCGGATGCAGGATGGGATGCGCGTTCTGCGCCTCCACGCTGGAAGGGCTTGTAAGAAACCTGACGGAAGGTGAGATGCTGGGACAGATCATCGCGGTAAACAAAGCGCTCGGCGGAGGACGCCAGGTTGACAATCTGGTTCTGATGGGAAGCGGTGAACCGCTGGATAATTACAACAATGTGGTCCGGATGCTCAGAAGGCTGAACGATCCGGAAGGCCTGGGGATCAGTCTGCGGAATGTGTCTCTTTCCACCTGCGGTCTGGTGGACCAGATGGACCGCTTTTCACGGGAAGGCCTTCCGGTCACGCTTTGTCTCTCCCTGCACGCTCCGAACGATGAGATCAGACGGCAGATCATGCCTGTCGCAAGAGCGTACGGCATCAAAGACGCTGTCGCGGCGCTGAAACGCTATACTGACCGCACGGGAAGAAGAGCGATCGTGGAATACTCGCTGATCCGTAATGTCAATGATTCCGCACAGTGCGCGGAGGAACTGGCGCAGCTGCTGCGCGGAATGCGGGTTCATGTAAATGTCATTGCGTTGAATCCCGTGAAGGAAAGATCGCTGGAAGCACCGAAACCCGCACAGGTCAATACGTTCCTGAAGACCCTGGAGCGGTGTCATATCTCTGCGACGCGCAGACGTACGATGGGCGAGGACATCGAAGGCGCATGCGGGCAGCTGAGAAGGAAGAATAAGGAAATGCTTGAAAAACAGTGAATTCAATATGGAGAAACTGCAGGCTGCCCTGCAGTTTTTTTCTTTTGGAAAGCAACAAATCATAAATGTTATGTTGCGTAAGCGTTTGCCGCCACATATAATCGTGATGACAATAAACGGGACAAGGAG
Organism: Clostridia bacterium; assembly: GCA_017431145.1. Classification (GTDB taxonomy): domain Bacteria; phylum Bacillota; class Clostridia; order Christensenellales; family Maliibacteriaceae; genus RGIG9107. The sequence continues at coordinate 270,990 of JAFRLQ010000135.1, read as the reverse complement.
AACACGAAATGGCTGAAATCGGTAAGGACATGGCATTGCTGACAGCAGGTACGAAAGACAAATTCAATTCCATGACGATCAAAAATGCTGCTGCCGGCTGGGTCTGGAGCAAAGAAGCGTTTATCGCCTTTGTAAAACCGGAGAGGTATACCTGGGAGTTTGTCAGAGACAATGACTGGTTTACCGTTTCCTATTTTCCAAAACAGATGGACGGGATCCATCAGGTATTTGCCCGCAAATCAGGAAGAGAGACGGACAAGGTGCGGGAAACCGGTCTTACGCCTGAATTCCTTGAAAACGGGATCACCTATAAGGAGGCATGCGAAGTGTTCGTGTGCAGAAAAAGATATATGAAGCAGCTTGATCCTGTGCAGATCCCGGAAGATGTTCTTCAGCGGTACGCAACGGAATCGGATATTATTTTCGGAGAGCCGCATTATGCGGTGATCGGGGAGATCGTCGCACACATTGAAAGATGACGGAAAAACAGAGTGCGGTCAGTTTTGTCTGACCGCGCTTTTTGCATGCTTCCTCCGTCCGGCGTGACACTTATACCACGGGTTCGAAATGGGTGATCCACCGGTCGCTGAAAAAATACGGAAAGACGACAAGTCCGTATCCGTAACTTGCGATGACGGCTCCGTACCAGTATCCGTAGATCCCGAGACCGAGTACGTTGCCGAGAAACCAGACCAGGCCGATCCTTAGGATATATCCTTCCACGATGCCCATCAGGAAATTGATCCGTGACTGGCCAAGACCGTTGATGAAGGACAGGCTCGGTGAACGGAAAGCAAAGCCCATGAACGAGATCGCCGCGACAGGAGCATAGACCGGAGCGAGTGAGAGAGCTGCAGGATCCTTGTTGAACAGGGAAAAGATGTGCTCCGGGAACACAAGCATCAGAATGCTCAGCGTGGAAACGAATGCAAGGTCGAAAGCGAACACATGCCAGAACACGACCTTGACCCGTTTGGTTTTTCCCGCGCCGTAACTCTGGCCGATGACGGATGATCCGGATGTGTTCAGCGCATTCGCGACGATGAGCGCGATGCTGTTGAGTTTGTTGCCCACTCCCGTGACAGCTGTATATACGACGCCGAGCGGATTGATCAGCGAGGAGACGAACAGGTTCGAAATGTTGCCTGCGCTCGTCTGAATGGCGATCGGAATCCCGAGCTTCAGCATGATGAGGAAAGGATCCTTCAGAATGCGGAAACTGGCAGGCCTGAAGTCAAAGGAAAACTGCACGCGGTGCAGGAAAAGGTACCCAAGGCAGAGCAGAACGGATACGCCCTGGGCGATGACGGTCGCAAGCGCTGCGCCGAAAGCACCCATACCGAAACCGCGGATGAACAGAAGGTCCAGGACAATATTCAGAACAGATGCAATGGCGATAAAGTACATGGGATGCTTTGAATCCCCCATGCCGCGCAGGATCGCGCTGAGCATCTGATATCCGAACAGAAAGACGAAACCCGCTCCGCAGCAGCGCGTATAGTCAAGCGCCGCCTGAAAGAACGCCGGTTTGACATGAAGAAGGTGCAGCATGCCGGGAGCGGCAAAAAGGACCAGCACGGAAAAGAACGCGGCGGACAGAAAGTTAAAGGAAAAAAGCGTTCCGATCACTCCGTTCAGGTCTTCACGCTTTCCTGCACCGAGGTATTGGGAGACCATGATCTGACCGGCAGTGGCAAATCCCATTCCGATAAACGTGAAAAGGTGGATCAGATCCGCGCCCACAGAAACGGCGGCAAGACCGGCACTGCCTTCGATCTGGCCGACGATGACCATATCGACCATGTTGTATACGGTCTGAAGAAGATTGGAAAGCATGACGGGAAAGGCCAGACGCAACAGGGTCGGGGCGATTTTTCCGGTCGTCAGGTCCCGTATAATTGCTTTTTCCGACATGGTCAGGTTCCTTTCAGATAAAAACAGGCGCTGCCGATGATTCGGCAGCGCCTGTGAGGCACATCCAGCTTCTTCGGATAATGTATCTCAAAAGAGAAGGGATGTCAATGAACCGGCGGGGAAACGGGCGGTTGAGTTTGCAAATATAGAATAAGAGAGTAAAATAAAGAGTGGACTATTCTGTAGTCCAAATGAACAGATCGAGGTGCACTATGATCACATCTGCCTCAACGCATATGGGCAATGTCCGTACGATGAATCAGGACGCGTTCCTGATTTTCCAGATGGAATCCTCTTCCGCTGTGGTAGCAGCGGTCGCAGACGGGATGGGCGGTCACAGAGCCGGGAATATTGCCAGTCTTCTTGCACTGGAAACAGTGCGTGATTTCTGTGATGCCAATCCGCTGATGGATGAGATCGCGCTGGGTCATGGCTGTGTCAAAAACGCGAACGAGGCGGTCTACCGCCGCGCACTCGCGGATGTCGCGTGCACCGGTATGGGGACGACGCTTTGCATGGGGCAGTTCTACGAGGATCATGTCACGATCGCGCATGTCGGCGATTCCAGAATGTACTCATTCACAAAAAAGGACGGACTGATGCAGATCACCCATGACCATTCACTCGTGCAGGAACTTGTGGATATGGGAAGGATCAATCAGGAAGAGGCGACAGTCCATCCACAGAGGAACGTGATCACGCGTGCGATCGGAACGACGGCGGATGTGACAGGCGACGTTTTCAAGGTCGCCTGGGAAAAGGATGAGATCTATCTCATCTGCAGCGACGGGCTTTCGGGAGAAGTTCCTCCCGAGCAGATCGATCTGATCCTCCGCAGCGATTTTTCACTGCAGCAGAAAGTGGAACTGCTGATCCAGACCGCGCTGGGAGCAGGCGGAACAGACAATATCACGGTCATACTCATACAGAACAGCGATGACGAGGTGCGTGCATGACGGAAGGCCACGTGATCAATGACCGTTACATTATCCGTGAAAAGGTCGGCGCAGGAGGCATGGCGGATGTCTACCGTGCGACAGACACAAGGACGAACACGGATGTAGCGGTGAAACAAATGCATACAGACCTTCTGAACGATCCTGAGTTCGTCAGGCGTTTTGAACGTGAGGCGCGTGCTCAGTCCATGCTGAACCATCCCAATATCGTCAAGACGCTGGATCACGGAACGGACGGAAACGTGCCGTATATCGTGATGGAATATGTGGAAGGGATCACGCTGAAGGACTTTATCAAAAACCGGGCGCCGATCCCGCAGAACATCCTGACCAGGATCGCGCGTCAGATCCTTTCTGCGCTTGAACACGCGCATGCGTACGGTGTCGTGCACCGCGATATCAAGCCTCAGAACGTGCTGATGGGACGCGGGAATGTGCTGAAAGTGACGGACTTCGGCCTTGCGAAAGCAGCCAGTTCCGCGACGATCACCATGACGGGGTCCAACGTGCTGGGGAGCGTTCACTACTTCTCTCCGGAACAGGCCAGAGGCATCGCCAGCGACTCGAGAAGCGATCTTTATTCGCTTGGAATCGTGATGTATGAGATGGCGACGGGCGTGCTTCCCTATCAGGGGGACACACCGGTCACGGTCGCGCTCAAGCATCTCCAGGAGGTTCCGTACTGGCCGCATCTTTACGCAGACGTGCAGCCGGGACTGGAGAGCGTTATTCTGAAGGCGATCCTGAAGGATCCCGACCAGCGGTATCAGACGGCGGCGGAAATGATGCGGGATCTGGACAGAGCCCTGCAGCATCCGGAGTATCCTGTAGTCCGTTTCCCGGAGAACCTTTATATTGCGATGGACGCGGATGAGGGGGACGGCCCGGCAAGACCCGTCGTGCGCCGCGAAAGTGCGTCTTCCCAGGTGCAGAGGAATGCCGGCTCGCGTGTGCAGAATCAGACACCGCATGTTGTGCCTGTCTCAAGAGATACGGAAAACAGATATACGCCAAAACGCAGAACCTCCAGAAACGGGCGAGAGCTGCGCATGATCCTGATCTTTACAAGCGCCGCAATCGTGATCGCACTGGCTGTGATCCTGTTCGTCGTGCTTGCCACGAACCGGAACAGGCTCGTTATGCCGGACTTTACGGATTACACACAGACGCAGGTGGAGAATCTCCTTACGGAATATGAAATCGCGTATACGTTCGAATATGAATACAACGATGAGGTGGACAGCGGACGCGTGATCCGGCAGACGCCTGATGCGGAAACGAAACTGGTGCGCAACGAGACGGAAGCGGTGATCACGATCTCACTGGGTTCGGAAGAACTGGAAATGCCGTCTCTTTTGGGACACAGTTACGATACGGCGCTGGAACTTCTTCTGCAGAACGATCTTGTGCTCTCATCCGTGGAATACAAGGTCGATGCCTCGAAGGCGAAGGACACTGTCGTCATGCAGCAGCCGCAGGCCGGAGATACGGTCAAACGCGGAGAACAGGTGATCATATGGCTGGCGAGACCCTGACGGGATATACCGGACGCATTATGATTGGCCTTTGCGGATACTATGATGTGCTTCTGGACAACGGACAGACCGTACAGACGGTCGCACGCGGCAAGTTCCGAAAAAGCAGAATCAAGCCGCTTGCAGGTGACAGAGTCACTGTGATCCGTACAGAGGAGGAACAGGGTGTTTTCGGGAGCATCGTGACGATCGAAGAGAGAAAGAACGCGTTCGTGCGTCCGCCGGTAGCGAATATCGACCGGGCTGCGATCGTACTGTCTTCTTCTGCGCCGCTGGCGGACATGCTTCTGGCGGACAAACTTCTGATCCAGTGCCTGAAAGCGGAAGTGGAGCCGTTTCTTGTGCTCACGAAATGCGATGAAGGAGACGAGACATTTATCCGCGAAGTCACGGAGGAATACAGCGCATTTGATGTGATTGCCACATCGAGTACCGCTATGACGGGGATCGAGGAATTCCGGTCCAGGATCACCGGCGGGATCACTGCGCTGGCAGGGCAGTCAGGAGTGGGAAAATCCACACTGCTGAACGCTGCGTTTCCGGGATTCGGCCTTGAAACGGGAACGCTTTCCCGGAAAGTGGACAGAGGCCGGCACACGACGCGTGCCAGCCAGATCCTCGCTCTGGAAGAGGGACGGTTCGTGATCGATACGCCGGGCTTTTCTCTGATGGATACGCAGAAGATGGATCCGGAGGAGCTGAAGTACTGTTATCCGGAGTTTGAGGGATTGGATGACCGCTGCAGATTCAGGAACAAGTGCCTGCACGCCGGGGAGCCGGGATGTGCCTGCACCGTGCCGTACGAAAACGGACGGATGGTCCGATACAGGATGCTGCTGGACGAACAGCGGGAAAAATGGAAAAAGAGATTTGACTGATGGGAGGATCACAGATGAGTGTTTTGATTGTGGCCGGCGGCCCGGATCCGGGCGCAGGACTGATCAGGAAGATGGCATCCGGCGCGGAACGGATCTACTGTGCGGACAGAGGCGCGCAATGGGTTTATCATGCGGGACTGAAGCCGGATATCGCGATTGGCGATATGGATTCGGTGAACCGTGAGACCCTGGAAAAGATCCGGCAGGACGAGATCAGCATGCTGAAATATCCCAGTGAGAAGGATCAGACAGATACGGAGCTTGCCATCGAGGTGGCTGTTTCGGACGGGGCAAAATCCATCATACTGCTGGGAGGTCTCGGCGGCAGAATGGATCACACCCTCGCCAATATCGAGCAGATGAAGGCCTGGTATAAAAAAGGCATCCGAATCACGATCATGAGCGCGGATACGGCAATGTTCATTGCCGAGCGCACCGTGACGTTCCGAGCGATGAGGGGAAGCTATGTTTCACTGTTCCCGCAGAATGAAGGAATCCGTGTGATGAACAGCGAGGGTCTGTATTACCCGCTGAAGGACGTCATACTGCCGACGGATACCACGCTTTGCATATCCAATCAGATGACATCGGACCATGTGATCATGGACATCCGCAACGGCGCTGTTCTGATTGTCGTAACGGCAAACGCCGACTGATAAGGAGGCAAAACGGAATGAAAGCAACGAACAAATATGTGATCGGCGGGATCATTCTCGCGGTCTTTCTGGTTTTCACGATCCTTGTAATGACGGTGGACGTCAAAGCAATCGGACCCGAGGGGACGGAAGTCGGATTCGCTGCACTGAACGGAGCAGTGGCGAAAAGCCTCGGATACAAAGACGCCTGGTACAAGATCTCAAAGGTGCTCGGGATCATTACGTTTCTTCCCGTCTTCTGCTTTGCTGCGCTGGGCGTATATCAGCTGATCAAACGCAGATCGATCCTGAAAGTGGACAGGGATATCCTGATTCTGGGTGGATTCTATATCGTCGTGATGCTCTGCTTCGTGGCGTTTGAGCTTCTGAAGATCAACTACAGACCTGTGGTACTGGATGACGGGCTGGAAGCCTCCTATCCGTCTACGCATACGATGCTTGCACTGTGCATCATGGTGACCGCGATCCTTCAGATCAGCAAGCGTGTTGCGCAACCTGTTGTCAAGAATGTACTGATGGCGGCATGCGCTCTGATAGCGGTCCTTCTTGTGATCACACGCATGCTTTCAGGCGTGCACTGGTTCACAGACATCATCGGCGGTCTTCTGATCTCAGCGACACTGATCTGGTTCTATTACGCGCTGACGATGGGAAATGAAGAATAACACAATAGAATGTGTTAAACGGTGAATCCGGAAAAGAAGCATCTCTGAACCGGGACCTTGAACAGGGGGACATGTTCCAAGATGTTTCTTTTTCATATATAATAGACATACTGAAAAAGTATCGGAAACGGACGCAGAAAAAATGAAAAACGGTAAAGCAACAAAAGGTGAGCGCGCTTCCTTTTCGGGGCGCCTGGGTTATGTTCTCGCAACAGCAGGTTCAGCTGTCGGCCTCGGAAACATCTGGAGGTTTCCGTATCTTGCCGCCAAATACGGCGGCGGCATTTTCGTTCTGGTCTATGTGGTGCTGGCTCTGACGTTCGGCTATACGCTGATGGTGTCGGAAACGGCGATCGGAAGAATGACGAGAAAAAGCGCAGTCGGAGCATTCCGGACGCTCGGAAAGGGCAAGGCTTCGGTCGCGGGCGGATGGTTCAACGCGATCATCCCGATCCTGATCCTGCCTTATTACAGCGTGATCGGCGGATGGGTCTGCAGATATCTGTTCACTTATATCACCGGTCAGGTCTCCCAGGCGGCCGGCGATGCCTATTTCACATCCTTCCTCGGTTCTGCGGCAGGATCGGAATTCTGGTTCCTTGTTTTCGCCCTGGCGACGATTATCGTGATCGTTCTCGGGGTAGAAGGAGGGGTGGAAAGGATCTCGAAAATCATGATGCCGGCAATGGTCGTGCTCGGTGTTTTCGTGGCGATCTATTCCATGACGCGACCGGGTGCCATGGCGGGCGTCAAATACTTCCTGGTGCCGAACTTCAGCAACTTTTCCTGGATGACGGTCGTTGCTGCCCTGGGACAGATGTTCTATTCACTGTCCTGCGCGATGGGAATCCTCGTGACATACGGTTCCTATATGAAGAAGGATGTCGATGTGGAAAAAGCGTCGCGTCAGGTCATTATCTTTGACAGCGGGATCGCGATCCTTGCAGGAATGATGATCATTCCCGCGGTATTCGCGTTTTCAAACGGTGACGCCGCTACGCTGAAAGCGGGTCCGTCGCTCATGTTCATCACCATGCCGAAGATCTTCGACAGTATGGGGTTCGGAAGACCGGTCGGGATTGTATTCTTCCTTTTGGTTCTGTTTGCCGCGCTGACAAGTTCGATCTCTCTTGCGGAGACCTGCGTTTCGACATTCCAGGACGAGCTGGGATGGAAACGCCTGCCTTCCAGTCTTTTCGTGTTCGGGATCATGATCCTTCTGGGATCGCTTTCATCTCTCGGATACAATCTTCTGTCGTTCGTGAAACTTTTCGGAATGGAGATACTGGATTTCTTCGATTTCCTCACGAATTCGCTCATGATGCCGATTGCAGCCTTGATCATCTGCGCACTGGTGATCTTCGCGATCAAGCCCAGCGGCATCGCACAGGAGATCAAACAGTCCTCACGGTTCACGGGAGAGAAAATGTACAGCGTGATCGTGCGTTTTGTTGCGCCGGTATTCATCCTCGTCATTTTCATCACCTCTGTCCTGAGCGTCCTGGGCGTGTTCTCCCTGTGAGGATTTGTTCATGAAAAGACATTGTGTTTCGGAACTTCCGGAGGGATATGAACTTCGGGAAGAGATCGATCTTCAGAAAGACAGGAAAAAGGCGATTCTGGTCAACGGAACTGCTGTTGCGCTCATGGCCCTGATGCTGGTGCCCGCACTGCTTCTGGTTCCGGTCAGAAATCTGACCGGCGGAGCATTCCTTGTGAAAATGAGCGTTCTGATTGCGGGATATGTGCTTTATATCATCGCACATGAGGCAACGCACGGCGCGGTAATGAAACTCTTCGGCGCGCAAAAACTCAGATTCGGGTTCACCGGATTGTATGCCTACGCCGGAAGCGAACAGGATTATTTCGACAGAACATCTTACATCTGCATCTCTCTTGCACCGCTTGTCGTGTGGGGGATCGTGTTTACAATCCTGTGTATCGCGGCGCCTGTATCGTGGTTCTGGGTCTTTTATTTTCTTCAGATTGGCAATGTCTCAGGTGCGGCAGGTGATTTGTATGTTTTTCTGAAAACACTCAGATGTCCGCGCGGCCTTCTGGTACGGGACACCGGCGTCAACATGAACATGTATTGGAAATAAAGCAAACAAAACAGGACGGATCTGCCGCCCGACAGCAACAAAAGAAAAGAAATGGAGAAACGGAATATGGATTTGCAGGATGCAAAAAACAGACTGATGACACTGCAGAAGAAGAATGCAGCGTACGAACACGCGCTTGATCTGCTTTTTTACGACGGCGCGACGACGGCTCCGAAGAAAACGGCGGAAAACCGCGAGCAGACCATCGGGATCCTGAGCGAAGAGATCTATGAGATCGCGACGGGAGCGGAGACGGTCAGTCTGCTTGAGTATCTTGATGCGCACAGGGATGAACTGGATCAGAAGGAAAAAAGAATGGTCGAACTGCTGATCAAAAACATCCGTGAAATGCAGAAGATTCCGATGGACGAGTACATCGCCTATCAGCAGCTGCTCGTCGAATCCGACGCGGTGTGGCACGAGGCAAAGGAAAAGAGCGACTTCGCGATGTTCGAACCGCTGCTGGAAAAGATCGTGGCATCCATGAAGAAGATCGCTGCGTACTGCGCGCCGGAAAAGGAACCTTATGACTACTGGCTGAACGAGTTTGAAGAGGGAATGGACCGCGAGCGGTGCGACGCTTTCTTTGAGACACTGCGTGCACACATCGTTCCTCTGATCAGAAAGGTGCAGGAGAAGGAACAGCTTTCGTGCCAGATGCTCCTTGCGGACGTTCCGGATTACAAACAGGAGAAACTGGCGTACCGGCTGATGGAGATCATCGGTCTTGATCTGGGTCATGTCGGACTGGGCACGACGGAGCATCCCTTCACAGCATCCATGGGTTCCCATCTTGATGAACGGATCACGACACATTACAGAAGAGACAATCTTGCCTCTTCGATGTACAGCGTGATCCACGAAGGAGGACACGCGCTTTATGATACGGGAAGCGATCGGTCCCTTGCTTTTACGGTGCTGGACTGCGGCGTCTCCATGGGCGTGCATGAGAGCCAGAGCAGATTCTATGAGAATATCCTGGGCAGGAACAGAGCGTTCTGCAGATATCTGTTCCCGATTTTGGAAGAGCTTTTCCCCGAGCAGATGGAGGGATATGACGCGGAGGACCTTTACAAAGCGGTCAACAGAGCGGAACCGTCGCTGATCCGTACGGAATCCGATGAACTGACATACTGCCTGCATGTAATGATCCGCTACGAACTGGAGAAGCGTGTCATGGCGGGAGAACTCGCGGTACATGATCTTCCCGGCGAATGGAACAGGCTCTACAAGGAGTATCTCGGTGTAGATGTTCCGGATGACAAACGCGGCGTTCTGCAGGACAGCCACTGGTCCGGCGGGATGATCGGCTATTTTCCGACATATGCGCTCGGAAACGCGTACGGCGCGCAGTTCCTGAGGAAGATGAAGGAGACAGTCGATGTAGATGCGGATCTTGAGAAAGGGGATTTCTCCCGCATCAATGAATGGAACAGGTCCAGGATCTGGCAGTACGGTTCTCTGTACAAGCCGGCGGTACTGTTTGAGATGGTAACGGGAGAGGAATTCGATCCGACAGTTTATACGACATATCTTGAAGAAAAGTACTGTGATCTTTACGGCATTGAAATGGATGCCTGAGGGAGGAGACTATGCTGGTTTATCTGATCCGTGAAACGGTCGAGCCGACACGGGATTTCCGGCAGGAACAGGGAGAACAGCCTTTTGCCGCGGTTATGAACCGTGAGGAATGGGAAGCGAATAAAGACCACTTCGGCATGGGAATCGATATGGACATGGATCTTACATCGATCCGTGATACGCGCGCTGTCGTCAATTATGATTCCCTGACCGGAACGATTGCGGTGCCGGAGCTTTCTTCAAGCGCGGAAGGAAAGCAGCGGCTTGCTTTCGCACTCGACGAGCGCGGTGTGATTTTTATTGATGAGAGTTCTTTCGCAACGGACATCATCGAACAGATCGGCAAAACGAAACGCTGGCAGGAACCGTCTCTTGAACGTTTTCTGTATGAGTTTTTTGAACGCATCATACTGAAAGATCCGCCGATGCTGGAGGAGATGGAGCAGCAGCTGGATGAGACGGAACGCAAGGTGCTCTCCGGTGAGATCGAGGAGTATCCGGCGCAGCTGGCGCAGATGCGGGCAGATCTTCTGGATCTGCGCATGTATTATGAGCAGCTGATCGATCTCGGACAGGAACTGGAGGAAAACGAGAACGGATTTTTCAGCGAGGATAATCTGCGGTATTTCAGATTGTTTACGGCGCGTGTCCAGCGGCTGCAGGACAGCGTGACTTCTCTGCGTGAGACGATCAGCCAGATCAGGGAACTGATCCAGTCGGAACTGACGGTCAGGCAGAACAAGATCATGACATGGCTGACGGTCGTGACGTCGATTTTCATGCCGCTGACCCTGATCACCGGGTGGTACGGAATGAACTTCCGTTACATGCCGGAACTGTCGTGGAAACTGGGGTACGCGGGCGTGTTCGTGCTGTGCATCGTGATCGCAGTCGCGCTGATCATGTTTTTCAGAAGGAAAAAATGGCTGTAATGCCGATCAGAGAATACAAGTCCAGGAGGAAAAACAAGATGAATGATTTTGTGTATGACATCCCGACCAAAGTGTTTTTCGGACGAGACCAGCTGGAAAAACTGGGACCGCTGCTCAGAAGCTACGGAACGAAAGTTCTTTTCGTTACGGGAAAAGGCTCGATCCGCAGGATGGGGCTCTATGATGCCATTGTGAACGAAATGGAGAAAAACGGTCTGACCTGGTATGAACTGACCGGGATCAATCCGAACCCCGACGTCGTTTTTGTCAGGGAAGGTGCAAAGATCTGCCGTGAAAACGGAGTCGATATCATTCTTGCGGCCGGCGGAGGATCGGTCATGGATACCGGAAAGTGGATCGCGGCAGCCGCAAAAGCGGATCATGATGCATGGGATTTCTTCAGTGAGAAAAAGGCGCCTGTGTTGGATGCGCTTCCCGTTGTCACGATCCCGACAGCGGCAGCGACGGGTTCCGAAATGGACTGCGACGGTGTGATCAGCAACGCGGAGACGAAAGACAAGGTCAGCAGAGCGGATCAGAAACTGTATCCCGTCGCCGCATTTGAGAACCCCGAGTGGACGAGCACCTGCTCCGCGTTCCAGACTGCGGCGGGTTCTGCGGATATCCTGTCACACATCATGGAAGTGTATTTCAATATCAACGAGGATCTTGAGATGCTGGACAGTTTCATGGAAGGCATGATGCGCAACGTGATCAAGTACGCGCCGATCGCGCTTGCCGAACCCGGCAACTACAAGGCGAGAGCGGAGCTGCTCTACACATCAAGCTGGGCGATCAACGGATCGATCAACGGCGGGAAAAACCAGCGTTGGACCTGTCACTCCATCGAACACCAGCTGTCCGCGTATTATGATATCACACACGGTCTGGGACTTGCGATCATCACGCCGCACTGGATGCGCTACTGTCTGAATGAGGAGCGCCTTCCGAAGTATGTGCAGTTTGCGAAGAACGTGTTCGGAATCGAGGGCGACGATGACATGGATATTGCGAACAAAGGGATCGCCGCAACGGAAGAATTCTTCTTTGAGACGCTCGGACTGGACAGAACACTGTCCGCGCTGGGGATCGGAACGGAGCATTTTGAGGAGATGGCTGTGAAGGCTGTCGGGCCGACAGGCGTCCTTTCCGGGTTCAGGCCGCTTACGCCGCAGGATGTCGTGAAACTGTATGAAATGTCCCTTTGATGCTCCGGTCATTCATTGCATTTGTCTTTTTGTCAAGATAGAATAAATGAGAAAACACTGAACAGGGAGGATACGCAGATGCAGGGAAGACGCGGGAGCATGAGCATTCTGGTGATGAACGTGGCATGCGCTGTCGCATGGACCGTGAATTTTCTGATCCATCTGATCCGCGGTACGAGCAAAGGACCTGTTCTGATCCTTTGGGGCGTGCTTGCGCTGGTCTGGATCGTTGCGGCTGTTTTGTGGTTCATCCGCATCAAAAAGGATGAGGCGAAAAAATAAGAACAAAGAATGACTGAAACGGGATTTCGGGCTTTGTCCCGGGGTCCCGTGTTTCACGAAAAGGAAATTGTTACGCAAATGAAACCAAACACACGGAAACTGCTTGCGAAACTGGCGATGGCCTTCTGCGCTTTCTGCTGGGGCGTTTCGTTCGTTGTCGTCAAGGATACGACATCACAGATCCAGACGAATATGATCCTTGTATTCAGATACATGATCTCCGCTGTGGCGATCGGGCTTTTCTGCACCGGAAAGTTCCGCAGCACGAAGTACCAGGAAGTGCTCTTCGGCGGCGTGGTAGGCGCGATCTCCTATTTCGCCATGTATCTGCAGACCGGCGGCCTTGTCCATACGACGCCCGGAAAAAGCGCTTTTCTGACGGCTGCGTATTGTGTGTTCGTTCCGTTTATCACATGGATATGGGACAGAAAACGTCCGCAGCTGAAGCATTTTGCAGCCGCGGTGCTGTGCCTGATCGGAATCGGATTCATCGCGCTTCAGGAATCGTTTACCATGAACATCGGAGACGTGATGACGATCGGATGCGCGATCATATTCGCGCTGACGTTTGTGATGATCGACAAGTGGTACGCGAAGATCGACCTTGCGCGCGTCACGTTCTTTCAGATGCTGGTGACAGGGATCGTGGCGCTTGCTTTCGTGTTTTTCACAAAGGAATCATGGCCGGCTCTGAACGGCCGGGCGGTGTTTTCCGTGCTTTATCTTTCTCTGATCGCCACTGCGCTTTGCATGTTTCTGCAGAACCTTGCGCAGCGGTTCATCGATCCTTCCTCTACGGCGCTGATCTGTTCCCTGGAATCGGTGTTTGCGGCGCTTGCGTCTGTCATCCTGATCCATGAACGTCCGACGCCGAAACAGCTGACAGGATTCGTGATCGTGTTTTCTGCTGTGGTCCTGTCCCAGCTCGAAATGAAGAAAAAGGAGCCTGCAGACGGAAAGGGAGAGGAGAATGGACCCGATGAAGCTTCTGATCACGGCGTTTGAGCCGTTCGGCGGAGAGGACACGAACGCTTCGCTGGAAACGATGAAGGCGCTGCCGGAAACAGAAGGCGTGACGGTCCGCAGAATCACGGTCCCCGTTGTTTTCCGGGATTGTGCAGAATGTGTTCTGGATGCGGTCAAAGACTTTCAGCCCGATGCGCTGATCATGCTCGGGCAGGCGGGCGGACGCGCGCATGTAACGCCCGAGCTGACAGCACACAACGAGGACGACGCGCGGATACCGGACAACCGGGAGGACCGGCCAGTCAAAAGAAAGATCATTCCGGACGGACCGGATACGATCCGCACGAAACTCCCCGCAGAAGAGATCGCACGGAGGATGCGGACAAAAGGCGTTCCGGCGTGCGTGTCTGAAGACGCCGGAAGATTCGTCTGCAATCATCTGATGTATGAAGTGCTGTGTGCGCTGGAGCGGGAGGGCATCGGGATCCCTGCGGGATTCATCCATCTGCCTTATCTTGAAGAGCAAAACAGAACGGCGCAGCCGTGTGTTACGAAAAAAGAAGCGGCGGACGCGTTGAGCACAGCCGTTGAAGTCCTGTATGAAGGGTGGAAGAAATGATGAGAGTAATGCTCTGCTATCCGAAATGCACCACATGCCAGAAAGCGTTGAAATGGCTGGATGACCGAGGGATCGGATATGTTTACCGGAACATAAAAGAGGAAAGGCCGACAGAGGAGGAACTGCGTCAGTGGATCCAAAGAAGCGGACTGCCTGTACAGCGGTTTTTCAATACGAGCGGTCTGCTTTACCGGTCCATGAATCTGAAGGAAAAGACTGCGTCCATGACGGACGATGAAAAGATCGCGCTTCTTGCGACGGACGGGATGCTTGTCAAACGCCCGCTCCTGATCGATGAAAAGGGTGTTCTCGTGGGGTTCCGCGAAGCAGATTACGAAAGGATGCTTCAGAGAGGGGAAGAAGATGTTTAACGGTTTTACGGAGGAAACACAGGACTTTCTCTGGGGACTCAGACTGAACAATGACAGAAGCTGGTTCATACCGCGCAAGGAGACGTTTGAACGCGTGGTGAAAAAACCGATGGATGAGCTGGCGTTCCAGACGCTGGAGCTGATGCAGGAGCGCTTTGAAAAAGAGGATTTTCAGGTGCATATCGCGCGCATCTACCGCGACGCGAGACGTCTCTACGGAAGAGGACCCTACAAGGATCATCTCTGGTTCACGATCCATACGGGGCAGCGGCATACGGGCGGACCGGCAAACTGGTTTGAGATCGGTCCGGAGGGATACAGCCTCGGTATGGGCATGTGGTCCGAAAAGGCGAGCCTTTCCCAGTTCTTCCGCAAAAGGATCGACGCGGATCCGAAAGCCTTTGCTGCGATCGCCCGCGCCGTGGATGACGGAACGAGTCAGATCTGGGGCGACGAATACAAGAAGAAAAAAGGGGAGCGCGGTCCGCTGATCGATCCCTGGTACAACAGAAAGAACGTCAATATTGGGAAGGAGGGCCCGTTCGGTTCGCTCGTAGCGGACCCGAACCTGCCGCGGATCCTTGCGGATCAGTTCGCGGTCTACCTTCCGATGTACCATTTTATGCTCGATGTCTGGCATGAGGCGCAGGCATACGAGATGGACAAGTAATACAGCAGGAAAGGGGCATTCTTATGTATCTCTCGGACAAACCGACAGCGATCGCGAATGTGAAGATCAGCGACGCGTTCTGGGGAGGCTATCAGAAACTGATCAGGGAAAGCGTGCTTCCGTATCAGTGGGAAGCGCTGAACGACAGGATCGCGGATGCGGACAGAAGCGGATGCATCCATAATTTTCTGATCGCAGCCGGCAGAAAACAGGGCGAACATTACGGATGGTATTTTCAGGACAGCGATCTTTACAAATGGATCGAAGCGGTCGCGTACGTGCTGGAAGCCGGCAATGACGATGCGCTGCGTGAAGAAGCGGACTGGGTGATCCGTCTCATGGAGGAAGCCCAGCGCCCGGACGGTTATCTGGACACGTTTTATCAGGTTGCGCATCCGGGCGAGGAATGGACGTGCCTGCGTGAATACCATGAACTGTATTGCGCGGGGCACCTGATCGAGGCGGCGGTCGCCTACAGCAACGCGACAGGTGACGACCGGCTTCTCGGAGTTGCCACAAGGTTCGCGGATCTTATCATGGAACGGTTCGGTGACGGCGATGAACAGTGCAAAGGGTATCCGGGACACGAAGAACTGGAGCTTGCGCTTGTGAAACTGTCGGAAAAGACAGGAAATCAGGAGTACGCGGATCTTGCTGCACATTTTGTCTATCAGCGCGGAACGGAACCGAACTATTTCAAGGAAGAACTGAAACGCGATCCCACGACGAGATATCCCTGGGGCGACGGCCCGCTTGCGGGCATGCGCTATTTCCAGGCGGACAGGCCAGTGACACAGCAGGAACGCGCGTACGGACACGCTGTGCGTGCATGCTACTTCTACAGCGGGATCGCCGATGTGGCGCGCATCAACCGTGACGACACGCTGAGAGGTGTCGCAAGGAGGATGTTCGACAATGTCTCCGAAAAACAGATGTATGTGACCGGAGCGATCGGGTCTTCCGGATACGGGGAAGCGTTCACGTATGATTATGACCTTCCGAACGACAGCGTGTACGGTGAGACGTGCGCTTCGATCGCGCTTGCGTTCTTCGCACGCAGGATGCTGCAGATGGAAGGGGACAGCCGCTATGCGGATGTGATGGAGCGTGCGATCTACAATACGGCGCTTGCAGGTATGAGCCTTTCAGGCACCAACTTCTTTTATGTGAATCCGCTGGAGATCGATCCGGAGACTCTGCCGTACGACTATTACAAGAAACATGTGCTTCCGCAGAGACCCAAATGGTACGGCTGCGCGTGCTGCCCGCCGAATATCGCGCGGCTCGTATCGTCCATTTCACAGTACGCCTATCTGGAAAACAGCGACGCGGCGAAGATCAATCTGTTTATCGGCGGAAGCGCGGTTCTTCCGGTATCGGGATTCCGCTTCGATGTGGAAACAGACTATCCATGGAACGGAAACGTTACGGTCAGGATCCGGGAAAGCAGAGGCGGAAAACTGTTCCTGAGGATGCCCGACTGGTGCCCGGAAGCGTCTGTCGAAGTCAACGGAAAAGTGTTGACGCCGAAGACAGAAAAAGGATATTTCGTTCTTGACGGCCTGCGGGAAGGAGATGTGATCCGTTATTCGATGCAGATGCCGGTACGGCGTGTACGCGCGTTTGAAAAGGTGAAAGAAAATGCGGGCTGTGTCGCAATCCAGCGCGGACCGGTCGTGTACTGCGCGGAAGAAGTCGATAACGGAAAGGAACTGTACAACCTGTATTTGCCGCAGGACGCCCGGTTTGATGTTGAGTGGAGGGAAGACCTGCTTGGCGGCGTGAATGTGATCCGAACCGGTGCGGTCCGACTGACATCGGTCTCGGAAGCGCTGTACTGCTACGATGAAGTTCCGGAGAAAAGGGAACAGCCGCTGATGCTGATTCCGTATTTCCGCTGGAATAACAGAGGCATCGGAGAGATGCGCGTATACCTGAAGGAGGATGTGTTATGACAGATCACAAAACATTGCAGATGCAGCATGCAAACAGAAGACTTGAGGGACGGGAATTCCTTGAACCGGTGCTCAGTATGAGCGAGTACTGTACGGTCGCTCTTCACGACGATCCATATCCTTATATCGTACCGATGAACATGGGATATGAATGGGATGAAACGGGACTCCGTCTCTATCTGCATATGGCGGTAAAAGGACACAGGATCGATTTGATCAACAAGGATCCGCACGTCTGTGTCAATGTCTGCACGTTCCTGGACAGGTTCGGTTACAAGCCTTACCGCAACGAGGGACACGACTACAGGAGCATTACGGTCTTCGGGACGGCGAGGATCCTCGAACCGAAGGATGAGGAGGAGTTCCTGCACGGACTGAACGTACTGGCGGTGCAGCACGGCCGAGCACCGGTCAAAAAGATCGTGCCTGACTTCGAGCGCAGGCTCAGGATCCTTGAAGTCACAGCCGAGCAGATCACGGGAAAGGCGCAGTATCCGATCACAGAGGTGGAAGATCTGCCGATCCCGCCGAACACGGAGCGGTAATCACAGAAAAAGAGGTGCAGCGTAATGTTTCGCATTTTAGTCGTAGACGATGACAAGAATACGAGAAAACTGCTTGAGACTGTCCTGAAGCAGAATGGGTTTACCGCGATCACCGCAAAAAACGGGATCGATGCTTTGGACATCATGGATCATGAGCAGATCGATCTGATCGTGCTCGATATCATGATGCCGGAAATGGACGGATACGAGTTTACGGAAACGCTGCGCGGGAACGGAGATGAGACGCCGATTCTGATGGTATCGGCCAAACACCAGCCGGAGGACAAACGGCGCGGATTCATTTCCGGAACAGATGATTATATCGTCAAACCGGTCGATCAGGAGGAGATGATCCTGCGTGTCCGCGCGCTGCTCAGACGGGCGCGCATTGTAAGCGAGCGGCGAATCGTTTTTGAGGATATCGTGCTGGATTATGATTCCCAGACGGTGACGCGCGGAGAAGAACAGGTCGAGCTTCCGCAGAAGGAATTCCTGCTGCTGTACAAGCTCCTTTCCTATCCAGGCAAGATTTTTACCCGAAATCAATTGATGGATGAGATCTGGGGCGCGGAAACGGAGACAGGCTGGGAAACGCTGACGGTGCATATCGGGAGGCTGCGGAGGCATTTTGAGCACTGGAACGTCTTTGAGATCGTAGCGATCCGAGGGCTTGGATACAAGGTGGTGAAGAAATGAAACCGAAATATGAGATCAAAACGAACAGAAGAACGCTGCAGATACTGTTTGTGGTGATGGTTCAGTCGATTCTGATCTCAACGATGGCTGTTGTTGGACTAGCCCTTTATCTTCTGTCCAGATTCGGCGTACTGGGCGACAGGATCGGAGAAACGGTCAATTACAATATGATGATCCTGCTCATGCTGGTAGGCGGTTTTGTCGTCGGGATCGGGTTGACGTTTCTGGCGGGGAAATGGCCTCTGCGTGCCCTGAACGGTGTTCTGAATGCCATGACCCGTCTTGCGTCCGGGGATTTCAAGACAAGACTCAATGTGCATCCTGTTCCGTACCGTTATCCGTTTGTAAAAGAATTCACAGACGGGTTCAATACGATGGCGGAGGAACTGGAAAATACGGAGATCCTGCGTTCCGATTTCGTGACGAATTTCTCTCATGAGTTCAGAACGCCGATCGCGTCCATATCCGGATTTGCGAAGCTCCTTCAAAGCGACAAGCTTACGGACGAACAGCGGAAGGAGTATTTGTCGATCATTGTCGAGGAATCTGAACGTCTCGCATCGATGTCGACAGATGTCATGGAGCTTTCCAGACTGGAAAAGCAGTCTATCCTGACGGGTGAGACGAGGTATGCGATGGCGGAACAGATCAGAACATGCCTTCTTCTCCTGGAAAACAAGTGGACGGAGAAAAAACTGGAACTGGAGCTGGACATGCAAGAGGTCGATATCGTTGCGAACGAACAGATGATGCAGCGTGTCTGGATCAATCTCCTGGACAATGCGATCAAGTACGCGGATGAAAACGGTACGATCACGATTCGGCTCAAGAAAGAAAACGGGTTGATCCGGGCACAAATTACCAACACAGGAACAGGGATTCCGCAGGAGAGCCTGAAACAGGTCTTCACCAGATTCTATCAGGTGGATTCTTCTCACGCTGCAAAAGGATTCGGGCTCGGTCTTGCGATCGTGGACAGGATCGTCAAAATGCATGAGGGACAGGTCGCAGCCAGGAGCGGAGAAGGATGGACAACGTTTGAAGTCTCACTGCCTGACAAGACCGGAGACGCAGAGAATGAGGAAAAAGGAAACGAACCTGCCGAAAAAAAGAGCAGGAAGAAATGATCCAAACAGTGTTACAAAAGGCCGGATTCTGTCCGGCTTTTTTTGTGTCAGTTTAGATTCAGTTTATAAATCTAATATAGATTATTAGATGTGTTTGAGCAAAACACAACGTTGAGGAAGAGAAAACAGCATTCATCATTTCTTTGCTTTTCTTCCGCAAATCTATCTGAATGAGGAAAACGAGAATGAGAAACATCAAAGTGATTACCGATTCCTGCTCTGACCTGAGTCCTGATCTGCTTGAAAAGTACAATCTTTCCTATGCCAAGATGTATACGATCTATGAAGGAAAAGAGACGCGTGCGATGCTGGACTGGACACGTGAAGATGCCCGCAAACTCTATGACATTATGAGAGGCGGCAATCGTCCCACGACAACGCAGGTACCGGTCGAAGAGTTCGATCAGGTCTTCAGAAAATACCTTGAGCGTGAAATGGACATTATTTATGTCGGATGCTCCAGCAAACAGTCCGGCTCCGTCAACACGGCGTATGTCGTTGCGAACAAACTGATGGAGGAATACCCGAACGCGCGTATCGCTGTGATCGACTCGCTGAATGCAAGCGGCGGAGAAGGCGTCGTTGCGATCGAAGCTGCCAAGAAAGTCGCGGAGGGAAAGGACTTTGATGCGGTCGTAAAGGAAACAGAGGCAATGCGAAACAACGTCCTTGAATATGTGACGGTGCATACGCTTGACATGCTGAAAAAAGCGGGGCGCGTCAAAGCATCCAAAGCGTTTATCGGCAACCTGATGGGAGTGAAACCGATCCTGATCTCTGACGCAGACGGAGAACAGACACCCGTGAAGAAAGCGCGCGGACGTCAGAACTCGCTGATCGAATGTGTCAAACTCCTGAAGGAAAACATCATCGATCCCGAAGAGCAGACGATCTATGTCAATCATGCGGACTGCTCCGAGGAAGAAGTGACGTTCCTTACCGATCTGATCAAAAAGGAGATCCCCTGCAAGGACGTGCATGTCGCACTGATCGGACCGATCATCGGCTCCAGCATTGGACCTGAGGCATTTGCGATCTTTGCGCTGGGCAAAGAAGTCACATACAGAGTTGGTGCGGGAAAATGATGACTCCTCAGGATAAACTGGACGGACTGCTTTATGCGAAGATGATCTGCAACGGAATGGAGAATTTGCGCATCAATGAGCAGGAAGTCAACGATCTGAATGTGTTTCCGATTCCGGACGGAGATACCGGGGCGAATATGCTCATGACGATGCAGGGCGGTGCGGACATCGCCCTCGATTGTGATGCAAGTCTGAATCTCTGCTCCCAGGCAGTGGCAAACGCCATGCTGATGAGCGCGCGCGGGAATTCCGGCGTCATTCTTTCCCAGTTTTTCGACGGGCTTGCAAGAGGATTCCGGAATCTTGACGAAGCGGATGCCCAGCAGACGGCGCAGGCGTTCCGAATGGGTGTGGAACATGCGTATAAAGCGGTGATGCAGCCGACAGAGGGAACGATCCTCACCGTTGCGAAAGACGCGACGGAATACGCGTGCCGTCAGAATGTGCAGACACCTCAGGAGTTCGTTGAGGAATTCCTGGATGAAGCGAGACGTTCTCTGGAGCGCACTCCCGATCTTCTTCCTGTTCTGAAAGAATCCGGAGTTGTAGATTCAGGCGGCGCCGGTCTGATCTATATCATGGAGGGCATGATCCGTGCGCTGAACGGGGAAGAGATCGTTTCGGGTCTTTCCACAAGGAACCAGACGTCAGAAACGGTCAACTATGATCTGTTCACACCGGACAGCGAACTGGAATTCGGCTACTGCACGGAGGTGCTGGTGCGCCTTCAGAACAGAAAGACGGATATCGCGAATTTTGATACTGAACAGGTCACCGGACGGTTGGAGGCACTGGGGGACTCTGTCGTCTGCGTAAAGAACGATTCGGTGCTGAAGATCCATGTGCATACGATGGAGCCCGGGAAAGTGATGGCTCTCTGTCAGGAGTTCGGCGAGTTCCTGAAAGTGAAAGTGGAGAACATGTCGCTGCAGCACAACAACATCATCGGTAAGGATGAAAGCTCAGATGAAGCCGGAGAAGAAAAAGAGCCGCCTGTCAGGCTTGCAACTGTTGTCGTGGCAAGCGGGAGAGGCATCCAGCAAATGTTTGAGGAGCTCGGAGCAGACTATATCGTAGACGGCGGCCAGAGCATGAATCCTTCCTCCGAAGATTTCATTCACGCGTTTAAATGCTGCAATGCAGAGAACATCATCGTGCTTCCCAACAACAGCAACGTGATCCTGGCGGCACAGCAGGCAGCAAAACTCTATCATGAGTCTAATGTCATCGTGATTGAAAGCAAGACGATCGGGCAGGGACACGCAGCGCTGAGCATGATGAATCCGGATCTGGATGAAATGGATGAGGTCGTTGCTGAAATGGAGGACGCGATGTCCTATGCGATCACTGCATGTATATCGGAATGCGTGAGAGATCTTGACACCACACAGATCCATACAAGATCCGGTGATTATATTGGTTTTTCAGGAAAGGAAATCCTGTCTGACGCGCCGGACCGGGTCACGGCAGCATGCAGAATGATCGATTCGATGGATCTGTCGGAACATGCCGTCTGTATCCTTCTTGAGGGTATAAGAGCGGACAGTGCGGAAACACAGCTGATTTCTGACTATATTCAGTCACATGTGCCGGGCATGGAAGTCTACATCATGATTGGCGAGCAGGAAATCTATGATTATATCTTTGTAATGGAATAAGAGGAGAGACTCTGTGATGACGGAACAGATCTGGTTCAGAATACTGGTTTTTGTATTTGCTGCGTTTGTTTCCTATCTTTTTTCTGCGGTGAATCCTGCGATCGTTATGTCAAAAGCAATCTATCACAAGGACATCAGGGAAATGGGAAGCGGAAATCCCGGCTTTACGAATTTCAAAAGAGTTTTCGGGAACAAGTATGCCTGGTGGGTATTTGTACTTGATTTGGCAAAGATGGCCGTTTTGTCACTGGTTTTCGGATGGCTGTTTCACGCTTTGTTTGGCCTTCGTCAGCTGGGGGTGTCCTATTCAGGATTCTTTGCGATGCTTGGACACGCGTTTCCTCCCTACTACAGATTTCAGGGCGGAAAAGGTTTTCTTGTCTGTCTGATGATGATCTGGTTTGTGGACTGGCGCGCAGGAGCTGTCGCGACTGCGATGCTCGTGATCATTCTGCTTTCGACAAAATTCATGTCTCTGGCATCCATGACAGCGCTGATCAGCGGATGCATCGTGATTGCAATATTCGGCACGGACTGCATCTGGACACTGCTTTTGTGCATCCTCTGTGTGCTGTTTTCGGTATGGCGGCACAGAGCGAATATAGTGCGGCTGTTTAAGGGAGAAGAGTCAAAATTCTCCTTTGGAAAAAAGAAAGAGTGATCCATGTGGTATGCTGCGCTTGTCCTTGTGTGTATAATCGGGCCGGTTCTGGCTTATCTGTTGATCCTTTGGATCAGCAGTCTTTTCGTTTCCAGGAAGAAACTTTACAAAAAGGCGACTCCGTATTATCGCTGGGCGATCCATTCCATCTGCTGGGTCTCACTGCTGTTCGGACATGTCCGGCTGATCGGGGATTCACTGACCGGAATACCCGAGGGTCAGGCGCTATACGTGTGCAATCACCGCTCGAACTACGATCCTGTCGTTCTGGAATGGCTTCTGAGACGCAGGAAGAACACGTTTGTGACAAAACCCGAGAATTTCGGAATATTCGTCGTCGGTCAGATCGCCAGGAGAAACTGCTGCATCCCGATCAACAGGGAAAAACCGCGTATGGCGCTTGAGGCGATCAATGCCTCGGCGGATCTGATAAAGGAAGGTGAGTATTCCGTTACGGTTTTTCCGGAAGGAACGCGGAGCAGGGAAGGAAAGATTCTGGAATTTCACAACGCCGTATTCAGAATCGCAAAAATGGCAGGTGTTCCCGTTGTGGCCTTCTATCTTGACGGAACACAGAAGATCAAGGGGAACATGCCTTGGAAGAGGACGGATGTAAAGTACACTGTCGCTGATGTAATCAGCGCAGAGGAATTGAAGACTATGAGCACCGTGCAGATCGGGAACCGAATCAGAAACCGTTATCTGCAGTTGAATGGAGAAGGAACAGAAAATGAGTAATTGTTATCGCGCCGGTATTGATATCGGTTCGACGACTGTCAAATTTGTGGTGATCGATGAAAAGGAGAATCTTGTCTTCTCCGAATACAGACGTCATCAGGCACACACGCAGGAAACACTGCTGCATCTGCTGAAGGAAGCGCGTGAAACGACCGGTGCCGTTGATATGAAAGTTGGGATCACGGGCTCCGGCTCGATTAATATTGCAAAAAAAATGGAGATCCCTTTCGTTCAGGAAGTGGTTGCGGTCGCAACTGCGATCGAGCATCAGGCACCCGGGACGGATGTTGCGATCGAACTGGGCGGGGAAGACGCGAAGATCATCTATTTCCGCGGCGGCTTGGATCAGCGTATGAACGGCATTTGCGCCGGCGGAACGGGATCCTTCATCGATCAGATGGCATCGCTTTTGCAGACGGATGCGACGGGATTAAATGAAAAGGCGAAAGATGCGAAAGAAGTGTATTCGATCGCTGCACGCTGTGGAGTGTTTGCCAAAACAGATATCCAGCCGCTGATCAATGAAGGGGCGCGCAGGGAAGATCTTGCCGCTTCGATCTTTCAGGCGGTAGTGAACCAGACGATCTCCGGACTCGCCTGCGGGAAACCGATCCGCGGTCATGTCGCGTTTCTCGGGGGACCTTTGTACTTTCTTTCGGAACTGAAAAAGACCTTTATCAAAACACTTCATCTTTCACCGGATGAGGTGATGGATACGCCGCACTCACATCTTTTTGCGGCGATCGGTGCTGCGATAGAAGTAACGGATACGCAGGAGATCTCGCTGGATGACCTGATCAGCCTTCTGGAAAACGGAGTCGATGTGGATTTTGAAGTCAAAAGACTTGAACCGCTGTTTGCAAGCGAGGCGGATTATGAACTGTTCTGCGCAAGGCACGGCGAGCACGTCGTCAGCAAACAGGAATTGGCCGATTATCAGGGAGATGCGTTCCTTGGAATTGACGCTGGGTCCACGACAACAAAGATCGCGCTGATCGGACAGGACGGTCAGCTTCTTTACCATTATTATGCGAACAATCAGGGGAATCCGATCGAAACGGTGCGCACCGCGCTGATCGATCTCGGGAACAGGCTTCCTGACGATGTGATCATCAGGCGCGCCTGCTCCACAGGATACGGCGAAGCGCTGATGAAAACGGCGTTCTGCCTGGACGAAGGAGAAGTGGAGACGATCGCGCATACGACGGCGGCTTCGTTTTTTGCGCCTGACGTGGACTGCGTGCTGGATATCGGCGGGCAGGATATGAAATGCATCAAACTGAAGAACGGATTCGTCGATACGATCATGCTCAACGAAGCCTGTTCTTCCGGCTGCGGATCGTTCATCGAGAACTTCGCGAATTCTCTCGGCTATTCCGTGAAGGATTTTGCCAGAGCGGCGCTGTTTGCAGCACACCCGGTCGATCTGGGAACCCGCTGTACGGTATTCATGAATTCCAATGTGAAGCAGGCCCAGAAAGAAGGAGCGGAAGTGTCGGACATTTCCGCAGGTCTAGCTTATTCCGTGATCAAGAACGCGCTTTACAAGGTGATCAAACTGACGAGCGCTTCAGATCTCGGACAGAAAATCGTCGTTCAGGGCGGTACATTCTACAATCATGCCGTGCTTCGCGCATTTGAAATGATCTCCGGGGCACAGGTCGTGTGTCCGGATATTTCCGGTATCATGGGGGCTTTCGGCGCTGCACTGATCGCGCGCAGACACGTCTGCGAAAACGAAAGGTCGAGCATGATCTCGTTCGACCAGATTGCTTCCCTGAAGTATGATGTCAGAACAGCGCGCTGCGGTAGATGTACCAATAACTGCATGCTCACGATCTCCACATTCCCTGACGGAAGAAGGCATCTTTCCGGGAACAGATGCGAGCGTCCGCTCGGGAACACCGAGAAACACGAAAAAGTACCGAACCTTGTTGAGTTCAAGAGAAAGAAGATATTCGGCTATCCGGCGCTGGATGAAGAAAAGGCCGTCCGGGGCGTGATCGGTGTCCCGCGCGTCCTGAACATGTACGAAGACTATCCGTACTGGGCGGTGTTTTTCAGAGAACTCGGGTTCCGTATCGTGCTTTCTCCGTTTTCGACAAGGAAGATCTACGAACTGGGAATGGAATCGATCCCGTCGGAATCGGAGTGTTATCCGGCGAAGCTTGCGCACGGACATATCCAGTGGCTGATCGGACAGGGAATCGGGACGATATTCCATCCATGCGTGTTTTATGAGTATCAGGAAACGGCAGGCGCCCAGAACAGATACAACTGCCCGATCGTGATTTCCTATGCGGAGAACCTCAAGAACAATGTTGAGGAGCTGGAAGAAAAGAAGATCAACTATGTCAGACCCTTCATTTCCTTCGCGTCGGAAAAGGCGGCGGAGAACAGACTGGTCGAACTGTGTGAAAAGGAATGGTCCATTCCTGCGAAAGAAGTCAGGGAAGCGGCGCGGAAAGCCTGGACGGAACTGAGAAAAGTCAAGGAAGAGATCCGGGAGGAAGGGAAAAGAGTATATGCACAGATGCGGAGCGAGGGCAAAGACGGAATCGTCTTTGCCGGAAGGCCGTATCATATCGATCCTGAGATCAATCACGGGATCCCGGAGATGATCGCATCATACGGGAAATATGTGTTTACTGAAGACAGTCTTCCGATTGACTTCGAACCGACGCGTCCGCTTCGAGTTGTGGATCAGTGGGTATTTCATTCAAGACTGTATTCCGCGGCGGAGTATGTATGCAAACACGATGACCTTGAACTGATACAGATCAATTCCTTCGGATGCGGCCTGGACGCTGTGACGACAGATCAGGTCAGCGAGATTCTGGAACAGAGCAACAAACTGTATACGCTGCTGAAGATAGACGAGGTCAACAATCTGGGAGCAGCGCGCATACGTATCAGAAGCCTGATATCCGCAATCAATATGCGGCGCGAAAAGAACCTGCTGAAACGGGATCAGTCGATCGAATATCACCGCACAGAATTCACGGAAAAGATGCAGGAGGATAAGTACACGATCCTTGCACCGCAGATGAGTCCGATCCACTTTGATCTTGTCGGACCGCTGTTTGAAAAATACGGTTACCATGTGGAGATACTGGACAATGCGACCAGGGATTCCATCGATGTGGGACTGAAATATGTGAACAATGATGCATGTTATCCGTCCATCGTCATGGTCGGTCAGGTCATGAATGCCGTGATGAGCGGCAATTACAACACCAGAAAGCTGGCTGTACTGATGAGTCAGACCGGCGGCTGCTGCCGAGCGACGAATTATGTTTCGTTTATCCGCAAGGCTCTGGACAGAGTAGGAATGTCCTATGTTCCTGTAATCTCACTGAATCTGAACGGGATGGAAAAGAACGGCGGGTTTCGCCTGACACTGCCAATGATCGTGGATGCGATCCAGGCGCTGATCTACGGTGATCTGTTCATGAAGTGCCTTTACCACGTTCGGCCCTATGAAAAGAACAAGGGAGAATCGGACAGAGTCCATGAAAAATGGCTTGAAATCTGCAGGGATGCTTTGCTGAACGGAAAATCCAGACGGAAATTCCGCAAGATATGTGAAGGGATTGTACAGGATTTTGACAGAATACCGCTCGACGATACGATCAGTAAACCTCGTGTCGGTATTGTCGGAGAGATCCTTGTGAAGTATATGCCTCTTGCGAACAATCATCTGGTCGAGCTTCTGGAACGCGAAGGTGCGGAAGCAGTCGTCCCGGATCTTCTGGACTTTTTTGCCTACAGTTTCTTCAACGGTGAGTATAAGCATCGTTACCTCGGCGCAGGGATCAGAAGTAAATGGCTTGCAAAGATCGGCGTCTGGCTTGTGGACAGAGTCAGAAGACCGGCGACAAGGGCACTGGAAAAGAGCGAAAGATTCGATCCGCCTGTCAGGATTGATAGAGTTGCGGAATATGTGAAACCGATACTGTCACTCGGTAATCAGTACGGGGAAGGATGGTTCCTTGCGGGTGAGATGGTGGAACTCCTTCGGCACGGTACGAACAATATCATCTGCATTCAGCCGTTTGGGTGTCTGCCGAATCATGTTGTCGGGAAAGGCGTGATCAAAAAACTGCATGAGCTGTATCCGGAGTCGAATGTCGCTGCAGTGGATTACGATCCGGGGGCGAGTGAAGTCAATCAGCTGAACCGCATCAAACTGATGCTGTCAGCAGCAAGAAAAAGGATGATACAAGAAAAAGCATCCTGACAAGCAAAGCGCGAAGCTCGAAAGAGCTTCGCGTTTTGCTTGTCAGCGGTATGTGTCAGAACAGTGTGATACTTTCGACGATTTCCGGGACATACTGCTGCAGGTTCTCATATTCCTCTTTCAGTGCAGGATCAGAACCATATTGTACGTCCGTGGGATAGGAAACGGTGAATTCGTACCCAAGTCCGGAACCGATATAGGTCTCGGAATCGTCCCACTCTCCGTAGTTTTCATAAGTGTTGATACGGAAGAGTTCACCGCCGTAATCATCGTTTCCGGTATCATAGAACCAGTAGTTACGGTTTTCAAAATCATAGTTGATCAGAGCGCCGCACTCAGCAGGTACACTTACACCGAAGAGAACGGTTTCATAGTGTGTTCCGATGAACTTGTCGTTCTCGTCATACATGTCACACATGAGCTCGAAGTTCGTGTCACATCCTGTAAGGTCAAGGCCCTGCGGAATGTCTGTCGCAGCGGAATCATCATTGAACACAAGGTGCATGGTGATCGTATCGCCGGCTTCAATGATGTGTCCCGGTGTGTAGTCTTCAAAGAAATAGAAACCGCCGCGCGTGATGTATTCATCATTCTGATCGTACAGCTTGACGATCATTTCACGGATGTTGTCGATTCCATAGTTTGTATAGTTTTCAAGCGTGATATCGATGGCGATCGTACCGTCATCTTGATACACGGCATTGTCCACATAGACAAACAGGTATCCGGTATAATCCGCGATGTTGACATGATCCGCAGGTACGGGGTTGTCCTGCTGTGTCGGTTCCGGAACAGTGGCAACGGGAGGGGTCGGAATTGTCGGCTGGTCCTCCACGATCGCGGGTTCATCCGGGGTCAAGTAGGTATCCGGTGTATTAACGGATTTCAGTGCTTTTCCGATCAGGACCGCGACGATGACTCCGAGGATCAGGATCGGAACGAATACAGCAAGAAGAACAATCAGAACGATCTTTCCGGCCTTGGATTTTTTCTTGGGCTGTTCCGGCTGCTGATAGGTCGATGCGGGAGCCTGGTACACAGGCTGTTCAGGGGCATGATAGACCTGCTGCTGATACATCGGCTGTTCAACGGGGGGCTGATAAACCGGCTGCTCCACGGGCTGCTGATAAACGGGAGTCTCGGGGATATTATTGTAGATCGGTTCTTCTGAAGCGGCACCGACAACAGGTGCCTCGGGCGGCAGATCGGAAATCTGCTCTTCAACCTGCGGCACATCCTGAATGGCATCAGCTACCTGATCGGCGAGATCGAGCCTTGTTCCGCAGTTTGTGCAGAATTTACCGTTGACCTGCTGGCCGCAATTGGGGCAAAACATGGCATATCCTCCTTTGCTTGCATGTTGATTCATTATAACATGCTTGTTCACCTTAAACGATACAGGTTCTTAACAATTCTTTCACCAAAGTTTTAAATGAAACAGCATTCTTCAAAACACACCCGGAAAAAACACAGGAAAATGGCGGAAAACGCCCTTTATTTCTTCATTTGTGTTGCAGAAAAACCGGCAACAATCTATAATAGATAGGTGCTTAAATAGGTGCTCTAGAAGGTTCGCAGATTGTGAAACCTTATGTTAGTATGAGCAAGCCATTTTAATCAATTACCTTAGAAGGAGGCAAAAACTGAATGGCACATAAGTATGTTTACATGTTCAGCGAGGGAAACGCTAACATGCGTGAACTGCTGGGAGGAAAGGGCGCGAACCTTGCAGAAATGGTCGGGCTTGGTCTTCCGGTTCCTCAGGGCTTCACAATCACGACAGAAGCTTGCACCCGTTACTATGATGACGGAAAAATGATCGCTCCCGAGATCGAG
Organism: Clostridia bacterium; assembly: GCA_017431145.1. Taxonomy (GTDB): domain Bacteria; phylum Bacillota; class Clostridia; order Christensenellales; family Maliibacteriaceae; genus RGIG9107. Next base: position 241,114 of record JAFRLQ010000135.1, on the reverse strand, counting down.
ACAGAGATTTTTGAGTATCTGCGCAAGACCGAGGAGATCAACGGCAAGAAGTTTGGCGACACGACGAATCCTCTTCTGGTTTCCGTTCGTTCCGGTGCACGTGCATCCATGCCCGGCATGATGGATACGATCCTGAACCTTGGCCTGAATGACGAGGTCTGCAAAGGCATGATCGCAGGCAACCCCGACCCCAAGTTTGAGCGCTTCGTATATGACTCTTATCGCCGTTTCATCCAGATGTACTCTGACGTCGTCATGGAAGTCGGCAAAAAGTATTTCGAGCAGCTGATCGACGAGATGAAAGAGGAGAAGGGCGTAAAGAACGATATCGATCTTGACGCTGCCGATCTGAAGAAACTCGCTGAACAGTTCAAAGCGGAATACAAGAACCAGCTTGGTGAAGATTTCCCCGCTGATCCCGTTGATCAGCTGATGGGCGCGATCAAAGCAGTGTTCCGTTCCTGGGACAACCCCCGCGCGAATGTTTATCGCCGCATGAACGACATTCCTTATTCCTGGGGCACCGCTGTTAACGTCATGCCCATGGTTTACGGAAACCTGAACGAGAATTCCGGTACAGGCGTTGCATTCACACGTGACCCCGCCACCGGCGAGAAGAAACTGATGGGTGAATACCTGATCAACGCACAGGGCGAAGACGTCGTTGCAGGTATCCGTACTCCTTCTCCGATCGCAAGACTGGAAGAGGATATGCCTGAGGTTTACAAACAGTTTGTTGAAACTGCGAACATCCTTGAAAACCACTACAAAGACATGCAGGATATGGAGTTCACGATCGAGAACAAGAAACTCTATATGCTTCAGACCCGTAACGGCAAACGTACTGCAGCTGCAGCACTGAAGATCGCTGTTGATCTTGTCGACGAGGGAATGATCGACGAAGAAGAAGCAGTCATGCGCGTTGAACCCAAACAGCTGGATGCTCTGCTTCATCCGCAGTTCAATGCAGCGTCTCTGAAAGCAGCGAAAGTGATCGCGACAGGTCTTGCGGCATCTCCCGGTGCAGCATGCGGCCGTGTGGTCTTTACTGCTGAAGATGCAAAAGAATGGGCAGCCAAAGGTGAAAAAGTGGTGCTTGTCCGTCTTGAGACTTCTCCCGAAGACATCGAAGGCATGGTTGCCGCACAGGGCATCCTGACCGTTCGCGGCGGTATGACTTCCCATGCTGCAGTTGTTGCAAGAGGAATGGGAACCTGCTGCGTATCCGGTTGCGGCGCGATCGTGATGCATGAAGAAGAGAAGTACTTCGAGGTCGCCGGCGTCCGTTACAACGAGGGCGACTGGATCTCCATCGACGGTTCTACCGGTAATGTTTACGGCGAAGCTGTTGCGACTGAAGAAGCGACCATCAGCGGTGATTTCGGACGTTTCATGGCATGGGCTGACTCCCGCCGCAAACTCCTTGTCCGCACCAACGCAGACAACCCGAGAGACACTGCACAGGCTGTCAAATTCGGTGCCGAGGGCATCGGACTTTGCCGCACCGAGCATATGTTCTTCGAGGGCGAGCGTATCAAGGCAATCCGCGAGATGATCGTTTCCGACACTGTCGAAGGCCGCCGTGCCGCTCTTGCGAAGATCCTTCCTTATCAGCAGGGAGACTTTGAGGCGATGTACCGTGTGCTTGAAGACCGCCCGATGACGATCCGTTTCCTGGATCCGCCTCTGCATGAGTTCGTACCCCAGAAACAGGAAGACATCGAAGAACTGGCAGCAGATATGGGCATCAGCACTGAGCGCCTGACTGAAATCGTTGCCAGCCTGCATGAGTTCAACCCGATGATGGGTCACCGCGGATGCCGTCTTGCTGTGACGTATCCTGAGATCGCTGAGATGCAGACAACTGCAGTGATCAATGCGGCTTTGAAGATCAACGCTGAGCATCCCGAGTACAACATCGTACCTGAGATCATGATCCCGCTGGTCGGAGAACTGAAAGAGCTCAAGTTTGTGAAAGATGTTGTGAGCGCGACTGCTGACAAACTGATCGCAGAAGCCGGTTCCGATATGAAGTATCATGTTGGTACCATGATCGAGATCCCGCGTGCTGCACTGTTGGCAGATGAGATCGCGAAGGAAGCTGAGTTCTTCACCTTCGGAACGAACGACCTGACTCAGATGACGTTCGGCTTCAGCCGTGACGACGCAGGCAAGTTCCTGGATGCTTATTATGAGAATAAGATCTATGAGTTCGATCCCTTTGCGAAACTTGACCAGGCAGGCGTTGGCCAGCTGGTGAAGATGGCTGCAGAGAAGGGCCGTGCGACCCGCCCCGATATCAAACTTGGTATCTGCGGTGAGCATGGTGGAGATCCGTCTTCTGTCGAGTTCTGCCACAATGTCGGCCTGACCTATGTTTCCTGCTCGCCGTTCCGTGTACCGATCGCGCGTCTTGCAGCAGCACAGGCAGCAATCAAGGAGAAGAGAGCGAAGTAATTTCGCCTGATCATCCGATAGTTATAAGCCACCTTATCAGATTTACTGGCAGGGTGGCTTTTTCTTGCTTTTTCACTAAAAATCAGTGTGAACGACACTCGTTGACGCGGTTTTTACCTGATGATAGAATCCACTTAACAGGAAGCGGAACTGATTATTTGTATAAAGGAGATACCGATCATGGAGAAAAAACCGATTGTCATAAAAATGGACACGAAGAAATTCTATTTCGATAAAGACATCAAACCTGAAGTTCACGTGCAGTCGGGTGATGAGATCGTATTCTTTACGGAGGATGCGAACGTCAGTCTGATCACGGAAGAGGAACACATCTGGCATCAGTTTTCAAAACTCTATGAAGCCGGCGGCGGATGCAATCCCATCAGCGGCCCGGTCTATGTGGACGGAGCAAAAAAAGGTGATTATCTTGCAGTTGAGATCCTGGATGTTATTGCAGGAGAGGAAAGAGGAGGTGGATACTCCTCTTTATATCCCGGCCTCGGGGCGCTGTCTTCCGCTGCGACTATTCAGGAACCGCTGGAGGCACGCACGAAGATCTGCAAAATCGAAGGGGACCAGGGACTGTTCAAGACCAATGACGGGAAAAAGGTTATCCGTTTCGATCTGAACAGGTTTATCGGAACGATCGGTGTCGCGCCGAAAGAGGACAGAAAGACGTCGTTCCTGCACGGACAGGATTACTGCGGCAATGTGGACTGCCCGGATATTCAGAAAGGTGTAACGGTCGTTTTGCCGTGCAATGTGGACGGCGGTCTGCTGTCGATCGGTGATGTGCACGGCGCTCAGGGGGACGGTGAGATCACGGGGTGCGCGCTTGAGTGCCGCGGAGAGGTGCGTGTACGGGTCACGGTCCTGAGCGCGGAAGAGGCAAAGTATTGCGACTGGCCGCAGGTCAATACAGATGAGTTCATCGGCGCGATCATCTGCGACGGAGGCGTTCCTCTTACGGAACAGATCTGTGAGGGATATGCGGAACTTGTGAACAGAATGCATCGGTATTACGGGTTCGACAAACTGGACGCCTATCAGCTTCTGAATCTGGTCGGAAAAGTACGGATCGGTCAGGTAGGACTGCGTATGAACACATGTGTCGTCAAGATCGACCGGAAGTATCTTGAATGAAACGAGGTAAAACCGTTTCCGCCTGGATCTTAATTGAAACAAAGTGCAAGAGGATATGAGATGAGAAAGAGAAATACGATAATCAAACTGATCGTGTTTGCTGTGATTGCGGCGGCATTGATCCTGACCGGAGCGTTTTCCACGATTCGGGACACGCTCTTTAAAAACGTGCCCATGATTTTCACGGTCGGGAATATCCTGAGCATTCTGATCCTTGTGTTTACGGTGCTTTTTATCCAGTATCTGATCACATTTATCCTGGAGTTTATCAAACCAAAGAGGCATAGGGCGCGGACCGTTGTCTCTCTTTTTTCAAGCGCGATGCGTTATATTTCGGTCATCGTGATCCTGTGCGGTGTTCTGGCGATCCTGAACGTGGATGTCGTGACGATCGTTGCAGGTCTCGGCGTGATTGCGCTGATCATCGGTTTTGCGGCTGAGAGCCTGATTTCGGATATTGTGACAGGTATCTTTATCCTGATCGAGAACCAGTACAACGTCGGGTATATCATTGAAGTAAACGGTTTCCGCGGGACCGTGACAGAGATCGGCATCCGGACAACGAGTATCATGGATGTAGGAGGCAATGTCAAGATCATAAACAATGCGGATATGAAGAATATCCTGAACCGTTCGGATAAAGAATCAAGGGCGACGGCGGAATTCAGCATTCCGTACGGGACAGACCTTGAAACGCTGGAAAAACAGATCCCCGGTCTTATGGAGGAGATCTACAGCAAGCATGCGGATATGATGAAGAATCCTCCGAGATATCTTGGTGTTCAGGAACTCGCGGACAGCGCTGTGATCCTGAGGTTTGTTGTGGAAGTCAAAGAGACGGATATCTATAACGGTTCCCGCGTGCTGAACCGGGAACTGTTGATCGGCTTCCGTAAACTCGGTGTGGAGTGCCCGTTCCCACAGGTCGATATTCATACCAGATAAGCAGGTGAACGATGGAATTCTGGCTGCCGGATGAATTTCATAATCTTCCGCCTGAATCGCAGGCTCCGCCTGCAGAAGAATTCGGTGTACTGCCGCGCGAAGACGTGACGGTCCCGGAGCAGGCAATGCCGCCTGAAGAATTCGTGCTGCCCGGAGAAACGGGAGGACAACCGGACGGAGAGACACAGAAAAAGCCGTTTTCTAGACTTGTGAAAAAATGGCTGTATTTTTGTGCTGCAGCGATCATTCTGACAGCAGCGGGGCACAGCGAGTATGTGAAAATGCTGTATTCGGAGGAAAACAACATGTTCACCGATATGGGTGAACGTACAGTCGAGGTTTCGGAAACACTTTCTGAACAGATCGAAGAGACGGTGCAGAGCGGCGGCGTTTTCCCGCTTTCGGACGAGGAGATTCGGATCAGCGTGTATCATGTTATATCCGGCACCGGAGAAACAAACAGTTTGCGGCTGGTGGATGAAAAGACCGAAAGCGCCGGAAGTTTTAAGCCGTATGAACTTCCCGGTTCGTTACGACAGGGAGAAGATACTGCATATCCGGAATATGTGATGCTTCTCAATCCGGAAGATGAAAAGATACCGGAGAATGAAACAGGCACAGTCAGACTCGGCAGAATCCTGACACGTGAGGATATCGAACGTGTTCCGGTGTCTTCTGACGGTATCAGACACATCATCGTATATGCCGTTCCGGCTCAAAAAGAGGGGTGAATCACGGAAAGCGGACGGCCTGGCGGATGACCAAAACAGAACAGCAAACAACACTGCAGTGATACTTCACCGCAGTGTTGTTCTGTTCAGAAGACGATTATGTCAGTATGCCGGATTCAGTTTCTGATTCTGAAAAGAGAACCGGCTTTTTTCAGTGCAACATTCATCAGAACGACTGCAAGAGAACGTTTTCTGGTGGGAAGGAAAGCGTCACGGTCATAGACTTTACGGCCTGATCTGAATGTCTTCATGATCCGGATATCGGAAAGCTCCTCAGTTGTGACCTGATAAGGATCCCGGTCAGTCACGATAAAGTCGGCATCCATCCCGGGTTTCAGACATCCCTTTTGATTTTCCAGAAAACCGAGTTTTGCCGCGTTGACAGTGTTCATCTCAAGGCACTCCTGCAGTGAGATACGTTCGGATTCGACCGGATGAGTCATCAGTACCTGTGCGCCGTGAAGCACTTCCATCGGCGTGACGGTGTAATCTGTTCCGCCGCCCACGAGGATCCCGGCATCCAGAATCGAACGGTAGGGACTGCAGCGTCTGACTCGGTCGCCGATAAACGGCGCATAACCGGAGAAATCCATCCGCTCGCAGACTTCGATCAGCAGCGGCTGCATACCAAGCGCGACGTGCAGACGTCCTGCCTTTTCGATCGCCTCTTTTGTGGGTTCTTCAAAATGCTCTATGCGGAGCCGGTGATCCTCTTTCGGATAATCGTTCAGTACGCGTTCGTATACGCGCAGCACCTGATCGATGGCTGCGTCTCCGATGGCGTGGAAAGAGACCTGAAGTCCCAGCTTTACGGCCTCGGCCGTAAAGGCGTACATTTCATCATCCGTATAGTTCAGGATGCCGCATGTATCCGGCCGATCGGTATATGGTTCCGCCGTCGCAGCGGAATGACCGTCAAACGCGCCGTCCGCAAACGCGCAGACACAGACCCTGCCGGCCAGGCGCTTGTTCTTTGCGATCTTCCTGATGCTTTCAAGATCCTTGCATCCGTTGCTGTACCACATGGGGACATATTCCGCTTTCAGAAGATCCTTCGTGATCCCGATCAGCGTCAGAATGTCAAGGACGTCTTTTTCGAAAACGGTCGTGACGCCATGTGATACGGCATAATCGTCCACACGAACGATCCCGTCATAGATGTTTGCGATGCCGAGTTTCGCCAGAATGTCTCCCAGCATATCGACGCAAGCGGGATCTTCGATGATCCCGGTCAGCCGGCCTGCCTCATCCGTCCTGACGCCGTCTTTTTTCGGATCGACGTTCAGCAGTTCCAGCGCTCTGCTGTTGAGCGCGATGGGATGCAGGTCATTATGGCAGATCAGAATCGGTTTTTCAGAAGATACGGCGTCCAGTTCCTGCCTGGTTGGGAACCTTTTTTCTTCGATCAGTTTGTCCTGAAAAAAGGCAGCGAGCACCCATCCTTTTTTCGGTATCGTTTCCGCGTGCTTCCGGATGGCGGAAAGAACCTCTTCTATGCATCCGGCACCGGAAAGGTCGGCGCTGTTCATAAAGATCCCGGATGGGATTACATGGACATGCGTATCGATGAAACCGGGACGGATCGTCTGTCCGCGGAAATCGAGGATGCGGTCCTTCGGACCGGGAGAGGCGGCGGAACGGTCTCCGCAGAAGAAGACTTTTCCGTTCCGGATGCCGATCGCCTCAGCGGTCGGGTGTTCGGGATCCATCGTATGGATATTGCCGAATATGAACGTGCTTTTCATGTCGTCCTCCGTTTGTTTGTTTACAGTCCTTCCAAAACGGAAGGATCATAGGAACCGGTCTCTTCTTTTTCTTTATTGGCTGCCGTTAGGTCCGCGAAGCGCTTTCTGGTGAGCGGATATGCGACTGAATAGATGACTGCGAACGCAAGAAATACAGCGGGAACGATCGCATAGAGCCAGCGGATGCCGGTAACAGTGGCAGCGCTCTGTGTTTCGGAGCTTTCGATAAATCCGATCATCTGCAGACCGAGGCCCGTTACAAGGGAACCTGCCGCATTTCCGAATTTCATGAACAGACCGATCAGAGAGGTGTAAAGACCATCCGGACGGTCGCCGCTTTTCAGGTGCTCGATCATAGACGCGTCATAGGACATCGCATAGACCATCGTCCAGTATCCCGCATTGCCGATCGCAAACAGGACCACATGTACGATGATCGTTGCCCAGGAAATCGGAAGCAGGATGATGAAGATATAGGAGACCGCATAGACGGCGACACCGCCGGCCATAACGATCTTTTTGTCAAATTGATTGGCAAGGAAGCCGACCAGAACGGATGCGACGATGACGAGGATCCCCTGCAGCGCGTAGACAAGAGAGCTCTGATTCTCATCAAACCGGTAAACGAATGTCAAAAGATAGATGGCAAGACCGGAAGCGAGTGTCACCGTAATGTTTACGAAGAAAGTGATCCAGATCAGCTTTCGCAGAGACCTGTTCTGAAACGCGTGCACCGAATTCTTGAAAAAGGTCGACATCGTGCTGGAAGAGGACTTTTCCGCTCCTTCTTCCGTCAGATTCGGATTCTGAGGCTCTTTCCCTCTGAGCAGGAAGCAGGACAGTTCGTACACAATGACCGTCAGCGCGCCGTAAATGACACCGGACAGGGCCCATGCTGCATTGGAGGAACCGGTCACGTTTGTAAAGAATTCCACAAGAAGAAGGGGAGTGCCGACGGCGATCAGCGTTCCGATGCCCATCAGCGCAACAGCGAAAGTCCTGAGTTTCGTCCGCTCGTCAAAATCCTCGGAAAGCTCGGAACCGAGTGAGATATGAGGAATGACACAGGTGGTGAGCGAAAACCAGTAGAACATGTTGACCAGGATATAGTATGCGACCTTCATTCCGTAGGGAAGATTCAGATTGACGAAAAGAAGCGCGATCGAGATCCCGAAAAGCACGGACCCCGACATGATGAACGGTCTGCGCCGGCCGCGTTTGTTTTTCGTTCTGTCTGACCAGTTCCCGATGATTGGGTCCGTGATTGCGTCCCACAATACTGCCAGTGCAGAGATCACGCCAGCAATACCCGGTTTGATTCCGGCTTGAGTCGTGAGGAAGAAAGAGAAAAAGGAAAAGAACACGTTATAACCGATGCCTTCACCGACAGCGCCGATTCCGTAACTGAGAAGCGTGCCGAAACGAAGCTTGGTTTTTCTTGTTTGCTGCATGGATCTTTGCCTCCAGATTTGTTTACCTTTATTGTACTTTATCGAGATAAAGAAGTGAAGCATGCAAGGCAGGAAATGCAGAAAAAAGCGAAAGATACCGGTGTTACTGCGCAGAAAGCGCGCGTGAAGGGATCGAAGAATAGAGAAGCCGTCTTCTTTCCGCGGCTTTGCGGTAGAGGATCGCAGCGGCGGGATCCGGAGAATACGGTTCCGTTGCATCTGCGGGCATGATGCAGGAATACGCTTCTTCCAGACTGTTCACGCGTTTCAGTGCGAGAAGAGCTGCCATGTAAGCGCCGATCGATGTGGTTTCGTCGTGCGGTACACGTGAGACACGGGAGCCGATCATATCAGCCAGGATCTGATTGAAGAGCGGGAACCGGGAAAGGCCGCCAGTAACGTGCACATCGCAGACACGCGGATCCAGATCATGCAGGACCTCATGACATTCTGCGATCTCAGCGCAGAGCCCTTCCAGCATTGCCCGTGAAAAATCACTGCGGGAGACGGAAAAGCTGACATTCCAAAAGACGCCTTTCGCGTAATTGTCCCAGTCCGGAGCACCTTTCCCGGCAAGATCGGGCAGCATGACGAGACCGTTCGCACCGGGAGGACTTGTCTGCGCCTCAGTCTGCATGACATGCAGTGCATCCGGGATTCCCGGGTAGAATGTACGCAGGAACCAGTCCTGTACGGTGCCCGAGGAAAGTGTGCTTGCTTCAAGGACCCACTGTCCCGGACCAATGGCGACGTTTGTGTTGAGACGCAGCAGCGGATCCGTCAGAGGAGCATCGATGATCGATGCGACATAAGATCCGCTCCCGCAGGTGATTCCGGAGTCCCCCGGACGGAAAAGTCCCTGACCGAGCACGCTGCACTGCTGGTCTCCGCCGGCCGCAATCACGGAAGTATTCTCGGAAAGGCCGGTTTTTTTGCTGAATTCAGAGGACACCGGACCGACGACAGAACAAGGTGGATAAAGATCGGCGAGTTTGCGGGCGTCGATCCCGTACAGATGAAGCAGGTCACTGCTCCAGGTCTTCGTGCTGATATCCATAAGATTGCTTCGACTTGCGAGAGAGGCGTCCGTCATGATGATTCCGGTGCAGAGAAAAATCAGATAATCCTGTATGCCGATGATTTTGTATGCGGCGTCATAAAGATCGGGCCGGTTCTCCAAGAGCCATACGATTTTCGGCGCGGACAGCACAGGTGATGCCTGCATGCCGGCTGTTTCGAACAGCGTTTTCTTGTGGACAGCGTTCATACGGTCGCAAATCCCGGAAGCACGTTTATCGTACCAGGTCATGATCGGAGCAAGGGGATGACCGCTACGGTCGACCGGAAGTGTGCTGCTTCGCTGACTTGTAAAAGAGACGGCATCGATCACGATCCCGTTTTTTTGCGCAAAGACCGAACAGTTCCGGCAGATGCGGACCAGTGCGGTCTCGAAATCCTTCGGATCGTATTCCGCTGCATTGTCCCAGGTTTTCATCAGATAGTGCTCCTGATGCATATGGATGCTGCTGCCGTCCTCTGCGTACAGGATCCCGCGCATGCTGGAAGAACCTGTATCGATCACAAGTATAGCTGACATAACCGTGCCTCCGAATTGTTTATGATCCAAGAATAATCGAAATGCGTACATGCTTCAAGTGCCGGAGGAAACGGTGCATAAAGGCGACAACTCTTACCCATTCCGAAAAGATCTATTGTATAATGAAAGGCAGGAATTATGCGTTTGATCTGCTGTTTGCGAAAACAGAGGACACGGTACGAAAGGAGCAGCATATGAGCAGAATCAGCGAAATGACGAGGGAGTCATGGATCATGTCGACTTTCCCGGAATGGGGAACATGGCTCGTGGAAGAGATCGAGGGAACAAAGATCCCGGAGGGAAATATCGGAATGTGGTGGCTCGGATGCACCGGCATCTGGTTCAAAACCCCGCAGGACACGAACATCACGATCGATCTGTGGTGCGGGAACGGAAAACGCACCCACGGGAACGGAAAGATGGCTGTCGGACATCAGATGGCCAATATGACGGGCGGACGCGCGATGCAGCCGAACCTGAGAAACGTTCCGTTTGTCATCGATCCCTTCGCGTTTCATCATGTGGATGCTGTTCTTGCAACGCATTATCATCAGGATCATATGAGCGCGGAATGGGCGGCGCATGTCATCCAGAGCGGAATGACGACGACGGACGAGGATGGAAAACAGATCCCCGTTCCCTTCATTGGCCCCAGAAAATCAGTTGAAACCTGGGTCAAATGGGGTGTGCCGGAAGAGCGCTGCGTGACGGTGAAACCGGGAGACATCATCAGGATCAAAGACCTTGAGATCGTATGTCTGGACAGTTTCGACAGGACCTGCATCGTGACGACTGATTCGACCGGCCCGGACAGAGAGGATCTGACAGGGAAATGCCCGGTCGATATGGATGAAAAAGCGGTCAATTACCTGGTCAGGACGCCCGGCGGAAACATCTATCATTCGGGAGACAGCCATTTCTCCATTTATTTTGCAAAACACGGAAAGGATTATCCGGTCGATGTCGCGTTCGGATCCTTCGGTGAGAACCCGATCGGCATGCAGGACAAGATGACGTCAACAGATATCCTGCGTATGGCGGAGAATCTGAGATGCAAAGTCGTGATCCCGATCCACTGGGATGTCTGGACGAATTTCCAGGCTGACTGTGAAGAGATCCGTCTTCTGTATGATTTCAAAAAAGACAGAAACGAATATACGTTCCATCCGTTTTTCTGGCAGGTCGGCGGACATTACATCTATCCGCAGGACAAGGATAAGATCTACTATCATCACGAGCGCGGATTCAGAGACTGTTTTGACGAGCCGCAGAATATCCCGTTCCGTTCTCTTCTGTAAAAGAAAGGAAAACGGTTATGGAGAAACTGTACAGACTGGGGCTGTATGAGAAAAGCATGCCCGGTTCCGTTACGTTGAAAGAAAAACTGCGCTGCGCCAGAGAAGCCGGTTTCGATTATCTGGAACTGTCCGTTGACGAGACGGATGAAAAACTGGCAAGACTTGACTGGACGAAGGAAGAAACAGAATCTCTCATCCGCGATATCTGCGATACGGGATGTCCCGTGCATTCGATCTGCCTTTCGGGGCACAGAAGATTTCCGCTCGGACATCCTGAACAGGCCGTCAGGGAAAGAAGCATGGAAATCATGGAAAAGGCGATCCGGCTGGCAGACAGGATCGGTGTGAGACTGATCCAGCTGGCAGGCTATGATGTCTATTATGTGGAAGGCAATGAAATGACGCGGCTGGACTTTCTCGAGAATCTGAGAAAAGCTTGTGAAACAGCGGCAGCGTACGGCGTCGTGCTTGCGTTCGAGACGATGGAGACCCCGTTCATGGATACTGTGCGGAAAGCGGAAGAGATTGTCAGGGAAATCGGTTCGCCCTGGCTTCAGATCTATCCGGATCTCGGTAATCTGACCAACGCATCCGTTCTGTATGGAACAAGTGTTGTGGATGATCTTGAAACGGGAAAGGGACGTCTCAGCGCGATGCATCTGAAAGAGACGGTTCCGGGCATTTACAGGGAGGTGTCTTTCGGTACGGGTCATGTGGATTTTGAAACAGGGATACGCAAGGCACTTGAACTGGGTGTGCGCATGTTCGTGGGGGAATTTTGGTATACGGGCGAACCGCACTGGAAGGAAGAACTTGAATTTGCAAACAGATTTCTGCGTGAAAAGATCGCGCGTGCGGCACAAATGGGTTCCTTGAACAAAAACGGAAAGGGATTGATTTTATGAAGCAAAAATGGTGGCAGTCAAGCGTAGTGTATCAGGTGTATCCCCGGAGTTTCCGGGACAGCAACGGAGACGGAATCGGAGACATTCCAGGTATCACGGAACGGTTGGAATACATAAAAGCACTCGGCGCGGACGTGATCTGGCTGTCGCCGGTATATGAATCTCCCAACGATGACAACGGATATGATATCAGCGACTACTGTTCGATCATGCCGGAATTCGGTACGATGCATGACTTCGATGTGATGCTGGAAAAAGCGCATAGTCTCGGGCTTCGCATCGTGATGGATCTTGTTGTGAACCATACGTCTGACGAACATGCGTGGTTCGCAGCGTCCAGAAGCTCGAAGGACAGTGCGTACCGGGACTACTACATCTGGAGGGATCCGAAGGAGGACGGAAGCGAACCGAACAACTGGGGCTCCTGCTTCGGAGGAAGCGCCTGGAAATACGATGAAACGACCGGACAGTATTTTCTGCATTTCTTTTCTCCCAAGCAGCCGGACCTGAACTGGGACAATCCGAAGGTGCGGGATGAAGTCTTCGCCATGATGTCGTGGTGGCTGGACAAGGGTGTGGACGGTTTCCGCATGGATGTGATCAGCCTGATCTCAAAACCGGAAGATATGCGTGACGGAGACGTCATGGCAAGCGGCTACACATCGTTCGATGTGGCGTCGAACGGCCCGCATGTGCACGACTATCTCAGGGAGATGAACCGGCGGGTGCTGTCGCGCTACGATATCATGACGGTAGGTGAGACACCGGGCGTGACTGTGGAGGAAGCACAAAAGTATGCAGGACTTGACGGAAAAGAACTCTGCATGTGTTTTCAGTTCGAACACATGAATCTGGACGCGGATCCGGTGCGGGGGAAATACGGCTTTCCGCAGTTCGATCTGGTTGCCCTGAAAAAGAATCTTGCGAAATGGCAGACAGGGCTGGAAGGAAAAGCATGGAATGCGCTGTACTGGAACAATCACGATCAGCCGCGCGTTGTGTCCCGCTGGGGAGACGACAGCGATCGGTATCGTGAGAAAAGCGCAAAAATGCTTGCGACCTGTCTTCATATGATGAAGGGAACGCCTTTTATCTATCAGGGCGAAGAACTCGGTATGACGAACTGCAGATGGGAGAGCCTCGACGAACTGAACGATATTGAAACGATCGGCAATCTCAGGCATCATATCGCGTCGGGACTTTTAACGGAAGAGCAGGCGCTTGCCGTGGCGCGCCTCAGAAGCAGAGACAATACACGGACGCCGTTCCAGTGGGACAGTTCAGCGAATGCCGGATTTACCCGGGGTACCCCGTGGCTGCGCGTCAATCCGGACTATGAAAAAATCAACGCCGCGGATCAGATGGCACGTGATGATTCAGTTTTTCGGTATTATCATGAACTGATCAGCCTGCGTAAAAGGATGGACGTGATCGTACACGGAACGTTTACGCTTCTTGAGGCGGATGACCCGGATCTCTTTGTTTACAAAAGAGAATTCGGAAAAGAAAAACTTCTCGTTGTCTGCAATTTTTCGAAGAATGAGCGTGAATACATCATGCCAGAGCCGTTCTGCGGCGGAAGCGTGCTGATCGGCAACAGGTCGTCCGGAACGGAAGACCGCATCATCGGGCCGTATGACGCATTCGTGATATATGTGAAGAAATAAGGGAGGAAAAGGCTTTGAAAGGGAAGCAGTTCTGTGATTTTCTGGACGAGACAAAGAGCACCGAAATGAAAAAGATCGGCGAGATCCTGTATCCTGCCTTTCGCCTGCATGGTATCGTACAGCGGATCGTGACTGTGTTGTTTTTTCCTTTTTTCATTCCGTCGGCGTTGTTTTTTCTGCTCACATTTCTGTTTTCCTATATCGGAGAGGGCCTGGATCTTGTTCTTCCGGAATCTGTCGGTATGGTATTTGCAGCCTGTATGGCATCAGCGTTGCTGCTGGCGGGCGTCGGTGCTCTGACAGGCGTACTGAAAAGGCATACCGCCCAAAAAGTCAGGCAGAGGATAAGCGAACTGCCTGAATTCTGTCCGGATAACGGGCAGTTTTTTCAGCATGGATTTGTCGGTGCAATGGCATATGAAGACTGCGTTTTTTTCGGAATTACGGATGACGGTACAGGAGAAAGCGTGTTTGATCTTCACGGGACGGCGGTCTCGGTCGAGATGTTCAGCGAAAAAAAGGGCAGCTGGATGATCGACTATGACAGCGCGGCGAGATCGGGGAGGATCGATACGCCGTATACGATCCCGGTCTATCCCGGCACAGAGGCGCTGAACGGCGGGACGGTCGTTCGATTCAACTGTTCGAACTGCAAAAAGACGCTTTACAGGCGAAAGACAGCGGAATACGCTGGGACGTATCTTTGTCCGCAGTGCGGACGGATCACAAAGACCGAGTGAGACAAATGGCATGGCCAGTGTATGATCATTTCTTTAGGGGGAGACGGAACAGCAGAAAATGGCACAGAACACAACGAGTATGATCCGTGATCTGACAAGAGGACCGGTGGTGAAACAGCTTCTGCGTTTTGCCTTTCCTTTGTTTGTTTCCAATGCTCTGCAGGCCGTCTACAATCTGGTCGACATGATCGTGGTTGGGAACTATATCGGAAAAACAGGCATGTCTGCCGTGTCGATCGGAGGAGATGTGTTGCATCTTCTGACTTTTGTCGCAATCGGATTCTCTTCTGCGGGACAGGTGATCATTGCAAGGGCAGTGGGATCGGGGCAGCATGATGAGATTCGGAAAACGATCGGGACGATGTTCTCTTTTCTTCTGACAGCCTCGATCGTCATTGCGGGCATCTGTTTTGCGCTGCGTGAAAAATTACTGGACTGGCTGAATACTCCTGGTCTTTCCAGAGCATTTGCGATGGACTATATGGTGACCTGCATTTTCGGGCTTGTTTTTATATACGGATACAATATCGTAAGCGCGATCTTGCGTGGAATGGGAGACAGCAAAAGACCGTTTGTGTTCATCGCCATCGCCGCGGTGCTGAATATGGTTCTGGATGTTCTCTTCGTCAGGTTTTTCAAACTTGAAGTGTTCGGGGCTGCACTTGCGACGGTGATCGGTCAGGGGACCAGTTTTATTGTTTCGATCATCTATCTTTACCGGAACCGGGAAAGCTTCGGCTTTGATTTTCGGCCTGCAAGCTTTAGAATTGAAAGAAAGACGTTTGCAAGACTTCTGGCGCTGGGGATCCCGATGGCGATCCAGTCTGCCGCAATCAATCTGTCCAAGATCGTGCTGATGGCATGGATCAACGCATTCGACGTGACGTATTCGGCGCTCGCAGGGATATTTAACAAGGTCAATCTGATGAGCGGTGTGATCTCGCAGTCCTTTACGACGGCGGGAAGCACGATGGTCGGCCAGAATCTCGGCGCGGAGGAATACAAAAGGGTCAATCAGATCCTTGCTACGGTGCTGGTGATCGGGATCACGCTGGCAACCGCCGCTGCGGCCGTCATGCTCATTTTCCCGGCGGCGGTGTATGAGATCTTTACATCCGATCCTGATGTGCTGATGTATGCGGGCGTTCTGACAATCCCGATCATCCTGAACTTTTACGGAGCCGCGACACGGAGCACGAGCTTCGCGCTGATTAACGGTTCGGGAAGAGCGAAACTGAATCTGACGATCGCGATCATTGACGGTGTGATCAGCAGGATCGGACTTGCGGCACTGCTTGGTTTTGTGATGAAACTTGACTGCTTCGGGTTCTGGCTCGGTGATTCGCTTGCGGGATTTGTGCCCTTCCTTGTCGCGGGCACGTTCTACCTGAGCGGGAGATGGAGAAAACCGGTGCGTAAACGCACATGAATGAGCCTGAAACAATATCTTGAATAACGGGAGTGAAAGGTATGAGATATGAACTGAAAAACAGTTTTCTGACGGTGGAAGCGGAAACCGCGGGCGGTGAACTCGTCAGTATCCGATCTGCCAAAGACGGCCTTGAATATCTGTGGCAGGCAGATCCAGAATTCTGGAAACGGCATGCACCGGTGCTCTTTCCCATTGTCGGGAATGCGAAAAACAAAACGCTTCTCATCGGCGGGAAGCCCTGTCCGATGGGACAGCACGGCTTCGCGCGGGATATGGAATTCAGACTGGAAGAACAGACAGAAAACAGACTGCTGTTTCGCCTGGATTCCGATGCGGAGACCAGGAAACGGTATCCGTATGATTTCTGTCTTGAGATCGGGTATGAACTGAACGGCAACACAGTCAAAACGACCTGGAAGGTGACGAATACGGGAAACGGGGAACTTCACTATCAGATCGGCGGGCATCCGGCTTTCAACTGTCCGCTCGGGGACGGAAAAAGATCGGATTATATGTTTCTTTTTGACAGGGAAGGATCGCTCGAATACGGGCTGCTCGATGAGAATGGGCTCGTGAAAGAGGAAATCTTTACGCTGCAGACGCAGAAAGGGTTTGTGCGGATCAGGGACGATATGTTTGATAAAGACGCGCTGATCGTTGAAAACGCGCAGTGCAGACGCGTTAGCCTTTGCGGACCGGATAAAAATGCGTATCTGACGGTCCTGTTCGACAGCCCGCTTTTCGGACTCTGGTCTCCCGCGGGAAAACGTGCGCCGTTCGTTTGTATCGAACCTTGGTTCGGAAGAGCGGACAGAGATACGTTTGAGGGAAGCATAGAGGAGCGGGAGTATGACCAGTGCCTGAAACCGGCCGGAAGCAGGACCTATTGCTACACGATCCGAATCGATTCAGCAAAAGGATGACAGGAGGAGAAAAGATGCGAAAGATCACCGTTGCACTGGATATGGGTAATTCCGGAGGAAAGGTGCTTGCCGCAACGATGGACGGCGGCTCTTTGGAGATACTGTCGGAGAAGGTCATCAAAAACGAATTCGTGGAGATCAACGGGAGACTGTACTGGGATCTGTTTTATGTGTTCGCGGAACTGAAAAAGGTGATGCGCGAGTTTTCCGAACTGGGGGATGTGATCTGCATTGGTGTGGACGGGACCAGCGGAGCATACGCGTTTGTCAACCGCAACGGAGGATTGGGAACATATGCTGCTTCCGCGCGTGACGGCCATTACGCAGGTTGGAAGACGTATATCGAGGAAAAGATCTCACTGTATGATCTTTACCGGGAGACGGGCGTTTATCCTCTGGGCGGCAATGTCATTTGTAAATTTGCCTGTGACATTGCATCAGGGGAAATCGTTCCCGAAATGAACACCGTTTTTCTGCAGCTTTCCGGACTCATGGAATTCATGCTGACCGGAAGGATGACGCTGGAACGCTCGATGGCAGGCGCATCTGTGATGATGGACAGGTATTTTCAGGAATGGAACAGACCGCTGCTGGAGAAACTGGGGATCCCGCTGCATATGCTCCCGAAAGTCGAGGAACCGGGGGACTGGGGCGCGCCGCTGTTGCCGTCGGTGGCGAGGGAAACGAACTGTCCCAACTGCAGATTTGTGCACACGGTGGAGTTTGATTCCTCCACAGCGCTGATCTCAGCGCCGGGATTTGACGGGAATCAGCTGTATCTTTCGATGGGAACGACGATCAATCCGGGCGCAGAACTGGATCAGCCCGTGATTAGCGACCTTGCATGGAAATATAAATACAAGAATGTTCCCGTCTGGCCGGGAAAGTATCTTCTCCTGAGCGACGTACCTGGTTTTTTCCTTCTGTCTGAATGCCTGAAGGTCTGGAGAAAAAACGATTCCTCCATCGGGCACGGTGAACTGATCAGCATGGCCGCACAGGTAAAAACGGACGCGTTTTTGAATATCTACGATAGCCGTCTGATGATGGCTTGCGACGATATGCCTGAAAGAGTGCAGGAGTTCTGCCGTGAGACCGGGCAGACCGTACCGCAGACAGTGGGCGAGATCGCACGTGTCATCTTTGAGTCCTAAGCCGTTACGATCGCATGGTCGCTGGACAGGTTGAAACAGATCACGGACAAATATGATTACAGTGCGGTCACGGCAATTTCGGGCGGAAGCAGAAATGCGCTTCTCTGCCAGATGATTTCAGACGCGAGCGGCATGAAGGTCCGGGCAGGAGACCCACAGGCAACATGCCTGGGAAACCTGCTGGTACAGTTTTATGCGCAGGGCAGGCTGGAATCGCTCGACGATATGCGCAGAGAATCGACCGGTGTCTGTGAAATGAAAGAGTATCTGCCCAAGCGGAATGAACATCTGGACACGGGGCGCGCATGGCTTGAAGCGAAAGGATATCTTCAGTGAGGAAGGGAGTGCAGAAATGAAACTCGGACAATACAGGATCGACGGAAAAGAAAAACTCGTTCTCGAGGAAAGAAAAACGTACGCGGACAAAAAGACAAAGGAGAAGAAGGAAGATATCCTTCTTGCATTCAAGAAAAACAAGGAAAAACTCGCGCTTCTGCAGGACAGGTTCTATGCGGACGGGAAGGAGGGGATCGTATTCGTCATCCAGGCGATCGATGCGTCGGGAAAGGATTCCCTGATCCGGCACGCGTGCGATACACTGAACCCGCAGGGGGTCACGGCATACGGCTTCAAAGCGCCGACTTCGGAGGAACTGTCACATGATTACCTCTGGCGCATCGTAAAACGCCTTCCCGAACGCGGACATATCGCCATTTTCAACCGCAGTCATTATGAGGATGTCGTTACGGTCAAAGTGAATGAACTGAAAGACAAATACGCGATGGCGGACCGCGTGCTTCATGATGATATGGATACTTTCTTTGAAAAAAGGTGCAGGCAGATCCGCGATTTTGAAGAATATCTTTATGAAAACAGCTACAGAGTCGTCAAAGTGTTTCTTCATGTGTCAAAGGAGGAACAGAAAGAACGCTTCCTCGAAAGGATCGATCGCGAGGAGAAAAACTGGAAATTCAATGCCGGAGATCTTGCGGACAGGAGCAGATTCAATGTTTTCATGAAGACATATGAGGATACGATCAACCGGACTGCGACGAAACACAGTCCGTGGTATGTGATCCCTGCGGATAATAAGTGGTTCACCAGATATCTGTTTACCGAGATCATGATCCATACGATCGAGGAATGCGATTCAAAATATCCGGTGATCACGCAACAGCAGCGGGTAGAACTGGCAAAATGCAAAGAGATTCTTCTGGCGGAAGACGATGAGTAACGCTGAACTGATCGGAAAGACAAAAGAATATGTGAAAGAACTACTGGCGGGCGAGAATACCGGGCATGATTATGCGCACACGCTGCGAGTGTATGAAACTGCATGCTTGCTGGCCCGACAGGAAGCTGCAGATATGACTACTGTTGCACTGGCTGCTCTTCTGCACGACGTGGATGACAGGAAGATCTCCGCAGAAACGTCTGACAGTCTGGAACGTGCCCGCGTATTCCTGAAAAAGAACGGATGCGGCATGGAAGAGACCGGACGGATCCTTACGATCATCCGTGAAGTCTCGTTTGCGGGGAAAGATTCTGTTCGTCCGTCTACGGTTGAAGGCATGTGCGTCCAGGATGCCGACAGACTGGATGCGCTTGGGGCAGTCGGTATCGCGCGTGCGTTCGCCTACGGCGGAAGATCAGGAAGAGCCATTTATGATCCTGATGAAGTGCCGGATCCCGAACTGGACAGAGAGCGTTATTATCAGAGCAGATCATCATCGATCGGTCATTTCTATGAAAAGCTTCTTCTGCTTGAGGGACTCATGAATACGGAAACGGCAAAAGCTGTCGCGCGAAGACGCACCGCGTTCATGGAAGAGTACCTGAAGGAATTCTTTGCTGAAAACGCGGGTGAAGATATCAAGACGGCTGCATGCAAAAAAGGCCGGGAACAGGAGAACCTGTGAAGAAAGCGGTAATCGATACGAACGTCCTGATTTCAGCGCTTCTGAAACAGGGATCCGTTCCGGATCTTGTCATTGATGATGTAAAATGCGGGAAACTAGTCCCGGTCGTGAATCCGTACCTGAGAAATGAATATGAAAAAGTGCTGTTTCGGGACAAGTTTCATTTCGATACAGTGCGCGTGTCCGGTCTGCTGGAGATAATAGACAAGGCTGCATGTGTATGCAGGGAAAGAAGAGAAGGCCGGAAACTGAATGATCCGAAGGATCAGGAAATCTATGAACTGTATCTTGCGGCGAAGGAACTGTACGGAGCGACCCTGATCACGGGGAACATGAAGCATTACCCGGAAGAAGAAGGGATCGTTTCGCCGCGCGGATATCTGGAGGAGAAAGATGAATTTTGAAGAGATCGACAAAAGAATGAGACCTTATGAACAGTCTCTCGACCAAAGGATTCTGCCTGAGATCTATATGGCTGCGCGGATCGACGGACGGAGTTTCTCAAGGCTCACCCGTGAGATCTGTCATTTTGATGCGCCTTACGACGTGCGTTTCAAGGAAATGATGGTCAAAACGGCGGAGGCGTTGATGGACTGTGGTTTTCGGGTGGTTTACGGATATACGCAGAGCGATGAGATCTCACTGCTGTTTCATCCGGATGAAACAGCGTTCGGGCGAAAAACGAGGAAATACAATTCTATTCTTGCCGGACAGGCAAGTGCCGTGTTTTCTGTTCAGCTCGGACAGCCGGCCGTTTTTGACTGCAGGATGATCCCGCTTCCGACGAAGGAACGCGTGCAGGATTATTTTATGTGGCGTCAGGAGGATGCGCATCGAAACGCAATGAACGGTCATGCGTACTGGCTGCTGCGCAGTGAGGGAATGAACGCGGATCAGGCGACGCAGTACCTGAAGGGAAAGTCGGTTTCAGATAAAAACGAGTTGCTGTTTTCAAGGGGCATCAATTTTGACAAGCTTCCGTCCTGGCAGAAAAGAGGGATCGGTGTTTACTGGTCTGTAACCGAGAAACAGGGACTGAATCCCCTGACCGGAGAAAAGACGGTCACGCAGAGGCGGATGCTGAAATGCGATGAGGAGATCCCGTTCGGTATGGAGTATGCGGAGTTTATCGTCGGATTTCTGGCTGATGATGTGTACTGAAAGACAAAAAAATGTATAATGGTTTTAAAGTATTGTTCTGCATCAGTCAAGGCAGAATGTGGAATGAAACAGGGGGGTTTTGATTAAATGGGTTCTTATGGTGAGTATTTAGGCAAGGATTTCGGAAAACTGGGTTTTGGCTTTATGCGTCTGCCGAAACTGGGAGACGGAAAGATCGATATCGAACAGACAAAACTCATGGTCGATACGTTTATGGAGGCGGGGCTGACGTATTTCGATACGGCGTATGTGTATGACGGAGGAGATTCCGAACGCGCGCTGAAAGCTGCGTTGATCGACCGCTATCCGCGAGATTCGTTTACGGTTGCGACCAAGATGAATGCTTGGCTGGGCAGCCCCACGGAAGAAGAGGTCAAAAAGCAGTTTGAGATCTCTCTTGAGCGTACAGGCGCGGGCTACTTTGATTTCTATCTTCTGCACGCGATCCAGAACAACAACATCGACGTTTATGAGAACTATCATCTGTTTGATTATGTCAGACAGCTGAAAGCGGAAGGAAAGATCAAACACTGGGGATTCTCCTTCCACGGCACTCCTGAATTGCTGGATAAACTTCTTACGGAACACACGGACGTTGAGTTCATTCAGCTTCAGATCAATTACGCAGACTGGAACGATGAGACTGTTGCATCCGGCAGAAACGTGGCGGTCGCGACGAAGCACAAAGTCCCGTTCGTCATCATGGAGCCCGTAAAAGGCGGGAATCTTGCGAATCCTCCGGCGCCTGTCGCAGCTGTACTGAAAGCAGCGAATCCGGATGTGTCGAACGCATCTTGGGCGATCCGCTTTGCGGCTTCTCTTGACGGATGTATCGCAACGCTTTCCGGAATGTCGAATCTTGCGCAGGTGCAGGACAATGTGTCCTATATGAAGGAATTCAAACCTCTGACGCAGGAGGAACAGGACGTGATCAAAAAAGCGCAGGAAGAACTCGCTAAAATCGAGCAGATCAAATGCACGGCATGTCATTACTGTGTCGCGGGATGCCCGGTCGGCATGAGGATCCCTGAGATTTTTGCCGCGATGAACAAGTATCTCATGAATGATATGATGCGTGCGCCGAGAGACTTCGCCAAGGCGATCGACGGAGCGGCGAAACCTTCCGAGTGCCTCAGTTGCGGACAGTGCGAAGGTGCATGCCCGCAGTCGCTGCCGATCATTTCGCTGCTTGCGCGCTGCGCGGATGCATTGGAATAACAGAAAACAATCGGAACAATGGCGGGGTATGCAGAATGCATACCCCGGTTTTTTGGAGGAAAACGAAACGATGGTCAGACCGGTGATTCATGATCCGCTGTTTCTTTCCAGAAAATCCGCAGCGGCAACACATGCGGACGTTCTGACGACGGGACAGGATCTCATTGAGACGCTGCAGTCAAACAGGGAGGTCTGTGCCGGAATGGCTGCGAATATGATCGGCGAAGCAAAATGCATGATCGCCTTTTTTGATGAGAATGCTGTTCCGGTCCTGATGTGCAACCCGGAGATCATGGAACGGCACGGCGCCTTCCGGACAAGAGAGCGGTGCCTTTCGCTGAGCGGTGAACGGGAAACGGTGCGGTACAGGATGATCAAAGTTCGCTACAGAGACCCTGGCTGGTCCGTACGGACCAGAGTGTTTTCCGGGTGGACGGCACAGGTCGTACAGCATGAAATAGACCACACGAACGGAATACTGATTTAGAGGGAAGAAACAATGGACAGATTTCACGTGATCACGCTCTGCGGGAGCACAAGATTCAAAGAAGCGTTTCTGCGTGAACAGAAGCGTCTGACGCTGGAAGGAAATATCGTGATCAGTGTCGGGCTTTTCGGACATGCGGGAGACAGCGAAGTGTGGGAAAACATGGACGAGGGAACACTCACGAAGACCAAACAGATGCTGGATGACATGCATAAGCAGAAGATCGATATGGCAGACGAGATCTTTGTTATCAATGTCGGAGGATATATCGGGGAAAGCACGGCTTCGGAGATCGAATACGCAAGGGAAAAGGGAAAAAAGATCACGTATCTTGAACCATAAATCGAAAACGGGGGATAGTATTATGCGTGAATGCTGGCCGGCTTTCAGCCGAGGATTTCATTGCAGGGCCGGCGCCTGCAGACATACCTGCTGCGCGGGCTGGGATATCGATGTCGACGAAGAGAGCGCATATAGGTTTATGACATACAAGGGCGAGATCGGCGCGATCATGAAGCGCTATCTTGCGGAAAACGACTCCGGCTATCAGATCCTTCTGAACGAGGAACGCCGATGTCCCTTTTTACAGCGGGACGGTCTATGCATGCTGATCAGGGAAAAGGGTAAAGAAGCGTTATGCAGTATCTGTGCCGAGCATCCGAGATTCTACGTCGAGACGGAAAAACTGCTGCTGTGCGGGCTTGGTTTATCCTGCGAAGAAGCGTGTGAGCGGTTTCTGGGAGAAAGAGACTTCATGTTCGATCTGTCAGACAAGGACGAAGCGGTCAGTTTTTCGGAACTGATGGAAATAGGAGGATTCTATTGTCCGCGGAAAGACTATCCCGGGTATCCTGCGGCGGATGAGTTTCAAGAGTTTATCGGAGCGGTCAGGGAAACGGAATGGCTGGATCCAAAGTGGCGGACGATGCTGGACTGTCTTGCGGAAAAGGGATCACTTCGCAGTCCGATGCACCTTAAAAACGATGCGGCCGTGTTGAACAGGATCTATCAGTATATTCTTTACCGGCAGGCTGCGTTTCTTACAGTGAAAGGCTGGAACAGGATAAGCAGGTTCGCACAGATGAACACAACATTGATTGATATGCTTTCGCAAGAGTATGATACACTTAAGGAAATCGTGAGGCTTTGGTCGGAAGAGATCGAATACAGTACGCAGAATGTCAGTATTCTGATCAATGCATGCGCAAACTGATCCGGGAAAGGTTTTGCTATGATGAAAAAAGCAAACAAGAACCAGAAAGCTGTCTTTCATGTGCTGCAGATTGCGGTAATCGAGTTTCTGTGGGCGCTGGTTTTTCGCGGCCTTTTTCACAGAATGGGGTGGCTTGCCTCAGCGGAAGACGCCTCTTTCCGCAATGCGCTGACACTGTTGTGGCAGACAGTGCTTTTTATGGTGCCTGCTATTTCGCATTTGATCCTGTCTCTGATCGAGCACAGAAAGAACTTTTTTGCGGTATACGGTCTTCAGCTTCCGGAGCGCAGGCTGCGCTGGATCCCGCTGACGATCGGCGCACTGTATACCGGCATGGTGTTCACGGCGGCGGTTTTGAACAAACATGCGGGATATACGGTGTTTCTGGGTGTGTTTCTTCTGGTTTTCAGCGGCGTCCTGGAAGAATTCATTTTCAGGGGACTGATGGATGAACACATGCAGCATCATGAGAAGCAATGGATTCAGTGGATCCTCCCCGCACTGCTGTTCATGATCGTACGGCTTGCGGGTCCGCTGGCTCAGGAAGAATTCCATGACGCTGCAGACTGGATACACATCCTACTGGAAGCAGGATTCTTCTTTTCCATCGGAATTCTTATGAAATACAGCAAAAGAGTCAGCGGTACACTTATCACATCTGTGTTCCTGCTGAGCATGATCGAGTTTTTTGAATTGGTCCAGAACATCAACTGACAGGAGATTGAAGAAATGCATAAACCGGTCATCGCGTTGCTTTATGATTTTGACAAAACGCTCTGCACCAAAGATATGCAGGAGTTTATGTTTATTCCGGATGTGGGGCAGACGCCTGAAGCATTCTGGTCGGAAGCGGATAGACTGTCCAAAGAGCGAAACATGGACGGAATTCTTGCCTACATGTACCAGATGCTGGAAATGGCGCATGCCGCGCGAAAGCCAGTGACCCGCGATGCTTTCGTCAGGCTCGGAAAGGATGTCGAATACTATCCCGGAGTCGAAGAATGGTTTGATGAAATCAGCAGGTTCGGGGAATCGATCGGAGCGGAAGTGAGACACTATGTCATTTCGTCCGGCCTGCATGAGATTATCGAAGGGTCGAGCATTTATCCGAAATTCACCAAGGTATTTGCGTGTGAGTTCTTGTATGATGAAAACAATGCGGCATGTTGGCCGAAAAACGTCGTGAACTATACGACGAAAACACAGTTTCTGTTCCGGATAAACAAGGGAGTCCTGGATGTTTCGGACGACGCGGAACTCAACAGATATGTGCCGGAGGATGAGCGGGAGATTCCCTTCCGGAATATGATCTATATCGGAGACGGGATTACGGATGTTCCCTGTATGAAGCTTGTGAAAGTGAACGGGGGATATTCAATCGGGGTCTACCACGATGAAAAGATCGAGAAGGTCGGATTCCTTCTGACAGACGGAAGAGTGGATTTTATAGAGCCGGCGGATTATCAGAAAGACAGCCCGCTCATGCAGACGGTACAGATGATCATGAAAAAGATGATCGTTGCCGATAGCCTGATCAGGAGATCGAGACAACAGGAAGAACAGGAAAAACAGAGAGTACTTTCCGATAAAATAAAGGAGAATCAGTATGAAAACAAAAAAGGAAAAGAAGATCAAGAGTAAAGGCGCCCGTGTTGTACTCGGGATCCTGAAGACACTTCTTGTGCTGGTGCTTGTGGCCGTTCTCGGTGTTGCAGGTCTCTTCGGATGGCTGACTGTAGTGGAATACAATCCCGATACCGTGACAGATGCGGAAACGGACGGCGCCGGTACGCGTTCAGTCTCCGAAGGCGATACCATGAGGATCGTGACGTGGAATCTGGGCTACGGGGCACTGGGAGACAACGCAGACTTTTTCATGGACGGCGGCAAAGGCGTTCAGACGGCGACAAAGGAACGTGTGGCGGAAAACCTGGATGCGATCGGAGAAGGGATCGAAGCACTGGACGGTGATATCGTCTTCGTGCAGGAAATCGACCGCAATTCCAGACGGTCATATCATATCGACGAGTATGAATCATTTGCGCAGAATTGGGATTACGCAGCTTTTGCCTATAACTACAACGTGAAGTTTGTGCCGATCCCGATCCCGCCGATGGGGAAGGTGGAAAGCGGAGTTGCCGTGTACACCGATCTGGATCTGGGACAGGCGCAGAGGATACAGCTTCCCTGTCCGTTTTCATGGCCGCTCAGGGTCGGAAACCTGAAGAGGTGTCTGCTTGTCACCAGGATCCCGGTACAAACGGAAGACGGAACCGAAAAGGAACTAGTACTGATCAATCTTCACCTTGAGGCATACGACAGCGGGGAAGGGAAGATCGCACAGACAAATCAGCTGAGAGAGCTGATGAACTCAGAACGTGAAAAAGGGAATTATGTGATCGCGGGAGGAGATTTCAACCAGACATTCATGAATGTCGACGCGGGCATGTACCCTGAACTGGAGGGAATGTGGCACTGCGGCGCGATTGCCCCGGAAGACTTCGGAGACGGATGGCAGTTGGTCATGGACAATACGGTGCCGACCTGCAGATCGCTGGATCGTCCTTACGCTGGGGCGGATCATGACCCGGCACAGTTCCAGTATTATCTCATTGACGGTTTCATCCTTTCGGATAACATTGAAGTTTTGAATCTGCAGACAGTAGATAATGGTTTTGTTGCTACGGACCACAATCCGGTCGTATTAGACTTTAAACTGGCAGACTGACAATAGAAAAAAGGAGAAAGCATCTTTCTGATGCTTTCTTTTTTTGTGCCGGGAGTTAGTTTTTTCTAACAAAACGATTGACAAATCTGTTCCGTTTGATAAATTAGTGTTAGCAAATGCTAATAATAACGTATAGGAGGAAAACAAATGATGCCGCTTACAATGGCCGATGCAGGGGAAGAAAACGTGATCCTGCGGGTCGGCGGCAACCCACAGGTACGGCAGCACCTGGAAACGCTGGGATTTGTTCCCGGTCATGTGGTTACAGTGATCGCGCAGATAAACGGAAATGTTATCGTGAACGTGAAAGAATCACGCGTTGCTGTAAGTAAGGAAATGGCAAACAAAATCTATGTGTGAGTATACGAAAGGAGATAACGAATGAACACACTCAGATACGCAAAGATCGGATCAACGGTCAGAGTCGTGAAGCTTCACGGCACCGGTGCGGTTAAGAGAAGGATCATGGACATGGGTATTACAAAAAATGTAGAGATCTATGTCAGAAAAGTTGCGCCGCTTGGTGACCCGGTTGAAGTTACGGTCCGAGGATACGAACTGTCTCTCCGCAAAGCTGATGCGGATATGGTTGAGGTCGAACCGGTCAAATAAAGAAAGAAGGATAAGAGAAAGGAGTTTATTATGGGTATTCGTATAGCGCTGGCAGGCAACCCGAACAGCGGAAAGACGACTCTGTTCAACTCTCTGACAGGATCAAACCAATTTGTCGGAAACTGGCCGGGAGTTACTGTAGAGAAAAAAGAAGGAAAACTGAAAAAACATGACGATGTTACGATTACCGACCTCCCCGGTATTTATTCATTATCGCCTTATACTCTGGAAGAAGTCGTAGCACGTAATTATCTGATTCAGGAAAGACCGGATGCGATCCTGAATATCGTTGACGGTACGAACCTTGAGAGAAACCTTTATCTGACGACGCAGCTGACCGAACTTGGCATTCCGGTCGTCATCGCCATCAATATGATGGATGTCGTGAAGAAAAACGGAGATAAGATCGACACAAAGCAGCTGGCGAAGGAACTGGGCTGTCAGATCGTCGAGATCTCTGCTCTTAAGGGAACCGGTGTTATGGAAGCGGCTGAGAAAGCCATTGAAGCTGCGAAATCCGGAAAGACCGTGCCGATGCATACATTCTCCGGACCGGTGGAACATGCGCTCGCACATATTGAAGAGGCTGTGCTTCATGATCAGCCAGAAGAGCAGCAGCGCTGGTTTGCGATCAAGGTGTTTGAGCGGGATGAAAAGGTCATTGAGCAGCTGAACATCAGCAGTGAAACGATGTCGCACATTGAAAAAGACATTTCAGCAGCCGAAAAAGAACTTGACGATGATGCGGAAAGTATTATCACCGATCAGCGTTATGTCTATATCGGCAGCATGCTGAAAGGCGTCTACAAAAAGCACGGTGCCGGAAAACTTTCTGTTTCGGATAAGATCGATAAAATCGTTACGAACCGCTGGCTTGCGCTTCCGATTTTTGCGGTGGTCATGACCATCGTGTATTACATCTCAGTCACGACTATCGGTACATGGGTGACCGACTGGACCAATGACGGGCTGTTCGGAGACGGCTTCCATCTGTTCAACATCGGAAAAGGCGCTTACGAAGAGGCGGTCGATGAGTGGGCTGCCGAAAACGTGTTCACTGAAGACGTCAAAGCGATCGTCGACGAGGCGGTTGCAGCCAGTGAGAGCAACAGTAAGCTGATCGGAGCCGAAGACATTCAGGCCGCGATCGAAGATGAGGATTTCGGTGCATTCGAAGAGGCGTACGGATCCTATTCGCCTTCTATGATCGATAACGGATTTGATATTGAAGCGGCTCTGGGCGAAGCGCTTGAAGACGGCGAGTTTGCGGGACCGGATCCGTCAGAATACGGTGCCTGGATCCCCGGTGTACCTGTACTCGTGGAAAAAGGACTTGATGCGATCGGTACGGCAGACTGGCTGAAGAGCCTCGTTGTGGAAGGTATCGTCGGCGGTGTCGGCGCAGTCCTTGGATTTGTTCCCCAGATGTTCGTTTTGTTCATCTTCCTGGCATTTCTTGAAGCCTGCGGATACATGGCGCGTGTTGCGTTCGTCATGGACCGTATCTTCAGAAGATTCGGGCTTTCGGGTAAATCGTTCATCCCGATGCTGATCGGTTCGGGATGCGGCGTGCCCGGCATCATGGCATCCCGTACGATCGAGAATGACCGCGACAGAAAGATGACGATCATGACGACGACGTTTATCCCATGCGGCGCAAAACTCCCGATCATTGCGCTGATCGCGTCTGCGCTGTTCGGTGGAGCCTGGTGGGTAGCACCGAGCGCGTACTTTATGGGAATTGCCGCGATCGTTATTTCCGGCATTATGCTGAAGAAGACAAAAATGTTTGCGGGTGAGCCTGCACCGTTCGTCATGGAACTTCCGGCATATCACTGGCCGACAGTCGGAAATGTCCTGCGTAGCATGTGGGAACGCGGCTGGTCGTTTATCAAAAAGGCCGGTACCATCATTCTGCTTTCTTCCATCGTGATCTGGGCAGGGTCCAAATTCGGAACACCTGCAGGCGGAACATTCGGGTTCTATGAGGATCTTGAACTGACAGACAGTATTCTCGGCGCTATCGGAAATGCGATCAAGTGGATCTTTGTACCGCTCGGATTCGGTGCGGGTGAAGAGGGAATCGCCGCTACGATCGCAACGATCATGGGACTTGTCGCAAAAGAGGAAGTTGTCGGCGTCTTCGGTGTGCTGGATTTCATTTCTCTCACAAGACTTGCCGGATATGCTTTCCTGACATTCAATCTTCTGTGCGCTCCCTGCTTTGCTGCGATCGGTGCGATCAGAAGAGAAATGAACAGCGCGAAATGGACTTGGTTTGCAATCGGTTACCAGTGCGTATTTGCCTATGCAGTAGCCCTTGTGATCTATCAGATCGGCGGTCTCTTTACCGGCGCGGCAAATGTATTCGGCGTCATCGCAGCGCTGATCGTCATCGCGTTCATCGTGTATATGCTGGTGAAGCCTTATAAAGAGGCAACCGATGCAGTCAAGACGAAGGTAAGAGTGAAATAGTGGTTTAAACCGTAAGGAAGTGATTCATCGATGGTGCTTAAAGAACATCTTGGAACGATAATAGTTGGTTTGTTTGTGATTGCCCTTGTGTTCTTCTGCGTGCGTTCACTGGTGCGTTCGAAGAAAAAAGGTGCGGGATGCGGCGGTAACTGCGCAGGATGCGCAGGGTGCAGCATGGCCGGAAAATGCCTGCACAGTGCGGAGAAATAGCGCAGATGATGGATCATATATGCGGCGGAATACCGGAACTCCGGTATCCCGCCGCTGTTTTGTGTTCTTCCGGGTACAGGGCACAGAGCGGTCATGCATGATACTTGGAAGACGGTTTTTTTTGTTTTATAATGATTCAAAACGAGTACGGAGTTTTTGTCATGGAAAAAAAGGAAAGACAGCCTGCATTGATCATGAAAATGCAGGATTTGAGAGGCAATCTCAGCAAAAGCGAAGTCCTTGTCGTTGATTATATCGTTGCCCATTCGGATGAGGTAATCAATCTGTCGGTCGCCGGACTTGCCGATGCGAGCGGAGTCAGTGACGCGACGGTTGTCAGAACGTGCAGAAAACTTGGCCTGACAGGGTATCAGGATCTCAAGGTGACACTGGCGCAGGACATCGTTTCGCCGTTGCAGAGCATCCACGAGGAAGTGCACGAGGATGATAATATTAAACAGATCACGGCGAAGGTATTCGGGAGTACGCTGAACGCGCTTGAATATACACATGAGGTCATCAGACCCGAATCAATAGAAGATGCGGCCAACGCGATCATGAAAGCGGAGAGGGTCTGTATTTTTGCGCTTGGCAACTCGCATGCGATCGCGCTGGATCTGCAGCATAAACTGATGCGGCTGGGGATTCTTGCGAATTGTTATACGGATTCACATTTGATGACGATAGCGGCCAATGCGATCACAGACAGGGACGTGGTGTTCGCCATCAGCCATTCGGGCAGTTCGAAAGACATCGTTGACACGAGCGCCATTGCGCGAAAAGCAGGCGCGACTGTTATTTCCCTGACAAACCTGGGGAAATCTCCTTTGTCCAAGTTGGCGCAGATCAATCTTTTTACAGCGTCCAAAGAAACAAAGTACAGAATCGTTGCTTTGTCCTCGCGCATTGTTCAGATGGCGATCATTGATACAATTTATACAACGATCGCCATTCGGAAACCGGACACAGTGGAAGGCTTCCGTAAGATTGAGCATGCGCTGGACAGACTGAAATACTGAAAAAACTGAAACGGGAGGGACTGGTTTTGAAAATCCTTGTTTGCATAAAACAGGTACCTGCCTCGAATCAGGTGCGTGTCGACGAGGAGACAGGAGTACTGATTCGTGACGGGGTTTCCGCGAAAATGAATCCGTACGATCTTTTTGCACTTGAATTTGCTCTTCAGCTGAAAGAGCGGTTCTCGTGTGAGGTCGATGTTCTGACGATGGGGCCGCTGCAGGCAAAAAGCGTGCTGAATGAAGCTGTTTATATGGGCGCCGACAGAGGCGTTCTCCTGTCAGACAGAAAATTTGCCGGCGCAGACGTGATTGCGACCAGCTATACGCTCGCGCAGGGAATCAAAGCAACAGGGTCGTACGATCTGATTCTCTGCGGAAAACAGACGACAGACGGAGATACCGGACAGGTCGGGCCGGAAATGGCTGAATTTTTAGGCGTAGAGCATGTTTCCAACGTATTCGAAGTGCTTTTCGTAAACGAGGAAAAAATGCTTGTAAAGGTCAATTTTGAACACCATACATATGAACAGGAGATCAGATATCCGTGCCTTCTGACGATTGAAAAGGAGGCCAATATTCCAAGACTGCCGTCCTATAAGAGAAAGAAGCAAACGACCGATGATGTGATCAGCGTATTGTCTTTGGAAGACTTTACGGATAAAGACCCGTCGCATTATGGACTGAACGGATCGGAAACGAGTGTGGAACGTATCTTTTCCCCGGAAAAGAATGACGACAGGATCATGCTCAGCGGAGAACCGTCAGAACAAGTGCAGGCTCTTTATGCACTTCTTAAGGAAAGACACGTTTTCTGAGGTAATGAATCATGGCATACCTGAAAATCAATCACGAAAGAATCACAGAAGAATTTGCGGAAGAACTGAAGAAACTGTGTCCGTTCGGCGCAATCGAGATCGGACAGGACGGTAAACTGAACATCAACAGCGCATGCAGGACCTGCAGACTCTGTGTGAGAAGGGGACCTGAAGGCTGCATCGAGTATGTTGAGGAAGAAACAGGCGGGGCGGATCTTTCCCAATGGCACGGAACGGCGGTTTATATCGAGCATGTCGGTAAACAGATCATGCCGGTGTCTTTTGAACTGCTCACAAAAGCGAAGAGTTTCGGCGGGAAAGTGATTGCCTTGTTTATTTCCGATACGACGGAAGGCATTGAAGAACTCAAAAAGAGTGACGCGGATGAGATCCACGCATATATCGCACCGGATTTGAAATACTTTACGGTTCTTCCGTACGCAGCTGTTGTTGAAGATTTCATCAAGAAGACGAAGCCTGCAGCTTTTATGTTCGGCGCGACGAGCCTGGGGCGTTCACTTGCACCCCGGGTCGCGGCAAGGTTTCATACGGGCATGACCGCAGACTGTACAATGCTTGAAATGCATGAAGGAGAAACGCTTGTGCAGATCCGTCCTGCTTTCGGCGGTAACATCATGGCGAGGATCCTGACAAAACGGAATCGTCCGCAGTTTTGCACAGTGCGGGAAAAAGTATTTACAGCAGACCCGCCTCACGAATCCGATCATGCGGAACTGTTTATGGAGGAAGTGCCGGAACTGCCTGCGGCCAGCACGGTATGCGGAATGGAGCACAAGGTTCCCGTCGAGAATATCGCAAATGCGGAAAGGATCATTGCGGTCGGCCGCGGCCTGAAAAAGAAAGAGGACATCGCTCTGCTGGAGGATCTTGCAGCCTCGATCGGCGCACAGATCGCCTGTACGAGACCTCTGGTGGAACAGGGCTGGATGCCCGCATACAGGCAGATCGGTCTGTCCGGGAGGACAGTAAAGCCAAAACTGATCATTGCATTCGGAATCTCCGGAGCGATTCAGTTTGTTACAGGAATGAAATCGAGCGATTTGATCGTAGCGGTGAACAGCGATCCCGAAGCACCGATTTTCGAAACGGCGCATGTGGGGATCTGTGCAGATCTTTATGATATCGTACCGCTTTTGAAAGAGCAGTTTTTGGAGGGATGAACGGTGAAATACAATCGTCTTACACAAGAAAACAGAGAAGATATTCTAAATATCCTGCAGAATTCCAAAGACGTTCTGTTTGGCGATGAAATCAGCAACGACTATAAACATGATGAAATGGAAGGAATTCACGGAGAACCGGAATGCGTCGTGAGAGTTCATACGACGCAGGAGGTTTCCGCGGTGGTCCGATATGCAAATGAGCACCGCATTCCCGTTCTTGCACGAGGATCAGGTTCCGGGCTGGTCGGAGCTGCCGTGCCGATCCACGGGGGCATCATCATCGATCTGAAGGATATGAACAGGATCCTTGAACT
Organism: Clostridia bacterium; assembly: GCA_017431145.1. Taxonomy (GTDB): domain Bacteria; phylum Bacillota; class Clostridia; order Christensenellales; family Maliibacteriaceae; genus RGIG9107. The sequence continues at coordinate 207,571 of JAFRLQ010000135.1, read as the reverse complement.
GGATGAAGACAATCTCACGGTAACGATACAGCCCGGAGTACTGCTGATGGAACTTGCGCAGTTTGCGACGGAACACGGATACATGTATCCGCCGGATCCGGGTGAAAAATCCGCAACTGTCGGAGGAAACATCAGTACAAATGCCGGGGGAATGCGTGCCGTAAAATACGGGGTGACCAGAGATTATGTCCGGGGGCTGACAGTAGTGCTGCCGACAGGAGAGATCCTTACGACCGGCGGGAAAATCGTGAAAAACTCATCGGGATATGACCTGAAAGACCTGTTCATCGGTGCAGAGGGAACACTGGGGATCATTACGGAAGCGGTGATGAAACTGGTCCCGCTGCCGGCGCATTCGATCAGTCTTCTGATTCCGTACATGAAAATCAATGACTGCATGGACACTGTGCCAAAACTGATCCGGTCGGGACTTGCGCCGACAGCAATCGAGTTTATGCAGAGTGAAGTGATCAGGCATTCGGAGACTTTCCTGGGAAAGAATTTTCCTGACAAATCAGGCGATGCTTATCTGCTTCTGACATTTGACGGGGAAGACCAGGATTATCTTGAAAAGCAGTATGAGGCGGCTGCTGAATTATGCCTTGAATGCGGTGCGCTCGATGTGTTCCTGGTAGATACGGATGAGCGGAAGGATTCCGTGTGGAGCGCGCGCTCGGCCTTTTTGGAAGCAATAAAAGCTTCAACGGATATGATGGATGAATGCGATGTCGTAGTTCCGAGAAGTGAAATCGCTCCGTTTATTGCTTATATCGCAGAGGCATCGGAGCAGTCTGCATTGCGGATTCCGTATTTCGGCCATGCAGGGGACGGCAATCTGCACATTTACCTTTGCAGGGACGGATTGGAAGAAACCGAATGGATTCAGAGGAGAGATCATGCGTTCAAACTTTTGTATGATCATGCAAAGTCAGTCGGAGGCCTTGTCTCGGGCGAGCATGGGATCGGATATGTAAAGAAACCATATATGCGCGAAAGCCTCGGTGACAATGTGCTCGATCTGATGCGCGGGATCAAAAAGGTGTTTGATCCGAACAGCATCATGAATCCGGATAAGCTTTTCGATTTGGAGGATTAAGATGGACGGCTGGATTCCATATGGACATACGCAGTTGCCTTTTGCATTTCCAGCGAACAGCAACGGAACAGTGCTCCACTCAAGGATTGGCGAACTGAAGAGCGAAAAAGAGGAGTCTGAAATCGTTCTGGAAGCGATGAGAAAACCGATTGCTTCACCCAGATTAGAGGAGATCGCAAGAGACAGAAAAAAAGCGGTGATCATTATTTCGGATCACACGAGACCGGTGCCGAGTAAGGTGATTATTCCGTATATGCTCGAGGAACTCCGCAGAGCCAATCCGGATATAGAGATTGTTCTGCTTGTTGCGACCGGTTTTCACAGGGGAACCACAAAAGAGGAGCTGATTGAGAAACTCGGCGCCGATATCGTCCAAAGTGAGAAAATCGTTGTGCATGACGCTCAGGATCAGGACAGCAATGTAAAGATAGGCGTACTTCCGTCAGGTGCCGAACTGATCATTGATAAGGTTGCCGTTGATTGTGATCTCTTGGTTTCAGAAGGCTTTGTGGAGCCGCATTTCTTCGCAGGCTTTTCCGGAGGGAGAAAAAGTGTTCTTCCCGGAATCTGTGATCAGAAGACGGTTTTCGGAAACCACTGCGGCGCGTTTATAGACAGTCCGTATGCCAGAACAGGTATCCTGGATAACAATCCCATCCATGCGGATATGCTGGCCGCGCAGGAAATGGCAGGTCTTGCGTATATTGTCAATGTTGTGATCAATGAAGAGAAGAAAGTTGTTGCTGCGTTTGCCGGCGATCCCGTAAAAGCACATGAAACCGCCTGCCGTTTTTTGGCGCCATACTGTGAAATCGAAGCGGAAGCAGCGGATATCGTGATAACAGGAAACGGCGGTGCGCCGCTGGACCAGAATATCTATCAGTGTGTAAAATCCATGACAGCTGCGGAAGCGTGCGTCCGGCCGGGCGGAGTGATCATACTCTGCGCTGAATGTGCGGACGGAACGGGAGGGGAAAGCTTTTACAGAAAGGTGCGGGACTGTGAGAGTCCTGAAGCACTTTATGAGGAGGCGAAGAACACCTCTTATGAGGATACGATTGCGGATCAGTGGCAGTATCAGATCCTTGCAAGGATCCTGATCAAGAATCACGTCCTGTTCGTAACAAGGCCGCAGCTTCAAGAGATTATTGAAGACATGAAAATGGAATATGCAGCTTCCCTGGAGACTGCGCTGCAGAAAGCGGTTCAGTTAACAGGAAAGGAGCAGCCCGATATCACTGTGATACCGAACGGCATCAGTGTGATCGTCCAACCAAAGGAATAAGGGAATCCGATTGAAGCAAACAAAAAACGGCCTAAGGCCGTTTTTTGTTTGTTTTATGAATGTCAGACTGCTTCGTGGAACACAACCGGTATCTGGTTGATGAAGTTGTTGATCATGTTTTTGTTGAACAGCTGGATGTGCAGTCCGTCAAAGTCTGCCACATAAAAACTGTTGTCAAAGGGGTAGAGACGAAGCACTAGGGTATCGTATTTTTCTGTGTTGCGGTGAACCGTTACCGTTACATACGGAGTCTGATCGTAATCGAAATCATCAAGATCGAACCTGAAAGTGTCACAATATTCGGCTCGAAGTATATTGAACATCAGTCTCCAGGCATAGGCATCGTCCTCGTTCATTTCTTCTCCGTTTACGTAGTACTTGAACTCCGTAATGGTCGCGCCTTCAACATCAGGCTGCACCGCTTCATATTTGACGGTGCGGGTCTTCCCGTCAGCTGTTGTGATATCAACAGTGTCGATTGTTGTAAGATCGATAGGAAGAGCTACGGGAATAAGATACTCGTGCAGACCCACCACATACATCCTTGTAAAATTTGATTTACCCATTTTATAGATGTATTCTCCGCCTTCGATCATTCCGTAGAACATCTTGTCATCGCCTGTTGCGTCGCTGACGAGGATGCGTACCTGTCCGGAATGACCGCCGTCATAGATCTTTTCGTATTCGTATGTGACGACGGCAATCGGATCGTCAAAACCGTATTCTGTCATTGCGTCAGCAGTAGCGAGCGCAACGGGACGTTCGAATTCCGTTGAGGTGATACCGTCTACGTATTCTCCGAACGATACGGATTCCAGCGGCATCAGCCCGTAGTCAGGAGAGTCATAAAACCAGAATTCCGAGTAATTGTATACTTCATCTGTCCCGTCGATGTAATAGTGGAAATGCATGTCTTCGTCGTCGCGGAGCTCAAGGAGAAGATCCGTTACATGAGAACTTGCAAGATCCGGGAGCGTTTCGACCTGAGCGAAACCAGTGATCCCCGAAGAAAACAGATCGTGATACTTCCCGTCGACAAGATAGATCGTCTTGTCATCGTCCTGCATGCAATAGTACTCCTGTGTGACAGGGTTTTGGATGCCGAGAACGATGGTGTGTTTTGCCTGACCGGAACCGACAGTCTCAATCTGCATGCTCGGATCATCAAACCCGTAATCAGACGGAGATGAGTCCTTCGGCATGGTCTCAGTGGCTTCAATATTACTTAACAGAGCAACAGCATTGCCGATCACGTCCTGATCGATTGAAAAATCTGCGTGTTCATTGCATGACCAGATTCCGTCCGCGCCTTTTTCAAGTGTGTAATCCTCTTCGCCCTTAATTACGATTTTTTCGAGCGCGTTTGCGTCTGCAGCGTAGATAATGGTTCCGGTTTCGGATCCGTCATCTTTCTGATCGTTCAGGTGCAGAGAGCGGAGCAGCAGATAACCGCCGACCACGATAATCAGTACGAGAGCAAAAACCAGCAAGAGCTTGCTTTTTTTCATTAATGTCTCCTCCTGTGCACGAAGATCACGATGCCTGCCACAATGGATGCAAGAGGCAGAATCACCATCATAATGACGGCCCACATTGTCGCCTGGGACGCAGTCAGAGTCAGCTGCTCCTGAGTCAGGGCTTTCGCGTCGATGACGATATCGCTGGTCTTTTCGTCACAGAGCCAATTGACGGCGCCGAGAATAAAGATGCTGTTGCTGCCGCCAACGCTCTTATCGACCTGGTCATAAGCCAGAGTGCTTGCGGAGATCCAGACGATCCTTGTCTCGGTCTGACCGACTGTTTCGCTGATCGCGACAGCCGTGTGGAAGGGACCGCCTTCGTCACCGCTTTCTCTTTCCATAGTCTGCGGAGAGATTTTGGCGTAAGCCTGATCTGTTGTTGAAAGAAGCGGAGAGACCGTGATGGTGTTACGGTATGAATCAAGCTCCTTGATCGGGTGGCAAAGAGGTGCAAGGATATATCTTCCGTCCGTGAGGTTCACGGTGATATCGTGAGATTCAATGATCGGAAGGAGATAGTAGTTGTAGTCCGGCACGTAATGCTGCGTATCAGCTTCCATGACAATCGTCGGTGTGGATTCAACACCGTAATTGTTCATAAGGACGCCCAGATTCGGCAGAACTCCGTTTGCGAAATCTGTGAAAAGCAGCAGACGTCCGCCGCGCTCAAGATAGGGGAGAAGGATATCATACTGTTCCTGCGTGATATCCGATGCGGGGCTGAACATGATCAGCGCTTCCGCGTCCTGCGGGATCGAGGATGCTGAAAGAAGGTTCAACGGCTCCGTATCGATGTTCTGACGTTCGATGGATGCAACGAGTGTATCGGGAAGTGCCGCTTCACCGTTACCGTCAAGAATGTAGATGACAGGGATCTCGTCAGTCAGGACGAAATCGATCGCACCGGTCACCTGGTTTTCACCGTCATAATTCGTTACGGTGTTGTAGTTTCCGGTCGACATATCGAATTCATAAGTATTCTGATAAATGTCCGTATAATTCAGAACCTTATAGCGGACGTCGCTTTCCACGATCACAGAATTCAGGTAAAGCGTCTCATCCGTATAGGAACGGATGAAATAAGGGTTTGTTGTCGGATCGATCTGTTTGACAGTAACGTGAGAACTGAGCTCATCGTACTTCTTCAGCATCTGGTCGATCGTGTTGTCTTTTCTGTTCTCGGTGGTGATGAAATAGATCGTGATATCATCTTCAAGACTCTTCACAATCGATTCCGTCTGTTCTGAAATGGTATACAGCTTATTTGCGGACAGATCGGAATGGATGACCGACGTGGGCAGCGTTCCGATGATCAGATTGAGAAAAACGACAACAGCTACAGCGATAGCGCTGTAAAGGATCGTGTAACTTCCGTTTTTAAACTGTTTCTTTTTTGCAGTTTTACTGACTACGGGTTCTTTTTTCTCATTATTCTTCTTTAAAAATGCCATGATAGTGTACCTCCGTCAGTTCCATCTTCTCTTCTCGATCGACTGGATCGTAAAGAAAACAAACAGTGCTGCAACGCTGATAAAGTAGACAAGTGATGACAGATCAAGAATTCCGAAATAGAAGTTGTCATACCTGCTGAAGATGGATATCGAATTCAAAACGGTGATGAAACCGCTTGAAAGCGCTTCGGGATAAAAACTGTACAAAAGAACAAGTGCGATCACAAGCACGAATCCGACACCTGCGGACACTGCGATGTTATGCGTAAGAGAATACACAAGAAACGCGATCGCAATTGCGAAGACGCCGAACATGATCAGCGAGATCACTGCCGAGGATGTCATCATCTGAATGAGATTCTTCATGAAATACAGAAGCAGCATCAGCGCAAGCGTGATGATGGCAGCGACGATCTGGTTCTCGGTGAGAGATGAAACGAACATGCCGATCGCCGTCAGTGCGCAGCCCAGCAGGAAGAACGCGATGATCGCGCTGTATGCGGGACCGAAAGAAACAGCTCCGTACCGGCTGATGATCAGCGGATATGTGCAAACGATCAGCATGGGAATCAGAATGATCGTGATCATTGCAAAGTATTTTCCCAGAACGATGTCAGAAATACGGACAGGAGCAGAGAACAGGAGCTGCTCTGTGCGCTGGCGTTTTTCTTCCGCGATCGACCGCATTGTCAGGATCGGAATCAGGAACGGGAAAATCAGCAGGGAAGAGAAAAGCGCATACTCAAAGTTGGGGTACAGAGACGCAAAGTTTGCGGCAATCGTGAAAATACCGATCATGAGCAGCATAAACGCAATGAAAACAAAGCCCATGATATTTTGAAAGAAGGATTTCAGTTCCTTTTTATAAACAGCAATCATGCTTCTTCTCCTCCTTCAGAAACTGTGACATCGGCAACATCCTGATCGGTCAGCTCAAGGAAAACATCCTCGAGGGAAGCGTGGGACAGCTGCATGCCCAGAATGATGCATCCGGCTGCGGACAACGCACGGGATACCGGTTCGCGAAGATCGGATTTTTCGGGCGTCTTCAGGATCACATGCAGTGCGGTCGGTTCTTCTGATTTACCGACTTCAATCGTCGCATCGATTTCATCCAGCGCCTTGCGGATCACATCTTCCTCGCCGATTACTTCCACATCAAGCTGTGAGCTCGTCTGCAGGTTCTTCTCAAGCTCCTCGGGAGTACCGTTCGCAACAAGTCTGCCGCGCCGGATGATCAGAATATGATCACAGACCGCGCTGACTTCAGAGAGGATATGACTCGAAAGGATCACGGTGTGGTTTTTTCCGAGCCCGCGGATCAGTTCGCGCATTTCGATGATCTGTTTGGGGTCCAGACCGATACTCGGTTCATCCAGGATGATGATGGACGGATTGCCGATCAGCGCCTGTGCGAGTCCGACACGCTGACGGTAACCCTTTGAAAGTGTTCTGATCAGACGATCGGCGTACTCTTCCGTATTGGTCTCTGTAATGACACGGTCGACTTCTTCTTTGATCTGCTGTTTCGGCACCTTTTTCAGCTCGGAGACGAATTTGAGGTACTCACGAACAGTAAAATCGGTATAGAGGGGAGGAAGTTCCGGCAGGTAACCGATATTCTTTTTTGCCTCGAGCGGCTCTTCAAAAATATCGTGCCCGTTGATAAACACCTCACCGTCCGTTGCAGAAATGCAACCGGTGATCATATTCATTGTTGTCGATTTTCCGGCTCCGTTCGGCCCGAGAAAACCATAGATTTTTCCGTCTTCGATCGTAAACGAAAGATCACTGACCGCAGTATGCGTCCCGTAACGTTTGGTCAGCCCTTTAACCTCAATCAAGACATTTACCTCCTTTGCCACATTGCGCATATACACAATGAATCAGAATCATACAAAAAGTATTCTACCTTCTTTTTGTGAAGTATCAATGGAAATTATATGACAATCTTGTGAATATCTTCTATATAGAAACCGGAAAGGTTTCTTCCGCAAAGAAAAAGGCCTGAGGACAACGGTTGAGTTCCCCTCAGGCTGATATGGATGCTATTTTTTCAGGGCAAGTACGAGACGGGTGAGCGCGCAAGCGTTTCGCTCAAGAAGTACGGCGGAACGTGAGATGCATTCGCTCAGGGTCATCGGCCTTGTTGCAATTGACAATGCGGAAGTGACTCCGCGGTTATAAATCTCTTCAAAACCCGTTCTGACAGAGCCGGAAAGGCAGATGACAGGCACTCCGAGTTCCTTGGCCACATCGCCGATCCCGACAGGGACCTTTCCGTAGATGGTCTGAAAATCCGTCTGTCCCTCTCCGGTAAGGACGAAATCGCACTGGCTCATTCTGTCTTTCAGGCCTGTTGCCTCGATAACGATCTCGCACCCGGGACGTAGCTTGGCATTGGTAAAGGCCATAAGGCCGGCACCGAGTCCGCCGGCGGCGCCTGCACCGGGAATGTCTGAGACATTCTTCCCGAGAATACGGTGAATCACCTGTGCAAAATGTGACAGATTTGCGTCGAGCTTTGCGATAAGCTCAGGAGTTGCGCCTTTCTGGGGACCGAATACTGCAGAGGCACCGGTAGGACCGCAAAGAGGATTCGTGACGTCGCATGCCACGTCGATAACAGCCCCTTCCAGTTCAGGCAGAAGGCCGGAAATATCGATATCCTTAACGAGACCAGTAAAGGCTCCGTTACCTGTTTCGATCACGTTTCCGTCGCCGTCTTTAAAAACGACACCGAGAGCCTGCGCCATGCCCATGCCGCCGTCGTTCGTTGCGCTACCGCCGATACCGATGATGATATGTCTGCATCCGGAAAGAAGCGCTTCTTTGATCAACATACCGGTTCCGTAAGTTGTTGTATGAAGGGGATCGCGCTCTTTTGAATCGATAAGAGGAAGACCGGACGCAGCGGCCATCTCAATCAGACCGATTCCGTTGCTGGTAATACCGTAGAAACTTTCGATTGTACGGCTCAGGGGATCAAGTACTTTGGTATAGACTTTTTTTCCGCCGTTTGCCACGAGTAAAGAATCAACTGTTCCTTCGCCGCCATCGGCCATCGGAACCTTGTCGACTTCGACCTCGGGATCTGCAAGCAGAACTCCCTTTGCCATCGCGTCCGCGACTTCGATCGCGGAAAGACTGCCCTTAAATGAATCGGGCGCAATTAGAACCCTCATGCTCAAAATCTCCTTCTTCCTTCATGTGAAACTTAATAAAGTTTTCATACTATATTAGAATAGTTGATTGCATCCTGTTTTTCAAGTTGATTTCAAAACAGAACTGAATACAACAGTGTGAACGGATATGACTGCATGTCTGCTCCTGTCCTGGTACACATCGCTGAACCTGGACGTGAAATTAAATGCTGCCATGATACCGGATTATTGTGTCTACAGAGTAAAATTGTTATAATTCATCGGGAAGACGTACAGTGCGTGTCACGTGCGATCCATAAACAATACTTACTATTTTTTGACGGGTATTCGCTTTGCGAAACTCGAGCAGGAGGAAACATGAAAAAGAAGATTACGACGAGGACGATTGTTGTGACCGGTATGCTTTCCGCGGTGTCGATTGTTCTTGGCATGACGCCGATCGGAATCATCCGTCTTCCGATTGCGAACCTCACAACAATGCACATTCCGGCAATTCTTGCCGGAATACTGGAGGGACCTGTGGCGGGACTGTTTGTCGGCCTGATTTTCGGCCTGACGAGCCTGTACAAGGCAGCGACATCTCCGACATCTGTTTTATCTCCCTTTCTGCTGAATCCGCTGGTATCACTTGTTCCGCGTATGCTGATCGGTGTTGTCGCATGGGCGGTATATACCGGGATTCTTGTGTTGTTCAGAAAGCAGCGGGAAAAGGGTGAAAGGATCAACGGTCTGTTCACCTCCGTTTCAAGCGGACTTTCCGCGTTTTTTGGAACGATGACAAACACGGCGGGCGTCATGGGGATGACATATCTTTTATACGCACCTCAGTATGCCCAGCGTGCGAATATCGAGCTTTCCAAAGTCGGTGCAGCGATATGGGGAGTCGTTTCGTTCAACGGTGTGCTCGAGGCGGTTGCGGCAGTGATCATCGTCGTTGCTTTGGAGCGGGTCCTGAGACCGCTTCTCGCCCGTACAAAAAAGAAGAATGAACAGATCGCGGGAGAAACCGCGGAAGAAACTGCAGGCGGATCTGATGTTCAGCAGGAAACGGATACAGATGTGCTGACAGACAAAGATACGGATGCTGTTGACCCTGAAACGGTACGGGAGGAAGAATAGTTGTTATTAGTATTTGATATCGGGAATACGAATATTAAGGTCGGACTGTTCCGCGACGGCGAACTGGATTCCAGTTTCAGGATCGCGACAGATCTTCTGAAGACATCTGACGAATACGGTATCCAGGTGAGGGAACTGATCCGGGCGGTCGGACATGATTATCATGAGGTCGACGGGGTCATCATGTCTTCCGTTGTTCCGGGGGTCAACTATACGATTGAGCATATGATCGCGGACTATTTCCATTTAACTCCGCAGATCGTCGGCCCCGGAATGAAGACAGGTCTGAATATTCTCTATGAGAACCCCAAGGAAGTCGGTACGGACAGGATCGTGAACGCTGTGTCCGCATACGAACGCTATGGCGGTCCTGCCATCGTCATTGATTTCGGGACAGCGACCACTTTTTCCGCCGTTTCCGAAAAGGGAGATTTTCTGGGGGGCGTAATCTGTCCCGGCATCAAGGTTTCCATGGAAGCGCTTGTAAGAAACACAGCAAAGCTTCCGACGGTGGAACTTGAACGGCCTTCAAGAGTCATCAACCGCACGACGGTGCTGAACATGCAGGCCGGAATCGTGTACGGCTGTGTGGGGCAGGTCTCTTATATTGTGGAAAAGATGAGAAGGGAAATGAACTGTCCTGATGCGAAGGTGGTCGCAACAGGCGGAATGGCCAAACTTATCGGTTCCCAGATGTCAATCCATATGCAGATTGACCCGCTGCTGACACTGAAGGGATTGGATATCCTTTACAGAAAAAATTTGAAAACAGGGGAAGAAGCAAAATGAAAACGATCAAACTGGGTTTCTTGGGACTGGGAAATATCGGCTCCGGTGTGGCAAGAGTGCTTGCTGCGAACAAGACGCTTCTTCAGGAGGAAAGCGGTCTTACGTTTGAAATCGTGAAGGTTCTGGAACGCGACCCTTCACGGCTTGAGGCGCTCGGACTCGCACCTTCTCTTCGCACCGAAAAAATCGAGGAAGTGACGGATCATCCGGACATTGATATTATCATCGAAGTCCTTGGCGGTCAGGAGCCTGCCGCTTCGTTTATGCGCAGGGCACTTGAACACGGGAAAACAGTTGTCACCGCAAACAAGAGCGCACTTGCACCGACATGGGAGATCCTGGACAGCGCGGCGAAACAGAGCGGTGCAGGACTCTATTTTGAAGCAAGTGCAGGCGGCGGTATTCCCGTCATCGATGTTCTGAACCATTCCATGCAGGCGAACCATATCGCGATGATCATGGGGATCATCAACGGTACGACAAACTATATGCTCTGGCGAATGAAGCAGGAACATATGAGCTATGACCAGGCGCTGAAGGAGGCGCAGGAACTCGGGTATGCCGAACCTGATCCGACGTTCGATGTCGGCGGAAAAGATGCGGCATTCAAGCTGTCGATCCTTGCATCCCTTGCCATGAGGAAGCATGTCGATGTCGAGGATATTGCCTGTGTCGGCATTACCGAGATCACTCCACAGGATCTCGAACTCGGCGGAGAAATGGGCATGACCTTGAAACTCCTGGGCATTGCGAAAGATCAGGGCGATGAAGTGGAAGCGCATGTTTATCCGACATTCCTTCCGGATTCCCATATGATGTCGGCTGTAACGGATGCGTTCAACGCGATCTTTTTAACAGGCGATATGGTCGATGATGTTATGCTGTACGGAAGAGGAGCGGGAGCGCTTCCGACCGCAAGCGCGATCGTTTCGGATATCGTGCGTGCGTCCAAAGCGCAGCGGCATGAGTATCAGCGCTTTTTCGCAGAGGGAAACAAGGCAAAGGTCAACAACAAAAAAGCAGCATCCAGGTATTTCCTCCGTTTCGAAGGGGAAGATACTCAAAGCCTGAAGACTGCACTGGAAGAAAAAGGCCTGAAAGTAATGAAAACGGCGACAGCTGCCGGTCAATGTGCGGTCCTGATCGATCAGGTATCCGAAGAGGAACTGGACCGTGCGCTGGCAGGCTGCACCGGTTGCCTTGCGGCAATTCATGCAGAAGTGTAAGGAGGATAGGCAAATGATTATTTCACTGAAAGACGCCAGAGACGAAGCGCGTGAGCATATGCGGGGAGGAGAAGGGACCGTCTACTTTAAGCATCCGGTTGCAAACAAGGAGGATCTCCCGAAAAAATGCCGGCTCTTCGCGCAGATCATCGTGCCGGACGGCGCGTCGATGGGCTACCATGAGCACTCGGGGGAAACGGAGTTTTACTATATCCTCGAGGGTGAGGCGATCCTTGATGACGGCAAAAGCAAAACGCTTCTGAAACCGGGAGATACGGTGGTAACGGGAAACGGTGACGGACACTCCGTAATCAATCATTCCGGCGCGGATGTAAAAATGCTGGCCTGCATCGTTTTGGACTGATCTGAGATGATCAAACGGGAACTGCAGAGTTTTTCTGCAGTTCTTTTGTTTTATCGGTTCATCTTGCAAATAAAAGGATCAGATACTATAATTCATATGTTATGAATATGTAACGGCGCTGACCGAAAGAGCAATGTTGACTCGGCTCTTCAGAGAGAAAACGTGTGGTGCGAGTTTTTGAGCCCAGACATTGCGTGTGCATTCGTGAGCCGTTGCCTGTGAACAGAAGTTTTTCTCTCAGCAGGCAATGTGATCCCGCATTAAGGGGTTAAGGTGAATTGCGTTTCAGGCAATTAACCGGGGTGGAACCGCGAAAGGATACCTTCGTCTCCGGATGAGGGTATCCTTATTATCAAAAAGGAGAAAACAGAATGAGAATCTACAACCATCTTACACATGAAAAAGAAGAGTTTGTTCCGATCAAGCCGGGAAAAGTGAGCATCTACTCATGCGGACCAACCGTATACGATTATTTCCATATCGGAAACGCAAGACCGTTTATCCTGTTTGATGAGTTGCGCAGATATTTTGAGTACAGGGGCTATGACGTAACGTTTGTGCAGAACTTTACGGATATCGATGACAAGATGATCGCAAGAGCGAACCGTGAGGGTATTACGGTGAAGGAACTTGCCGACAGATTTATTGCGGAATATTTCACGGATGCGGAAGGATTGAACATCAAGAAAGCAAGCGTCCATCCGCGTGCAACAGAACAGATCGGACCGATCATCGGAATCATTAAAAAACTGATCAATAACGGATATGCGTATGTTGTCGACGGCGATGTCTATTTCGACACGCAGGCGTTTCCCGGTTACGGCAAACTCTCCGGTCAGTCTCTGGAGGACCTTGAAGCTGGCGCAAGGATCACGGTGGGCGAGCAGAAAAAGCATCCGATGGATTTTGCACTGTGGAAAGCGGAAAAGCCGGGTGAGCCGTCATGGAAGTCTCCCTGGGGTATGGGGAGACCGGGCTGGCACATCGAATGCTCCGCAATGAGCATGCGGTATTTGGGTGAAACCATCGATATTCACTGCGGCGGTGCGGATCTGCTTTTCCCGCATCACGAGAACGAAGTGGCCCAAAGCGAAGGCGCTACGGGAAAACCCTTTGCACATTATTGGATGCATAACGGGTTTATCAATATCAACAATGAAAAAATGAGCAAGTCCAAGGGGAATTTCTTCACGATAAGAGATATTTCCAGGGAATGCGGCCTTGAGGCTGTAAGACTGTTTATGTTGTCTGCGCATTATCGCAAGCCGATCAATTTCTCGTCCGAACTGATCGCGCAGTCGCAGGCGGCACTTGACCGGCTGTATGCAGCGAGAGACAACTATCTGCATCTGCAGAGCAATCTTCCGAAAGAGGCGGGCTCGGGACAGACGAAAAAGATCGTGGATGACGCAAGAGCGCGTTTCATTGAGGCAATGGATGACGATCTGAACACTGCAGATGCGATCGGAATAATCTTCGACATGGTGCGTCAGCTGAACACGGCTCTGGATGAGCAGGCTACCGCTGAAGATGCGAAAGCGGCGCTTGACGGACTGAACGAGCTTTGCGGAGTCATGGGGCTTCTGACGAAACAGGCTGAGATTGATGATCCGAAAGCACTGGCGCTTCTGGAGGAGCGTCGGATCGCAAGGGAAAACAGGGATTACGCCAAGAGCGATGAAATCCGCGATGCGCTGAAGGATATGGGATACATTGTGGAGGATACAAAGCAGGGGCAAAAACTCAGAAGAGCCTAAGCAGAAGGAGAAGCGCATGTTTCTTGATCAGGTTAAGGGAAAGTGGTCAGAAGATCTGATTGTCATTCTGAACACGGACAAAAAACTGATAGAATCCATAAAAAGCGGTCGCGCACCGAGAAGCGTGGTGGAATTTGAGAATTATTATGCAACGCTTTCAAGGAGCAACGGCGCGAAGGTCTTTTCCATTGTCGACGGGGACCATGCGATCGGACTGGGTATGCTGGCATACAGAGATGTTGTCGCAAATTCAGCACGGCTTTCATTCTGGATCGGCACGAAGTATCAGAACGAGAAGACGCTGAACGATGTGTTTACGCTTCTGGTCGATGAGGCGATCAAAATGGATCTGGCAGCGATTTTTGATGTGATGCGTGATCAGGACAGCGAACTCCTGTCGGTCTGGGAACGCTACGGAGCAGAGAGAAGAGACGTGACCGCGGACGGACGTGTATATATGACGATCCATTTGAAATGAGAAAGAAGGATTCCGTTAAATCCATGAAAGATTGAGCGTTTTCGTTCTTTTCACGGTTCACTGAGTGTGATATGATTCTTATATGAAAGCAGTTCGGAATGGAGGCGAAAGGTATGCAGAAGAAACGTGTTCGTATCAAGATCAGCGGCCGTTTCTATGTGTTGCTGATGCTTCTTGTGATCACTGTTTTTGTGTTTCAGTTTGTAAAGGCACAGATCAAACTGAAACAGCAGAATGAAACGCTGGCGGAACTTGACAGACAGATCGAGGAGACACAGGAATACAATGATAACCTGAATGCCAGGATTGCCGATGCGGGTTCGCTTGACAGTGTGGAGCGGACGGCAAGAGAAAGACTGGGATGGGTCCGCGAAGATGAGATCCTGTACGTTGAGACTCCGCAGGGATAATCGAAACATTATATGCCGCGCTTCTGAGGGAGTGCGGCTGTTTTTTTGAATTGAAATATATGTTGCGTGAAGAGGGGATACAATGAGCGATCTTTATTCAGCTATCGATATCGGTACGAATTCTGTAAGGCATGCGATCGGAGAGGAGCGCGGCGGCATTCTTGTTGTGACAGAGAAAAAACTGATCACGACACGACTCGGAGAAGGCACGGCGGATACGGATGAACTTGGTGAAGAACCGATGGAGAGGACGATCCGTGCGATTGACCAGTTTGTGAAAGAGGCGCAGTCGAGAGAAACACGGTTGCTTGGCATCTATGCGACAAGCGCTGTGCGCGAAGCTTCCAACAAGGAGCGTTTTCTTGAAAAGGCAAAAAAACACGGGCTTGATATCGAGGTGCTGAGCGGTGAAAAAGAGTCAACGATTGCGTTTCGGGGCGTGACCGGAAACAGATCTGGGTGCTTTGCTGTTGCAGATATTGGCGGAGGGAGTACAGAGATATCCTACGGCAGGGACGGGGTGCTGTCTGCAGCATCAAGCGTGAGAATCGGCGCGGTGCGGATGACACAGAGATTTGCGGATGAAAACGGAGTGGTTTCCCCTGAGAACCAGGCTGCTTTGCTTGAATATGCTGTGAATGCCTTTTGCAAAATGACGGAAACGCTCCCGGAGGATGCTTTGATGTACGGAGTCGGCGGGACATTTACAACGCTCGCCTCCATGAAAATCAAAATGCGTGACTATGATCCGGAAAGAATACAGGACGCCGTTCTGACTTTCGACGATGTTCATGCACTACGGGCGGAACTGTGCGGTTTAAACAATGAAACAAAACTGGGACTGCCGGGACTGATGCCCAAAAGAGCGGATATCATTGCGTGTGCGTCTTTGATAGCAGAGGCGGTTTTGATATCGTCCAAACGAAAAACGATCCGCGTCAGCGAGAGAGACGGCCTGGACGGTTATATGAATTACAAACTGTCATTGATCGCGGGAAGCTGATAATGCGCATAGTCCAGCAGGGAGAGTGCGTTTTTCCATAGGATCCGGTCCAGCTGAGCTTTATCCATCGAGAGGACAGAAAGCAGGCCGAGATCCATTGAAGGACTGTGCCACGGTGAATCTGAGCCGAATACGATACGGTCACTTCCATGACGGTCAAGAATGCGCTGTGCGATCGGAGTCGGCATCGTGCCCTGAGAAAACGATGTGTCAAACAGGATGTCCGTTGCGCACAGCCGCTTCAGCACTTCGTTCCAGCTGCACCATCCGCCCCAGTGCGCGGCAATGACCGGGCTGTCGAACCAGGCAAGCGCCCGTCTCATACGAACGGGGGAGGCGTGTACAGGGAAACCGTACCCGATGTCATACCCTGCATGAAACACCGTGATCAGACCAAGCGCTGAGATCTTTTTATAAACAGGCTTCATTCTTGCGTCATCGACAAAAAAACCCTGATACTCGGGATGGAACTTGATCCCGGGGATACCGGAAGCCTTGATCCATTCAAGTTCCTCCATGATCTCGGGGCTGTCGGGATGGACAGACGCAAAAGGAATCAGACGCGTGCCAATCAGGCTTTTGGCAAAAGCGTTTACATGATGCATTTGCTTCGGATTGGTCGCGATATTCAATACAAACGAATAATCGATACCTTCAGAATCCATGTTCCTGATCAGATCGGAAGCGGTTCCGTCAGTATAGTTCCGAAGGTTTCCGCTGTTTTTCTGAAGGCTCAGGATTGCACGCGGGGCAATGGAATCGGGAAAACAATGTGTGTGAGCATCAATAATCATAACTGGCACCTCTGAAAACATAAGTGTATTATAATTAGCAGCATTGCTTTTGTCACGGGACAGAAAGGAACTATGATGCAGATACGCAGGGCGAAAGAAAAAGACATCGATCGGATCATGACACTTCTGTGCCAGGTGAACGAGATCCATCACCGGGGCAGGCCGGATATTTTCAATCTGGCGACAAAGTATTCAAAAGAGCAGCTTTCCGGGATGATTCTTGACAGCAAAAACCCGATTTTTGTTGCGGCAGACGATGATGATGTGACAGTGGGATATGCATTTTGTGTTTTTGAACAGATCCTGCACGACAGGATGCGGACAGAAATAAAGACACTGTATATAGATGATCTTTGTGTGGATGAACAGTGCAGGGGAATGCACGTTGGGAAAGCGCTTTATGAACATGTCGTTGAATATGCGCGTGAAAACGGGTTTTACAACGTGACGCTGAATGTCTGGAGCCTGAATCCCGATGCGCTGCGTTTTTATGAAGCTATGGGGATGAAGAAACAAAAGATCGGCATGGAAACGATTCTGTGACGTGAATGTTTTCGTGCAGCAGTACAGATAAACGAAAAGCCGCGAAAGCGGTTTTTTCTTTGAATGAAATAAAGTGAACCGAACTGCAGGACTGTGCTGCTGTCTGCAGCCTGATTTTCGACGCGCTCATCGTTTGCATGAAAGAAATGAGTCGAATATAATAAATCTGTTATGCATGCAATTCATGAAAGGATCAAGGCAAGGCTATGCTGAATGTTTTATTGAATATCCTATATTCTTTGCCTGGGATTATTATCGGTTTTACGATCCATGAATTTGCACATGCGAAAGTCGCGGACGCTCTCGGAGACCCGACGCCCCGCATGATGGGCAGGGTGACGCTTGACCCTCTTTCGCACATGGACCCGATCGGGACGATCATGCTGCTGATCGCCGGATTCGGGTGGGGAAAACCTGTAAGGATCAATCCTTCCTATTTCAAGAAAATACGCAGAGACAGTGTTCTCGTGGCAGTTGCGGGGCCGCTTGCTAATCTTTCTGTAGCCGTGGCAGCGAATCTTCTTTATGTCGGTCTTCTCCGTCTGGTCATTTCGACCGGGCATACGGGTGATGTGCTTTCAAAGATACTGATCCCGTGCACAACGTGGAATGCCCTATTGTTTTCTTTTAATCTGCTTCCTTTTCCGCCGCTTGATGGTTATAAGGTGATCAAAGGATTGGCGAAGCACCCGTCCAACCGTTTCTTTGCTTTTATGGATAAATACGGGTATCTGATTCTGATCCTCCTTTTTTTCACAGGGGTAACGTCGAGGCTTGTCGGCTTTGTTGCATCTCTGATCAATCTTCCGATCAATCTTCTGACCGGTCGTTTATTCCGGTTTTGAAATGAGGGTACAGTATGGAAGTTGTTGTGAAACTCGATGCGTTTGAAGGCCCTCTCGATCTTCTGCTTCATCTGATCCGTGTTGCAGAGGTAAGGATCGAGGATATCTTCGTTTCGCAGATAACGGAGCAGTACCTGTCGATCATACGCACTGCAGAGGCATTTGACATGGAGATCGCAGGTGAATTCATTACGATGGCAGCGACGCTGATCGAAATCAAATCCCGTTCCCTGTTGCCGAAACCGCCTGCCGTTGAAGAAGACGGAGAAGATGAATTGTCCCCGGAGGAACAAATCATCCGGCAGCTGCAGCTGTATGAAATGATCAAAAACGTATCGCTGGATATGAGATCGCTGGAAAGCGAAGGAGCGGGCAGAAGGTACAAGCTTCCCGAAGAACTCTCTTTCAAAGCCCCGGAGCTTGATCTTACAGGAGTCACTGCCGAATCGCTGTTTGATGCGTTTGAGAACGTTCTGCTGCGCAAAACGGAAGAAGCGGATCAGATACGCGAAAGGGTGATCCGGCGGGAAGTGTTCACCGTTACAAACCGGATGGTTTATCTTCGTAAAACGATCAGGAAAAAGAAGCAGGTTGCATTTTCAGAACTTTTTGATGACGCAGTCACAAGAGAAGAGATTGTCGTGACCTTTATCGCAATGCTGGAAATGATCAGAAACGGGAACCTGCAGGTGCTTCAGAAGGGGCTGTTCCGGGAGATAATGCTGACGTGGCGTGAAGGGGATGGGACTGATGGAAACGAATGAGAACAATAGACGGAAACAGTATGCTGCTGCCATAGAGGCGCTTCTGTATGTATCAGGTGATCCACTGACGATCGGTGATCTTGCTCAGATCATGGAAATCAGTGAAGAAGAGGCGGATGCTGCGGTGTCGTATCTGATCGCGTCTCTTGAGGAAGGAGACAGGGGTCTCGGCGTCGTCCGGTTTGCCGAGAAGGTACAGATGTGCACAAAACCCGAATTTGCTTCATACATTGACAGGATGGGCGAACCGCTGAGAAAACAGACACTGTCTCAAGCCGCGCTCGAAACGCTGTCGATCATTGCATACAGGCAGCCGATCACAAGAAACGAGATCGAGCAGATCCGCGGCGTGAGATGCGAGTACGTTGTTTCTTCTTTGATGACGAAAGGCCTGATCAGAGAAGTCGGAAGAAAGGAATCGATCGGAAGACCGATCCTGTTCGGGACAACAGATTTATTTCTCAGGCATTTTTCGCTTGAAGATCTGAGCGATCTTCCGAACAGAGAGGAACTGGTTCCTGACGAGATGACGGTCTGATGCGCCGGTCCGGTACCCCGCGGGGGAAGATTTTCGGACCGAATGACTATACACTTTTTTGGGATATCGGTTTATAATCAATATGTATGTTCTATTAGAAACAGACACATTGAAATGCCGCGTTGGAGGGCGAAATGCGTTTACAGCATTATCTGGCGAAAGCCGGCATTGCTTCCAGAAGAAAATCTGAACAGATGATTTCCGATGGACGCGTGATGGTCAATGGAGAAATCATTCTCTCCATGGGGAAAAAAGTCAGTGAGGATGACGAGATAAGGGTTGATGGAAAGATCGTCAAGCTTTCTCAGAGATCCATGACCGTCATGTATTACAAACCCCGCGGGATCGTGTGTACGAATTCTGATGAAAAAGGAAGAAAGTGCATTGCGGATGTAATTTCCGGAATACCGGAGAGACTTTATCCTGTCGGAAGGCTTGATATGAACAGTGAGGGCCTTCTTTTGCTGACAAACGACGGAGAGCTTGCTCTTCGAATGACACATCCGAAATACGGCATCCAGAAGACCTATGTTGCGAGTATCGAAGGACATGTTACGGGCGAGGCGATACAAAGGCTGCGCAGAGGCGTTGTCATTGACGAGCGACGGACCGCACCTGCGAAAGTGATCCGTATCCAGACAGAAGGGATACATGAAAAACTGGAGATCACGATCCATGAAGGAAGAAACAGGCAGATAAGAAAAATGCTTGAAACAGTCGGGTGCAGGGTGGTCAGACTGGTCCGGATCTCAGCGGGACCTCTGAGCCTGAAAGGATTGAAGCCCGGACAATGGAGAGAATTGACGGAATCTGAACTGGCAGAGTTAAGAAAGGCTTTGAATTTCAATGAAATGGCGGTTCAGTGAACTGTTTCGGTTATAATGGCTTACAGTCATTAACGATAAACATTAACTTAGCAAGGGAGTGAAATGAATGGTTAAAAGCGGGCTTTTGGTTTTCGTGCTCGGCTTCGGCATGGTTTTTGTCGTTTTAGCGTTACTGATTTTCATGATTCGTTTGATATCATTGGTCACAAACCAGATCAACAAGCTGAAACCTGCAAAAGAAGTACCTGAATTAGCACCTGCGCCTGCCGCAAGTTTACCTGCAGGTCAGGACCTGACACCTGAAGCTTTGGCGGCGATTACCGCTGCGCTTGCCCAGGCGTTGAATAAAGATGTCGGCCAATTAATTATCAGAGATGTGAAACGCGTCTGATCATCATATCAAATGGAGGAACATAGAATGAGCAAATACCTTGTAACCATCAATGGCGTGAATTATGAAGTGGAAGTTGCGGAAGCCGGTACGGTTTCCCCGAGCGCAGCTCCTGCTGCTGCTCCTGCTCCTGCACCGGCAGCCCCTGCAGCCGCTCCCAGAGCGAATGCTGAGCAGGTTACCTGCCCGATGCCCGGTACGATTCTGCGCGTTTGCGTCCAGCCCGGACAGAAAGTGAAATCCGGAGACCTGCTGTTTATCCTTGAAGCGATGAAAATGGAGAATGAACTTCTTAGCCCTTGTGACGGAACCGTAGCACAGGTGCACACTGCTCAGGGAGCTATGGTAAAGAGCGGAGACCTTCTTGCTGTGATCGAATAAGCAGCGTGTAGTCTAGAGAAAGGGGAAACGGCTTCATGTCAGTTACGTTTTCATTAGCGGAGTTTTGGCAGGGCATGGGACTTTCTGCGATTACGATTGGCAATGTAATCATGCTGGGAGTTGCGTGTGTACTGATTTACTTCGCAATTGCAAAAGAATATGAGCCACTTTTGCTGCTGCCGATCGCATTCGGCATGCTGTTAGCGAACCTTCCGCTTGCAAACCTTGCTTCAACGGGCGAAGAAGGACTGCTGCATTGGCTTTATATGGGAGTTAAACTTGGAATCTATCCGCCGCTGATCTTCCTTGGAATCGGATGTATGACGGACTTCAGTCCGCTGATTGCGAATCCGAAAAGCATGCTTCTTGGCGCCGCTGCTCAGCTCGGTGTTTATATGGCATTCTTCCTTGCTTTGATCTTTGGATTCTCTTTGAAGGAAGCAGGCTCGATCGGTATTATCGGCGGAGCGGATGGCCCTACTGCGATTTTCGTAACATCCAAACTGGCACCTGATCTTCTCGGACCGATTGCGGTCGCGGCGTATATGTATATGGCGCTTGTGCCTTTCATTCAGCCGCCGATCATGAAAGCACTGACGACGAAACAGGAACGCCGGGTGAAAATGGGACAGTTGAGACAGGTATCGAAACTTGAAAAGATCATTTTCCCGATCGCTGTAACGATCATTGTCTCCCTGATTCTTCCGGATGCCGCGACTTTGATCGGCATGCTGATGCTCGGCAACCTGTTCAGAGAAAGCGGAGTTGTCGAACGCCTGAACAAAACAGCACAGAATGAACTGATCAACATCGTCACGATTTTCCTCGGCCTTACGGTCGGCGCAACTGCGACTGCGGAAGTTTTCCTTACGACGAGAACGCTGCTGATCGTCCTGCTGGGCGTCATTGCTTTCGGCTTCGGTACGGCGGGCGGAGTGCTGCTTGGCAAACTGATGTATCTCATTTCCGGCAAGAAGATCAATCCTCTGATTGGTTCCGCCGGTGTATCTGCAGTTCCGATGGCGGCTCGAGTTTCTCAGCGTGTGGGGCAGCAGGAGGATCCTTCGAACTTCCTTCTGATGCATGCAATGGGCCCGAATGTTGCCGGCGTTATTGGTTCAGCTGTTGCAGCGGGTATGTTTATTAACCTGCTTGGATGATTAATTTGTTGAAAGGATAAAGACTTATGGCACATAAAGTATTAATTACAGATACGATTCTGCGAGATGCACATCAGTCACAGGCTGCAACAAGGATGCGCACAGAAGAAATGCTTCCCGCATGCGGGATCCTTGATAAAGCAGGTTATTTCGCACTCGAAGTTTGGGGCGGCGCGACGTTTGACAGCTGCCTGCGCTTTTTGAACGAGGATCCCTGGGAGAGACTGCGCGCGTTGAGAAAGGCTTTGCCGAACACAAAACTGATGATGCTTCTGCGCGGTCAGAATATCCTGGGTTACCGTCATTATCCGGACGACGTGGTTGACGCTTTCGTGAAAGCTGCGTTGAAAAACGGAATCGACATCATTCGTGTATTTGATGCCCTGAATGATACGAGAAACATGGAAGCGGCTGTACGTGCGATCAAAAAGTACGGCGGTCACGCCCAGATCGCAATGAGTTATACGACAAGTCCCGTCCATACCCGCGAATATTTCGTGAATCTTGCAAAAGAATTTGAACAGATGGGCGCTGATTCCATCTGCATCAAGGATATGGCGAACCTGCTCCTGCCTTATGAGACATATGAACTTGTAAAGGCAATGAAGGCGGCTGTAAGCGTTCCGATCGAACTGCATACGCATAATACGTCCGGAACAGGCGAACTGGTGCTTCTGAAGGCCATCGAAGCCGGTGTTGATATTGTGGATACGGCACTTTCTCCTCTTGGCAACGGAACTGCACAGCCCGCGACGGAACCGCTCGTTGCGACTCTGTATGATACGGAATATGATACCGGAATGGATCTGACGGTTCTGAATCAGGCTGCGGTTCATTTCAGAAAGGTAGCGCAGAGACTTCAGGACGATGGATATCTCGATCCCAAAGTTCTGAAAGTAGATATCAACACTCTGATGTATCAGATCCCCGGCGGCATGCTTTCCAACCTGATCAGCCAGCTGAAGCAGATGGGCGCGGAGGAGAAATTGACGGATGTGCTTCAGGAAGTGCCGCGTGTCAGAAAAGACTTCGGTTATCCGCCGCTGGTCACTCCGACGAGTCAGATCGTTGGAACACAGGCAGTGATGAATGTCATGTACGGCGAACGGTATAAAAACGTTACCAAAGAGTCCCGCGGTTTGATGAGGGGCGAATACGGACGTCTTCCCGGCAAAGTGAATGAAGAAGTGCGGAAAAAATGCATCGGTGATGAGCCGGTCATGACTGCACGTCCCGCAGATTTCCTTGAGCCTGAAATGGAGAAATTCAGACAGGAGATCAAACAGTACATCAGGCAGGATGAAGATGTTCTTTCGTATGCACTGTTCCCGCAGGTGGCTACAAGGTTCTTTGAAGCCAGAGAGTCCGGAGAAGACATTCGTGAAGTACCGCCCGCGAAGGCAAAGGCAGCACAGGAGAATGTTGTTTCCGGCGATATCAAGTATGTAATTGATTTCAAACGCATTTGAACAGTTTAGAGGTATCGCCTCGATGTAATGTCGAGGCGATTCTTTTCGTAATTGAAATGATTCCCACGGAGGAGAAAAATGAGATTACTGCTGACAAATGATGATGGCGTTCTTGCTGACGGTATACTTGCCTTGGCAGCTGAATTGTCAAAGGAGCATGAAGTCGTTATTGTTGCACCGGATTCCCAGAGAAGCGGAAACAGTCAGAAGATCACATTGAGAAAACAGCTTGCGATCAAAAGAGTAAAAATACCTGATTCGGATGTGCTGGCGTATTCAACTGACGGAACTCCGGCGGACTGTACAAGGATCGGGATTTACTGGCTGGAAGACAAGCCGTTTGATGCTGTGATCACAGGTATCAACATGGGATCAAATGTCGGAACAGATGTCCTGTACTCCGGCACAGTCGGCGCCGCCAGAGAAGCTTCCATGCACAGACTTCCTGCGCTTGCGGTATCGCTGGCTCATTACAAAGAGGAGTATCTTCCGGTCGCGGCGAAGTATGCCGCGGTTGTGATAAGAAGCGGAGTCCTGGACAGAATACCGGAAGGAACCATGCTGAATCTGAATGTGCCGTCAATACCCGAGGATCAGATCAAAGGGATCAGATGGGTCAGACACGGATTCAATCAGCTTTCGGAAGTGATTGATAAAACCGAAACGACAGTGAAGTTCAACGGTATGCCGCGCGTTGGCAAAGCTGTTGAATTTGAAGATGATTTTTGGGCGCTTGATAACGGATGGGCATCGATTTCACCTCTGAATCTGGATATGAATGATCTGAATTCTTTAAAGATGCTGTCGGAATCGTTTGATTTCGCAAAGGTGTAGGGGGAAGAAAACACAGAATGCATCACGATTTAATGGATAGAATCAACAGCCGATATGATTCTTTGAGCAAAGGGCAAAAGAGAATCGCGGATTATATTTCACAGCATGCGGATAAAGCGGTTCAGATGACTGCGGCTCGTCTTGCTGTGGAAGCAAACGTCTCGGAGTCGACGGTTGTGCGTTTCGCCGCTTTGATCGGCTATGACGGATACCCGAAAATGCAAAGAGCTTTGCAGGAGATGCTGAGGATACGTGCAACAAGTGTCCAGAGAATCGCACTGACAGAGGATATGCCTCCCCAAAAAGCGCTGTCTGTTGTTTTGAAACGCGACATACAGAATATACGCAGAACGCTGGAGGATCTGAATCCCGATGTGTTCGAACAGGCTGTTCAGATTATGGTTCATGCAAAGAACATCTATATAATCGGTCTTCGTTCTGCGGCTCCTCTTGCTGAATTCTTCGGTCATTATCTCAGTTATATCTTCTCGAATGTCCAGATCGTCGGAGAAGGCGTGACACACGTCATGGAGCACCTCGTCCGCGTCGGGGAAGAGGACGTGGTGTTTGCAATGAGTTTTCCGAGATACTCGTCAAGAACAGTTGAAGCTGTTGAGTTTGCAAAACGGCAGGGAGCAAAAATAGTGGCGCTGACGGATACGCTTATTTCACCGATCGCATCTCTTTCGGATTGCGCCCTGATCGCCGGAAGCGATATGGCTTTGTTTGCGGATTCACTTGTTGCTCCGCTTTCCGTGATCAATGCACTGATTGTAGCGCTTGGACTTGCTAAAAAAGAAGAAGTATCCGATTACCTCGAATCGCTCGAAGATATTTGGAATGAAACTGAGACCTACTTTGAAAAGAGAGCTGATGCACAATGAGTGACCGTTATGACGTGATCGTGATCGGTGCGGGTGCATCGGGTATGATGGCTGCGGCGGAGGCCGCGCTGTGCGGCGCAAAGACGCTTGTGCTGGAAAGAAATGAGAAGCCCGGGAGAAAGATCGCTATCACCGGCAAGGGTCGGTGCAATATCACAAATGATTGTGACAGCGATACGTTCTTCGGTTCGGTCAGCAGAAATCCGAGATTTCTGTATTCTGCGTACAGCAGATTCAACAGTCAGGATACCATTGCTTTTTTTGAGAATCTTGGCGTTCCGCTGAAACGGGAAAGGGGAAACAGGGTTTTCCCGGTATCAGACAAAGCTTTTGATATTGTCGACGCATTGAAAAAGAACATGCTTGACAACGGGGTAAGATTTCGACCCGACGAGCGCGTCAATGAACTTCTGATAGAGAATAATCGGATCAAGGGCGTAAAAACACAAAGCGGAAAAAGCTTTGAAGCAGCAAGTGTTGTTGTTGCCTGCGGAGGGATATCATATCCCACTACAGGCTCGGATGGAGACGGGTATGAACTTGCTGTCTCGGCAGGGCATACGTTAAAGAGCCCCAGGCCGAGCCTTTGCGGCATTGATACCTCTGATGACTGGACAGGCGAATTGGCTGGCCTTTCGCTGAAAAACGTAACATTATGCGTTCAGAACAGAAAATTTCATTATCGTGAAATGGGGGAAATGCTTTTTACGCACAGCGGTATATCCGGACCGCTTGTTCTGACACTGACGAGCTGCCTGCAGGACGAACAGTTGGAAATGCTCTCATGTTCCATTGATTTGAAGCCTGCGTTGGATGAAGAAAAACTCGATCGTTCCATTCTCAGAAGGATCGAAACGAATCAAAGGATTCAGATGTCTACTTTCGCGGCATCTCTTCTGCCGTCCCGGATGGCGGATCTCACGCTGAAAATACTGGGAATACCGGGAGATAAAAATGTATCACAATTAAAAAAAGAAGAACGATCGTCACTGGTAAAACTCCTGAAAGGATTCCCGATCCACCTGAAAAGCTTCAGACCGATCGAAGAAGCGATCGTGACGAGAGGCGGCGTTTTGGTGAAAGAAATCGATCCTGCTACGATGGAGTCGAAAATTTGCGAAGGATTGTTCTTTGCGGGAGAGATAATAGATGTGGACGCAAAGACCGGAGGCTTCAATCTGCAGATTGCCTTATGTACAGGCAAGGCTGCAGGAGAAGGGGCTGCTCTGCGCGCAAAGTCATAAGGTATAGGCTATGGAAAACGGAATGGGATCAAAAGATGTGGCAAGAGCTGCGATTCTGTTGACAACGACGCAATCGCGCGAGGAAGAAACAGAAATGAAACGCGGACTTCTGAGTCGTGGTATCCGTGCTACGGCGGTGGACTTTGGCGGTGATTTGAACAAGGATGCCGGCAAGGTGATTGAACGCGCTGTCGTTGCGGCAAAGAGGGAGAATGTGATTTCTGAAATCCATTCGGAAGAAGGAAGCGTTGCGGGTGCTGCGCGCGAAGCATTGTCACAGGTGTATGAAAAAGCGCTTGGTTTTCATGTGGGCGGAAAAATCGCGATAGCGCGGCATGGAGAACATGTATGTGTGTGTATGTTTTTCCAGGTTGGATTGCTTCATCTGAACGAGATTGCGATAGGCCTTGGCCACAGAGCCATATAGAGAAAAGAGGAAGAATTATGAGAATTGCGATTGACGGACCATCGGGAGCAGGCAAATCAACGATTGCAAAGATGCTTGCCAGGCATTATGACATTCTGTATTTGGATACAGGTGCCATGTATCGTGCTATCGGTTTAAGTGCTGTGCGGAATCATGTTGATGTCTATGATTTTTCTGCAGTTTCTGATTTGATCAAAAAAGTTGATGTCCAGGTAAAATACGAAAACGGTGCACAGGCAGTCTATCTTGACGGGGAAAACGTGAATGGCTTGATTCGAACAGAAGAGGTTTCAATGGCGGCATCAGCCGTTTCTGCCGTTCCTGAAGTCAGGATTAAACTCGTTGAATTGCAGCGTGAGGTCGCGAGAGGTCAGAGCGTTGTTCTTGACGGGAGAGATATCGGCACATATGTACTGCCGGATGCTGAGTTCAAGTTTTTCCTGACCGCGACTGCCGAGGAAAGAGCCAGACGCAGAACACTTGAGCTGCAGGGAAGAGGATTGCCGGCTGATTATGAAACGGTTTTAAAACAGATCATCGAGCGCGATCACGCGGATTCCACAAGGGCGTTTGCACCGTTGAAACAGGCAGAGGATGCTTTGCTTGTGGATTCGACAGGACTTGAGATCGATGAAGTACTGAGAATCATGACAAATGCAATAGATGGTGAATGAAATGAATTTTTACATGTTCATCAAACCGCTGACGATTTTTAATACGCGCGTGCTCTCGCCTTATAAGATCGAATACGGAAAAGAAAACCTGAATCACGACGAACCCGTTATTTATTGTTCGAACCATCGTCATTTTTATGATCCGTTTTTGATCGCGATCGTCGTGAAGAAGCAGGTCTTCTTTATGGCAAAAAAAGAATTGTTCGAAATCAAGATACTCAGGCCGATCATCAAAGCGCTTGGCGCTTTCCCGGTCGACCGGCATAAACCGGATTTTTCAAGTATCCGGACGGCAACGCAGCTGATTGAAGAGAATAAAAACATCGGTATTTTTCCTGAGGGAACACGTAACAGGACATCATTCGGCGTGCAACAGCTGCATGAAGGGGCTGTCTGGCTTGCAATGAAGTGCGGTGTTCCGATCGTTCCGATGTTTATTGATAATCGTGGACCGTTTCATCGTATGTATTACTTTGTCGGTGAAAAAATCGTTCCTGAAAGCGTTGGTCAGAAGAGAGTCACAAGCGAAATGAGGCAGGCAACGGAAGAAACGCTGTTTCAGGCAATGAAAAAACTGGAAGAAATGGCGCATAAAAAATACGAAAAATAATCATCTTTTATGCTTTTTTTTACAATGATTTATAGAAGATTGAATTTATTTGTGATATTATAAAGGGGTGTTTTTGGACATTGACAATCATTGTTGCAAAATATGGCGGTTTTTGCTTTGGTGTGAAGCGTGCTGTCAGCACTGTGATCGGACTTGCTGAAGAGAACGGTGCTGGTGCTGTTTTTACATGGGGCCCAATCATTCATAATGAACAGGTGCTATCAGATCTTGAGAACCGTGGCGTAACTGCCATTGGAAATGCAGCAGGAATCAAACCCGGCGATACAGTTGTGATCCGATCACATGGTGTCGGTCCCGATGTGATTGATGAGTTGAATGCGACAGGGTGCAGAGTTGTTGACGCGACCTGCCCTTATGTCAAAAAGATCCATCAGATCGTCAGAAATGCTGTATCAAACGGAAAAAAGGTCATAATCGTTGGCAAGAAGGAGCACCCTGAGGTAATTGGTATCAAAGGATGGTCACAGAATACTGCGATTGTGATCGGAAGTGTCGAAGAAGCACGGAACCTCGGTGAATTGGAAAACGTATGTGTCGTCGCACAGACGACCACTGTGCTGGAGGACTGGGAACAGATCCTTTCCGAAGTCAGGAAACATGTTTCAGACGCAGAGGTTCATTGCTCGATCTGCTCAACGACATCAAACAGACAGAGAGAAGCGAAAGAGATCGCACAGAAAAGTGATGTTGTGATTGTAATCGGCGGTCGGGCAAGCGCCAACACAAAGCATCTATTTGATGTAAGCAGTGCAGAGTGCAGCCGTTGCTACAAAATCGAAACAAAAGATGATTTGCAGAAGCAATGGTTCGAAGGCGCGAATGTTATTGGGGTCATTGCCGGCGCATCAACGCCGGAGTGCATAATTGAGGAGGTCATTACTAGTATGAGCGAAGTTGAGAAAAACACCGCCACGGAAGAGATCGTCTCTTCTGAAGAAGCAGTTGTCGAGGCTGCTGAAGAAAAGGTTGCAGAAGTTGCCGCAGAGACCGTTGAGGAAACTGTAGTTGTCGAAGAAGCAATCGAAGAAACTACAGAGGAAAGCGTTGCAGCTGCACCCAGTGCCGATGAAGCACAAGAGGCGGACGAGACCTCTGAAGAGAGTTCTTTTGCACAGGAACTTGAAGCGTTTGAAAAGAAGTCCACGAGAATCCGCAATCATCAGATCATCAAGGGCGAAGTGCTCTATGTGAACGATGAGGAAGTTGTTGTAAACATCGGTGGAAAATCCGAAGGCTTTATCCAGAAGAGCGATTTTTCTTCCGACCCGAACGTCAATCTCAGAGAAGCTGTTAAAGAAGGCGATGAGATCGAGGTCGAAGTTATTAAGAAAGACAGTGAAGGAAATTACATTCTTTCCAAGAAGAACGTGGATTCCAAAAAGAACTGGCGCAACGTCATCGAAGCAAACGAAAATGGCGAAGTCATCAAAGTGACAGTGAAAGAAGCCGTCAAGGGCGGTCTGGTTGCAGACGCATTCGGCATTCGTGCTTTCATTCCCGCTTCTCATGTTGCAATGCGTTATGTTGACAATATGGAGAAGTTCGTCGGTCAGGAAATGGACGTCAAGATTATTGAGCTTGACAAGGCAAAACATCGCGTTGTTGCTTCCAGAAAGGAAGTTCTGGTCGAAGAAGCTGAGGCCGCTAAAAAACGCGTATGGGAAAACTTGGAAGTAGGCATGCGGATCAAGGGAACCGTTCAGAGACTTACCAACTTTGGTGCCTTTGTTGATATCGGCGGAGTCGATGGACTGATTCATATCAACGATCTTTCCTGGGGCCGCATTAAGCATCCCTCTGACGTTGTAAAACCCGGCGACGAGGTCGAAGTTGAGGTTCTGGCACTTGATCAGGAAAAAGAGCGCATCAGCCTTGGATACAAGCAGACCAAAGCTCATCCTTGGGACGGAGCGGTTGAGAAGTATCCCAGCGGTGCTGTAGTAAAGGGCAAAGTCGTTCGCATCGTACCGTTCGGTGCATTCGTTGAACTTGAATCCGGACTTGACGGTCTTGTTCATATTTCCAACATTGCGAACAGGAGACTTGAAAAAGTCGAAGACGCTCTGAAGGTCGGCGACGAAGTGGATGTCAAGATCCTGGAAGTCAACCCTGAGAACAAGAGAATCAGTCTTTCGATCAAAGCAACACTCCCGAGGGAAGAGGGAGATGACAGCACTGAAGAAGAGAGACCGCGTCGTGAGCGCCGTGAAAAACGTGAACCCCGCGAGCATCGTTCGGACCGTCAGCCCCGCGAGCGCCGTGAACGCCGCGATCGCAACAGCGGAGAAACGACCTCTTATTCCGAGGATTCCGGAATTACGATCGGAGATCTCATTCCCGACGAGCTGAAATCTCTCTTTGGTGAGAGCAAGGACGAATAATCGGTTGAATCAAGCAGCCCATCTGCGTTTTGAAAATGGGCTGCTTTTTTCTTACTGTTTGTTGTACATACAAAACGGTAGTTCAGATGATGCGAAGACCGGTGAACAGGAAGATCAGTCATTTTCAATTAAACACTTGACATTGAGTTGCGTGTCTTGTATATTGAATAAGTCGCTGATGCGGCAATGCCTCGGGGTGTGGCGCAGTCTGGCTAGCGTACGTGCTTTGGGAGCATGGGGCCGGGGGTTCGAATCCCTTCACCCCGATTAATTTCATAAATATTTGGTGACATGACCCCATGGTCAAGAGGCCTAAGACACCGCCCTTTCACGGCGGTAACAGGGGTTCGAATCCCCTTGGGGTCACCAAATATGGGCCTTTAGCTCAGTTGGTTAGAGCGGTCGGCTCATACCCGATTGGTCCGGGGTTCGAGTCCCTGAAGGCCCATCGGATGGCCCGGTAGCTCAGCTGGTTAGAGCGCTAGCCTGTCACGCTAGAGGTCGTGGGTTCGAGCCCCATCCGGGTCGCTCGGAAAACAAAAAGGATGTTTCAGCATCCTTTTTGTTTTTCAAAGGGATTGTTTTGTTTCATTATCAAAGGAGTTTTCAAATGATCAATAAAAAAGTGCTTACAATACAGGATATTTCATGTGTCGGTCAGTGCTCGATTACGGTTGCGCTTCCGATCATTTCAGCGTGCGGTATTGAAACGTCGATACTGCCCTCCGCTGTTTTGTCAACGCATACTGCGGGCTTTAAGGGATATACCTATCATGATCTGACAGAAGATTTTCCAGGGATTCTGAATCACTGGATCAAAGAGGGTATCCGATTTGACTGCTTTTATACTGGATATCTCGGTTCATCTAAACAGATTGATTATGTAAAGCAGATCATTGAGCATACCCGGAAAGATACTTCAATGGTGGTCGTGGATCCTGCAATGGGCGACCTTGGCCGGCTTTATCCCGGATTTGACGAAATCTATGTAAATAAAATGAAAGAGCTCGTTTCTGTGGCGGACGTTGTGCTCCCTAACCTGACAGAGGCATGTTTCCTGACCGGTACGACTTATACTGAAAACTACAAGGAAGAATACATCCTTCAGCTTTGTGAGAAACTGCGTTCTCTTGGGTGCGATTCAGTTGTACTGACCGGTGTCAGTTTTAAACCCGGCCATACAGGGGTTTTCGTTATGAGCGGGGGAGAAACGTATTATTATGAGCACATGAAGTATGAACGTAACTGCCACGGAACAGGAGATGTATATGCTGCTACGTTTACAGGAGCGATGATGTGCGGATGTTCAATGAATGATTCTGCAAAGATTGCCGCCGATTATACTGTCAAAGCAATTGAAAACACCTATAAAGATGAGAATCACTGGTATGGCGTAAGATTCGAAGGAGAGATTCCATATTTGATCAAAATGTTGAGCGTGACAAGTAAAAACACTTGACATCTGAAAAAAAGCGAGTAATATTGGACTGTAAAGCAATTGTGCTTTACAGTCTTTTTTACGGGTGATTCAGTGAGCGCAGAAGTTACATCTGAGTATGAAGTGCTGGACGGAAACTTTGTGCGGCGTGTGTTTGATCAAATGCCGCAGAAAGTAAAAACAGGTATGCTGTTTGATGTATACGGCGCGCTTTTGAATGAGCATCGAAGGACAGTTCTTTCTTTCTGGATCGATGAGGATTATTCGCTTTCTGAAATCGCAGAGGAAATGAACATTACAAGACAAGGTGTCCACGATACGATCAAAAAATGCGAAAAATGGTTGTTTGACACAGAGATGCGGCTCGGGGTTGTCAGCAGAATGATGATACAGAATGAATTGATCAAACGCTATCAGAGAAATGAAAGAGCGGATGATAAGACGGTCGATTCGTTGCTTGAGCAGATAATGCATGTTTGGGAGGAGAATCCATGGCCTTTGAAGGATTGAACCAAAAGCTTCAGGCGATTATTAGAAAACTGAACGGGAAGGGCAAACTCTCGGAATCGGATGTAAAGGAAACGATGCGTGAGATCCGGCTTGCATTATTGGAAGCGGATGTTAATTATCTGGTAGTAAAAGACTTTATCAAGAAAACTTCCGCGCGAGCTGTCGGGAGCGAGGTTATGGAATCGCTTACACCCGGCCAGCAGGTCGTTAAGATCGTTCATGAAGAAATGATTTCTCTGATGGGATCGTCTTCAAAACAGATTACTTTTGACTCCAAGCCACCGACAGTTATCATGCTTTGCGGACTGCAGGGCGCAGGAAAAACGACTTTGGCGGGAAAACTGTCCCTGATGCTGAAAAAGCAGGGGAAAAAGCCACTGATCGCGGCGTGTGATATCTATCGTCCCGCAGCGATTCAACAGCTTAAGGTCGTGGGGGAAAAAGCCGGAGTGCCTGTCTTTGAAATGGGGCAGGAAAAACCGCTGGTCATAGCCAAGGCCGCCAAGCAGGAAGCGATCCGTATGGGCTATGATGTGCTTCTTATTGATACGGCAGGTCGTTTGCATATCGATGAGGAACTCATGGATGAGTTAAAGGAGATCCATCGTGAACTGCCTGTCTTCCAGACGATTCTTGTAGTTGATGCGATGACCGGACAGGATGCGGTCAATGTGGCAAAAACATTTGATGAACAGTTGAGCATTGACGGTGTAGTCCTGTCAAAGCTTGACGGTGATGCCAGAGGCGGAGCTGCATTGTCCATCCGGGCGGTAACAGGTAAACCGATTCTCTACTCCAGTATCGGAGAAAAACTGGAAGACATTGAAGTGTTTCACCCGGACAGGATGGCATCCCGTATTCTTGGAATGGGCGATGTACTGACGCTGATCGAAAAAGCACAGCAGGCTTACGATGAGAAGAACGCAAAAGAACTTGTCGAGAAAATCAAGAAGAACTCTTTTACCCTGGAAGACTACCTCGATCAATTCCGTCAGATGAAAAAAATGGGAAACATGAATGATGTACTGTCAATGCTTCCCGGTATGCAGGGAAAAATGGATGACGTTGAGATCGATGAAAAAGTTATGGCAAGGACAGAGGCGATCATCCTTTCGATGACGCCGGCTGAAAGGCAGCGTCCTGAGATCATAAATGCGTCCAGGAAAAAGAGGATCGCAAAGGGATGCGGACTCGAAGTCGTCGAAGTGAACAAGCTTCTCAGACAATATGATGCAACAAGAAAACTGATGAAACAGGTTTCTTCGATGGGAAGATTTGGCAAAAAAGGCATGAAAATGCCGTTCATGTAAGAGCAAATTTGCTTAAAGCAATTTGTAATATACACACTTTATTAATGGAGGAACAAAAATGTCTGTTCGTATTCGTCTTAAACGTGTCGGCGCTAAGAAAGCACCTGTCTATCGTGTTGTCGTGGCTGATTCCAGATCGCCCCGTGATGGCCGCTTTATTGAAGAAATCGGCTACTACAATCCTGTCACTGATCCTGCAGAGATCCGCATCGACACGGAAAAAGCAAATGAGTGGATCAAAAAGGGTGCTCAGCCGTCCGACACTGTCCGTGCTTTACTGAAAAAGGCTGCTGAATAATCGCCTTTGAGGTGCAAAATGGAAGAATTGTTGAAAGGTTTGGCAAAGGCATTAGTCGAAAATCCCGATGCGGTATCTGTCAACAGAGTTGAGAAGGATCACAGCATTGTATTGGAGCTGCATGTTGCCGAATCGGATATGGGACGCGTTATTGGAAAACAGGGACGTATTGCGAAAGCAATCCGTACTGTTATGAAGGCTGCAACGGCAAAGGAAAGCAAACGCGTTTCTGTTGAGATTATGTAATATGGCTTCACGTCTTTCACAATACATCGTCGTTGCGCAGGTATTAAAACCGCAAGGGATCAGAGGTGAACTGAAACTCAAGTCGCTGACGGATGATCCTGACAGATTTACCGATCTGAAATACGTGTTTGTTATGGAAAACGGTCAGTATCTGAAAAGGAAGTTTTCCCTTGTGCGTATTCAGGATGATTTCGTTTACGCAAATCTGGAAGGGTGTTTTGACAGAAACGCTGCGGAGGTTTTGCGGAATCAGTACTTGTACGTTGACCGCAAAAATGCCGTTCAGCTGCCCGAAAACAGATGGTTCATCGTTGATCTTATCGGATGCAGCGTCTATGACGAAAAGGGAGAAATCATCGGGAAACTGACGGATGTGATCAAGACCGGGGCTAATGACGTTTATGTGATTGAAGGCGATTCCATACAGTGGATGCTTCCTGTGGTGGAAGATGCGTTGATTGACGTTGACGTTGAAAATGGTGTGATCCATGTAACAAGATCGCGTTTGTGTGAGGTTGATGCAGGTGCATATTGATGTTTTAACCCTGTTTCCGGAAATGTTTTCACAAGTGCTTTCGGCCAGTATTCTGGGCAGAGCGATCGAACAGGGTTATTTGTCTGTAAACACCTATAATATTCGTGATTACTCTGTAGATAAGCACCATCGGGTCGATGATTATGCCTTTGGCGGCGGTACAGGACTCATCATGATGGCGCAGCCGATATTTGATGCGATCAACGCCATTGACCCGGAACATACTGCAAAAAGAATCTATCTTTCTCCGCAGGGCAGAGTAATGAACGATGCAAAAGCACGGCAGTTATCCCATGAAAACAGACTGCTCTTGTTATGCGGTCATTATGAGGGGATCGACCAGCGCGTTGTGGACACACTGATCGATGAAGAGGTTTCGATCGGTGATTATGTTCTGACCGGCGGTGAACTGCCTGCAATGGTGATGATCGATGCTGTTGCAAGGCAAATCAAAGGAGTCCTCGGAAATGAAAACGGGGCAGATGATGAGTCTTTCGCGAACGGTTTGCTGGAATACCCTCAATACACAAGGCCTTCTGATTACAACGGACTGCCGGTGCCGGAGGTTCTGCTTTCCGGGCATCACAAAAACATTACAGCATGGCGGAGAAAGCAATCGGTGCTGAAAACGGCTTTGAACAGACCGGATTTGCTGGACAAGGTCCAGCTGAGCGGTGACGAGGAAAGAATGGTAAAAGAGCTGAGTGCTCTGCAAGACACTGATAAATAAGGATTGTTTGCATTCTGGAATCAGAAAAAACAATTGATTTATTCAGTAAACGGTGTTATTATATTTAGGCATGATTAAAAACGGGCGGTCCGCTGCCAAGAGATTCAGGTAAGAACGTCTATGATGGAAGGAGAGCAATACAATGAATGATATTATTCGCTCTATTGAATCTGAACAACTTAGAACTGACCTCCCGGAAATCCGTGTAGGTGACACTGTAAGAGTCGACTATAAAGTCGTTGAAGGAACGCGTGAGCGTCTGCAGGCTTTTGAGGGCGTTGTTATCGCTAAAAAGCACGGCGGCCTTCAGGAGACATTTACTGTGCGTCGTGTTTCGTACGGCATTGGTGTTGAGAGAACTTTCCCGATCCATTCTCCCAGAATCGGATCTATCAAAGTGATTCGCAACAACAAGGTAAGACGTGCAAAACTGTATTATTTGCGTGACCGTGTCGGTAAAGCTGCCCGCCTGAAAGAGATTCGCAGATAACAGAGCATGAAAAAACGACTGTTCATTTTGAACAGTCGTTTTTTTGATATTTCAGTCTGATATGTCGCTGTCTAAAGCGATCATGATTTCGTAGTCCGGATACAGAGCTTTTAGTTTGTTATACACTTCTTTAATGACATCAGATCTGTTTTTAACGGAAAAACTGACGATTATGTCGAAGCGGATAATATGATTCGTCAGATCGCAGTAAAAGCCATGCAACTGAAGAATGCGACTGTCCGCTTCCGTGATCCGCTGAATGGTCTCACGTATCTCAGCTATCGCTTCGCTTGTCTCGTTAATCGAATAAATACCGATCGCGGACAGCACGACATGTTCTTTTTCATAGACTTCCTGCTGTATTTCCCGGGAAAGGCTGTCGATCTCGGCCGCCGTCATGTTTTCCGGTACGGAAATGTGCACTGAACCGATGGCATATTCCGGACCATAATCATGGATGATGAGATCGTAGGATCCTTCAACATCTGGATGACTGTCACAGATTGCATGTATACTCCGTACGCATTCACTGTCAAAACGTTTGCCGAGGATCGTACTGATGGTTTCACGCAGCATTGATATGCCGGTCTTTATAATCCACAGAGATATAACAGCACCGAACCAGGCTTCAAGGTTCCAGTGGAATACTGTGTTCAGAATAATGGAAAGCAGAACGGAGACAGAGACCGCAGCGTCCAGAAGAGCATCGATACCGGAGTCTTCAAGCGCAGTGGAATTTGTCTGTTTGCCGACATGCCTGACGTAGTATCCGAGGACAACTTTTACGATGATGCCGAGGATTACCAGCATCACTGACAGCATGGAATAGTTGACATCCTCCGGATGAAAAATGTGTCTGACAGAGTCAAACAAGGCGGTTAAACCGGCATACAGCACGACGATTGAAATAATGATCGAACTCATGTATTCTGCTCTGCCGTGCCCGAGCGGATGCTGCTTGTCCGGTTTTTTGGTTGCAAGTTTCGTGCCGATCAGCGTAATGACAGAAGACAGAGCATCGGAAAGGTTATTGATTGCATCATTTGAGATGGAAATGGAACGTGCGATGGAACCAATGATGAATTTCACCGACGCCAGAACCACATTGGTGATGATGCTGATTATAGAGGTCCTTAGTATGATGCCGGACCTTTTTTTTCCGGACACTCTGTGCTGCATGCTATTACCTGATTATTTATTTTATAAGCGAAAGAACGCTTTGCTTCGGCATAAAGCCGATACCCTGGTTTGCGACCTGTCCGTCTTTGAATACGATCAGAGTAGGAATGCTTCTGATTCCAAACTGCATTGCCAGGTCTGCCTCTTCATCGACATTTACGCTGCCGACAATTATATCCTCGTTCTCTTCCGAGATCTCCTCGACAATGGGGGAAAGCATTTTGCAGGGACCGCACCATGACGCCCAGAAATCCAGAAGGACGGGTTTGGCTGCGGACAAGATGACCTCATCGAAGTTATCAGATGTGATTTTGATTACAGACATAGTGTTTCTCCTTTTAAATAGTATTGATGATTTTATACAGAATGGCATATAGAGTCCTGGCTTCATCGTCGCTCAGATTCATACAGCCCGCAATCCTCCCCGGGACATAAGAAGCCTCGTTTTTTAATTCCATTCCTTTTTCAGTGAGCGTGACGTGTACGATTCGTTCATCTGCGGTGTCCCGCACCCGCGCGAGGTAACCACGGCTTTCGAGCTTTTTCAGAAGAGGAGTCATCGTACCGCTGTCCAGATGAAGCTTCCTGCACAGAGTCCCCACGGTTTCGTTATTCTGTTCCCATAATACCATCATTGTGATGTATTGAGTATAGGTTAGATCAAGGGGCTTCAGAACAGGAGCGTAAGCGCCGACGACCTTGCGTGCCGCGGCATATAAGGGAAAGCAGAGCTGATTCTCGATTTTTAATAAATCAGTTTTTTCCATTTTTGTTCCCCAGCCATTCAACAGCAGATAATGCAGCGACGTTTCCTTCGCCGGCAGCCTTAACGTACTGGTATGGTCTGCCGGTAATGTCCCCGCACGCAAATAATCCCGGAATGTTTGTTTCAAGCAAACGGTTTACGCGTACGTGGCCTCCGTCTGTTTCAAGACCGGGAACGAGATTGCTTGGTGCGATGCTGTCCCTCAAAACAAATACACCGTCAACTTCATATGCGCCCTTGTCTGTTTGCAGGGCAGTCACAAACTGATCTCCCTGAATGGAAACGGGTTTTTCACGGATCACGGTAACCTGATCATTTAAATCGGTGTCGGATGAATACATCGGAAGATAAATGACTTTTTTCGCATACTCAGTCAGGAAATCGGCTTCGGCCTCTTCCTTTTTTGTATATCCGATTACTGCGACCTCTTTTCCTTTATAAAGAGCGGCATCACAAGTAGCGCAGTAACTGACTCCTTTTCCCAGGTATTCTTCTTCTCCGGGAATCGTTTTTCCGGTCACCACGCCTGTGGCAAGAATGACACTTGAAGCCTCAATGAATTCATTGGATGTCTGCAGCGCGAAGTAGTCTCCCATGGAGTAGATCATGGCGACTTTGCATTTTTCGATCCGGATATCCATGGAAGACAGATGCCTGTCCATAGCGCTGGCGAAATCTTCTCCGGTGATATTCGGAAGGCCGGGATAATTCAGGATTCTTCCTGCCTTCAGCATTTTCGAACTGTGGGGTTCGGAACCGATCAAAACGATCCTTTTATTTCTGATCGTGGCGGTTATAGCTGCGGAGATCCCTGCAGGACCGGTTCCGATAATAGCGATGTCATATCGTGACATGTCAGTCTCCTTTCTGTTGATCGGGTGTGCTTTTGCTGGCAACAAGGGTTAGATTAATGATGCGACGAAACGGTCAACCTGTTTCATGCTTGCAGTCGGTTCAAAACGCGCTGCCACTTTGCCGTTTCGGTCGATGACAAACTTGGTGAAATTCCATTTGATGTCCGGATTGTTTTTATAGTCTTTGTCGATCTTTTTCAGCATTGTTTTCATGGCGATTGCCATCGGCCCGGTTCCGAATCCTTCGAAGCCCTTCTGTTCTTTAAGGTAGGTGAAAAGAGGAAGTGCGTTTTCTCCGTTCACATCACTTTTTTTCATTTGAGGAAACTGTGTATTGTACCGGAGGGTACAGAAGTCATGAATCTCATCGTCCGTGCCCGGTGTTTGACCGGCAAACTGATTACAGGGGACATCGATGATCTCAAATCCCTGATCATGATACTTTTCAAACATATTCTCAAGATCTTTGTAATGGGGAGTGAAACCGCAGCCGGTGGCGGTATTGACAACCAGTATGACTTTCCCCTTGAATTCAGCAAGAGAAAAATCGCCGTTTTTTGGTGTCGGAACGGAATAATCATAGACAGACATGGTACATTCCTTCATAAAATTTTAATCAATTATATTGTATCAAATATAATAATGGAGTCAACACAGATTTGTTCTTTTTTTCAGATTAGTGGATTTTATTCTGATGTTGTTTTAGAATTCATGTATTATTTGATGCTTTGGAGACAGTTATGCAGATACAGTGGTATCCGGGCCATATGACAAAGGCCAGGAGAATGCTCGAGGAGAATCTAAAAATCGTAGATGTCATTGTGACTGTGCTTGATGCCAGGATCCCGGCTTCAAGCTGGAATC
Organism: Clostridia bacterium; assembly: GCA_017431145.1. Taxonomy (GTDB): domain Bacteria; phylum Bacillota; class Clostridia; order Christensenellales; family Maliibacteriaceae; genus RGIG9107. The sequence goes on along the minus strand of JAFRLQ010000135.1, from coordinate 167,902 downwards.
CTGACGTCGCGAGACTGACAAAGGGAAAAGAAATGATCGTCCTGCTCAACAAGGCTGATCTTGCAAATAGTGAAATCACAATAAGATGGATTGAATACTTCAGAACAAAAGGGTATGCGGCGATTCCCGTTACATGTACGAACAAGGGAGAAAAGAAGAAGGTTTTAACTGCGATCAATAGTGCTGCAAAGAGAAGAGTTGAAGCCCTGAAGAAACGCGGCGTGAACAAAGTCGTTCGTGTGATGGTTCTGGGTGTGCCGAATGCCGGAAAGTCAACGCTGATCAATATGATATGTGGATACAATGCAGCAAAGACAGAGGACAGGCCCGGTGTGACGAGAGGGAGACAATGGATCAGGATCAATCAGTATCTCGAACTGATGGATACGCCCGGTTTGCTTTGGCCGAAGTTTGACGATGATTCCACAGGAATGCATCTGGCGTTTTGCGGTTCCATCAATGAGCAGATCATCAACACAGAGGAACTCTGTCTTCATCTTTTGGCTGCACTGAGATCGATTGCTCCCGACGGGCTGATGGAACGATACCGGCTGGAAGAGCTTGACGGGGACGATGCGGTGAATCTGGAGCGTATCTGCAGAGCAAGAGGATTCATCAGAAAGGGAAACGTTCCGGACATTGAGCGGGCGGTGTCTGTTATTCTTAATGAATTCCGCGAGGGAAAAATCGGAAGAATATCACTGGAGCAACCGGAGTTTTGATATGAAAGAGACCGAGAGAAAAAGACTGGAAGCCTTGATCGGTGCGGAACGCCAATGGAGAGAACTTGGTTTAAATGTGGGCGGTATAGATGAAGTCGGAAGGGGGCCGCTCGCAGGACCGGTAACGGTAGCCTGTGTCTGTCTGCCGGATGAACCGCTGATCGAATATGTGAATGACTCAAAGAAAGTGACAGAAAAAAGAAGAATCACTGCGAGCGAAGAAATCAGACGTATCGCGGCATCATATAAGATCGTATCTGTGGGACCTGACATCATAGACGAGATCAATATTCTGAATGCGACGAAAAAAGCGATGCGGGAGGCTGCTGTTGCTGTTTCACCCGATGTACTGCTCATCGATGCTGTCGTACTGGAAGGTTTGCCGTTTGACAGTGTTTCCATTATCAAAGGTGATTCCAAGTCTTACAGTATTGCGGCCGCGTCCATATTGGCAAAGGTTCACAGAGACACTTATATGCTTCAAATGGATGAATTGTATCCGCAATATGGTTTTGCACGAAACAAGGGTTATGGAACAGCAGAGCACATCGAGGCTCTTCGGAAGCACGGTCCCTGTCCGATCCACAGAAAATCATTCATCAAAAAGATACTGACAGAATGCTGAAATGAAAAAAAGCGCCCAGAAAAAGCATATCACGGAATTGATGGCGATTGCTGCAGTGTTTACTGCAACACTTCTTCTGTTGTTTTCTGTCGGTATCATTATGTCGCCGCCACAGCATAGTTATTCCGTTTACGCGTCCAGTAATAACGGTTATCTGCAGCTGAGCGTTTGGATGCATTTTGCAATACTTCTGCTTGTGCCGGCGTTGTTTGCATTGTTTTGTGTTTTGCTTTCAAAAGGGTATCCGAACAGAGATATCAGGGGCAGGGATGAAGTGATCCCGTTTGTGGCATTTCTGCTGCTTGCCGTTGCGATCAGGATATTGTTTGCTGTATCGACAACCGGATATGTGAACGATATCAACGCGTTCAAGGCCTGGGGATACAGAATGCTTCACACGGGTCCGAGACATTACTATTCACCGGACTATTTCTGTGATTATCCGCCGGGGTATTTATACCTGCTTGCTGTTCCGCAGTGGATAACGGAAGTTTTTTCCATTGATCTTATGTCTCAGACGGCAACGCTGGTCTTTAAGATGCCGGCGATCATATGCGAGATCGTTCTTGGAATTCTTGTTTTCAGAAATGCTGTAAAAGAATTCGGTCACAGAAATGCGCTGTTTCTGTCGGTGCTAGTGCTTTTTAATCCGGCTTTTATTCTTGATTCTTCCGTATGGGGACAGATCGAGTCGATTATGATACTGCTGATCGTGCTTTCCTATCTGCTTGCAGAGAGGGATAAAGTCTTTTCGGCTTCTATCATTTACTGCATTGCAATACTGATAAAACCGCAGGCGCTGATGATGGGCCCCGCTTTTCTCCTATATGCAGTTGCCTGGATGGTCCGGAATAAAAGACGGGGCGTGCTCACCGGGCTTGCTGCGATTCTGAGCGGGCTTGCGGTTTTTTTGGCTGTTTCTCTGCCGTTCTGGATCGACGGAGGAATTGGTGTACTGCTCGATAAGTACTTCGGAACGATGACTTCCTATCCGTATATCACGCTGAACGCGATGAATGTTTATCAGTTGTTTGGACTGAACGCGCAGGTCGTGAATAAAGTGGCGGGCGGTCTGATGCTGGGGACATGGGGGACGATCGGAATCGTCGCTTCGCTTGCTGTCGGCGTCACGGTTTTCTTCATTAAAAGAGACAACCATCCTCTACTTTACTGTGCTGTTGCAATGCAGTACGCATTGTATCTTTTCGGACCGTACATGCATGAAAGGTATCTTTTGCTTACGGTCGCACTTCTTATTCTTTTGATGATGAAAACGCATGATGTGCGTTATCTGTACATTGTTCTTATCACTTCTACCGTTCAGTTTGTTTCGATGATGACGGTATTGCGCGTTATGCACTTTCAGTCAGGAGATATGCTTGTTACTGCAGGATCCGCATTGAGTATTGCCGGTTTTTTGCTGTTTCTGTGCTTCGCTTTTACAGAAAGGAGAATTCGGTTGTCTCCGCAGATCCAGGCGGAAAAGATCGTGTCATCAAAAGAAAACAGGCAGAAAAGAATCCTTGACAGATTGATCGACGAACAGAAAAGAGAGAGGCTTCGCTGGTCCGCTGCAGATTATATCATCGTTTTTGTTATAACGGTTTCTTATGCTCTGGTTGCTTTCTTCAGACTCGGTGATACGAAATGGCCGCAGACATACTGGCAGCCCGAAGAATGGGGAAGTACGTATGATGTTGATTTCGGAGAGATCAGGAGCATTTCAAGCGTCCAGCTGCTGGAGGGGATCGGACAGGGTTCGTTTGAGGTTTTTTACAGCGAGAACGGAAAGCAGTGGATCGACAGCGGTGTTTCGGTCGAAACGAATTACGCGGATTTTCTGTCATGGATCCGTACAGACGTAGCACTTGAAGCGCGATATCTTCGGATCAGCGTTAAAGAAGTCGGATTCAGAGTATATGAAATGGTGTTTCTGGACGAAGCGTCTGAACCTGTTGATGTCCGTTCCGTAAACGACAGCGGTACCAATGATGTGCAGCCGTTCACAAACGTGTTTGACGAGCCGGATACTGTGCCAAATCGTCCTTCCTATATGAACGGAACATATTTTGATGAGGTTTATCATGCGAGAACAGCGTATGAACAGATAAAAGGCTGGTCGATTTATGAACAGACGCATCCGCCGCTGGGAAAGGACCTGATCGCTCTCGGCATCCGTGTATTCGGCATGTCTCCGTTCGGATGGAGATTCATGGGAGTCCTTTCCGGTGTGCTGATGCTTCCTGTACTTTATGTTTTCGGCAAGCTGCTGTTCAACAGGAAGCGATGGGCTGTTTTGCTTACATCCATGATGAGTCTGGATTTCATGCACTTCGTGCAGACGCGTATCGCTACGATCGATTCGTTTGCGGTGTTGTTCATTATTCTTACGTATCTGTTCATGTTCCTCTTCTGGAAACAGGATTATTACGGAAGAGAACACTGGAAAAGACTTCTGCCGTTGCTGTTTTCGGGAATATTCTTCGGAGCGGCAAGCGCTGTCAAATGGATCGGGTTTTACGCGGGTGCAGGCCTGGCGGTTCTGCTGTTTTTAAAGGTACTGCTTTGCTTCGCAGAATACAATGCGGCGGGTAAGGCCTTGAAGAACAGCGACGGACTGACTTCTGAAGAAGAAAGCGTGTATTTGAGAGTTCGAAAGAACTATGTGAAAAACACGGTCGTGCTTCTCCTGTGCTGTCTTGTGCTCTTTGTTGCAATACCGGCCGCGATCTATTGCGCATCCTATATTCCGTATCTCCGTGCGGAAGGACAGCCCGATTCGCTGTTTGAAATCGTATTGCGAAACCAGGAATACATCTTTAATTACCACAGCAAATATGTGCTGGATATGCAGCAGTCCCATCCGCATCCTTATCAGAGCAAGTGGTATACATGGCCGATGATGTCGAGACCATTGTTCTATTATATGGGTGAGCATCTGCCGCAGGGGATGGTGGAAGGCATTTCCGCGTTTGGAAATCCCGCGATCTGGTGGACAGGAATCATTGCCTTCGTTTGGGTGTGTTTTACAGTGTTCAGCAGGACTTCAAAAGAAACGGGGCTGCTTGAAACACATGAACAGAAGTGGAAAAGAGTATTTGTTCTTGTTTCACTGCTTGCCCAGTTCGTGCCGTGGATCTTTGTAAAGAGATCGACTTACATCTATCATTATTTCGCCACGACACCGTTTCTTATGATGAGCATCGTGTTCTTCTTTGAGGATTTGATTGCGCACAAAAGCAGAAAGCAGCAGATTGTCTGGATATCGGCCTATCTGTTGGTTTGCGCTGTGATGTTTGTTCTGTTCTACCCGCTTCTTGCGGGAACAACGATCCCCGCCTCATATGCGAAGCATTTCAGGTGGTTCCCGAGCTGGGTACTGTACGCATATTGGCAGTAAACGGAAGAATCGATACTTGACGGAAGAAAACTTTGAGATTATATTAAACAGCGTTTGTATTTGTACGATTATGAATTCAAGGATACAGGGGGATACTGTTATGCCTGAAAAGAAGGCAACAATATCGAAAGACAAAACAACAACAAAGAAAAAAGCGCCTAAACTCGTCATTGTTGAATCACCGGCAAAGGCAAAAACAATCGCGAAGTATCTGGGTAAAGGCTATAAGGTTGAGGCTTCCAACGGACACGTAAGGGATCTGCCGAAGAGCCAGCTTGGAATAGATGTACAGAATGGGTTTGAACCGAAGTATATTACGATTCGCGGAAGAGGAGAAATCATCGACCGTTTGAAACGTGAAGCCAAGACGTCTTCCGGCGTCCTTCTCGCAACTGACCCTGACAGAGAGGGAGAAGCGATCTCGTGGCATCTTGCGCATGTGCTGAATGTTGACACGGATTCATTGTGCAGAATTGAGTTTAATGAGATCACCAAAGACACGGTTAAGAAAGCCATCAAGAATCCGAGACGCATCAACAACGAACTGGTGGATGCCCAGCAGGCGCGCCGTCTGCTCGACCGTCTCGTCGGATATGAAATCAGTCCGATCCTCTGGAGAAAAGTACACAAAGGCCTTTCCGCCGGACGGGTGCAGTCTGTTGCGACCAGGATCGTATGTGACAGAGAAAGCGAGATTGAAGCTTTTGTTCCGGATGAATACTGGTCACTTTCCGCGGAACTGGCATCAGAAGATCCGCGCGTTCAGGTTAAAGTTCAGTATGTCGGAAACGAAGATGCAAAGAAAAAAACGATTCACAGCAGAGCTGAGGTCGATGAGATCGTCCGGGAGATCAAAAGAGAAGATTTTGTCGTTTCTTCGATTGATACGGCGGAGAAACACAGAAAACCGGCACCTCCGTTCACAACATCTTCGATGCAGCAGGAGGCTTCGCGGAAATACGGGTTCTCTACGAAACGTACGATGATCCTCGCACAGCAATTATATGAAGGCGTTGATATTAAGGGATTCGGACCGATCGGACTGGTAACGTATATCCGTACGGATTCTGTCCGCATTGCGGAAGAGGCAAAAGAAGCAGCAAAAACCCTGATTGTTGAAGAATACGGCGCTGAGTATTATCCTGAAAAGCCTAATCAGTACAAGGGAAGAAACGGTGCGCAGGATGCGCACGAAGCGATTCGCCCGACTACACTTGCTTTGACTCCGAAGGCAGTGAAAGGTTCTCTTACGCGTGATCAGTATCGTCTGTATTGCATGATCTACAACCGCTTTATTGCAAGTCAGATGTCGTTTGCCGTTGTTGAGACGAACAGTGCGCGGTTTGTGTCCGGCAGTCATGTTTTCCGCGCGAACAGTTCCCGTGTGGTTTTCCCGGGATATCAGAAAGTATACCAGGAAAACGATGACGAGGAGACGAATGAAGATTCGGCACAGCTTGATAAGAATCTGGCAGTAGGGCTCCGATTAGCGCTCTGTGATGTGGAATGTCAGCAGCATTTTACAGAACCTCCTGCGAGATACAGTGAGGCAACACTTGTGCGCACGCTTGAAGAACTCGGTATCGGAAGGCCGAGCACATATGCTCCGATCATTTCGACGATCCTTGATAAGGGGTATGTGAGAAGAGAGGGAAGGATTCTTTATCCGACGGAACTGGGACAGATCATCACGAATCTCATGAAGGAGTACTTTAATGAAATCGTTGATGTTACATTTACTGCCGAAATGGAGAAGGATCTCGATGAGGTCGAATGCGGCGAAAAGGACTGGAAAAAGCTTCTAAATGATTTCTACGGACCTTTTTCCAAACTGCTGGAGCAGGCGGACAAGAGTATAGAGAAAATCGTTATTGAGGATGAAAAAACGGATATCATCTGTGAAAAATGCGGCGCCCAGATGGTGATCAAAAACGGAAGGAACGGAAAGTTCTATGCATGTCCGAATTTTCCGACGTGCAGAAACACGAAATCCATTCTTCAAAAAGTTGATGCCAATTGCCCGAAGTGCGGAGGACAGATCATTGTCAGGCATTCAAGAAAAGGGCGTATATTTTACGGATGTGAGAACTATCCTGTGTGTGGTTTTAATTCATGGGATCTCCCCGTAAATCAAAAGTGTCCGAAATGCGGGAGTTATATGGTGCAGAAAAAGGGCAGAAACGGTCTGCTTCATGTGTGCGCAAATCCCGAATGCGGCGAAACGGTCGCTGTCGTGACTGAGGAGCAAAACGAGGCGAATTAAAATGACGAAGAGCGTTACTGTTGTCGGAGCAGGATTAGCAGGATGTGAAGCTGCATGGCAGCTGGCTCAGCGTGGGATTCACGTTGACCTGATTGAAATGCGTCCGCAGAACAGGTCGCCTGTACACGTTACAGATGGATTTGCAGAACTTGTCTGCAGCAATTCTCTCAGATCGGACCGAATTGAGAATGCGGTTGGTCTTTTAAAAGAAGAGATGAGGCATCTTGATTCTCTGATAATGCAAGCTGCGGAATCTACCCGTGTGCCAGCAGGCGGTGCGCTTGCAGTCGACAGGAATGCTTTTTCGGGATTTATAACCGATAAACTGTATTCACATCCCTGTGTATCTGTTAGAAGAGAAGAGGTAACGCAGATACCTGATGGCTATGTGATAATAGCGACCGGCCCGCTGACAAGTGACGCATTCGCTGAGAGAATAATCGAATACTGTGGTGCGGATACGCTTTCGTTTTATGATGCGGTAGCACCCATCGTTTCAGCGGAATCACTTGATATGAATCGACTCTTTTTCGGGTCTAGGTATGACAGAGGCGACGATTATCTGAATGCTCCGATGACGAAGCAGGAGTACGACGATTTTGTATTTGCTCTTCTGAATGCGGAAAGAGCTCCCGTTCACGAGTTTGAACAATCTGTAAATGTTTTCGAAGGGTGTATGCCGGTAGAATCAATGGCAGAAAGAGGACATCTGACTCTTGCTCACGGACCGTTGAAACCGGTCGGTATTCGCGATCCGAAAAGCGGTGCGATGCCTTATGCCGTAGTGCAGCTCAGAAAAGAAGACGAAATGGGTTCCAGTTACAATCTTGTTGGATTTCAGACGCGGTTGAAGTTCGGTGAACAGAAACGGGTCTTTGGCATGATCCCCGGTCTCAAGGATGCTGAGTTCCTGAGATATGGTGTTATGCACAGAAATACATTTTTGAAATCGCCGGGCATTCTGGATGAACGCTACGCTTTAATAAAAGATGACAGGATTCGTATTGCAGGACAGATCAGCGGCGTGGAAGGATATGTGGAATCTGCTGCAAGCGGTCTTCTTGCGGGCAGATATCTTGCGGGAGAACTATGCGGACAGGAAACAGATCTGTTTTCTAATCGAACCGCAATCGGCGCCCTCGCAAATTATGTCGCAAAAGGCAATGGTTCCGACTTTCAGCCGATGAATGTGAATTATGGGATCATTGCACCTCTGGACTATAAAATCAGAAACAAAAAAGAAAGGTATCAGACCGTTGCGAACCGGTCGTTGAAGGAAATCGAAGGATCCAACTGAGTAAATGAACAATCAATTGTTCCGTTTGGAACATGATTGATTTTTATACTGATTAAGAAGAATAAAAACAAATAAAAGCAGTTAAAAAGTATAGCAATTTTATATGAAATCTGCTATATTTTAACAAATTGTTGGCATTTTATGATTCTGTTATCGGATGACATACTTATAAGTCCTTTTTCTGCAGGTTTTCTTATGTGCTATTAGAATACCCGTGCTAGATCTGTTTCCATTGTTTGGATTTGTTTTCCACATTGGATCCTGACGAAAGAGAGTGAATAAAACAGGATGCAGAAGAGCAAGTTGAAAATCATCCCTCTGGGAGGGATTAATGAGTTTGGGAAAAATATGACTGTCTTCGAGTATGAAGACGATATGTTTATTCTGGACTGCGGGATCATGTTCCCGAAAGAAGATATGCTGGGCATTGATTATGTAATACCGGACATGAGTTATGTGACGATGCATCAGGAAAAACTGCGTGGAGCTGTTTTTACACATGGACACGAGGATCATATCGGTGCGGTTCCGTATTTGCTGAAACAGGTTTCTACGCCGATCTATGGAACGAGACTAACACTCGGCCTGATCGCAAACAAACTCCAGGAACACGGCATTCAGGCTGTTCAGACACTCATAAATCCCGGAGACAAAATAGAACTCGGGTGTTTCAGCATTGAGTTCTTTAAAGTGAACCATTCAATCGCAGGCTCAGTAGGATTGATCATCAACACGCCGATCGGTGTGATCGTTCATACAGGTGATTATAAAATCGACTATACGCCCATTGACGGAGAAACCACAGATCTTTCACGTCTGGCTGTTTTAGGCAAAAAGGGAATACTCTGTCTGATGACAGATTCCACAAATGCCGAGCGTCCCGGCTTTGTTATGAGTGAAAAGAGTGTCGGTGTTGCGCTTGCCAGGTATTTCCGTGAAGCACCTGGAAGGATCATCGTTGCGACATTTGCTTCGAATATTCATAGGATACAGCAGATTGTCGACGAAGCGGAAAGAATGGGGAAAAAGGTCTGCTTCATTGGAAGGAGCCTTGTGAATGTGTGCAATACTGCGATTGCTTTGGGCGAACTGACGATCCCTGAGGGGACGATGATCACCCTTGAGCATCTGAAGTATTATGAAGATCATGAAATCATCATCATCACCACGGGGAGCCAGGGTGAACCCATGAGCGGCTTGGTGAGAATGGCGGATGATGAACACAGACAGGTGGAACTGCAGGAAGATGATACGATCATCATTTCCGCATCTGCGATACCGGGTAATGAGAAGAGCATTTCGCGAGTGATCAACCAGTTGTACATGAAGGGGTGTAAAGTCGTATTCAATCCCAAGTCAGAGGTACATGTTTCCGGGCATGCCTGCCAGGAGGAACTGAAGCTGATCCTCGCGCTTACAAAGCCGAAATTCTTTATACCTGTACATGGTGAATACAGGAATCTGGTAACTGCCGCACGTATTGGCGGAGACATGGGGATTCCGTCAGAGAATATTATTCTCATGGAAAATGGCGATGTGATGGAAGTGTCTAAAACAGCTGTCAAGCTGGTTGACAAGATTCCGTCTGAACCGGTACTGATCGATGGAAGCGGTATCGGAGACGTCGGAAACATCGTTCTTCGTGACAGGCGGTTGCTGTCTCTTGATGGACTGATGGTGGTTGTTGTCGCGTTCGACAAGGAAACGGGAAGGCTGCGCGGCGGTCCGGATATTATCAGCAGGGGCTTTGTGTACATGAGAGAAGCTGAGGAACTGATCGATGAAGCGCGTTCGGCGGTGTTGACGACAATAGCAGCGATGGATGTAAGACCGTTCAATGAGTGGGCACCGATCAAAATCGCAATCAGGAACACACTGCGCGATTTTCTCTTTGAAAAGACGAAGAGGACTCCTATGATTCTCCCGATCGTCATGGAGGTTTGATGTGGATATCATAAGCCAGGCCAAAGTATTGGCAGCTTCGCTGCGGCACAGTGACGTGTACAGGAATTATGTACAGGCAAAAGAAAAAGCTTTTCAGCTGGATGCAAACAAGCAACTGATAAAAAGGTTTAAAAAAGCACAGTTTCAGATTCAGACACATATGATGAACAATGAGCCGGTTCCGTCTGCACTGTCCGAAGAAGTGCAGAGAATGAGTTCAGTGATTCAGTTCAACAGAGATGTCAGCGATTATATTGCGGCCGAGTACCAGATCAACCAGTTGATGAATGAGATCTTTCGTATACTCGGTGATGCAGTGGAACTAGACCTGAGTTTTATGGATTTGGATTCATAGATCAATGCCGTGATGACCGGAGCCTAAGCGCAGTCTTAGGCTTTTTTTATGAAGAAATTGTAAGAAATAACGAAGAATTCGGAAAAGCAGACAAAACCGGCTGACTTGCCAAAGGGTATCCAAGCCATTATAATTGTTGTATTCGATTTGTAGTAAAGGAGATTCTCATGGAGCATCAAAACAATTCCGAGAATCATTTGAACAGGAATAATCATACGCCCGGTGCAAATCCGGACAGAGAACAGGCGAGAAACGAAAGAAAACTGAAACGGAGCGAAAGGAAGTACAAACCGCCGAAAAAGCGTTCCAAAGTAGTAATTCCTTCTTATCTGAAGCCCTTAATTCTATTTTTGCGCGGCCTGGCGATCTTTTTGATCAGCGCAGCGATTGTTGCCACAACACTGTATTACGGCGTTAAAAAGGTCTATGGAAAGTATGTCGCGCCGGTTGACGCAAAAGACGATTCCGTTGTTGTTTTCATTGTTGAATCCGGTGATTCTCTTTCGACGATCGCGACAAATCTTTACGAGTCGAATCTGGTGAGACATCGCGGCGTTTTCAAGTATTATGTCGATTTCACTGACAGAACAAAGAACCTGAAAGCCGGCGTGTATCACTTAAACAGAACGATGACGATGGATGAAATCATTGACATCATTTCGATGGGATCCGAACTGGACAATACAATGATGATTACGATCCGTGAAGGAACGACCGTTGAATCCATAGCCGAACAGGTAAAAGAGCAGATGGAAAAAGAGCATCTGAATTTCGATACAGAAGAGTTCCTGACGCTTTGCAACGACGGTGAATACTTCTCAATGGATTACCCGTTCATAGCAGCGCTGCTTGAGGACGAGAACAACACGAACAGACGGTATCTGCTTGAAGGATATCTCTTCCCGGATACATATGAGATTTATCTGAATTCCACACCCGAAGATGTCATCCGCAGGTTGCTTGACCAGACGCAGGAGGTGCTTGCAGATCCGGAGATTTCCGCTGGCATCGAGAGCAGCGGAATGACGATCGATCAGGCGTTGACTCTTGCATCGATTGTTGAGAAAGAAGGAAAGACGGATTCGTTTGCAAAGATATCGGCAGTTTTCCACAACAGGTTGAAACAGGGGATGAACCTGCAGAGTGACGTTACCGTTCAGTATGCGCTTGGCATTAACAATCTTGCTTTGAACAACGGTGAAATCAATACGGATTCGCCCTATAACACCTATCGTAATACAGGCCTTCCGATCGGGCCGATCTGCAACCCGAGCAAGAATGCCTTGTCCGCAGCAGTGAATCCTGATAAAGAGTATCTGAACGGGGGCTACCTGTTCTTTACGTTGACAGATCCCAATACAGGTGAGCTCGCGTTCAGCAAGACGGCTGAAGAGCATGAAGCGATCGTTGCTCAGTACAGACCGCTTTGGGAACAGTACGATCAGGAAAACGGTAACTAAAAGATACCTAAACGCACGGAACATCCGAGTTCCGTGCGTTTTATGAAAGGATTAAAATGGAAAAGGAAAGAGTGGCACGCATTCTGCAAACACTGTCCGAGATGTATCCTGACGCGCGTCCGGGCCTGCATTTTCATAACGCATATGAGTTGTTAATCGCAACGATACTGTCTGCGCAGTGCACGGATGTACGTGTGAATAAAGTCACACCCGCATTGTTTCAGGCGTTTCCTGACCCTGCAGCAATGGCCGAATGTTCTCCGGAAGTACTGGAGGAGTATATAAAAACCTGCGGGATGTATCATACAAAGGCACTGAACATTATTAAGACATCCCGTATTATTGCGGAGGAATACGGCGGGATCGTTCCTGCTGACAGAGAAAAGCTTCAGGCGCTTCCGGGTGTAGGGAGAAAAACGGCAAATGTTGTGCTTTCCAACGCCTTCGGCATCCCTGCGCTTGCTGTTGATACACACGTATTCAGGGTGACCAACAGAATCGGTCTTGCTGATGCTGAAAATGTATTTGATACAGAACAGCAGCTGCTTGCAATCATACCGGAGGAATACTGGTCTATTGCGCATCACTGGCTCATTTGGCATGGAAGAAGAGTCTGTTCCGCAAGAAAACCTGCATGTGAAAGCTGCCGTCTTAAGGCAGAATGTGATTATTATAGAAATCTGTAGAATGTGCTGAGAGGAAGATATGTTTATTGATCAGGCGAAAATCATTCTGAAAGCGGGTAACGGCGGCAATGGCTGCGTTTCCTTCCACCGCGAGAAATACGTCCCAAAGGGTGGACCTGACGGAGGGGACGGCGGTAATGGCGGAAGCATTGTTTTTGTTGCAGACAATCGAATAAGAACGCTTCAGGATATTCGTTTTCAACGTATATACAGGGCGGAGCCCGGGGATAACGGAAGCGGAAGAAACAAAAAGGGAAAAGACGGAACCGATCTTGTGATTCATGTTCCCGTTGGGACTGTCGTGCGCAACGAAGAAACGGGGAAGGTTTTGCTGGACCTCTTTGTTCCGGATGAGAAAAAGATCCTCCTGCGCGGCGGAAAAGGCGGGTGGGGGAATGCGCATTTCGCAACGCCGACACGTCGCGCTCCGGATTTTGCTCTTGACGGAGAAAGAACGCTGGAGCATCATGTGATCCTTGAAATCAAGTCGATTGCGGACGTCGGTCTTGTCGGATTCCCGAACGCCGGCAAATCAACTTTTCTTTCGGTGGTATCGGCTGCAACGCCGAAAATCGCGCCTTATCCGTTCACTACACTTCAGCCCAATTTCGGTGTGGCTTCAGTAGGCGGCGAATCATTTGTAATCGCGGATATTCCGGGGATCATTGAAGGCGCGCACATGGGAGTAGGCCTTGGACACAGTTTTCTGAAACATATTGAAAGAACAAGAATCCTGCTGCTGATCATTGATATGACCGGATTCGACGGAAGAGATCCCGTTGAGGATTACAGAGTGCTGCTGAATGAACTGAAGTCTTTTTCTGATGAATTGACGATGAAGATGCAGTTCGTGGTTGCAAACAAGATGGATGTACCGGAAGCCGCTGACAACCTTGAGCGTCTTGAACAGGAAATAGCAGGAAATTATGAAGTGTTCCCGATTTCCGCTGTTACGGGACAAGGTGTGAAACCGCTGCTGTTTCGCTTGCTGCAGGCGATTCAGGAACTGCCTGCACCGGAGCCTTTCGAAGTGGAAGAAGAAATCGATCAGTTTGAAAATGAACGAGAGTTCAGTGTGTATTATGATAAAACACAGGATGTTTATGTTGTTGAAGGAGGGCTGATTAACAAGCTAGGCAGAAGAACGGATCCGAATGACGAGAAAGCGATGAGTTATTTCCAGAAAGAGCTCCGCGAATACGGAATCATCGGCAAACTGGAAGAACTTGGGATTCAGGAAGGCGATACAGTCCAGTTGCTGGATATGGAATTTGAATATTTGCCGTAAACATACGGTTAGGAGGAAGAATGTTAACATCATCACAGAGAGCGTATTTGAGAAGCATTGCGCAGACACTTGATCCCATTTTGTATATCGGATACTCCGGTCTTACCGAACAGGTAATAAAACAGGCGGAGGATGCACTGAATGCGAGAGAGATCATCAAGTGTTCCGTTCAGAAGAGCAGTGAGTTTGACACAAGGACTGTATGCGATGAACTATGCAGTATTGTTCATGCTGATGGAGTACAGTGCATCGGAAGGAAATTTGTGATTTACAGGCAGGCCAGAGAACCGGAAAAAAGAAAGATCCAGCTGCCGAAATAAACTTGATCGGGAAAAGAGAATGTCTTGGAGGGAAGTATGAAGGGTATTAAACTGTTCTATTTGACACATTGTCCTTATTGCATTCAGGCAAGAAAGGTAATCGACGATCTGATCTCTGCAGACAGCAAGTATGGAGACATAGAGATTGAATGGATCGAGGAGAGCCAGCATCCTGATATTGCAGACCAATATGACTATTACTATGTCCCGACGATTTTTATCGCCGATGAAAAAGTCTATGAGGCGCATCGGGGCGAACAGTACAGCGAGTGCTACGAACATGTCAAAAGAGCTTTTGATAAAGTTTTGGAGGGTTGACCATGGAAAAATACGATGTGAAACCTGTTGACGTCAATGATATGACACGGGAGTATATTGACTCCATTATGATCGAGGAGCGGCTGATCGACGCTGTGCTTCCTTCGATAAAAGTAAACATTTTCGGCGAGGAGTTCGATACTCCGATCATGACACCGGCGTTTTCCCATATGCATGCCAAGAATGAAGACGAAGAGGATCCGATGGTCGCATATTCAAGGGCTGCAAAGGAATGCAATGCCGTAAACTGGGTAGGCATGGAGCCGAATGAGATCGTCGGCAAAATGCTGGAAACCGGTGCGAGGACGATACGTATTATCAAACCGTTTGCGGATCATTCCATTATTCGGGATCAAATGGCTTTTGCTGAGGAGCATAACGCGTTTGCGCTGGGAATCGATATCGATCATGTCTTTGGCTATAATGGGGCATATGACGTTTGCGACGGATATCAAATGGGACCGATCACCCAGCAAAGCATAAGAGAGTTCGTCCAGGCAACGGACCTTCCTTTTGTGATCAAAGGTGTTCTGAGCGTTCACGATGCATTGAAGTGCGCCGACTGCGGCGTCAAGGGTATTGTGGTCAGCCACCATCACGGCAGACTTCCGTCAGCGGTTCCGCCGCTGATGGTCCTCCCGGATATTGCTGATGCGCTCAAAGGTTCAGGTATCCAGATCTTCGCTGACTGCCACATCGATTCTGGAGTCGATGCGTTTAAAGCAATTGCGCTCGGGGCAGATGCTGTTTCTGTCGGCCGCGCCATGATGAGAGGCCTGTCAGCAGAAGGTGCGCAGGGAGTCGTAAAGAAGATCAAGAGTATGAACACAGAGCTGATCACTGTCATGGGATACACCGGTTTTTCGAAAGTCAAGGATATTGAACCCTCTGTTCTTTGGTAATCCCTGTTATCAGGAAGAATTCTAGAATACAAAGTGCCCTTAAAGGTTTTCTTTAGGGGCACTTTTCGTTTTCTGCCGTGCCTTTTTGTTTTTCATAGAATAAATGAGTTGAAACAAATCGGGGAATGCGGGTATAATGTTTCTGTTTTAAATCTATTCAAAAATGGGTAGGTAGCATGGTAGTACGGAGTTCTTTTTTTGTGCAATAAACCCACCTGTTAAAAGGAGCAAAAATGATTATTACTGAAATCCTGGAAAAAAACCACCAACAGTACGGCGACGAGATCAGTCTGATCGAAGTAAACCCTGAAGCCCGTGAAAAGGATATGTCTGTATGGAAAGAATACGATCTGGTCGAGAGTGGAATGGAAGACCGTTATCGCAGACAGATGACATGGGCGGAGTTTGATCAGAAAGCAAACCGTTTCGCAAACGCATTGAAGGCCCGTGGAATCGGTAAAGGCAAAAAAGTGGCGATTCTGCTGATGAATTGCCTCGAATGGCTTCCGATCTACTTTGGTATCCTGAAAACGGGTGCGGTCGTAGTTCCTATGAATTTCAGATATGCATCCGATGAGATCGAATACTGTCTCGGACTCGCACAATGCGATTCGATCGTTTTCGGACCTGAGTTTATTCAGAGGGTCGAGGCGATTTGGGACCACGTATCAAAGGATTTGATTTGTGCGTATTTCGTCGGGAAAGAAGATGTTCCGTTTGCAATCAATTACGAGAAAGAAACACAGAACTATCCGGATACAGCCGTACCGCTTACAGTGACGGAAGAGGATGATGCGGCGATTTATTTCTCATCCGGGACGACCGGTTTTCCGAAGGCGATCCTGCACAGCCACAAGGGGCTTCTTTCCACCTGCTATACTGAAAACGCGCATCACGGGCAGACACATGATGATGTGTTCCTGTGCATTCCTCCGCTGTATCATACAGGCGCCAAAATGCACTGGTTCGGCAGTTTTCTCGTAGGCGGAAAAGCGATCCTTCTCAGAGGAGTCAGGCCGCAGTGGATTATCGATACAGCATCGAAAGAACAGGCAACGATTGTCTGGCTGCTGGTTCCTTGGGCGCAGGATATCCTTGACGCTATTGACGCAGGCAAGATCAACCTGGAGGATTACAAACTGGATCAGTGGAGACTCATGCACATCGGCGCACAGCCCGTTCCGCAGCATCTTATCAAAAGATGGCATACTATTTTCCCGAACCAGCAGTATGATACGAACTACGGATTGTCGGAATCTCTTGGACCCGGCTGCGTCCATCTTGGCGTTGAAAACATTTCAAAGGTCGGCGCGATCGGTATCCCCGGTTACAGGTGGGAAGCGAAAATCGTTGACAATAACGGCGAGGATGTGAAACAGGGCGATGTCGGCGAACTCGTTGTCAAAGGTCCGGGCGTCATGCGCTGTTATTATCGTGATCCTGAAGCGACTGCTGCGTGTCTGAAAGGTGACTGGCTGTATACAGGGGATATGGCCATGCAGGATGAAGACGGGTTTATTTATCTTGTCGACAGAAAAAAAGACGTGATCATTACCGGAGGAGAAAACTTGTACCCGGTACAGATAGAAGATTTCCTTCGCACCGACGAGGACATCCGTGACGTTGCTGTTATCGGCTTACCCGATCCGAGACTTGGAGAAATCGCAGCAGCGATCATTGAGCTTCGGGAAGGCGCTGAATGCAGCGAAGAGGATATTAACGAATACTGCAAGGGACTGCCGAGGTATAAAAGACCGAGAAAGATCATTTTCGCGAATGTTCCGAGAAATGCAACCGGCAAGATTGAAAAGCCCTTGCTCAGAAAACGCTACAATGCGGAAGCACTGGTAGCGAAACAGACAAAATAAAATGGCCAAAAAAGAGAATAAAACAAACGCTGAGCGCATTCTGGAACAAAATGGTATGGCGTATCAGGAAATGCTGTACGAATGCAAAGAGTTTAGCGACGGCGTCACGGTTGCAGCGCTGCTCGGACTTGAAAAGGAATCCGTGTTTAAGACGCTCGTGGCAGAGGGCAGACCAAGAAATTATTATGTGTTTGTCGTACCGGTAGCGGAAACACTGGATCTGAAGAAGGCGGCAAAAGCGGCGGACGAGAAAAGTGTTTCATTGATCCACGTGAAGGATATCAATAACGTTACAGGTTATATCAGAGGCGGATGTTCTCCGATCGGAATGAAGAAGAAGTACATGACGTTCATTGACGAGACCGCGCAGCTTTTTGACCGGATATATATCAGCGGAGGAAGAATCGGCGTACAGCTTTCCCTTTCACCGGATGATTTGTGCAGTGTTTCGGAAGCTGAGTATATTGATTTGATACAAGAGTAAGGAGTCAGCCCTCAAAAGGGGCTGACTCTAAAACATATGTTCGAAAAAGTATTCTTTTTTGCAGTTGCATATGATAAACTGAAATGGAATTGGAACACAGGAGGGTATCTGATGAATCGTTTTGAGATCATATCGGATAAAACACCAACCGGGGATCAGCCCGAAGCAATCAGAGATCTTGTGTCCGGGATACAGAAAGGTGAAAAGTTCCAGATTCTCATGGGGGTAACGGGATCGGGGAAAACGTTTACGATCGCAAACGTAATTGAAAAAATCAATAAACCGACTCTGATTCTGGCCCACAACAAGACGCTGGCTGCGCAGCTTTGCAGCGAGTTGAAAGAGATCTTCCCCAACAATGCGGTGGAGTACTTTGTCAGTTATTATGACTATTATCAGCCGGAAGCATATATCGTGTCTTCGGATACATATATTGAAAAAGACTCGAGCATCAACGATGAAATCGATCGCTTGAGACACAGTGCCACAGCTGCGCTTTCGGAACGAAGCGATGTGATCATAGTGGCCAGTGTTTCCTGCATTTATTCGATGGGCAGTCCGGAAGAATACAATGATTTGACGATTTCCCTGAGACCGGGGATGACGAAAGAACGGGATGATCTGCTTCGTGAACTTATCGCGATACAGTATGAACGCAATGATGTTGCGCCTGAAAGAGGCAATTTCAGAGTCCGCGGCGATGTGGTCGAGGTGTATCCGATCAGCAAAGCAGACCGTGTACTTCGGATTGAGTTTTTTGGTGATGAAATCGAGCGGATTTCGGAAATGGATTCTCTGACAGGAGAGATTACCGCAGACAGATTACATGCGCAGATCATGCCTGCGTCGTTTTATGCAACTTCCATGGAGTCCATCGAAAGAGCATTATCTGTCATTGAACAGGATAAACAGGAGCAGGTAAAACGTTTCCGGGACAATGATCAGCTTCTTGAGGCGCAGCGGCTGGAGCAGAGGGTTTCGATGGACATTGAAATGATGCGCGAGATCGGTTACTGCACCGGCATTGAAAACTATTCTAGATACTTTGAAAACAGAAAACCGGGAGACGCTCCGTTTACACTTTTGGATTATTTCCCCAAAGATTTTCTGCTGATCGTTGACGAGTCACATGTAACGCTGCCTCAGGTTCGCGCAATGTATGCCGGTGACCGTGCCAGAAAAGAGAGTCTGGTAAAATACGGGTTTCGCCTGGATGCGGCCTTTGATAACAGGCCTCTGAAGTTTGAGGAATTCTGGTCGCACATTGCGCAGGCTGTTTTTGTCAGTGCGACTCCGGGTGATATCGAAAGAAGCACGGGAGCCCCGGTGATTGAACAGATCATACGGCCGACAGGGCTTCTTGATCCGCAGATAATCGTAAGACCCATACGCGGTCAGGTGGATGACCTGTACGGCGAGATCAGGAAATGCGAACAAAACGGTGAGCGCATGCTTGTTACAACGCTGACCAAAAAAATGGCGGAAAGCTTAACGGACTATTATGTAAACATGGGTGTGCGCGCCAGATATCTGCACAGCGAGATTCAAACACTGGAGAGAAGCGAACTGCTGCGAGATCTTCGGCTGGGCAAGTTCGATGTGTTGATCGGAATCAATCTTCTTCGCGAAGGCCTGGACCTTCCGGAAGTATCCGTAGTGGCGATCCTGGATGCCGATAAGGAAGGTTTTCTGCGGTCGGAAAGATCGCTGATTCAGACGATCGGACGGGCGGCGCGCAACGTAAACGGAAGAGTCATCATGTACGCAGACAACATCACGGATTCCATGAGAGCTGCGATTACGGAGACGAACAGAAGAAGAGAACTACAGGAGCAGTACAATCAGGTCCACCACATTGTGCCGAAGACAATCCAATCGCCGGTCCGGGATCTGCTGATGATCACGAAGGAAGTTAAGAACGACAGGGCGGAAGGATCGCAGATCATTTATGACGGATTGTCGAGGGAAGAGACAATTCGCAGACTGGAACATGATATGATTGAAGCGGCGAAAGTGCTTGATTTTGAACTTGCCGCATCGCTTCGTGATCGCTTGTTTGAACTTAGGACGGAACAGGAATGAGTGAATTAAGAGAAAAGTTTATAAAGGATCTGGTTGTGCGCGGTGCGCGTGTTCACAACCTGAAAAACGTGACCGTACATATTCCCAAAAACAGAATGACAGTTGTTACGGGGATCAGCGGTTCCGGAAAAAGTTCTCTTGCCTTCGATACGATTTATGCGGAAGGGCAGAGAAGATATGTGGAGTCTTTGTCCTCATACGCCAGGATGTTTCTGGGGCAAATGGACAAACCGGATGTCGATGCAATCGACGGATTGTCTCCGGCGATCAGTATTGATCAGAAAACAACCGGTCGAAATCCGCGTTCAACCGTTGGTACCGTGACGGAGATATATGATTATCTCAGACTGCTGTATGCGCGCATCGGTATTCCGCATTGCCCGAACTGCGGCAGACCGATCGAGCCGCAGTCGATCGATCAGATGATCTCAAGCGTAGAAGCACTGCCGGAAAGATCCAGGATCATGGTTCTCGCACCGGTCGTGACGGGAAGAAAAGGAGAACATCAGAGAACCCTGGCACAATTAAGCAAAGATGGATATGTCAGGGTCAGAGTTGACAACGAGATGAGAGAACTCTCGGATGATATTCAGCTTGATAAAAACAAAAGGCATTCGATAGATGTTGTCATTGACAGACTGATAATCCGTGACGGGATCCGCGCACGTCTTGCGGATTCTCTTGAGACAGGGCTGAGTGTCGGGAAAGGTATCGTCATCGTCTCCACAGATGAAAAAGACATGCTGTTTTCGTCGAAATACGCATGTTCTGTCTGCAATATATCAGTTGAAGAACTCTCACCGCGGATGTTTTCTTTCAACTCGCCGTTCGGCGCATGTCCGAACTGCTCGGGCTTGGGATACATTCAGTCAATTGACGAGGACATGATCGTTCCGGATAAGAGCATCAGCCTCTCACAGGGAGCGATTGACGCTCCCGGCTGGAACTCAGATGCCAAAAGCGTTGCCATGACCTATTTTAATGCTTTGGGAGAAAAATATGGGTTTTCCGTGGATACTCCCTATTCAGCATTGGATGACAGACAGAAGCATATTATTCTGTACGGGACAGGCGATGAAAAAATCAAAGTCCATTATGCGAGAGAGAATGGATCCGGGACTTATACAACGGTTTTCGAGGGTGTTATCAACAGTATCACCAGAAGATATCAGGAGTCTTCGTCGGATGCCGCGCGGATGGAATATGAAAAACTGATGACAATGAAACTCTGTCCGCAGTGCAAAGGAAAAAGATTGAAACGGGAAGCGGCTGCTGTAACGGTGGCGGATAAAACACTTCCGTCGTTGTGTGATCTGTCTATCCGGGATGAACTGTCATTTCTGCAGGAAATGCAGCTGTCTGAACGCGATGAAGCGATCGCCAGACGGATCATCAAGGAAATCAGATCCAGGCTTCAGTTTTTACAGAATGTTGGCTTGGACTACCTGACACTGTCACGAGGTGCGGCTACGCTGTCGGGAGGGGAATCGCAGAGAATCAGGCTGGCGACTCAGATCGGTTCCGCTTTAAGCGGCGTGATTTATATCCTCGATGAACCGTCGATCGGTCTTCATCAGTCTGACAACGCAAAACTGCTGAATACGCTTCGTGATATGACAGATCTTGGCAATACGCTCATCGTTGTTGAACATGATGAAGAGACGATGCGGCAGGCGGATTACCTGATAGATGTCGGGCCGGGTGCAGGTGTGAACGGCGGGAGGATCATATTCGAAGGGAAGCCGGAAGATATCGTAGATGCGGAAGAATCCATCACCGGTCAGTATCTGTCAGGCAAAAAGAGCATTCGGATACCTGAAAAGAGAAAAGAACCGGCCGGATATTTGACGATACAGGGTGCACGACAGAACAATCTGAAAGATATCGATGTCAGGATCCCGCTGGGTGTTCTGACCTGTGTGACAGGCGTATCCGGATCAGGCAAGAGTTCTCTTGTGAACCAGACGCTTTATCCATATCTTGCACATGAGTTGAACAGGGCAAAAGTCAGATACGGTGATGTGCAAGCGGTTCAGGGACTGAAGCAGCTGGACAAAGTGATCAATATCGATCAATCGCCTATCGGACGGTCTCCGAGGTCTAATCCAGCGACTTATATCGGACTGTTTGATCTGATCAGACAGCTCTTTGCAAAAACGGCAGAAGCCAAAATAAGAGGATATACTGCAGCGAGATTCTCATTCAATGTGCCCGGCGGCAGATGTGAGACCTGCCGCGGTGACGGGATCACAAAGATTGAGATGAATTTCCTTCCTGACGTATATGTGCCATGTGATGTCTGCAGAGGTAAAAGATACAACACTGAAACACTTGAGGTAAAATACAAGGGGAAAAACATTTCGGATGTCCTTGAGATGACCGTAGAGGAAGCATATTGTTTCTTCGAAAACTTTCCGAAACTCAAGAACAAACTCCAGACGTTGATGGATGTCGGCTTATCATATATTAAGCTCGGGCAACCCTCAACGACACTGTCAGGAGGAGAAGCACAGCGGATCAAACTTGCATCAGAGCTTTCAAGGAAAGCAACAGGAAAAACGTTTTACATTCTTGATGAGCCCACAACGGGACTGCATGTTGATGATGTGTCAAGACTGATCCGAATCCTGTTCAGACTGAGAGACATGGGCAATTCGATACTCGTTATCGAGCATAATCTTGATGTGATCAAAACAGCTGATTATGTCATCGATATGGGCCCCGAAGGCGGTGATAAGGGCGGATTCGTGATCGCACATGGAACACCCGAAGAGATTGCAGACACTTCGGGCAGCGCAACAGGATTATGCCTCCGGAAGGTGCTTAACGGTGAAAAACATGATTAGAACAAAGATTTGTGAAAACCTGAATGATACATACAGTTTTGCTGAAAACCTCGCACAGGAGCTGCAGGCAGGCGATGTGATAGCGCTTTACGGGAATCTTGGAGCGGGGAAGACGGCTTTTGTTCAGGGGATCGCAATAGGTCTCGGTTACAGTGAGCCGGTCACAAGTCCGACGTATGCATTGTGGCAGATTTACGAGGGCGGAAGGCTGACGATTCATCATTTTGATCTGTATCGGCTGGATACTGTCGAACAGGTTTATGCGATCGGTTTTTATGATGCAGTTGATTCTGACGGTGTAACATTGATCGAATGGCCTGAAAGACTGGGCGATGAACTGCCGGTTCCGCGCATCAATGTGTATATTAACCGGATTGATGAGGAAAAGAGAAACATTTGTGTGGAGGGATTAAAATGAGGCTGATGTGTCTGGATACATGCTCACAGACGGTCTCTGTCGCTGCGATGGAAGACGGTAAACTCTGCCTTGAGAAATGGAGTTTACAGAAGACCAATCACTCGCAGGTGCTGCTGCCTCTGATAGCGGAGATCACTGATGAACTTGGATGGACCCAGGAGTCTGTTGATTGCTGGGCTGTCGTAAACGGCCCGGGTTCGTTTACGGGGGTGCGGATCGGTGTGTCGACAGTGAGAGCGCTTGCACACGGATGGAACAAACCGATAGTTGCGGTAAATTCTCTTGAAACGATTGCTGCCCAGGTGACAGAGAAATCTGTGGGTATCATTCCGATGCTGGATGCGCGAAGAGGACAGGTTTATGCTGCGCTCTATGAAAGAAATGAAACCGGTATGGAAGAAATACTGAAGCCTACCGCGTGTTCATTCGCGGAAATGATTCAGCAGCCGCAGGATCGGGAATATATTCTGATCGGAGACGGCGCACAGGCGAATAAAGACAGTGCTGTATCGGACAACATGAGGTTTGCAGCACCTGAACTGCAGTATATCCACGCGGGTGCGGCGGCAGAAATCGCGTGGGACAGATGGCAAAAGGGAGAAGTATATACCTATCGAGATCTTGAGCCGCTTTATATCCGGGAACCGCAGGCTGTAAGGGATTTGAAAAAATGATCCATCCCGAGATTGTCAGAATGAATGTTCAGAATGTGGATGGCGTATGCGGAATCGAGGCAGAGTGTTTTCTGACCCCGTGGTCAAAGGCATCCTTCGTTGAGGAACTGGAAAACCCGCTTGCGCATTATCTGGTGGCGCTTGTAGATGATCAGCCTGCCGGATTTATCGGTGCGTGGATCGTTTTCGATGAATGCCATGTTATGAATGTGGCGGTTTTGCCGGAATACAGGCATCAGGGAATTGCGTCGGAACTGCTTGAAAAGATGATCGATGATGCCCGGAAAAAGGGTGTGCTGTATTTCTCTCTGGAAGTGAGAGAAGGTAACAGTGAGGCGATCCAGCTGTACCAAAAACACGGCTTTTATGTAAATGGACGTCGAAAGAAGTATTATACGGATTCGGGAGAAGATGCATTGCTCATGTGGAGATCAGAAGAGGATGAAATCTGATTCTACAGTGTTCAGGGATTTAGCAATTAATACGCCGATCGAATGAAAACGCAATCTATTCACCGCCCGAGAGAGACTTGAATCAAGAGTATTCTATATCAAAAAAGGGGAGAAAAGCTATGAAAGAGGTCGTTCGTTTAAACCAGGAGACTTGGTGTATACAGGAAGAGAATGTGCGCTTTTTTCTTCTGACCGGGACGGAAAAAGCGGTAATGATCGATTCGGGAATGACATGTAAAAACGCTCTTGAAATCGCAACGCAGCTGACGGATCTCCCTGTGGAACTGATCAACACACATGCTGATCCGGATCATGTCGCATGCAATTCTCAGTTTGGAAAGATATGGATGCATCCTGCCGAATATGCGAATCTGTACTTCAAAAAAGACGGTGCAGCAGAGATGAATCTGAATCCGCTCTGGGATATGGACACCATTGATTTGGGCGGCCGATTGCTGAAAGTGATAGAACTGCCCGGACATACACCCGGAAGTATCGCGATCTATGACGCGAAATATGCGTGCCTCTTTGGCGGAGATGCAATACAAAACGGAAGGATATTCATGTTCGGACCAATGAGAAACATGCGGGCTTACATCCACAGCCTGAAACGGCTTGAAAACTTGAATCTTCCGGTCAAGGATGTTCTGCCCTCGCATGCGGGATCCCCGCTGAAACCGTGCGTTGTTTCAGGACTGATCAGGGATGCGGAAGAAATATTGGCGGGGAAAACCGCTTATACACTAGAAAACGTCCACAATCAGACAGTGCGGGCATATCAGGGCCAATATGCGGTCTTTCTTTGCGACAATACCAGTGCGGAGGGATAAAAACAATGAGCAGTATTTCAAACAGTATTAAGGATTTCAGGATGGAAGTAAACGATAGGTTTGTGGAAATTGCAAATGCCTGCAGTCCCGAGTTCTATCACGATACAGTAGAACCTGTTTACAGTGTTGATATCGGAAGGACCGGTGACGACTGGACAGTTGTCAAAAGGGAAAAAGCCGATACTGTTCTTTCAGCTCCGTTGAAAGAGGGAGACAGCGTGTGTTTTGATTTTGGCAATCACCAGGTCGGATATGTGACGATTGGACTTGGCTTCAAGGGAAGTCCGCCGGATGCGCCGGCATTCATCAAAATCAAATTCGGCGAGCTTC
Source organism: Clostridia bacterium (assembly GCA_017431145.1). Classification (GTDB taxonomy): domain Bacteria; phylum Bacillota; class Clostridia; order Christensenellales; family Maliibacteriaceae; genus RGIG9107. The sequence goes on along the minus strand of JAFRLQ010000135.1, from coordinate 142,338 downwards.
CATGTGAAATCGGAGAAAAGAAAGAAGACTATCACGGTTCGATCGGCGCAGGCTGGATACAGGAAGAATTCTTTCACATTGATGAAATCCCTTCCGTTTTATCACTGAATCGCAGATATGCTTTTCGTTATATGGAGATTTGCGTGCTGAACGTCTCTCCGAAATACGCGCTGACGATAGAGAGTATCACCTGTGAAACGGTTACTTCAGCCGATTATACTCAGGTGGAGCCGCTGCAGGGAGTATCTGAACGGGTCAGAAAACTCGACAGCGTTTCATTGAAGACGATGGCCGAATGCATGCAGGATGTGTTCGAAGACGGACCAAAACGGGACAGAAGACTGTGGATCGGCGACTTGAGGCTTCAAGCGTTGACCAATTATGAGACTTTTCACAATAACACACTTGCCAAGAGATGCCTTTACTTGTTCGCGGGACTGAAGCAGAACGAGGGGAGAGTCGGTGCGTGTCTGTTTACGAAACCGAATCTTCAGGTAGATGATACGGCATTGTTTGATTACAGCCTGTTTTTCGTATCCTGTCTGAAAGACTACTATGAACATACAGGCGACAGGGAAACGCTCGTAGACTTGTGGGATACGGCTTACCGTCAGATTGAATTGTCTGCAATGCGCCTTGATGCGTTCGGCTTGGTTCAGGACAGCGACGACTGGTGGTGTTTTCTTGACTGGGCGGACGGATTGAACAAGCAGGCAGGTGCTCAGGCTATTCTGATATACAGCATCAAGCAGGCGATCGTGCTTGCGGAAGAATTAAAAGACGATGCGCGAGCAGGGCAGCTGAAACAGCTTCTGGAACGGGTGACAAAGGCTGCCATTGACAGTTTATGGGATAAAGAAAAGGGTTTGTTTGTCAGCGGCGCAAACAGACAGGTTTCATGGGCTTCTCAAATCTGGATGATTATTGCACAGGTGTTTGACTGCGAAACGAATATCAGGATACTTGAAAACTGTACCGCTGATAAAGATGCGATCCCGATGGTCACACCTTATATGTATCATCATTATGTTGAAGCTCTGATATGCAACGGAATGAAAGACGCAGCGCTGGAAGCGATAGACGGGTACTGGGGGCAGATGATCGACGACGGTGCCGACTGCTACTTTGAGTTGTATGATCCGCAGAACAAATACGTTTCTCCATACGGATCAAGGATTATAAACAGCTACTGCCATGCGTGGAGCGGAACACCCGCGTATTTCATCCGGAAGTATGGTTTGAAGTAACAGAACAAATGAAAAGAAGAACGCTCCTTTCGGGGCGTTCTTCTTGTTATGCGATTATGATCACTTGTTGACGGAACCGATGCTGCTGTCCTTAAGCAGAACATCGTGCGCGCTGCCTTCACGAAGACTGATCGTGGAAACGATCGTCAGTTTCGCTTTCTGCTGGAGTTCCGGAATCGTGAGACTTCCGCAGTTGCACATGGTTGAACGTACTTTGCTCAAAGTGAGGTAGACGTTATCCTTAAGAGAACCGGCATAAGGAACATAGGAATCAACGCCTTCTTCAAACGTCAGGCTGTTGTTGGACCCGGTGTCATATCTCTGCCAGTTGCGTGCGCGTGCAGAACCTTCGCCCCAGTATTCCTTCATGTAGTTTCCGTTTACCATGACTCTGTTTGTGGGACTCTCGTCGAATCTGGAGAAATACCTTCCCAGCATTACGAAATCAGCGCCCATCGCCAGGGCAAGCGTAATATGGTAATCGTATACGATACCACCGTCTGAACAGATCGGGATGTAGATACCGGTCTTTTTATAATACTCATCGCGTGCTGCTGCAACTTCAATAACAGCCGAAGCCTGACCGCGGCCAATGCCTTTTTGTTCACGGGTGATGCAAATCGAACCGCCGCCGATTCCGATCTTGATAAAATCTGCACCGCATTCGGCAAGGAACATGAATCCTTCGCGGTCAACGACGTTTCCGGCGCCGACCTTTACGGTATCTCCGTATTTTTCACGGATGAACTTGATCGTGTTTTTCTGCCATGCAGAATAACCTTCCGAAGAATCGATGCAGAGAACATCCGCGCCTGCTTCTACAAGAGCCGGCACACGCGTTGCAAAATCTCTTGTGTTGATTCCGGCACCGACCATATAACGTTTATGGGCGTCAAGGAGCTCATTGGGATTCTCCTTGTGAGAATCATAGTCTTTGCGGAAGACAAAATACAGAAGCTTCTGATCTTTGCTGATGATCGGAAGACTGTTGACTTTATGCTCCCAGATCAGGTCGTTTGCCTGTTTCAGAGAAGTGTCCTCGTCTGCATAAACAAGGTGTTCGAACGGAGTCATGAACGTGGAAACAGGGGTGTCGCTTGACATTCTTGTGATACGATAATCACGGCTTGTTACAATACCGAGCAGTTTGCCGTCTGCAGTTCCGTCTTCCGTCACCGCGATTGTGGAATGACCTGTCTTTTCTTTTAAAGCAAGAACATCCGAGAGCGTGGCAGTGGGTTTCAGGTTTGAATCGCTTTTTACAAAACCTGCTTTGTAGGCTTTGACTCTGCGTACCATCGCAGCCTGGTTCTCAACAGACTGAGAACCGTAGATAAAGGACAGACCGCCTTCACGTGCGAGTGCAATAGCCATTTTGTCATCCGAAACAGCCTGCATGATCGCGGAAGTCATAGGGATATTCAATACGATAGAGGACTCTTCACCTTTTTTGAATTTTACCAGCGGCGTTTTTAAACTAACGTTTTCTGGAATGCAGTTTTCATCCGTGTAACCAGGCATTAAAAGGTATTCGCTGAAGGTTCTTGAAGGTTCGGTAATAATAGTGGCCATTGATTCACGAAATCCTTTCTCTTAATTGGAATTATTAAATAATCTCTACTATAATTAGATTATAATTACAAACAGTATATTTGTGTTTATGTGAAAATGCAAGACAGGAAAAGCATTGGCAGTGAAGAGAAAACAGGTCTGCGGAGGGATCGAGATGGATTTACAGGAGTTATACAACAAGCATAAGCGTATCGTCTTTTTCGGCGGTGCCGGTGTATCGACGGAAAGCGGGATCCCGGATTACAGAAGCAAAAACGGAATATATAAACAGGGATTCAAACTGCCGGCAGAAACGATGCTGAGCCATTCCTATTTCTTTTCTCATACGGATGATTTTTATTCTTTTTACCGCAAAGTGATGGTCCATCCGGAGGCTGAACCCAACGATGCACATATAAAACTGGCCGAAATGGAGAAGACGAAACTGATCAGTGTTATCACGCAGAATATAGACGGTCTTCATCAGAAGGCGGGAAGCCAAAAAGTACGTGAACTTCACGGAAGCATTTACAGAAATCACTGCATTCAGTGCGGAAAAGCATACGGCCTTGATGCGATTCTGGAAACGGATGGCATTCCGAGGTGTTCCTGCGGAGGGATTATCAAGCCGGATGTTGTGCTTTATGAAGAGAGTCTTGATTACGATGTTCTGGCAAATGCGGTTGATGACATCTCTCAGGCGGATATGATGATCGTCGGAGGCACTTCTCTGAATGTGTATCCCGCTGCAGGATTGCTGCAGTATTTCCATGGAGATTGTGTTGTGATCATCAATCTGCAGCCGACGCAGTATGACAGAATGGCGACGCTGACGATCGAGAGGCCGATCGGCGAAGTGTTCAGAGAACTTGAATTGTAACCTTTTGGGCAGGTTGTCCTCCGAAGCAAGAAAAAGTATGATTATTCGGAATGCATTCCGATAGCGGGGTTGTTTTGATGGCTGAAGAAACAAAGAAAATAAGGAATTTTTCAATAATCGCGCATATAGATCACGGCAAGTCGACGCTTGCGGACAGATTGCTTGAAAAAACAGGTGTTCTGTCTTCACGCGAGATGTCGGAACAGGTGCTTGATTCCATGGAACTGGAGCGCGAACGCGGCATTACGATTAAGTCTAAAGCAGTTAAAATGCCGTACGAATACAATGGTGAGGAGTACATTCTGAATCTGATCGATACTCCCGGACATGTGGACTTTAACTACGAAGTGTCACGGGCGCTTGCCGCCTGTGAAGGTGCATTGCTCGTGGTGGATGCGACGCAGGGCGTAGAAGCGCAGACACTGGCGAATGTGTATCTTGCGCTTGAAGACGACCTTGAGATCCTTCCGGTGATCAATAAGATCGATCTTGCGAGTGCACGGCCTGAAGAAACGATCCGGGAGATCGAGGATATCATCGGGATACCGGCCTCTGACGCTCCCTTGGTATCAGCCAAAACAGGTGTTGGGATCGAAGAACTGATCGCCGCGATCATTGAAAGGATACCGCCACCGCAGGACGGAAGCGACAAACCGTTGCGCGCGCTGATTTTTGACTCCTTCTATGACAACTACCGCGGAGCGATCTGTCATGTGCGCATTGTGGACGGCAGCGTGAGAAAGGGACAACAGATACGGATGATGGCCACCGGAGCTGTTTTTGAGGTGACGGAAGTCGGTGTGTTTTCTCCCGATTTGCATCAGACGGATGTTCTTTACTCAGGAGAGGTCGGATATATCACCGCCGCGATAAAAACAGTCCGGGATGCGCGCGTGGGTGATACGATCACAGACAATGAGATGCCTGCAAGCCAGGCGCTGCCCGGATACAAAAGAGCGACTCCGATGGTGTTCTGCGGAATATATCCCGCGGACGGATCGCAGTACTCGGATCTGAGGGATGCGCTGGAAAAACTGCAGCTCAATGACGCGTCGCTGTTTTTCGAACCTGAAACATCGGCGGCTCTCGGATATGGTTTCCGCTGCGGTTTTCTTGGCTTGCTTCACATGGAAATCATGCAGGAACGGCTTGAGCGGGAATTTGACTTCGATCTCGTAACAACAGCGCCGAGCGTTATTTATCATGTGTATAAAACAGACGGTGAAATGATTGAACTGGCAAATCCTGCGAATCTTCCGCCGGTGCAGGAAATCGAGCACATGGAAGAGCCGATGGTAAAGGCGGAGATCATGACGCCGAATGATTATGTCGGTTCTATCATGGAAATCTGCCAGCAGAAAAGAGGGATCTATGTCAGCCTGGACTATCCCGAAATCAACCGGGCTGTTCTGACATACAGACTCCCGCTCAATGAGATCATCTACGATTTCTTTGACGCCTTAAAGTCGCGTACAAAGGGGTATGCTTCATTGAGTTATGAACTTGACGGGTATGAGGAAAGCGACCTGGTCAAACTGGACTTCCTTCTGAACGGGGAAATGTGCGATGCTCTGTCCATTATCGTTCATAAGGACAGAGCGTATCAGCGCGGCAGATCGGTCGCGGAAAAACTGAAAGACGCCATTCCAAGGCAGCTGTTTGAGATCCCGATCCAGGCAGCGATCGGTGGAAAGGTAATCGCACGGGAAACGGTAAAGGCGCTGCGGAAAGACGTTCTTGCCAAATGCTATGGCGGTGACATAACGCGGAAAAAGAAACTCCTGGAAAAACAGAAGGAAGGAAAGAAACGGATGCGTCAAGTTGGTTCTGTCGAGGTGCCGAGCGAAGCGTTCATGGCCGTTTTAAAACTGGATTGACACAAGGTCTGTATTTTCATATTCCATTTTGCATATCAAAATGTCCGTACTGTGATTTTTTGTCGTATCCCATTAATCAGCACATGCATTACAGGGCGTCGCTGCTTTGCGCAATGAAAAAGAACGTTCTGCTGTGGAAGGATAACAGAGATGCAGTGGATTCGGTTTATTTTGGGGGCGGTACGCCTTCTCTCCTTGATTCGGAAGAATTGAAAGACCTGATAGACAGCGCGCGTGCTTCTCTGAACTGTGGAAGCGACTGTGAAATCACGATAGAGGCAAATCCCGGAACAGTGAACAGGGAATACTTTTCCGCGATAAAGGACATCGGAGTAAACAGGGTCAGTATCGGAGTTCAGAGTTTTGACGATATGACACTGAAAGCAATCGGCAGGATCCATACTTCAAGGCAGGCGATAGCGGCTGTCGAGGATGCGTTCAGCGCCGGGATCGATAATGTATCCATTGATCTCATGGCGGGATTGCCAGGACAAACGACCGATGAAATGATTCGGAATGCTTCAACCGCTGTGAGCCTCGGTGTCGAGCATGTCTCGTGCTATGATCTTACGATCGCGGAGGGAACGGTGTTCGGTAAACGCTTCGAAAAGAACGAGCTGAACCTGCCGGATGAGAACGCGCTCATTGAAGCAAGAACAGCGATTGATGCAATACTTGAGAATGCCGGCTTTGAGAGGTATGAGATTTCCAATTATGCGAAAGAGGGCTATCGGTGCCGGCACAATCTGCATTACTGGCACAACGAACCTTATATCGGCATCGGACCGGCTGCAGTGGGGAGATTCAAAGACTTCCGGTACCAGAACGCCGCTTCGATCGATAAATATATTGATGAAATCTCGGATCGTAAAAAGTGGCATGAGATCGCAGAACAAATGGATGACTATGACGATGCGTTTGATTCCCTGATGCTTGGAACAAGACTGAGCGAGGGAATCGATTGTGAGAATGTGCTGAGAGGACTGGAGCCTGAAGAAAGGGAAAGATGGCGCGGCCTGTTTGCAAAACTGACAGAAAACGGATTTGCAGTGTTGTCCGGAGGCAGACTGATGCCTACAAAAGACGGCTGGAATGTCCAGAATAATTGGCTGATGGATTTTCTTAAGAATCATGATAAAGGTCTTACGATTTAGTCAAGAAATCCCTCCTTCATCCTTGTATGTTATAATCTTGATGCGGGAGGGGTTTTTTTGTCTGCATTAAAGTATTCACTATTAGCAAAATTTGTTTCGGTTGTTTTTGCCGCGCTTGTCATTTATGTTCTTTTCGGTACGATCCGGAATGTTTTGATCGAGTATAAGGGCATCCGGAAAAAGATCAGAGAATCAGGTTCCGGAAACATAATCGGGTACGCGGCTTTAACGGATGAATGGCAGGATGAAGATGCCTGGCGGCCGATTTATGATGAAACCGTGTTCGGGTCCTCTCCCGAATGCGCATTCCGTATTACCGGACACGGGTTAAAAGGGCAGCATTTCAGGATAACAAGAGGCAAAGACCGGTTTTTTATTGAACGCCTTTGCATGAAAAGCGATCTGCTGATGGTAAACGAGCATGACGTACGCAGGAAAGAGAGGATTCGAAGCGGCTGTAAAGTATACGCCGGCGATGCGGAAATACTAATCACTCTCATGGACGGTTGGAATGGAAGAGACTAAAACGAAGAAAAAAACACTGACGAACGGTCTGATATTTGCGATCACCCTGTTCATTCTTGTCAGTTATACGCTTCTTTCTCTGCGAAACGGGAGTATTGATTACACCGCAATGCTGTTCAGTCTGGCGTGTGTTGCACTGGTGCTTGTTCAGTATCTGCTTTTTCGCTTTGTGTTTGTGAATGCGGACCTTCAGGTCATGATTATTGTGTCGATGCTTACAAATATCGGACTCGCACTTCAATACAGATTCGACAGTCAGACTGCGGTCAAGCAGCTTATCTGGTATGGCATTTCTCTGGCAGTCATGTTTATGATTATGATCATCATGCCGAGAATGCGGAATCTGAAACGGTTTGGGTTCGTCTGCGGCATACTCGGCGTTTTACTGCTCGGAATAACGATTGTTATCGGAACAGAGATAAACGGATCGACGAACTGGATCGTCATAAAAGGCTTTTCCATTCAGCCGTCGGAACCGGCGAAAATACTGATGATTCTTTTGCTTGCGGGTTCGCTTGCAAAGCATCAGCAGATCAGACGGCTTTTCCCGACCGGTATTATCGTCGGTATCGCCATGATACTTCTGGTACTTCAGAAGGATCTCGGCGCAACATTGCTGTATTTCTGCACGGCGGTTCTGATGCTCTATCTGGGAACCGGGAATTTCTCCGTCACCGCTCTTGCCTTTCTGCTCGGAGCGATCGGTGCCGCTGTGAGTTACGTGCTGTTCAGTCATGTGCGCGTGCGTGTATTTGCATGGCTTAATCCATGGGAAGACCCGCTGGGCAGGGGATATCAGCTTGTGCAGTCCCTGATTGCGATATCATCCGGTGGACTGTTCGGAATGGGTTTAGGCATGGGAGAGGCGGCGACTTATCTGCCCCAGCATGAATCGGATTTTATTTTCTCTTCTATCTGTGAGGAATACGGGCAGATCATAGGGCTGTGCGTTGCTGCGTTCTATATCGTTCTGATCTTCAGGGGATGCATTCTCGCGCTGCGGTCACGCGGAAGGTTTGACAGTATTCTCTGCTTCGGAATCGTGTCGATCCTTGCGATTCAGACATTTATCAACATTGGCGGCGTCGTCAAACTGATTCCGCTTACAGGCGTAACGCTGCCGTTCGTCAGTTACGGCGGAAGTTCAATGCTGACCAGTTTTGCGTTAATCGGAATGCTTCAGGCACTTTCCATAAAGGCGGGTGAGGCTGATGAACAGAATCAATCATAGGCTGCGCGTGCTTCAGGTGCTGTTCATTGCCCTGATGATCGCGCTTGGAAGCTATTTTGTATACTCTGTTGCAAAGTATGGGAAACAATGGTCGCATTCCGCATACAACACCCGCACAAAGAGCGGGTATGATCTTGTCATTCAGGGGAGTGTATATGACAGAAACGGAACAGAGATTGCATGGTCTGACGCTCCGAACACACGGCTTTATTCCGATGATGAAGTTCTCAGGCTTTCGATGGCCCATATCCTTGGCGACAGATACGGAATGATGAGCGGTGCGCTGCAGGACCGATACGCCAATACGCTCTTTGGAAACGAAAGATCTTTGCTCTCGCGTTTTACGGAGAGCGTTGAAAACGACCTTCTTACAGGTGACAGCATCCGCCTGACAATCGACGGGGAAATACAGAAACATGCGTATAACGCGATGAATGGGAGAAGCGGTGCGGCTGTCGTCCTGAATTACAAAACAGGTGAAGTGATAGCATCGGTTTCACTTCCAACGTTTGATACATTGAATCTCACGGCGGAAGACACGCAGAATATGCCTGACGGGACTTTTATCAATAAAGTAACAAGAGGGCTTTATCCGCCTGGCTCGACCTTTAAAGTGATCACGGCGGTTTCTCTGCTTGAAAACTGTGATAACTGCGATGCACTGCACTTTGACTGCCTGGGTGAGAATATCGTCGATGGTGTTTCGGTGAACTGTTTTCACGGAACCGTTCACGGGGACCTGGATCTGAACAGTGCGTTTGCGCGTTCCTGCAACGGTGCGTTCGCGTACTGGGCGGTCCATGATCTCGGTGTCCGGAACATCACAAAAACAGCTGAAGCTTTCGGGTTCAACCGGAATTTTGTATTCAGTGATTATACGATCAATAATTCAACGTTTGATGCGTATGGCGGAAATGCAGATCTGGCATGGTCGGCGGTCGGTCAGGGGCAGACGATGGTCACGCCCATGCACGCCGCTATGATCGTTTCAGCGATCGCAAACAACGGCAACATGTGCGAGCCGCGTTATCTGAGAGGAATCGAGTCTGTTGACAAAGGTTTTATCGAAACGGCTCCGAAAGTGTACGCAAATGTGATGTCTCAGGAGACGGCTGAACGGATCACCGAGATGATGCTTGGCGTTGTGGAGAACGGCACGGGAAGCGGCTGCAAAATCTCGGGTGTAAGGATCTGCGGAAAGACAGGAACGGCAGAGGTGGCGGATGAAGCGCCGCATGCCTGGTTTGTCGGATTCATCGATGAAGAAGAGACACCCTATGCGATTGCCGTGATCCTCGAAAATGCAGGCACAGGTTCTTCTGTTGCCGTGCCTGTGGCAAGATCGATACTGGAAAAGTGCATTGAGGTCAGACCATGAACAGCAAACTGGAATACAAGATCAAAACACTGCCTGACGCAAGCGGTGTATATATCATGAAAAACGCCCAGGATGAAGTGATTTATGTCGGAAAAGCCATAAATCTCAAACGAAGGGTGAAACAGTATTTTTCAAATACAAAAGGCCGCGAGCCAAAAGTCAGTGCGATGATCTCGCATATCAGCGACTTTGAAATCGTCGTGACGAAAAACGAACTTGAGGCTCTTATTCTGGAAGGCAATTTTATCAAGCAGTATAAACCGCATTACAATATTCTGCTTCGGGATGATAAACAGTATCCATTCGTCAGGATTGATTATAATAACGATTTTCCCCGCGTAGAAATCGCGAGAAAAATGAAAAAGAAAGCAAATGTGAAATACTACGGACCTTTTCGCGCAGCGCACAGTATTCACAAACTGATCGAGACGCTCGGCGATGTTTTTCCGATTCGGACATGTAAGAAGGATCTGAAGGAAGGCGTTCCGAACGGAAGGCCCTGTTTGAATTATCAGATAGGGCGGTGCCTTGGACCATGTCTGGGGAACGTGACGAAAGAAGAATACGCCCAGGTGATGAAGCAGGTCTCCAACCTGCTGGATGGACATTACGACGAGCTTCTGTCGAATCTGCGGACACAGATGCAGGATGAAGCAAGTAAGATGAATTACGAAAAAGCAGCCGTGCTACGCGACAGGATCAACGCTGTGGAAAGTGTGATCCAAAGCCAGATCGCAACCTCTGCGAGCGGAAAAGACAGTGATGTGATCGGACTTGCGGCGGATGAAGACGTTTGTTATGTTCAGGTGCTTTGTATCCGGAACGGACGGGTGGAATACTCGGACAAACGCGAAATGATCAACAACAGGGATCAGATAGAAGAAGATCTCCTTGAAAGCTTTCTGCTTCAGTATTATTCGTCAAGTATAGATATTCCGGGAGAGATAGTGGTGCCATACCTTCCTCAATATGCGGATGTGCTCGAGGAGATGCTTTCGGAAGCCGCAGGGAAAAAGGTGCGGATCCATTTTGCCCAACGCGGTGAAAAAAGACACTTGCTTGCCATGGCGCAGGAAAACGCGCTGCAGATGAAGATCAATGAAACAAAAAAGAAAGATCAGGCGTATGAACACAGAAAGGCTTCGCTTGCAGAACTCGCGGCGGTCTGCGGACTTTCCTCTTCTCCGCACAGGATCGAAGGCTACGATATATCCAATACACAGGGCGTGTATTCAGTTGCTTCCATGGTCGTATTTGAAGACGGAAGACCGGCGAAACACGCATACAGGCGCTTCAGGATCAAAACAGTTGAAGGTCCGAATGATTTTGCATCGCTTGCGGAAACACTCGGAAGAAGATTCAGAAGGCAAATGGACGGAGATGACAAGTTCCTTGCACATCCGGATCTGATTATGATCGATGGCGGTAAGGAACAGCTGAAAGCTGTTCAGCGGGTTATCGAAGGAATGGGTATAAAAGTCAATCTTTGTTCGCTTGCGAAAAAAGAAGAAGAGATCTATCTGCCCAATAATGATATTCCGGTGAAACTTCCGCGTACGAGCGGCGCACTTCAGATCCTGCAGCAGCTGCGTGATGAGGCGCACCGTTTTGCAATAACGTACCATCGGAGCATCCGGTCTAAAAAGATGCTCGGGAGCATACTTGAGGAAGTGGATGGAATCGGCCCGAAAAGGCGTGCTCTGCTGTTGAATCATTTCTCCAATCTTGAGGCAATCGAAAATGCCACATTCGATGAGCTGGCGTCAATTGACGGAATATCTGCAGGCGCGGCGAAAAACCTGTATGCTTTCTTTCATGAAAAATAGTCAGGTTATGAGCCGGATACATGAGAAACGGTGTTTTCACACGGTAAGCGAAACAGTTATAATGCAAGCAAAGGTGGCATTGACAAATGACGTACAAATACATTGCATTTGATCTGGACGGCACTGCGCTGCGCACCGATCTGTCTGTGAGCAGACGCCTTGTTGATGCGTGCAGAAAAGCTGAAGAAAAGGGAATTATCGTATCCATTTCAAGCGGACGGATTTTCAGGTCTACGAAACGTTATTCAGATATGCTTGACATCCACGGACCGACGATCAACTGTCAGGGGGCCGTGGTAACGAATACAGTAGACGGCAGTACATTGTACTCCAGACCGCTTGAAAAGGATATGGTCTGTGAAATCGTTCCTTTTTTGAAAGAGGAGTCGCTGTTTCCGCAAGCAATGACGAATATGGACTTTTATTACGAATTCGAAAGCGAATGGTCAAGATCCTATGCGAAAAAACAGACTTTCGACGGCATCCTTGTGGAGGATTTAAGGAAGGATCTTCCCGAAATGCCACTGAAAATCATCGGAATGGGAGAGCCGGAAAAAGTGTACGACTCGTATCTTTCGGCGAAAGAACGTTTCGGTGAAAGACTTGAAGTCGCGATTTCCGTGCCGACGATGCTGGAGATTACACACCCGCAGGCAACAAAAGGAAATGCGATGGACTGGATCTGTGCGAATTACGGCATCACTCCGCAGGAGATGATCGCGGTCGGCGACAGCATCAATGATACAACAATGATTCAATATGCAGGGCTTGGAGCCGTTATGGAAAACGGAAGGGATGAGGTGAAAGCGATCGCTGACATCATTGTCCCGTCAAATGACGATGACGGTGTTGCATGGGTAATCGAAAAGTATCTGCTATAGAATACAGGTATTGATAGAGCGGTTGCGAGTTAAGGGATGGTGTTGTTATGGCTGAAGTAACGGTATATCTTTTTGCTGAAAAAACAGGGCTGAAGATTGTTACAAAGGGAAAGGAAATGCTGACGATCCGGGAGGGGAATGTGAACCGTCCGGGGCTGCAGCTGTCGGGCTTTTTCAGACACTTCAGAAGTGAAAGACTTCAGGTGTTCGGTGAAAGTGAAATGACTTTCTACGATACGCTGATCGATGAGGAAAAACAGAGATTTCTCTATACTTTCTTCGCATACAATCTTCTTGGCATTGTGATCTGCCGTGGCATTCCTGCTCCGCAGGAATTCATTGATGCTTGCGAAGAGCACGGCATTCCGTTGTTTACTACAGAAGAAGGAACATCGGATTTCATCACAAGGGTAAAGTCGTTCTTTTCATATCTGCTTGCGGAGAAGTGTTCAGTGCCGGGTGTGCTGGTGGATGTCCTGGGCACCGGTATTCTGCTGACGGGAGACTCGGGTATTGGAAAGAGCGAGACTGCTCTTGAACTGATCAGGCACGGACACAAGCTCGTTGCAGACGATGTCGTCGATCTTGTGAAGGTTGACAATGAGAGAATCATCGGGTCCGCACCGGAAAGGATCAGATTCCTCATGGAAATACGTGGACTTGGGATCATTGATGTCAGGCAGATGTTTGGAGTGGGTGCGGTTCTCACATCAAAGAGGATTTCACTGGTCATTGAACTTATGCCTTTTGAGACGGTAAAAGAAATGGGATTTGACCGTTTGGACCGGAACAAGCATTATCAGGAAATCCTGGGTGTAAACGTCAGAAAGATCGTGCTGCCCGTCGCGCCGGGAAGAAATATTGCTTCGATTATTGAAATAGCTGTTCAGAACATTAAACTTGATGATATGGGATATAATGTCTGGGACGAACTCGATGCCAAAATCACGCGATAGTAAAGGAGAGTCAAACAACATGTATTCAATTGGGATTGACATTGGCGGAACGAATCTTCCTGTCGGAATCATTGCGCTTGAAACACAGAAAGTCATCAGCAAGAGATCTACGCCGTTTGTAAAAGGAATGTCTGCGCCGGAAGCAATGGACAAACTGGCGGCATTGGCAAGAGAACAGATGGATATGCTTGGTATCAGCATGGACGAGATCGCTTATGTCGGAATCGGGGTCCCGGGCGTTGTGATGCCGGATAAAGGGTATCTTGTTCGCGCAAACAACCTTGAGTGGTATGAACAGGATATCGGAAGGCTGCTTTCCGATCGGCTTGACGGGAAGAAAGTCTATGTTGAAAACGACGCAAATGCCGCAGCATGGGGCGAGCATATCGCAGGTGCGTGCAGAGGGACGAAAACATCCGTAGTGTTAACGATCGGTACGGGCCTCGGCGCCGGGGTGATCATCAATGATAAAATGCTTTGGGGTTCACACTATAACGCGGGAGAACTCGGGCACGTGATCGTTGAAGTTGAAAACGGTATTCCGTGTTCCTGCGGAAACAGCGGATGCATTGAACGGTACACCGCTGCAACCGCAATCATTCGCTGGGGCAGAGAGGCTCTGCAGAATGGCGAAGAGACGATGCTGAGAGAAAAATGCGGCGGGGATCCTGATAAGATCGATGCGAAAATGGTGATTGACTGCTCCAGAGAGAATGATCCCGTATGTCAGGTGATTTTCCAGAAGTTCGTCCACTATCTTGCGGTCATGTGTCTGAATATTGTGAATTTCCTTGATCCAGAAGTGATTGCAATCGGCGGCGGAGTCAGCAACGCGGGTGAATATCTGATGATTCCGCTGCGCAAGGAATTAGGAGAACTGATCGTAAACAAGGGCATGGCTTATTCAGAGCTGAGGATCTGCCAGCTCGAGGGAGATGCAGGACTGCTTGGCGCTGGATTGCTCGGCGTCGGTTCGGAACAAGGTATGTAACGATTGAAACGCTCTGTTTTCAGGACTGAAAAATATACACAGCGTTATTGGCATTCTGGAATCTGTTTCCGAAGCGGAGATCAGGAATGCCAAACCGCTTTTCACCGAGAAATATGAAGGAAGGTAACGGGAGGATATCAAGTGAGCAAAATAAACATGATTAACCCGATCGTCGAGATGGACGGCGATGAAATGACAAGAATCATATGGAAACAGATCAAAGAGGAATTGTTGTGCCCATATATCAGTTTGAATACGGAGTATTATGATCTTGGTCTGCCAAATCGTGACAGGACGGACGACAACGTAACTGTGGAGGCTGCGCTTGCTGTCAAAAAGTATGGGGTCGGCGTGAAATGCGCAACGATCACTCCGAATCTTTCCCGTGTGAAAGAATACAATCTGAAGAAAATGTACAAGAGTCCGAACGGAACCCTACGCGCGATTCTTGACGGTACGGTTTTCAGAGCTCCGATTCAGGTAAACGGGATAGATGCGCTTGTTCCCGGATGGAAAAAACCGATTACGATTGCACGCCATGCGTACGGAGACATATACCGTGATGTTGAAATGTATATCGACAGACCCGGAAAAGCGGAGCTTGTGTTTACAGACGAAGCAGGGAACGAAAAACGGGAACTGATCAATGAATTCAAAAAGAATGGCGTTGTTCTGGGTATGCACAATCTGGACGACTCCATACGCTCTTTTGCACGATCTTGTTTCAATTATGCACTCGACCGACATGAGGATATCTGGTTTTCCTCGAAGGATACGATCTCAAAACTGTATGACGGAAGATTCAGGGATATCTTTGAGGAGGTATTCACCAGTGAATACAGTGAGTTATTCAGTGAAAAGGGAATTGCCTATTTCTATACGCTCATCGATGACGCGGTTGCACGTGTGATCCGAAGCAACGGAGGCTTTATCTGGGCGTGTAAAAATTACGACGGCGATGTGATGAGCGATATGACAGCGACTGCGTTCGGTTCTCTCGCAATGATGACGAGCGTACTCGTATCACCGGACGGTAATTATGAGTACGAAGCCGCACATGGAACTGTAACGAGGCATTATTACAGATACCTAAAAGGCGAGGAAACGTC
Organism: Clostridia bacterium; assembly: GCA_017431145.1. GTDB lineage: Bacteria > Bacillota > Clostridia > Christensenellales > Maliibacteriaceae > RGIG9107. The sequence goes on along the minus strand of JAFRLQ010000135.1, from coordinate 126,732 downwards.
GACAAATCCGACCGCAACGATTTTTGCCTGGTCAGGCGCGCTGAGAAAAAGAGGGCAGCTAGACGGGAATGCTGAGCTTGTCCGTTTTGCAGACAGACTGGAAAAGGCTGTTATCGATACGATCGAGGCGGGGTATATGACCGGAGATCTGGCTGCAATTTCTACGCTTGAGAATACGGTCAAACTGAATACAGAGGCGTTTATCCGAAAAATTGCGGACAAACTGTAAACAGAATTAAAAAGAGAAGAAGGCTTTGTGCCGCTATGGGTCAAAGTCTTCTTTTTATGGAAACGTATAGAGTGAATGTTTAGTTTATGAGCGCCAATCCGTTCGGAAGAAGCGTATAGTCAGAAAACTCAGATGAGACAATGTAAAAATGCGTCTGATAAATGAGCGGTACCACGGCAGCGTCTTCAAAAAGAATGGTATCCGCCTGCATGCAGTAATCATTGTAATCCTGAAACGCGCTTGCTTTGACGCAGTTCTGATAGCATGAGTCATACCGGATCGAGGAATAGTGACCATAGTTTGACATTGAATCAGATCTGAAGGAATCCAGCATCAAATGCGGCATATCAAGGTCCAGTGTTTCCGTCTCAAGGATCAGTGAATAATCATTGTTTTCCAAATGATCCTGATAGTCGAATCTGTTCAGTCCAATAGGTGTAACTTCAATATTCAGGCTGCTCTTCCACATATCACGAAGAATGGGGGCGAGCGCTTTCTGAAGAGCGTTTTCCCTGTTATAGACAAGAGTCAAAGGCAGGGAAGAAACTGTGGAATCATTCAGCATCGTCTGCGCGACAAGGACATTGTTTGCGTGGGCTGTTTCTGAAACGTTGCAGGGTGAATAGTTTTTTCTGAAACCTGTAACATTGTTGTCAGAGGTAAAGGCTGTCGAAAGAAAACCTTCAGCAGGATAATAGGGAAGGCCTAATTGTGATACGACATCCTGGTTTCTTATCGACAACTGCAGAACGCTTCGCAGATCCTGATTGATGTATTCAGGCGTCGTAAGGTTGAACCGGAGGAACGTGGTTCCGAAACCTGCGGTGCTTTCAAGACGGAAATCCTCGGATTGAAACACGAGAGGTTCCTGAAGAAGCACCAAATAGTCTTTATGCTCCGCAAAGGAAACATCTGCCATCGTTTTTCGGATATCCAGAACAAAACAGGAGTTCTTCAGCGGAACGGTACTGCTGCGTTTGGTGTTCTCAGCGAACACGATCTGATCATCAGTCTGTTCCGAGACCGTATAAGAGCCGTTGCACGGCAGGGAACCGGAAGCGAGAGTATCAGTGCCGGATGAGTAGACTGCCGCCTTGTCTCTGCGCATGGGAAAGAACAGCGGCTGGGACATAACGGTGGAAATGTGTGAAACCGGCGTGTTGAAGCGGACCTCCAGGGTGTTGTCAGACACCGCTTTAATACCGACTTCTTCAATCGCGCAGCTTCCGTTAAGATAACTCCCGGCGTTTTCGATGCTAAGCAGAAGAGTCAGTGAGTCTTCACTGATCTGGTCAGTAGTCAAAGCATATTCTATGGAATAGACAAAGTCATCCGCACAGACATGGATGCCGTCAGACCACAGGGATTCCGGATCGATTTCAAAAGTCCAAACGGTGTTTGTTTCATTTGATTTTTCAGATACGGAAAGCCCGTTTACGACCTGACCGGACTGATCATACCGGAACAATCCTTCAAACAGATGATGCACAATAAAAAGATCTGTTTTTGTCGATGCGCAGGAAGGAACGAAAGATGAAAAGGGTTCCAGTGAAACCACGGTCAATACAGGCGTGGTTTCGTCATCGTCTTCTTCGTTTTGTGCGGATCCCTTGCCGCAGCCGGTTGCAGTAAGTATCAGGATCAACAGAATTATTAACAGTTTCTTAAGTCGCATAAATTCACCAATGATTTGGATTAATTCGGGTATTGAAGATATAATAACAAATAAAAAAGACAAAACCAATTTAATTGGTTGAATTCATCCGTTCAATGGAGATGGACCTGACGTGTTAACAGCAAAGAATGTTTATCTGGATTACGCAGCGACAACGCCTCTCGACGCAGCAGTACTGGAGGCCATGCTTCCTTACTTCAACGTGGTTTACGGGAACCCGTCGAGTATTTATTCGTATGGACGCGAGGCAAGACGCGCCGTGGATGATGCGCGCAGGAGAGTTGCAACGGCGATCGGTGCGGAAGCCGGTGAGGTTTTCTTTACATCCGGCGGAAGTGAAAGCGATAACTGGGCTGTTAAGGGGGTCATGCTTCGGGAAGAGAATCAGGACAAGAGATTCATTACGTCTCAGATAGAGCATCATGCGATCCTTCACACAGCCGCCCGTCTGGAAAAACAGGGGATTGATGTTGTCTATCTTCCCGTTGATGAAGAGGGGTTTGTGCAATATGATGCACTGGTGAACTGTTTAAGGGAAAAAACTGCGCTTGTATCGATCATGCACGCGAACAATGAAATCGGTACAGTTGAGCATATTGCAGAGTATTCGCAGATCGCACATCAAAACGGTGCGCTCTTTCATACAGATGCGGTGCAGACGTTCGGAAGCATACCGGTTGATGTAAATAAGCTGGGCGTTGACCTGCTGTCCATTTCCGGGCATAAGATATACGGCCCGAAAGGAGTAGGTGCTTTATATGTCAGGAAAGGAACGCTTATAGACAGTTTTATCGATGGAGGAGCACAGGAAAGAGGGAAACGTGCGGGAACGGAAAACGTTCCGGGAATTGTAGGTCTTGGAAAGGCAGCGGAAATAGCGTGTGGGAGACTCGGTGTTTTTGAAGACAGGGTAACGCGTTACCGGGATTATTTCATCTCCCGTATTTGTTCTGAAATCCCGTGTGCAAGGATCAACGGTTCTCTCAGCAGCAGGCTTCCCGGGAATGTCAGTGTAACGTTTGAGGGAATAGACGGAAGCACGATGCTCATGAAGCTTGATCAGAAAGGCGTTTTCGCTTCCAGCGGTTCGGCGTGCACGGCGGGCTCACTTGATCCGTCACATGTTCTGACCGCAATCGGACGCACAGAAAAGGAAGCGTCACAGACGGTCAGATTCACGATCGGTCTTTTGACGGAATTGGACGAGATCGATCATGTGCTTGAACTTCTCAGAGAAATCATAACTGAATTGAAATAAACATAAGGATAAAAACAACAAGGCACTTCTTTCGCGGAAAGAGGTGCCTTGTTTGAATATGGAAATAAAGGTATACTGAAAACAATAAATAGGCTATTGGGGCGAATAATAGCCGTTAATATGGAGGAAGACATGTATTACATTGGGATCGACTTGGGTACCTCGTCAACAAAACTCCTTCTTGTTGATGATAAGGGAAACATTGTAAACACTGTCACGAAGGATTATCCGCTGGATTTTCCCAAACCTGGCTGGAGTGAGCAGAAGCCGCAGGACTGGTGGGAAGCATGCCTGAACGGAGTTCCCGAACTGCTTGAGGGATTTGACGCTGATCAGGTCGTTGCGATCGGCGCCGGCGGACAGATGCATGGACTTGTGGTCCTTGATGACAACGATAACGTGATTAGACCTGCGATTCTCTGGAATGACGGAAGAACGGAGAAAGAAGTCGAATATCTGAACGAAACGATCGGTAAAGAAGTGATTTCTTCTTATACGGCGAATATCGCCTTTGCAGGTTTTACAGCACCGAAGATTCTTTGGATGCGCAACAACGAGCCTGAGAATTTTGAAAAGATCTGTAAGATCATGCTTCCCAAGGACTATGTGAACTACAAGCTGACAGGTGTGCACAGCTGCGACTATTCGGACGCATCAGGAATGCTTCTGCTGGATGTGGAGCACAAAAAATGGTCAAAGGAAATGATGGATATCTGCGGCGTCAAAGAGGAGCAGCTTCCGAAACTGTTTGAGAGTTATGAGAAGATCGGTGAAGTGAAAGATGATGTCGCACAAAGTCTGGGACTGCCGTCCGGAGTCGTGGTAGTAGCAGGCGCGGGAGATAATGCCGCTGCTGCAATCGGTACAGGGACGATCGGAGAAGGCGGATGCAATATTTCAATCGGCACGTCAGGAACAGTTTTCATTTCATCGACGCAGTTTGGTGTTGATGAGAATAATGCACTGCATGCTTTTGCACATGCTGACGGCGGTTATCATCTGATGGGATGCATGCTTTCAGCTGCAAGCTGCAACAAGTGGTTCTGTGAGGGAATACTTGATACCGGCGACTATGCGGCTGTTCAGGAGAAGATACAGGCTGACCTGCTCGGGAAAAACAACGTATTCTTCCTTCCGTATCTTATGGGTGAACGCAGTCCGATCAACGACGTGAACGCCAGAGGAACGTTTACAGGGCTTTCACTGGACACGTCGAGAGAAGATATGGTGCTCGCCGTGCTTGAAGGTGTTGCTTTTGCAATCAGGGATTCTTTCGAAGTGGCGAAGAAACTCGGAATCAAGATTGAGACCAGTAAAATGTGCGGAGGCGGCGCGAAGAGTAAGCTTTGGGCAAAGATTTTTGCCAACGTAGTCGGAATACCGCTTGAAATGGTCAAAACGGAACAGGGCCCCGGATATGGAGCGGTGATCCTTGCCATGGTAGGCAGCGGAAAGTATGAAACAGTGAAAGACGCAGTGGATGATCTTGTTGAAGTAGTTTCAAGAATCGAACCCGATGCGGAGCTTATGGCAGCTTATGAGGAAAGATATCAGAAATTCTGCAAGATCTACCCTGCGATGAAACAACTATTCAAAGATTTAAGAAACTGAAAGGAGAAACTAAATGAAGATTTACAGTGTTTACGATGAGGAATTCAGACCTTATGGGAAGGTCATCGAAGGCTATGACGTTTCGGAACTGCTTGCGGCAATGAAGTCTGTTCCGATGCCGGATGCAGGCGTTCAATATCGACCGGGAATCGATGTGCTTGAAAACTGCGCGATTTTTGAACTTCTGAAGAAAAACGTGTATGGAGGAATGCCTGTTGAGCTGGGAATGTGCTGGGGATACAACACAAAGCTCAATTGTGTCGAATATCACAGAGACAGTGAGGTCAATCTGGGAACTGAAGATTTTATCCTTCTTCTCGGGAAACAGGATGAGATCATTGACGGAAAACTTGAAACATCCAAGATCAAAGCATTCCGTGTGCCGGCGGGTGTGATGATCGAAGTGTATGCTACGACTCTGCATTATGCTCCCTGCAGCACAGATATCGGAAGAGGTTTCCGTGTTGCTGTGGTACTTCCTTATGGTACGAATACCGACAAACCGGATATCAGCGAGTTCAATTATGAAGACAGATGGCTTGCCGCATGCAACAAATGGCTTATCGCGCACCCGGATACATTCGAGGCGAAGAACGGTGCATATGTCGGCCTGATCGGTGAGAACATTGATATTGCACAGGATATTGCATAAAAAAAAGATCTGAGGTATGAGAGAATGAACCTTCCAAACGTAAAAACCGGTATCATTGCAGTTTCGCGTGATTGTTTTCCGATAGAACTGTCAACCAAGAGAAGAAAGAATATTGTTGCCAAAACAGATGGTGTCTATGAGTGTGAAATAACTGTTGAGAATGAAACCGACGCTCTTAAGGCGCTTGAAGATGTCAAGGCAGCCGGATGCAATGCTCTGGTCATTTTCCTTGGCAATTTCGGCCCTGAGACGCCAGAAACGATTATTGCACAGCGCTTTGACGGCCCATGTATGTTTGTTGCAGCAGCCGAAGGGGATGGAGACCTGATCAATGGAAGAGGAGATGCGTACTGCGGTATGCTGAACTGTTCCTATAATCTTGATATGCGCGGGATCAAAGCATATATTCCGGAGCAGCCTGTTGGCGATGCTGAAGAAATCGCAGAGATGATTCAGAAGTTCAAACGGATTGCAGCGGCAATTCTTGCCGTGAAGAATCTGAAAATCATCACTTTCGGACCTCGCCCTCAGGACTTCTATGCGTGCAACGCACCGATCATGGGGCTTTATGAGCTCGGAGTTGAGATCGAAGAGAATTCTGAACTTGATCTTCTGGTGTCTTACAAGGAACATGCGGACGATCCGCGGATTGCGGGTGTCGTTGAGGATATGGCAGCGGAACTCGGTGCCACAGGAAACAATTATCCTGAGATGCTTGACAGGCTGGCACAGTATGAACTGACGCTTCTTGACTGGGCGGAAGCGCATAAAGGCGCGAGGAAATATGTTGCCTTTGCGAATAAATGCTGGCCGGCATTTCCGCAGCAGTTTGGGTTTGAGCCATGTTATGTTAATTCCAGACTGGCGGCAAAAGGAATACCCGTTTCCTGTGAGGTTGATATCTACGGTGCATTGAGCGAATTTATCGGGGCTGCCGTAACTGAGGATGCCGTCACGATCCTGGACATCAACAATACTGTTCCAAAGAGCATCTATGATGCGGAAATCCGGAATACCTATGATTACAAACTCACCGATACGTTTATGGGGTTCCATTGCGGGAATACGCCTGTATGCAAAATGTGCGACGACAGAGCGTTGAAGTATCAGTTGATCCAGCATAGACTGCTGGAGCCCAAAGGTTCCGCACCTGATTTTACGAGAGGAACACTTGAGGGTGATATCAAAGACGGAGAGATCACTTTCTTCAGGCTTCAATGTGACAGTCACGGCACTCTCCGGGCTTATATCGCGGAAGGGGAAGTTCTGCCTGTAGCAACCACTTCTTTCGGTGGAATCGGTATTTTTGCCATCCATGAAATGGGCAGGTTCTACCGCCATGTGCTTATTGAAAAACACTATCCGCATCATGGGGCCGTGGCATTCAGACACTGCGGAAGCGAACTGTTTGAAGTGTTCAAGTATTTCGGAATCAAAGACATTGCGTTCAATCAACCTGCCGGAATGCGCTATGATACGGAGAACCCGTTTTAAGGAGGAAAACTGTGGATTTAAAGGCATTATCACTTGGAATTGAACTTGGGTCTACCAGGATCAAAGCGGTTCTTATCGATGAAAATTTCGCCCAAATAGCGCAAGGTAGTTTCGAATGGGAGAATAAGCTGCTGAATGGTATTTGGACCTATTCGCTTGATGAGATCCATGAAGGACTGCAGAAGTGCTATGCAGACCTGAAAAAGGATTTTGAAGCACGTTTTCCCTGTAAACTGACAACAGTTGGTGCCATTGGCGTCTCCGCAATGATGCACGGATATATGCCCTTTGATGAAACAGGAGAACTGCTTTGTCCGTTCCGTACGTGGAGAAATACAATCACCGGTGAGGCGGCTGCTGAATTGACCGATCTGTTTGGTTTTAATATTCCGCAGAGGTGGAGCATTGCTCATCTTTATCAGGCTGTCCTGAACGGAGAAGAACATGTTCCGCGTATTTACAGACTGTGCACGCTGGCGGCATACATTCACTGGAAACTTACCGGTAAGTTTGTTGTTGGTGTTGGCGAAGCATCCGGTATGTTCCCGATCAATTCTGACACAATGCAGTATGATGAAGAGATGGTGCGTAAATTTGACCTCTTGATTTCAGGAAGGGGATTTGCGTGGGATCTGAAACAGGTGCTTCCGAGTGTCGCGGTTGCCGGAGAAGATGCAGGGCAGTTAACAGATGAAGGCGCTGCGTTCCTCGATATCTCAGGTGATCTTGAAGCGGGTGTTCCGTTTGCACCGTGCGAAGGTGATGCCGGAACAGGCATGGTGGCGACAAATTCGATAACCGTACAGACGGGAAATGTATCTGCAGGAACGTCGGATTTTGCAATGATTGTTGTTGATAAGAAACTGAACGTCCATCGCGAAATCGATATGGTTACGACACCGGACGGAAAGCCTGTTGCAATGGTTCACTGCAATAACTGTACATCGGATATCAATGCATGGGTAGAGATGATAGGACAGGCAATATCCGTGTTCGGGTATGAAGTGTCGAAGAATGATTTGTATACCAAATTGTTTGAATGTGCCTTAGAGGGAGATGTCGACTGCGGAGGACTTCTGAGCTTTAACTACTACTCCGGTGAAGGTGTGACGGATTTGGACGAGGGAAGACCTATTTTCCTCCGGACAGCAAGCAGCAAACTGACGATCCAGAATTTTATGAGAAATCATCTGCTGTCAGCGCTTGCTACACTGAAGATCGGTCTTGACATCCTTCAGAAAGAAGGAGTTCAGATCCGGAAGATATACGGACACGGCGGATATTTCAAGACACCGATAGTAGGGCAGAGAATGCTTTCCGCAGCAGTTGGTACGCCGGTATCGGTTATGGAAACAGCAGCTGAAGGCGGACCGTATGGAATGGCTGTCCTGGCTGCGTTTGAAATGAGAGACGACAAAACCGTTACACTGGAACAATTCCTTGAGGAAAAGGTTTTTGCGGATTGTAATGAATCTACCATTATGGCCACAGATGCGGACATTGCCGGGTTCTCTGTGTACCTGTCAAGGTACAAACGTGCACTCCCGGTTGAGAAGGAAGCGATCGCATCACTTTGATGAGCAGTGAATGCGCTGCTCGACAACAAAAATGTACCTCCGTTAACTTGTTAAGAAACGGGGGTACTTTTTTTGTGGCAGTGTTTTTATATTACAGATAACAGCGTTAAAAGCAGATAAGATAGAGGTATTGTGAAAAAGTGACTGTCGAGACGGTCCATTAGACCACCATGACCGGGAATAAGCTTAGAGTAATCTTTAATGGCGAACTCTCTTTTAATGGCGGATGCGATCAGGTCTCCAAACTGTCCGACGATGGAATTGAGGAAACAAATAAGAATTGTTTTCCACAAGGCAATCTCAATGATGTTGAGTTTATTAAAAAGGAAATAGAGAAGAACACCCAACAGTATTGTCGAAGCAGAGCCGGAGACAGAGCCTTCGATCGTTTTGTTCGGACTGATTAACGGAGCGAGTTTGTGCTTCCCGAAAGCCATTCCGCCGAACAACGCAAACGCATCGCAAAAAGCTGCCGACCCCGATCCTAAAATGATTACTGTATACCAAACGGGTTTCGGTAACGTCAGAATAAAAATCATCATGAGGATCAGTGACAAAGGATAAAACAGCATGCCCAGCGTGATGAGTACATCACTTGGATGATGCTTCGGTGATATGACAGATACTGAAAAGGAGATAAGAATCAAAAAAAACAGTGCATAAAGAATCCACTGATAGAGTCCGAATAGAACAAGCAATCCTGATACAACAGTAAAAACATAGCATACCCATGGCTGGACCGTCGGATGCTTTGACTTAACAGCTCGCGTTATTTCAAACGAACAAATCAAACCGCAGATAATGCCAAAGGCAACGCGCGTGTATACGCCTAAAAGAAGAAAAACCAGCAGTACAGCAAGGAAAACGGTTACGGCAAGGATTCTAGTTTTCATATGATCACCATTTATGCTTGTGTTGTATCTTCGGTCAGGTCGTGTCTGCTCAAATACTTCAATGGAAGAATCTTTTCCGAATAGATCCTCTTAAACAAATAAGCTGATACTGCAAATGATACAGTTTCTGCTATCGGAAATGCAAGCCAGACGAAACGTACCTGATTGGTAAGGGATAACAGATATGCGACGGGTATTAATACCAGAAGCTGGCGCGCAATTGAAACGATCAGAGAGTATAAGCCGTTGCCAAGCGACTGAAAAACAGAGCCGACGACAATGCAGAAACCTGCGAGCAGGAAACTGAAACTGATAATGCGCAATGCAGGCCTGCCGAGCGCAAGCATTTCTTTTGATGCATCAAACAATCCAAGCAGCCAGTCAGGAAAAATCTGAAATACGAGGAATCCGAGAATCATAATGGATACCGCGTAAATTACTGCAAATAGGATTGCTTTTTTAATTCTTTCAAATGATCTTGCACCGTAGTTGTATGCGATGATCGGTATCAGTCCGTTGTTCAATCCAAAAACAGGCATGAAGACGAAACTTTGCAGTTTGAAATATACGCCAAATACAGCCGCAGCGGTTGATACAAAAGAAAGAAGAATCTGGTTCATTGCGAAATTCATAATGGAACCGATGGATACCATAGCAATAGACGGGATCCCGACTTTCATAATCAAACCGATAACGCGGCCGTCGATACCTGCATGCTTCAGATCAAGTTTTACTTCATGGTTAAAGAGGAAATGAAAAAGAACCGCGAGAATCATTGCGATAATCTGGCCGGTAACCGTAGCCAGTGCCGCACCACGGACGCCCATTGGCTTGAAACCCCAGCGGCCAAAGATCAAAACCGGATCGAGGATAATATTGGTGATCGCGCCGGTTGCCTGTGTGATCATGGAAAAAAGAGTTTTTCCGGTCGATTGAAGCAAACGTTCAAAAAGGATCTCACCGAAAATGCCAAAGCATAAAGTGGTAACAATAAAAAGATAATCGCTTCCTTTATCAACGATTTCTGTGATGTCTGTCTGCGCACGGAAAAAGTGTCTGGTAAACAAAAAACCGAAACACATAAAAACAGAGATATTGATCAGCGTCAAAAGAACTCCCGAAGAAAAGGTTTTGTTGACGAGCGTGAAATTCTTTTCACCAAGACTACGCGACAACAGAGCATTGACACCGACACATGTTCCGGTGGCAAAGGCGATCATGAGGTTCTGTATGGGAAAGCTCAGTGAAACGGCAGTCAGTGCGGCTTCATTGATCTGTGAAACGTAAATGCTGTCAACAATGTTATAAAGGGCCTGAATAATCATGGAAATGATCATCGGCAGACTCATCGTAATCAGAAGTTTGTTTACGGGCATTACACCCATTTTGTTTTCGGCAGTTCGTTCCATGATGACTCCAAATCAATGTATTAGTCTCGTTTGAATTATAAAGATGAACAGGTTTCAGTGCAATACAAAAGCCCGGTTCATTATTATAGCGGAACCAGGCTTTCGTTCTTGAACTTGCTTTATGTCTGCGGCATCGATTTTGACTGCAGCCAATTAATCGCCATTTGCCGGATAAGATTGGCTCGGACTCGCTCCTTGATCGGGGAAGGAACCCCAATCGCTTTATCAGACAGGAGTGATTGAGAAAATCTGTACTCGTCCTGAGAAATGCATTTTGTTTCAAACAGTCTAAGCAGGATTGTATTTGCCGCATCCTGAGACATTTCCGTTCCGATGCTGTTTTCAATCAGATCCTTCAGATACGAGTTGCGATCGAGATTGATCTTGACAATACGGATGTATCCGCCGCCGCCGCGTCTGGACTCAACGGTGTAACCGCGTTCAACGGTAAAACGCGTAGCAAGGACGTAATTGATCTGAGAAGGAGCACAGCGAAAATAGTTCGCAAGCTCATTGCGCTGAACAAGGACTACGGGTGAATCCTCGTCACTGAGCAGAGAAATCAAAAACTGCTCGATACTATCACTCAGAACAGCCAATGTAATCACCTCCGTTTGACTTACTTTGACTATTCATATTATAACCATTTTCGAATCAGGAATCAAATAGATTTATCTCAAATAAATACGCTACAGGAACGGTATCGTTCTGTGTGGAATAAAAACTGTTGATAATGATTTCCTTATCAGATAAAGCGTGATAGTCGTTACAGAAACTTGAGCACAGATATGTGAATGATGCTGTGTGCGCATCAAACAGATACAAATCATACAACTCAGCTTTATCGTCGGATGAGACGGACAGAATCAGATTGTCTGAATTGTTTAAACATGCAACAGAGACAAGTGATTCGCAGGGAAGCACTTCCACATTTTTTTCCTTTTCCTGATCAAAGACCCTTATGCGGTCCCGGCTTTCAATGACCAAATAATCAGATGTGATGTAAAAACGGGATCCTTCTGTTACTGGCACTGGTTTGCTTTCCGGATCGGATACATCGAGTGCGAAGATACGGGAAACGTCGTCATCCTGTTTATCGGAAAAATAAAGGAGACCTTGCTGGTATGCCAGCATACCTTCGGAAGAGGACAACTGATTGATTTGTGTTATTTCAAGTTTTGGCCCGGATGTAACGATTCTGTTCAGCGATGAAACACCGTCATTGTCTTCAATTATGGCATAGAGCTGTGAATCGTCATCCCAAATGAAATCATAAATGAAACAATCGGAAAACTCGCTTATGATTCTGCATTCTCTGTTGCGCAGATCATAGAGATAAAGGTCCGTGCGGTTGTCTTCGCTGATGAAGTCAAGGATTGCAATGTAATTGCCGTCAGGTGAATATGCGGCAATCAGAATAGTATGGAAAAGGACATTTTTGATCGGAGTGTAGGTTTCTGATTCTATTTGATACTCATACAGCTGTTCGGCATATTGTACAGACGATGCCGCAACATCATAATATGGCACAGCGCAAAGAGCTGATGTCTGATCCGCAGACAGTATTATACCGTTAATCATGAAAACTGGAAGGGTATAGGATTCACCGTCGCGGCTGATGATAGGGAGAGAAGCCATCTCATCCTCGTCCAGACCGTCTGGATAATCAGGCATCTGTCCAGGCTCGAGTCTTTGAATAAAAGGGCTCTTTCCAGGAAACTCATTTGAAACTGTCTCTGCTATTTCTTCACAGTATGACTGCGCTGCTTCCGCGGAAGAGAAGCCTTTGCTGATCAGCAAAACATGGACAGCATCAGAACAAAGGCAGGGTGTGGCATTAATGAGTTTGGCTGAGGTGTAATTTGTAAGACCGTTCAACAAAGCATAATACTGAGCTGTATCATTGGTAGGTGCTTCCTTTAGATAAATGCGGAGAACACCGTTTTCTTCAGTTGTTCTGTAAATGACATTTTTAGAAAGCTGAAAAACTACAGCAGGATTATCGTTTGTGCTGTTTGTGGGCGGAGCAACAAAAGCGCCTTGGATTAAATCAAAGTCAAGCCATGATTTTTTTGCTGTAAAGGTCCAGTCCGATACGCTTTCCATCAAAATCATCAGTCTGTATGGCTGGGGAAGCACCTGTACAGAATACAAAGGTACCACAGTACTGAGAACAGTTGAAGCCTGAGAACTTGAATTCTCTTCTTTAAAATCAAGAGTTATACATAAAGCATCTTCCTCAGCCGTCATCTGAACACTGTTGATGGAAACGTTGCTGACACTGTCACCGCCGAAAGCGACTTGATCGGAGGCGTAAAAACCATCGGGACCTCCTGGAACGGTTACATAATCATCATCTGATTCTATGGGGGCGTTGTTCCGAAGATTCAGCAAGATCGAAACACTCGCAACCAAAAGCACCAGCAAAGCAAGTATTATCAACAGAGGATAATGCTTTGATAAGAACGTTTTATTGCTTTTTTTAGATGTATTCTTTTTCATGACACAATTATAATCTGCTGCTTATTTTGCGTAAAGTTGGTAAAGCACCCAATTCACGAACCGAAATGGAAGGACTCTGGCAAGTAGTATGAAAAAACGGTATTTCACACCTGCCGTATAAACGGGGTGGATTCGTGTCTTTTCTGCAATATGCATGACAGAGCGCGCAATGACATCCGGATCCATTCCGTTCTGTTCATCGTTTTCCATTCTCCCAACGGATTTGTGTATACGACCGTTATAAACATCATCGCCTTTTGTGCTCTTTTTACGTGCGGAAGTGAAGCCCGTTGAGACGTCGCCCGGCTGTACGGCACAAACATGGATCGAAAACGGTTTCAATTCATTTGCGAGGGAAAGCGTGTAGTTTGTAACAGCTGCTTTCGCTGCGGAATAGTAAGCTTGGAAAGGAATGGGCAGTATGGCCGCAACGGAACTGATGTTGATGATCAGACCGGAGTTGTTTGTTCGCATATATGGAATGACTGCAGCATTTAAGCGCACCATTCCCCAGAAATCAGTTTCAAACAGTTGCTTTGAGTCCTCTATATCCGTAAATTCAATCGCACCCGAGATGCCATACCCCGCGCAGTTTATCAGAATGTCAATACGTTTTTCCTGACGGATAATCATATCTACTGCATGGTCAACTGATTGGGCAGAAGTGACATCGGTTGAAAGAGATGTAATACCGGGCGAGGATTTTCCTGTTCTGCTTAGAGAATAAACAATATCTCCTGCCTCAGAAAAAACTGAAGCGATAGATTTGCCGATCCCTGAAGAACCGCCGGATATGACAACGACTCGCCTTTCTTTCATCATAGACCTCGCTACCTACTGTTTTTTGGTATAAAAAAACTGCCATATGGCAGTTAAAATGGGAACAACAGGGCTCGAACCTGTGACCCCTTGCTTGTAAGGCAAGTGCTCTCCCAACTGAGCTATGCTCCCAAACAAACTCTATTATAACAAATAAAAGACATTTTGCAACAGAAAAGTAGCACAACGTCATGGGGCTAAGAGACACAGCAGGCGGGAAGACAAGGTTTACAAAGGCCGCTGTGTTGCATATTGATATCTGATTGATTTATAATCCAGTAGATGTTTATTATGTGAGGATATAAAATGTGAATGTTTGCGTTTTTGCAGGGGCTAGTGAAGAAGTTGAAGAGGTTTACAAAGCGGCGGCATTTGAAGTTGGGACCGCAATGGCATGCAAAGGTTTTACATTGGTCTTTGGAGCCGGAAATACAGGAATGATGGGAGCCGTCTGCCGTGGTGTATTGTCCGCAAAGGGGGCTGCTATCGGTATTGTGCCCGGCTTTTTTAAAGGAGAAGTTCTGTTTTCCGATTCGGAGATCGAGATCATCACAACAGAGTCGATGCGTCAGAGAAAACAGATAATGGATGAGAAATCTGATGCTGTTATCGTTTTGCCCGGCGGAATCGGGACGTTGGATGAGTTTTTTGAGGTACTGACATTAAAGCAGTTGAAAAGACTGAACAAACCGATAATGGTCCTCAATACAAACGGTTTTTATGATAAAATGATTTCAATGCTTCAGGGAATCATTGACGAATCATTTGCGCATGATAGCATAAGAGATCTTTTTTATATACATGATGATCCTTCTGCATTGGTTGATGCTCTCGCGAAAAAACTGGGGTACTGAATAAATACGCTATGCAATTTACGATTGAAGCTGCTGTAAGGAATCATATTGGCAAAGTCCGGAAGAATAATGAAGATAATTTCTTCTGTAACGGGCTTTATTTGCATCGCAATCATCTGCTGGATGGCGGTTATGTTTCCGAGACTTCTACCGATGACAGACAGATATATGCTGTCTGCGATGGTATGGGGGGCGAAAAAGACGGCGAAGAGGCATCTTTGCTGGCGGTTCAGAATCTTGAGCGTCTGAAGTATGTACTGGATAACGGAGGAAAACCGAAGCAGAATATTGACGCTTTCTGTGATGACACGAACAGAGGCATTCTGACATATGGTCAGGGCGGTCATATGGGCACAACGCTGGTAATGGCATGCTTTCATGAACAGGGGTGTGAATTATCATATCTCGGAGACAGCAGAATTTATCTTATCCGCAACAAAGGAATCAAGTGCTTAACGAATGATCATTCCGAAGTAAACCGCTTGAAAATGATGGGATTGATCAATGAAGATGAAGCACAGAACCATCCCGACAGAAATATGCTGAATAAGTATCTCGGCATGCAGTATACGGATCTGATTATCAGACCGGAATATGTCGATTACGATCCGAAACAGGGTGACAGGCTGCTTCTTTGCAGTGACGGTATTTCGGATATGCTGTCGGACAGCGAGATCTATCAGACTGTAATGGATTCCAGGTCTGCTTCTACTGCAACAAAGAACCTGGTAAACAAAGCACTGAAGAACGGTGGCAAAGACAACATTACCGCAATGGTTCTGATTCTCAGAAGATGTTCGATCAATGAAAAAGGTAAAACATCGAAGAAAAAGAAAAGAAAAAGAGGGGCGAGAAGACAGACACCGGATATCAACTGGTACAATCAGGATGAACTGGACCGTAAAGGCGAAGGATTGTTTACTGCCGGGAGAAAGAAGATCATACGCCCGATTGCTCTTGCAATCATCTTCCTGCTTGTTCTTGGCGCCGCTGTTATGATCGCTTTGAATTTCGGAGACGGAATCGAATCCATCAAGCAGCTTTTCCGCGGTCAGATAAAAGTTGAGAACAGTGTGGATGTTGTTGGCGATACAGAGATTCTGACCCCGGATGATATCATTGCCGATGAACCCGAAACGGAATTGACCGAAAGCGATCAGGTAATGGAACTTGTATCTGAAGCAGTCAGTTGCGGCCTTACTCATTTTGATATCAATCAGGCCAGTTCGGATGATTTGCTCATGTTTGCGGTTGCATATGCCTGTAGCCACGCAGAAGAGCATTCACAGTTTTCACGCGCACCGGTAAGCATACCGGGAGATCTGGAGGCAACAGAAGCAAATCTGGCGTTGCTTGATGAGATTGAGAACGATGGGTGTTACAGAATCACACAGCAGGAAGTAGATGAAATCTTGATGCATTTCTTTAATGTTGTTCTGGAACCATCAAACAGTCATGCGGTCGCGGTTTATAAGGACGGAACATATTTTATAGCGCCGAGTTCAGCGCATGTTTCTCATCAATACACAGTTTCCAGCAGCAGTTTTGTGTATGATAAAGAGAAGAATACATATGTTGTTGATTATGAATTCATGGAAGGTGACAGCTTGATCGGTAATGGAATCGCTACGGTTGTGGCTGATGAAGGCAGCTTGGTTATCGAGCAGATGCTTACACGGTAAATGGTGTTTTGTTATAAGCAAAGACATGGAACTATATGTCTTTGCTTTTGTTTTGGGGGATGAAAGTTGTTGCTTCAAAAGTTATTTGCAATTAATGATGTGAATATTGCAAACGGTGATCCTTCGCTGGGAAGCCTTTATAAAAGACTGATTCGAATAGCATGGCCTGCCGCGCTTGAAGGGGCGTTGATGAGCATTATCGGATCAATTGATACGATGATGGTCGGACGTTTAGGAACAAAAGAGATTGCTGCAGTGGGATTGACGAATCAACCCAGAATGATTCTTTTGATTCTGGCTCAGGCTCTTTGCGTCGGAACGACAGCCGTGATCGCCAGAAGAAAAGGGGAAGGCGATCAGCAGGGAGCGAAGCAATGCTTTGGTCAGTCGATGATGATCGTAACGGTACTCGGGATTTTCATGACTCTGGTCGGTTTTTTCTGCGCAGAGCCGTTTATGAAACTTGCAGGTGCGAATCAAGATACGCTTTTACTTAGCACGCAGTATTTCAGAATCATCTCATTAGCAATGCTGTTTAATGCCTGGTCTCTGTGTATCTGTGCCGCGATGAGGGCAATCGGATTGACGAAGATCACCCTGTTGACAAATCTTGTCGCGAACCTTGTCAATGTAGTATTGAATTATCTGCTTATAGAAGGACACTTTGGTTTTCCGGCACTTGGAGTAAGAGGTGCAGCTATTGCAACGGCAATTGGTTTGATAACAGGTTCTGTTATTGCATTTGTTGTGGCGTTTCGAAAAAAGAACTATATCCGTTTGAGCCTCAAAAATGTCTTTGCTTTTCACAAGGATATAATCGGCCGGGTCAGTAAAATCGGAAGCTCATTTGTTTTGGAATCACTATGTCTCCGTGTCGGTTTTTTGCTTAATTCCTTTCTGATTGCAAGACTCAGCACAGATGCATTTGCAACGTTCCAGATTGTATCTCAGGTAACAATGCTGACTTTTACATTGGGAGACGGTGTTGCGGCAGCAGGCGCGGCTCTTGTGGGTCAGAGCCTGGGAGAACAGAGAAAAGATGTTGCTATGGCTTACGCTCGGGCATCGCGCAAGGTATCGACGGTTTTTTCTGTTTTGATCATTCTTTTGATAATCGTATTCCGACAGACATTTGCGATGTTATTCACTTCAAATGCCGCGGTGATCAGAGAGGCTTCGATTGCATTCATTGTTGTTGCATTTGCAATTTATTCACAAAACGGACGCGTCGTATACTCGGGATGTCTCAGAGGAGCGGGGGATGTTCGTTTTGTCGCATTTATTTCTCTGATAAGTGTCGCGATTATACGTCCGCTTTGTACATTTCTTTTCTGCTATCCGCTGAATGGACTGCTTCCGGGGCTGCATCTTTCTGCAACTGGTCCGTGGCTTGCGTTTCTCATTGATGCAGTGATCAGGGATTCATTGCTCATTCACAGAATCAATGCGCGACACTGGCTATTTATCAGAGTATAAAAAATCCGTTCATAAAGCGAACGGATGATTATCGTTGGCAAGTATTAACAATGTCATTTCGGAAAGTGAATCATAATGGAGAGCATATTCTCGTCGGGCAATCCAGCACGAATGCTTCCTTTATGATGTTGAACGATAGCTTGTGCAATCGAAAGCCCAAGGCCAAAACCGCCATTTTCTGAGTTCCTTGAAGAATCCGCACGGTAAAAACGGTCAAAGAGTTTCAAAGGATCGCAGGAAACGCCGACAGGCAACTCGTTGTTAACTGCAATGACGACCTGTTTCCCGGAAACTGCAAGAGAGCATTCGATCGTTGATTTTACTGGTGCGTATTTTATGGCGTTATCCAAAAGGATTTCGAACAGTCTTTCCATTTCGTTATAATCGCATATAAAAGTGATTCCAGAAGCAATGTTTGTTTTAAACTCTTGATCTTTCAGTAATGCACGAGAATGAAAAGAGTCAATGGCTTTTTCAAAGATCACGGAAATGTCATTCGCGGAGAAAGCACCGGTACTGGAAAACTCCTCTGTTTTTGAAAGAAAGATCAATTCGTTTGTCAGTTCAGTCATGCGCCTTGTCTGATTTCGGATATCATTGATCCACTCGTTTCCGGTAAGGTCGTTTTCAAGTTCCAGCACATCAATGTCAGCGTTGATAATGGTCAGAGGTGTTTTGATCTCATGACCGGCATCCGTAATAAACTGTTTTTGACGATTATAGCTTTCGCTGATTGGGCGAACTGCTCTTTTTGAGAGCAGGAGTATCAGCACAGCAACCGCCAGTAAACCGCCTGCGGACACAAGAACACTTGACAAAAGAGATGATCTAAAGATGGACAGGTCTCTTGAACAGTCCAGAAAAACGATCAGTAAACCTTCATTTGTTTTGTGCTTTATGTAGCGATAATCCTTAATAAACCCGGATGAAGAAGTTTTGTTTAAAGCAGTATCGGCAAGGCCCTCAGCGTCAGCCGAACTGATCGCAGCGATGTTTTCGAGATCACAGGATAGGATGGTTCCTGCATTGTCATACTGTATACTGAAATAACGTGTTTCAAAGGGCAATTCTGATTCATTTCTTCTTCTCATGGATTCGGATTCCGATCCGGGCTGAAACGGACTCTCGGACTTAGGAATACTTGCGGGGAATTGACCGCCGTTATCAGCGAGCATATGAATAAGATTGTCTTTGTTTCTGACGATGTTTGAATAGTTTGAAATGTTAATTGCGGAAATAATGAGAGATAATACGATAAAAACGGCAAGAAAAGAAATCAGAATAAAACGGAGCCTTATTTTGTTAATCATTGTTTACCTCAACCTTATATCCCATATTGCGTACAGCTTTAATCGCTACGTTAGATTTGATCGACTGCATTTTTTTCCTTAAATTTGAGATATACACCCATATTGTGTTTGTTTCGGTGTCGCTTTCAAGCCCCCATATGTGTTCTATAAACAATTCTGATGAGAGAATATTGCCTGGATTCATAAACAGCATTTCAAGCATTTGGTATTCTTTGTTTGATAACTCGACTGAACCGGTTTCTGTTGAAAGCTGATAAGTGGATTGATTCAGCAGCGTATTTCCGAACGTCAGAAGAGAACCGGTCTGCGATGAACCGGCTCTGGTTAATACGCGGATACGTGCGAGCAGTTCCTTCGTATCAAAAGGCTTTGTTAAATAATCATTGGCACCGGAATCGAGCCCAAGAACCTTATCGTCGATTTCGCTTTTTGCTGTCAACATGAGAACCGGAACACTTAACCTGCGGTTTCTGATTTCTTTGAGGACAGAGATCCCGTCAAGTTTCGGCATCATGATATCAAGCACGATGCAGTCATAGTTTCCAACAGAGGCATAATCCAAAGCATCAAGGCCGTTGTCAACAGCATCGACTGAATAATTGCTTTTCTGCAATATAACGACTAGAGCGCGTGATAAGGATTTTTCATCTTCGGCTAAAAGGATCCGCATCTATTCTCTCCGGTGTTTTCATTTGTTCTGGAAGCAGTAGAAACCACTTACTCGGCTTGTTTTTTGAACGTGAAGACACATTTATCATCACCGCTGGAAATTGCTTCGCTTTGCTCAACAGCAAATCCGAGCTTTTTGACCATGGAACGTTTCATTTCAAGACAGCCGGCGCAGAGTTTTTTGATTAACTCTTCATCATCTGTCAGTTTCTGCCAGGCATCGACGAACGGGCAGTAACCGAGTTCCAGTTCCGCATGGTCAGCGTCAGATTCTTTGATTGTCCCCTCATGCACTTTTTCGATTCCGAAGTCAAAATACCGATTGATGAAGCCATCGACAGATTCAACATCCTGATAAAACTTTTCATAGTAAAAGTCTCCGGATTTACGCATTGCATCATAAGCGAATTCAATTGGAAGACCGGAAGCGAGTCCCTCTTTAGCAAGATAGTAATACCATCTGGCGGCATTTTCGTATGCGCCTCTGACGGAATCCACATTATATTCATCAATGTATTTTTGGGGTGAATTCTTAATCATTTTTTCCACCGTCTTTTCTTTTTATTTTTTAATAAAATGGAGTTCACATACTTCGTCGCCGCAAGCGATTGCCTTTTCAAGCCTGAAACCGATGTGTTCATAGAGATCAAAAACTCCGCGATCCACATCCATTGCACAGTCACAGATCAGATAGATCTCATCCTGATCTTCTGTCAGCTGGCACCACGCGCCGAACATAGGACAATAGTGGAAATGGACGACAGCTTCTTCATCTGTCAAATCAACCAGCTCCATCCGAAACTGCTTTAAATTATGATCCGTTAAAAAAGATCCCATGAATTCAGGTACGCTGTCTGTATCAGGATAATTATTCCGGTAGAGATTACCGAGTTTTCTTATTGCGCCTCGGGCAAATGTTTCCTTGTCGAGACCGTATGCTGCTGCGCTTTGAACAAGCTGGTAGTACCACAATCCGCGCATCTCATTTGCCTTTCGCAGCTCCTGAGAAGTAGAATCCTGTATTGGCGTGGTTTGCTTTTTCATAATTATTTACCTCAATTTCAACTTTGATTTAAATATATCTAGAAACTCACATTTATTTCAAGCGGAAACCACGGCCTTGAAGAAAAAGTGTTCAGAAAAGAATGTGATTTGATGAATAAAAAAAGGGGAGAACGTATGACGTCTCCGCCTGAACGTCCCTGAGAGGATTCGAACCTCCGACTTCACGCTTAGGAGGCGTGCGCTCTATCCTGCTGAGCTACAGGGACATGAAATGAATATGGTTTTCAAACGAATGTATTATTTCATATCAAATACAAGATGTCAATTGCAGGACGCACGTATAAAACACGGCTGAATCAATCACCTGAATCAGCGGCATGGTTCTTTTTAACCCAGTACTGAAGATAGGTACAGAAAGCGTTAATCAGGTTGCTGGATTCTGCAGTATTGGAAATTGCAACGCCTATTATGCGTTTGCACTTAGGGAAGAGTTCCTTGGTGATGACATTCTGTGATCTCCCATCAAGCAATAATGCAGGCAGTATGCTTATTCCGAGACCTTTTTCGACCATTGCAATAATGGCATAATCGTCTTTCGTCGTGAATCTGATATTGGGTGTGACATGGTTCTGTGCAAAGATTCTTTTTGTATCATGACTGGATGTTTCGAGAAGACCAATAAAGTTTTCTTCAGATACACGCGAAACGGGGTACATCTTTTCTTTTGCATAAGGATGATTCAAGGAGAGAACAGCGAGCAGAGGATCATCAGCAAGGGTGATCTGCTTGCATTTCAACGCACTGGGAAGAGTGATGAAGCCGACATCGATTTCGTTGTGGTTCATCCATTCCTCAATGTCATGATAATCACCGTTTTTGAGAGTGATTTCAATGTTGGGATGCTCCTGTTGGAATTCTTTGATGATGTCAGGCAGCCAGTGAACAGCGACGCTTGTGAATGCACCGATACGAATCTTGCCTTTTCGCAGTCCCTTTAATTCAGCAATTTCCTGATTGATTTTAGAGTCGAGAGTAAGCATGTCCCGAATGTATGGAAGGATCGCAGAACCTTCGTTTGTCGGCACGATCTGTCTGCTGTTGCGCAGAAGAAGCTTGGTGCCAAGCTCTTCCTCCAGATCACGAATCATATGACTCACAGCGGACTGAGAACAACCGAGAGATTCTGCTGCTTTTGTAATGCTTTGCTTTTCAACAACAGCTGCGAAAGCTTTATATTTTTTCAGTGACATGACCTGCTCCGTTTGAAGCCCGAAAGACGGGTTTATATTGTTGAAACGATTTTGTTCCATTATAATTTATTTGAACATGTTTTAGAATTATGTAGGAGGTGGAACGTTGAAAAACATTTATCTGGATCTGTTTTTGACGTTTGCAAGGATCGGAGGGCTGACCTTCGGCGGAGGTTACGCAATGCTGCCGATGCTGCAGTCTGAAGTAGTTGAGAAACGCGGATGGGCAACGGAAGATGAACTTGCGGATTATTATGCGATCGGTCAATGCACTCCCGGTATAATCGCGGTAAACACAGCAACGTTTATCGGCCACAAACAGAAGGGGATCCTCGGCGGAATCATCGCGACGCTAGGAGTTGTAGCACCCTCTCTGGTGATTATAACCATCATTGCTGCGTTCCTTCAGAACTTCGCAGATTATGCCGTTGTGAAGAATGCGTTTGCTGGTGTTCGTGTTTGTGTCTGCGTGCTGGTACTGAATGCGATCAGAAAACTGTGGAAAAAGTCGATCATGGACACCTTCTGCCTGATTATTTTTCTTGCAGCTGTATTGGTATCGATTATTTTTGATATTTCTCCGATTTGGATCGTGTTGGGTGCTGGCGTTTTGAGCGTTGTATATTGTGCAGTAAGAAGGGCGGTGAAGAAATAATGTATCTTATGACGTGCCTCAGACTGTATTATGAGTTTTTTAAAGCCGGTCTGTTTGCTGTTGGCGGTGGATTAGCTACTTTGCCGTTCTTAAGCGCAATGTCTACATCTACAGGCTGGTTTACACAGCAGCAGCTTGCGGATATGGTCGCTATTTCAGAATCGACGCCGGGTCCGATAGGGATCAATATGGCGACATATGTAGGATATACGACAGCGGGCATCCCTGGCAGCCTGATTGCAACTCTTGGACTGATTACGCCTTCTATCATCATCATTATCATCGTTGCGGCGATACTGAACCGGTTCAAAGACAGCAGACTTGTACAGGATATTTTCTTTGGGCTCCGTCCGGCGTCCGTTGGTCTGATCACCGCAGCCCTTGTTTCGATCGTTACGATGTCGATCGTTACAGTTGGAAAAGTGTCGTTTGCAGACGGGATCGATCTTGTTGTGAATTTCAAAGCACTGATTCTTGCTGCAGTTGTATTTGTGGTATCCAATAAAGTGAAATGGCATCCGGCGTTTTTCCTGCTGTTTTCAGCTGTTGTTGGAATTATCTTTAAGTTTGCCGGTGCATAAAAACGCTTGCATTATTGGCATTTTATAGTAGAATGGTATTAGCACTCGTGAACGACGAGTGCTAATACCATTAAGGGGGCCTTAAAATGGCGAAAAAACAGTTCAAGACGGAATCGAAACGTATTCTTGATTTGATGATCAACTCGATCTATACGAACAAAGATATTTTTCTCAGAGAGCTGATCTCCAATGCAAGTGACGCAATTGATAAACTTGCTTTCATCTCTTTAACAGACGATTCCCTTGGCCTTTCAAGAAGTGATTTTGAAATAAGGGTTGATATTGATAAAGAGAACCGCATTCTTACCATTTCAGATAATGGAATCGGCATGGACAGATCCGAACTGGAATCGAATCTTGGAACGATCGCAAAATCCGGAACAAAACAATTCAAAGATGAACTTGAAAAGGACGACGATCAGAAACTGCTTGATGTAATCGGACAGTTTGGTGTCGGTTTCTATTCGGCATTCATGGTTTCTGATCACGTAATTGTCATCTCCAAAAAATACAATGAAGAACATGCGAATCAGTGGGAAAGCTTCGGAAATGACGGATATACGATTAAGGAAGCGGAGAGAGATTCCGTTGGTACAGATGTGATTCTTCACATTCGTTCCAACAGTGAAGAAGGGGATGAATTTGATAAGTATCTTGAAGATTACACAATTTCGTCTTTGATCCGCAAGTATTCCGATTACATCCGTTATCCGATCAAAATGATGATGGAGCATTCCAGAAAGAACGAGAATAAAGAAGATGGCGGCGATGAGTGGGAGACATATCTTGAAGAGGAGACCGTCAATTCTATGGTTCCGATCTGGCAGAGAAACAAAAAGGATGTGGACCAGGAAGAATATGATGAGTTCTATAAAAACAAATTCTTTGATTTTGAAAAGCCGATTGCAACGGTCACTGTGAATGCGGAAGGCCTGATTTCCTATAAAGCATTACTGTTTATCCCGGGAAGAGCACCTTATGATTACTATACGCGAGAATATGAAAAGGGTCTTCAGCTCTATTCCAACGGTGTCATGATCATGGAAAAATGCGCTGATCTTATTCCGGATTATTACAGTTTTGTGAAAGGCGTGGTGGACACACCCGATGTTTCCCTGAACATTTCAAGAGAAATGCTGCAGCATACTCGTCAGCTGACTACGATCAGAAACAATATCGAGAAAAGAATTACCAATGAGCTGCAAAGGATTCAGGAAGAAGACAGAGAAACATATAAAAAATTCTGGGACGCTTTTGCAACACAGATAAAATACAGCATTGTCGATAATTATGGAGCGAATAAGGATAAACTTGCGGATCTTTTGATGTTTGCGACCACGCATGAAAGCGGTTTTGCAACGCTGAAAGAATACACTGATCGGATGAAGGATGATCAGAAGTACATCTATTATGCGGCCGGTGAAAATTTCGATCGTATCACGAAGCTTCCTCAGGTTGAGCGGATTATGGACAAGGAATATGAGATCCTTGTGCTTACTGACGAAGTTGATGAGTTTGTAATCAAGATGCTTGACCAGTTTAACGAGCATTCTTTCAAATCAGTCGATGATGAAGATGCGATTGAAACGACCGAAGATGAAAAGGAGAAGTTCGAAAAGACAGTATCTGAGAGCGAAGACCTGATGAAGTATATTAAGAATAAGCTGGAAGGAAAGGTTTCAGATGTTCGGGTATCGAAGATTCTGCGCTCGCATTCTGTATGTCTTACCAGTGAAGGTCCTGTGTCGATTGAGATGGAAAAGTATATGGCAAAAAGAAACAGCGGTGTGCCGGGCTTTTCCACAGAAAAAGTTCTTGAAATTAATCCTGATTCAGATGTGTTTAGCGCGTTGAGTGAAAGATTCGCGAACGAAGAATACGACCTGCTTGATAAATACATTGAACTTCTCTATGGGCAGGCTCTTCTGATTGCAGAACTCCCGCTGGAGGATCCGTCTGCCTATTCAGATCTGATCTGTTCGCTGATGAAATAAAACTGATGAACTGTATACATTATGCGCCAGGCCATTATCGGACTGGCGCATAATGTTTGGTTGATTTAGAAAATGTATGCCTATATGGAAAGAATAGCGGGAATACTCAGAATCATGATAGAATCATTTGTATAAGGAACTTTTGGGGGAAACTATGAGAATTGCGGTAATAGGTGCCGGCGCATCAGGTATGATAGCGGCGATCGAGGCGTCTAAGAAAGATGATAATACTGTTACTGTCTTCGAGAAGAGCAATAGAGTAGGGAAAAAGATCCTTTCTTCAGGTAATGGGAGATGCAATTTTACGAATCGTTTCTGTGATGCTTCCCACTATCATGGTTCGGGTGCAAAACTGGTCGAGAAGGTTTTCGAGCGGTTTGATAATGTATCGGTTCAAAAGTGGTTCGAAGATAAGGGAATGATCATCCGCGAGGATCGCTTTGGCCGTCTATATCCTTATAGTGACAGAGCAGGTTCGGTACTTGATGTTTTAAGGATGAATCTAAACAGAATAAACATATCTGTTGTAATGGAAACAGAGATCGTAGCGGTCGAGAAAAACGAGCATGGGTTTATTCTTTTTGCACAAAACGGAGTAATCAAAGATGCTGTTTTTGATCGGGTCATCCTGGCATGCGGCGGTTTGGCATCCAAAGCGATCGGCGGAACAGAACGCGGATATGAGTTGTTGAAGGGATTTGGGCATCGTATTGTTCCGCTTGGAGCTGCATTGACAAAAATCTATTCAAACGATGCATCTTTAAGGCAGCTTCAGGGAATACGCACAGATGCGGAATTAACACTTGTAGATTCCCGGATGAATAAGGTTGCAGAATCAAAAGGCGAGATACAGTTTACAAAAGAGGGGATCAGCGGGCCCGCCGCTTTTGATGTTTCAAGATATGTCGGTTCTGATTGGGGAGAAAGGAACTGGAAAGGAAAGAGTCTGATCATTGATTTCTGCCCGTTTTTCAGTTCTGAGAAGCTGGAACTATACTTCAGAAAAAAGATCGAACTGTATCCTGATGAAAATGCCGCATCAATGTTTACCGGATGCCTTCACAGAATGCTGGGCAATGCTGTTCTGAAAAAAGCAGGCATACAGGATGGTCGAAAACTTGGAGATTTGAATGATGGAGACATCAAAAGATTGGTGTTCTATTCGAAAGGATTCCAGTTTGTGGTTTCTGCGGTTTCGAAAGTTGCGGATGCGCAGGTCACTACCGGCGGTGTGGATGCTTCTGAAATAAAAGACACTTTGGAAAGCGTTTACGTAGACGGACTCTATGTTACCGGCGAATTGATTGATATAGACGGCGATTGCGGAGGATACAATCTGCAATGGGCATGGTCTTCGGGATATGTTGCCGGTAATTTAGCGGGGGAAATCGAAAATGCTGAGAGTGAATAATGTTTTCGGACGCGTTGATGATATTTCTTGCGATTTCAAGCACATGGTGGCTGAAAAACTCGGTATATCGACTGCACAGATCTGTTCTTTAAAATTAGCCAGAAAGTCAATCGATGCAAGGAAAAAGAGGGATGTACGTTTCTGCTACTCGTTTCTGATCGAAGTGGAAAACAAATCTCTAGAGCGGAAACTGGTAAAGCAGAATTCAGATGTCCAGGAAGCTTCGGATTTTAAGTATGAAATTCCCAAGATTGGCGCAGCGATCAATACCCGTCCTGTAGTGATCGGATTTGGTCCGGCAGGGATGTTTTGTGCATATGTCTTGGCAAAAGCGGGCTTAAAACCGATTGTTATTGAAAGAGGATCGAACGTAGAAAAAAGAAAAGAAGATGTCGAACTGTTCCGCTCAAAAGGGATACTGAACGAAGAATCAAATGTACAGTTCGGTGAAGGCGGAGCGGGGACGTTTTCCGATGGAAAACTGAATACTGGTATAAAAGATAAAAGAATCAATTACGTTCTGGAAACATTTTACAGGTTTGGCGCTCAGGAAAGTATTCTGACTGACGCAAAACCGCATATTGGGACAGACATACTATCTCTTGTTGTGAAGAGAATAAGAAATGAGATCATATCTCTCGGCGGAGAAGTGTTATTTGATACACTCTTTCTTTCGTTTGATTCGGACAATGGACGCGTTAAATCGATTACGATCCGCGACAGTGATGGTCTCATTCAGACGATCAATACGGATTATCTTGTGTTGGCTATCGGTCATAGCGCCCGAGACACGGTTCAAATGCTGCTGGAAAAACTGGAGATTGACCAAAAGGCGTTCTCAATTGGAGTACGGATTGAACATAAACAGTCATGGCTGAATGAACTTCAGTACGGCAGGTTTGCTTCTTATCTTCCGCCGGCAGATTACAAAATCAACTGTATTACGGAAAAGGGGAGAGGTGTCTATTCTTTCTGCATGTGTCCCGGCGGGTATGTAGTTGCGTCATCAAGTGAAAAAGAAACGATTGTGACAAACGGGATGAGCTATTCAGACCGAAGCGGAGATAATTGTAATGCTGCAATTCTGGTATCAGTGACACCCGATGATTTCCCGGGTGATAATCCAATGGCTGGATTTGAACTGCAGAAAAGCATTGAGAGGAAAGCTTATGTAGCAGGCGGCGGCGGCTATATTGCACCGTCACAGAGAGTAGCGAGTTTTTTGGGTTTAAAAGATCATAGTGATAATGAACGGATTAAAGGGACGTATTTACCCGGCTCTAAATGCGTCGATCTATGTGAAGTTTTCCCAGAGTTTATTGTTGAAGCATTAAAAGACGCCATTAAACAGTTTGATAAAAAAATGCCCGGATTCGCAAATCCGGACGCACTGCTGACTGCTCCGGAAACAAGATCTTCTTCACCGGTGCGAATCAAAAGAGAGAAAAACGGCGAATCAACGAAAGTGAAAGGAATCTATCCGTGCGGAGAAGGAGCAGGATATGCAGGAGGGATTACGTCATCAGCCGTTGACGGCATAAAAACAGCTGAGAGCATTATTTACGAAATAACGAAAGAGTAAGAAACGGTTGACAAAAAGTTGACCCCTGAAAGCAGGATTCATTCGCTTTCAGGGGTCAAACACTTAAGCAGTTATTAAAGAAGTGAGATTAGATGCGTTCCACAGTACCTTCCCAGGTATCAACCTTTTTGACCTTCTTGGCATGTTCTTCATACCAGTGTTTGGTAACAGTCTTTGCACGTGTATAGAAACGAACACCATCAAGACCGAGTACATGCTGATCACCGAAGAAACTGTCTTTGTTTCCGGAGAAGGGGAAGTATGCAGTCGGAACGGGAATACCAACGTTAATGCCAACCATACCGCCGTCAGTACGTAGTTCGAACTGGCGTGCATAGTAGCCGCTTTGAGTGAAAATGACAGAACCGTTTGCAAATGGATTCGCATTCATGAGAGCAAGACCCTCTTCGAAATCCTTGACACGTTTGATGAGAGTAACGGGTCCGAAAATCTCACGGTCACCGACGGTCATGCCGGGCTTTACGTGATCGAGAATGGTCGGTCCAACGAAGAATCCGTTTTCAAATCCGGGAACAACAACACCGCGTCCGTCAAGAACAAGTTCAGCACCCTCGTCAATACCTTTCTGAATCCAGTTGCAAACAGAATCTCTGTGAGCAGCGGAAACAAGTGCGCCGAGGTTGGTCTTGGGATCATATGCGCATCCGACGACCAGAGCTTCTGCTTTTTTCTTCAGCATAGCGACGAACTCATCGGCAATGCTCTCCTGAACAACAACGACAGGAAGTGCCATGCAGCGCATTCCACCGCAGCCGTAAGTGGAGTTGATAATTGCGTTCGTGGAGTTTTCAAGGTCGGCATCTTCCAGCACAAGCGCATGGTTCTTCGCTTCGCACTGAGCCTGAACGCGTTTTCCGTGTGCAGCAGCAGTAGAGTAAATGTGCTTGCCAACAGCGGTCGTACCGACAAATGTGACTGCTTTAACGCGAGGATCGGTCAGAAGCAGTTCAGCTTCTTTTCTGCTGCAAGTTACGAGGTTAACGACGCCCTTCGGGAAACCGCCTTCCTCATAGAAGAGTTCGAGGATTCTCATAGCAGTCAGAGGAGTAGCACTTGATGCTTTCAGAACTACTGTGTTACCGGTTGCAATAGCAAGCGGAACCATCCATCCCCAGGGAATCATTGCAGGGAAATTGAACGGGACAATACCGGCAACAACACCCAGAGGCATCCGATAGGATGCGGTATCGAAACCACGAGTGACCTGAAGAGAGGCGACACCCTGAGAAATTGCAGGAAGGCCGCAAGCAAGCTCAGTCGGCTCGATCGCTTTAAGCACATCGCCTTTTGCTTCGTTGAGGTTTTTTCCCAGTTCTTTTGCGCAAAGAACTGTCAATTCATCAAGATGGTCGATCAGGATATTACGCCAACGGAACATCATCTGTGTTCTGCGGCTGAGGGATTCCATGCTCCATGTCTGAAATGCTTCATGAGCAGCAGTAATCGCTTCTTCGACTTCCTCGTAAGTGCAGCAGGGCACCTCGGCAATGACTTCACCGGTGCTGGAATCAGTTACAGGCATGTATTTGTCTGTTTTGGATTCCTTCCATTCACCATTGACGCAATACTTTTTGCGGATCGGATCACTCATGTTGTTTGTCACTCCTTAATTAAGATTCTTAAACAAGTATATAAAGAATAATTAACAGAGTCAAGATAATAGCTTAAAATTGTATACAATTTTTTGTGACATTGATATTTGCAATTATTAAGAATAGAATGATATAAAAATGATCGTTCTGCGACTTGAGTATCTGTATAGAAATTACAAGGTTCTTGCAGAACAGAAGAATGGAGGAGCAAAATGGATTTAAAAGGTTCAAAAACAGAACAAAACCTGCAGACGGCATTTGCAGGAGAGTCTCAGGCGCGTAACAAGTATTCGTATTATGCATCGCAGGCGAAAAAGGATGGTTATGTCCAGATTGCGGAGATCTTCGAGGAAACCGCTGCAAACGAGAAAGAGCATGCAAAGCTCTGGTTCAAACTGCTGCATGACGGAGCAGTACCGAAAACAGAGGAAAATCTGCTTGATGCAGCAAATGGAGAGAACTTTGAATGGACTGAGATGTATGCCGAATTTGCGAAGGTTGCCAGAGAAGAAGGTTTTGAAGAAATCGCAGTACTGTTTGAAGGAGTGGGTGCGATTGAAAAGGAACATGAAGAAAGATATCGTAAACTCCTCGCAAACGTAGAGGGCGGCATTGTTTTCTCGCGTGACGGTGATATGATCTGGCAGTGCGGTAACTGCGGACATATCCATATCGGAAAAGAAGCACCGGAAGTATGTCCTGTATGCAACCATCCGAAGAGCTATTTCCGTATCAAAGCTGAGAACTATTAATCAAAACAGTTTATTTCTTTCTAATGATCGATCAAAGGAAGCTTAAACGAACTATCATATGTTGAAAACATGGTTTTCAAAGTGATATAATTACTGCGGCAATTTGGGGAAAACCCGAAAAAAATTCTAAGGAGATTTGTTATCATGCTCGTAACCATGAAAGAAATCCTCGATCACGCCAATAAGGGATACTATGGTGTTCCTGCACCTAACGTTGGCGGCGAAAGGGAAGCGCGTGCTGCAATCGAAGCAGCGGAAGAACTGAATTCTCCCATTATTATCGATGTCGGCTATTCTGCACATCCGGATCTTGTCTTCTTTGGCAAATATCTGACCGTGCTGGCGAATCAGTCAACTGTTCCCGTTGCAATCAACCTTGATCATGGCGGACATGCAAGTGTTGCTCTTCTCAGGGATCCCATTACGGCTCTTCGTGCTGGATTTACTTCTATCATGGTTGACCGTTCCATGTTCCCTTATGAGCAGAACCTTGCAATGGTAAAAGAGATCGTTCCGATCGCACATGCTGTCGGTGTTTCCGTTGAAGCTGAGCTGGGACATGTCGGTTCCGGTGAAGACGTCACGGGTACTTCTATCCTGACTGATCCTGCAGAGGCAGTTGATTATATCCAGCAGACTGGAATTGATTGCCTGGCAGTTTCTATCGGTAGCGCACATGGCGCATATGCAAAGAATATCATTCCTCATATTGATTTTGAGCGTCTTGCTGAAATCAAGAAGGTTACCAATGAGTTCCCGCTTGTTATGCACGGCGGTTCCGGCACCGGTGATGAAAACCTGCATCGTGCATGCCATGAAGGAATCAACAAGGTCAATATCTGCAACGAGCTGCTGTTCTACGCTGGCAAAGCTGTGCAGGCTGCAGATCTTACCGGAAACGGCGCATATGCAATCTGGGATATCCTTGTTAACGCTTGGAAAGATCGCCTGAAATTCCAGATCGAGAACTTCGGTTCTGCTGGACAGGCTTGGGAGACCAAACCGATTGGTGTTTCCAGCTTCAATCAGGCAACTATGGCTGAATAAGCAATTGCACCAGAGACCCATTGAAAAATGGGTCTCTTTTTTTATGGCTTTTTATTGTATGATTAATTAAGAACAAAAGGAAAGGAAGCGTTGAAATAAAAATGACTATCGGTTTTATCGGCTGCGGTAATATGGGCGGTGCAATACTCAAGGGAATTCTGAAATCGGGCAAAGTTTCGAATAAAGAGATTCTTGTTTCAGCTTCGAATCAGGAACGTACAACGAAAAGAGCTGAAGAGTATGGTGTGCAGCCATCATCGAATAATGAGATTGCGAATACGTGTGATATCGTATTTCTGGCGGTGAAACCATACTATACGGAGGCAGTTTTGGCTGAAATCAAGGACGACTGGAGAAAAAGCGGACAGATCGTAGTTTCAGTTGTGACCGGCTGGAATCTGAAAAGACTTTATACTTTGATACCTGAAGAGGTTACAGTTGTGAACACCATGCCGAATACACCTTGCAATGTGGGGGCAGGGGTATTTGCTATTAATGCAGAGGCAGAATTGACTGCGGCAGAACGTGAAACCGTTGTGTCATTGATCGAAGGCCTGGGGGAAGTGGTTTACATTCACGAGAATCAGATCGAAGCACTGTCTGGCGTTTGCGGCTGCGGTCCTGCGTATTATTATATGATGATCGAAGCAATGGCAGATGGGGGAGTTGCGATGGGGCTTCCGAGAAATCTGGCTTTACAGCTTGCTGCGCAGGCTGCAGTGGGGGCCGGAAAGATGGTGCTCGAAACCCAGCAGCATCCCGGCGCGCTGAAAGATGCTGTTTGCTCGCCAAAAGGATCGACAATTCTTGGCGTTCACGAGCTTGAAAAAGGCGCTTTCCGCGGAACGGTGATGAATGCCGTGATTACGGCAACAAAGAAAATGTTAGATATGGCTAACGAATAATTGTAAACCTCATGGTGGTTGCATGAAGAAAGTAACGATTTATACGGATGGAGCTTGTTCAGGAAATCCCGGGCCTGGCGGTTGGGCCGCGGTGTTGATTTATGATGAGCATCGGCTTGAATTGTCAGGTTTTGAAGCAGACACAACAAATAACCGCATGGAGCTTCTTGGACCGATAAATGCATTGAAAAAACTGAAATATCCGTGTCAGGTGGATTTGTATTCTGACAGTGCATATCTGGTTAATGCATTTGAGAAGAAGTGGATCGATAAATGGGTTGGAAACGGGTGGAAAAACGCATCAAAAAAGAGTGTTGAGAATATCGATCTTTGGAAAGAGATTCTTGATTTGATCAAAATCCATTCGGTTCAATGGATTAAAGTTAAAGGACATAGTGATAATCCGGAAAACAATCGCTGCGATGAATTAGCAAGAAAAGAAATCACGACTCACAAATCATTAAAAGAAGAGGCTGAGAGCAGCAAAACGGACTAAGTGTAAGAGAGGCAAAAAGGCGTCAATCTATGCGTAAAAGAAAAGTTTTACGCAGAGATTGACGCTTTTTAGGTCGAAATGCTATAATTAACGAAGAAAAGTCCTTTGTTTCGAGGTAAAAGCTTTATGGCTGATAAATTGAAAGAAAAACACAATATTGAAAAACTTCGAGGCCTCATGAAAGAGCTTCCTGAATTTTTATATTCTTTTTTTGTAGCGATTGAGCCTCAGACTTCTATTCTCACAAGGATCAACTACGCATACGATTTTAAACAGTTCTTTCGATATATGATCAGTGAACTATCCTGGTGCCAGGCAAAAGAAATCGATGAAATTACCGTTGAAGATATGAATAAAGTTACTTCGACTGAAATCGAACGATATCTGGAATACCTGAATCTTTATTATACCCAATCAGGCAAAGAAATCGAAAATCATGAATCAGGCAAATCCAGAAAGCTTGCGAGCCTTCGTACGCTTTACAAATACCTTTTCAAGCATAATCTTGTTGAAAAGAACATTACTGCTATCGTTGATGCGCCTAAACTTCATCAAAAGGATATCATCAGGCTTGAACCGGATGAAGTTGCAAAACTGCTGGATGAAGTTGAAGATCCGGAACAACTCTCACCGCGTCAGAAAGCATTCCATCAATATACGAAAACACGTGATACTGCGATTCTAACGCTCTTTTTGGGCACAGGAATACGTATTAGTGAATTATGTGGTCTGAATATAGAAGATATTGATTTCAACAGCGATGCTTTCCGCGTGACGCGAAAAGGCGGAAAAGTATCCACGCTTTATTTCTGGACTGAAGTCGAAGAAGCGCTGAAGAGTTATTTATCAGAACGAGAAAAAATCGAGGCGGTTCCCGGGCACGAAAATGCGTTGTTTCTTTCGATGCAGAAGAAAAGGATTTCAGTGAGAGCTGTACAGAATCTGGTAAAAAAATATGCCCAGATCAGCACGCCTTTAAAGAAAATAACGCCGCATAAACTCCGGAGCACATTTG
Organism: Clostridia bacterium; assembly: GCA_017431145.1. Taxonomy (GTDB): domain Bacteria; phylum Bacillota; class Clostridia; order Christensenellales; family Maliibacteriaceae; genus RGIG9107. Next base: position 92,316 of record JAFRLQ010000135.1, on the reverse strand, counting down.
GAACGAATCTTTACAAAGAAACCGGTGATATCTATCTTGTTGCTGATGTATTAGGACATTCAGATGTAAACACGACCAGAAAGCATTATGCAGCAATGAGCGAAGATCGTAGACGTATGGCTGCAAAAGCAGTAACGCTTCGCGAAGATGATGCAACAGAAGCGTTTGATTCAGATCAATAATGTGCTGTCAGAAAGAGAAATCAGAGTTTCGACTGGCTGGGCGGAAACAGAAAGACGCAAAAAAGTAATCATGAAAAACAATCCGGCTACGATTGCTGCGATCATCAGTGTATAGATGATCATAAAAGTAACAAAGCGTTTCATGTTCCCAATCACCAAAACGTTCCTTTTCATCTTGAAGCCCCCACAACAAATGTTCGTTTTCATGTTTCAATTATAAACAAACGTTTGTTTGGTGTCAACAGAAAAATGAACAAATTGCGAACAATCGTTTGACAAATTATTATTTTGCGTTTATAATCGGACTATAAAGCAAGAAAGGTTGTCTGATGCCATGTCTAGAGCAGGTTCACAAAAACAAATGGAGATCCTTGATTTTATTGAGGATTTTCAGGAAGAGAACGGATATTCTCCTTCTGTTAGAGAAATCTGTGCAGCTGTTGGTTTAAGTTCGACATCCTCTGTACATCAGCATTTAAAGAGCCTCGAAGTTAAGGGATATTTGATTCGTGATGAGAAAAAATCACGTGTTATGAAGGTAGTAAGAAGCTCCAGAGAAAAACAGAACACCAGAAAGAGTTTTGATCCTTATCAGTATGTCCCGACTTCAGATGATGAGTTTATGCTTCATCACGCAATTGAAGGAATTCCGATCGTAGGAAATGTGGCTGCGGGTGTTCCCATTCTCGCTGAGCAGAATATTGAAGATATGATCCCTCTTCCCCTTTCGTTTATAAGAGGGGATTCAACAGATACGTTTATTCTGAATGTTCATGGAGACAGTATGATTCAGGCCGGTATTCTTGACGGTGATTATGTTGTGGTACACAGCCAGATCACAGCGAGAAACGGTGAGATTGTTGTTGCGATGATAGATGATGAAGTGACGGTTAAACGCTTCTTCAAAGAGGCGGATTATATAAGACTTCAACCCGAAAACGATATGTATTCTCCGATTCTTGTTCGTGATGTTCAGATACTCGGCAAAGTTGTTGCCTTGCTCAGACAGTTCTAATGTGATAATCGGAAGATTCCTGCTGTCTATTATTGTAAACCTTGAGAATCATAATATAACAAACGGCACCGGTTTATCCGGTGCCGTTTGATTCTGGAGTTCAACTTTCACAGAGTTATCAAGCCGTTTCGATAAAGATCATCGACAGCATGTGAAAAAGCGATTTTTCCATGTTCGTAGGTCAATCCGCCCTGTATATAACATGTATACGGCGGACGAATCGGTCCGTCAGCGCTCCATTCTATCGACGATCCCTGGATAAACGTTCCAGCGGCCATAATGACCTTATCGGAATACCCAGGCATATCTGATGGTTCCGGAGTGACATAACTGTCTACCGGCGAAAAACTCTGGACACTTTTACAGAATGAAATCATTTGTTCTGCTGTATTAAAACGAACTGATTGAACGATATCATTTCGTAAAGCGGATTTTGAGGGAAGCGTCTCAAAGCCAAGCTTTTCAAAAACCGCAGCAATCAGTACAGCGGTTTTTTTGCTTTGTGCGACAACATGAGGAGCCAGGAATAAACCCTGATAAAAAGGTATATAAGAACCGGCATAGGAACCTATTTCACGACCGATCCCGGGAACGGTCATTCGATCTGCGACAAGACGCACGAGATCCGCTTTACCTGCAATATACCCGCCTGTTGGAGCCAGCCCTCCGCCGGGATTCTTAATCAAAGAACCTGCCATGATATCAATGCCAAGTGCGCTTGGTTCGATTTTTTGTGTGAACTCTCCATAACAGTTATCAAGCGCTATGATAACATTTGGCAGATGCTTTCTGATCGTTTTAACAGTTTCTTCGATCTCATCAAGAGAAAGTGCGTTTCTCCATGAATACCCACGTGATCTCTGGAGATAAATAATGCTGGGATCACATGTTTTCAGTTTTTCTTCCAGACCTTCAAGATCAATTCGGTCGTCTTTTAAAGAAAGAACTGTTGTTGCAATAGACAACGAAGCTAAACTGTGTGGAAGGATTGTATTTCCGATTCCGAATACATCATGAATCGTATCGTACGGTGTGCCGGATGCAATGAGAATTCTATCGCCCGGTTTCGAAATCCCATAAAGCATCAGGGACAATGCATGTGTTCCTGAAGCAATCTGTGGGCTGACGATTGCTTTTTCAGTTTGCAAAGCATCTGCATATACCAAATCAAGCTTGTCGCGTGCAGCGTCATCATATCCGTAACCGGTTGACGGATAAAAATGCATGGCACTTACACGGTTCTTGCGAAAACTGTTCAGCACACGTTCGGTTACGGAAACAGAAACTGCATCGATTTCAGAATAGGCATCGGAAAGTTCCGATTCCGTTTTTCTGAAAAAATCTGCAACTTTTGGGTGAATGCTATCTGGAAAACTCATTTAATTGTAAACCTCTACCCTCTTGTTCTTATTCGATCGCCTTTTTGATGTAAACACAGATTTCGTCAATGGAATTGTAAGATTCACATGAAATAACATTACAGTTGCTTTCATGGCGGAACCAGGTCAGTTGTCTTTTGGCAAAGCGACGTGTTGTCTGCTTCATGTCCTCTATACTTGTATCAAGTGAGATCTCTCCATTCAGGTATCTGCAGATTTGCGAATAGCCAATTGATTGCATTGACTGTAAAGAAATGTTTATCAGCGGATTCTGCAAAAGAGAATTGACTTCATCAATAAACCCGTCAAGAATCATTTCTTCACAGCGTGAATTGATACGCTTATACAGTGTTGCGCGTTCCCATGATAAACAGAACTGATGAAAGTGAAAGCGCGGGTGCTCCTGCCGAAACCGGTTGATTTGGCCGCCTTGCGATAAAACCTCAATAGAACGAATAACACGTTTTCTATCATTCCGGTGAAGGGTTGTCGCGGGATCCAAAGATAAAAGTCTTTGGTATAAATCATCTGTATCCATTTTAGAAAGCTCATTTCTCAATTCCTGGTTCGGCGCGATACCTGAGAAATCAAGATCGTATAGCAGACTATGAAGGTAAAAACCTGTGCCGCCGCAGATTATGGGAAGCTTTCCTCTTGCAATAATATCATTGATTCTGATTATGGAATCGCTGACAAAGTCCGATACTGAATAGTCCACCCATGGATCGACGATATCGATCATATGATGAGTAATCTGGGACATTTCCTGCTTGGTGGGTTTAGCGCTGCCGATATCCATTCCTCTGTAAATCTGTACAGAATCTGCTGAAATGATTTCGCCGTCCAGCATCTGAGCGAGCTTGATTGACAGACTGGTTTTTCCGCTTGCGGTTGGTCCGCAGATCACTAATAAAGGGATTGTGTTCATACGCTTCGTTTAAACCATTTTTCCATTTGATAGGAAGTAATTCTGTAATAGATCGGACGACCATGCGGACATGTCAATGGACCATCATACGATTCGATCATTCGCAAAAGACTCATGATTTCACTGTCGGATAGTGGGTCGCCAGCTTTGACGGCTGCCTTACAGGCTTTTGTTGCTATATCCAACTTGATGACGTCAGTTTTTGAAGTGTTGGTCTTGTTGTGCATCAGATATTCGAGCGAATCATGCAGAAAGGCTCCGGTTCGCGTCTCACCGAGAATCATCGGCACAGCACGTATGCTGATTGCGGTTGGACCAAAGGCTTCAGCATCAAAACCGATAGAGTGTAATACATCTTTGTTTTCAAGAAAACAACTCATTTCTTCAATCGATACGGTTTCAACGCTTGGTATAAGAAGAGGCTGTGACAGAACGGTTGCTTTTTCTATTTGTGCAGAAAAAGCATCAAACAACAGACGTTCATGCGCAGCATGCTGATCAATTACATAGAGGCTGTTCTTCATTTCTATCAAAAGATATGTGTTTAAAAACACGCCAATATAACGAAAATCAGCGGATTCATCGGCGAGAACAGTATTATCATTGGAATCCTGATGAAGAGCCGTTGCTGATGGAGTTTGATCGCTGGTATACGGTATAGAAGTGTCAAATTTGACCTGTTTTGGCGTGTGAAGTTCCTCACTCCGAAAACTCGATTTTATGCGAGCTGAATCCTTTGAAAGTGAAGCAGCTGAAGCAGGCGCCGGTTTTGAGCTGAGAGTTGCATCTGGCTTGAACATGATCGACGCAGGCCTATACCCCGGTTCGGAATCGGCCGGTTTATCGCTGTTTTTAGAAGAAATCCCTGAAACAACCGGAGCGAACAATTCTGAATCATTCTTATAGATGCGCGAAAAAGGATTCTCCTGTTTTGATAAAACACGAACACAGGAAGCGGTAATTACCTGAGCAATTTCTGTTTCATTCTGAATTCTTACTTCCAGTTTGGATGGATGGACATTAACATCAATGGAACGATAATCCATATCAATACTGATCACGAAAAAAGGAAACTTATGGAGCATCAGAAGAGTGTTATAGGATTCTTCGATGGCATAAGAAATTGCAGGGCAGTTTACACAACGGTTGTTGATGTTGATATGCTCGCGTTTCCTATTTGATCTTACAAGGCTTACATCGCCGATAAAACCGTTAAAAGAGCCGTTGCTGAAACTTCCGCTGATGTGCATCAGGTTTTCACGGACAGTTTTCCCGTATACAGCATAGATGGCGTTTTCGAGGGAACCGTCTCCGGAAGAGAAAAAAACTTGTTTTTTATCAGAAACAAAGCGGAAAGAAACGTCAGGCCGAGACAAAATGCTTCGAAGGACGACTTCCTGTACGTAACCGGATTCTACAAAAGGTTTTTTAAGGAATTTCTTTCTGGCTGGAGTGTTGTAGAACAGATCATTCACAGTGATCGATGTTCCATTCGGCGCGCCGAACGGTTCAGATGACAACAACTCTCCTGCCTCAAGTTCAACTTTTGTTCCGAATGAACCGGTAGCGATCCTGGTCCACATACTGACTTTTGAAACTGAAGCAATTGCCGCAAGCGCTTCTCCTCTGAATCCTAATGTGTGGATAGAGTTGAGATCCTCTGAATCGTGAATCTTGCTGGTTGCGTGTCTGAGAAAAGCAGTTTCGGCATCGGATGCGTCCATACCGATCCCATTATCGGTGACACGGATCATTGTCGTTCCACCGTCAATGATTTCAACCGTAATAGAAGTTGCACCGGCATCGAGTGAATTCTCGATGAGCTCTTTTACAGCAGAAGCAGGGCGCTCAACTACTTCGCCTGCTGCGATTTGATTTGAAACATATGGATCTAATACATTAATGATACTCATTTGGAATCATTTCCATTTCTTAGTTTCTTTTGCAGATTATTCAGAATATTCAAAGCGTCGATCGGTGTAAGTCTATCAACGACTAAATCCCGTAACTCGGAAAGAACCTGAATACTGCTGGTGTCATCAGCAAACATACCGATCTGTTTTCCGTAGTTCACATCGCTTGTAGCATCGCTGTTTGACATGATTTTCGATGTTTGCTTTGAAAGCCCGGTCTTTTCAAGTTGTTTTAGTATTTTGTTGGCGCGTTTTAAAACGGACTCAGGAAGATTTGCAAGCCTTGCAACATGAATACCAAAACTCTTGTCGGTTGTTCCCCTGCGGATCTGACGAAGAAAATATACCTTATCTCCCCGTTCCCGAACAGCAATACAGTAATTCTTCACGCCAGGAAGATTTCCCTCTAAAACCGTCAGTTCATGATAATGAGTGGCAAATAGGGTTTTAGACATCATCGCAGGAGATTGAGATATGTATTCGGTTATTGCCCATGCAATCGAGAGACCGTCAAATGTTGACGTTCCGCGTCCCACTTCATCAAGGATAATCAGGCTGCTTGGAGTGGCGTTCTGCAGAATGTGCGCAACTTCGTTCATTTCAAGCATAAAAGTACTCTGTCCGCTTGAAAGATCATCTGAAGCACCGATTCTTGTATAAATACCATCAATCAAGCCAATTTCTGCTGATTCAGCGGGAACAAAGCAACCGATCTGTGCCATCAAAGCAATCAGTGCGACCTGCCGGAGGTAAGTTGATTTCCCTGCCATATTCGGTCCTGTTATAATCAGGAATCTGTTGTCGGAATTGTCCAGAATAGTATCATTCGGAACGAACGGAACATCTCGTTTCAAAACCTCAACAACAGGATGTCTGCCGCCTTTGATGATGATGTTGCTGCTCTCATTTATTCTCGGACGCGTATAATGATTCAGCCTTGACGTAATGGCAAGTGATGAATATACATCAAGACAGGCAAGACACTGCGCGTTCTTTTGAATTGTTTCGATGCATTCACATGCAGCCAATTTGATTTCACTGAAGAGAGAGAATTCCTTCTGACTGATCTGTTCCTGTGCCGTTAGTATTTTCGTCTCAATATCATGCAGTTCTTCAGTAGTAAAACGCTCACTATTGCTAAGGGTCTGTTTTCGGACATAGTTGATCGGAACCAGATCATAATAAGACTTTGTAACCTCGATATAGTATCCGAACACACGGTTATAATTAATCCGCAGATTCTTGATTCCAGTACGTTCGCGTTCGCGAGCTTCAAGCGATGCGATCCAGGAATGACCGTTTTTCTGGATATCCTTCAGATTATCGAGTTCTTCGTTGTAACCTTTACGTATGACATCCGGGTCATGGGCATTCAATGGTGCGTCTTCGGAAATGGCAGACTCGATTAAACGTGCCAGGGCAGTTAAAGGATCGAGCGTGTTGATCAAGGGAGACAAACTGACGGAATCCTTTTGTTCAAACAGTTTAATAATCTGCGGTATTACTGCCAGCGAAGAAGACAAAGACAAGAGATCCCGCGGTGAAGTGTTGGCCCCGATGATTCGGGTACACAGACGTTCCAAATCGCGAATCTGGCTCAGATAAGCGGCAAGCGTGTCGCACAATACTTGATTATTATAAAAGAACTCAACAGAATCCAATCGGGACTCAATAGTTGCGATGTGAGAAAGCGGATGTTCGATCCAAGACCGAAGCAGTCTTGCACCCATCGCAGTGTTAGTCCGATCCAAAACACCCAGAAGAGATCTTTTCTTATCATTCCCATGAAGGCTGGAGACGACTTCCAAACTGTTGATTGTTGCAGGATCAAGATTGATATACTCGTTTAATTCTCTTGTTTCGATTCGTGTGACCTGTCTGATTGCCCCTTTTTGCGTGGTGAATAAATACGAAAGAAGCTGGTTTGCCGCAAGTCTGCATAACGGATTCAAAGATGAGATGCATGTCAGATCCCTCTCTCGCGAAAAATGCTGTGTGAGAAAATCGGAATCAGACAGTTCCTGCATTGTTATCGAACAAAGGATCCTGTTGTAATTGCTTTGTTTCTGAAGAAACTCAAAGGTTTCTGCAGTTGTAATGAGTTCCGATGCATTCAGGTGAATAAGCTCATCAATGATCCGCCGGTTCGGCGTGTTTTCAGAGTATACACATACCGAGAATTCCCCCGTCGAAATGTCTGAAAAGGCAAGACCGAGTTTTGACTCGCTGAAAAGCAGACACGCGATGTAATTATTGCGGTCATCAATAAGCAGATTGTCTTCGAGCAGTGTGCCGGGAGTTACAATACGGATTATGTCTCTTGAAACAAGTCCCTTGGCAAGAGCCGGATCCTCCATCTGCTCGGCAATGGCAACTTTGTAACCTTTTTCAATCAGTCTCCCGATGTAAGTATTCACTGCGTGATGTGGAACACCGCACATCGGTGCACGCATATTGTTTCCGCTTGCTCTGCCTGTTAGAGTAAGATCCAATTCACGAGAAACCAGTTCCGCATCATCGTAAAACAATTCATAGAAATCGCCCAAACGAAAGAATAAAAGGCAGTCAGGGTTCTGCTCTTTTAATTCAAAATATTGTTTCATCATTGGCGTTTGAGATTCCATCATTACAACTCCGCTAAAGGCAATTCAATTGCGTATTACACCTAAAAGTGTGTTTCCTGTAACATCGGTGATCGTGACAGGAACTGTGCTGCCGAGCAAATCGGAAGAGCCGAGGAAATGAACTGTACGGCCTCCGTCACTTCGTCCAATAATCTGCCCTGCGTGTCTATCAGCCGTTTTTTCCGGCATTACATGAAGCGTCTTTCCGATCAGGCTCCTGTTGTATTCATTTGTGATTCCGTCCTGAAGTTTCAAAAGAGTCGCGAGACGTTCCTGTTTTATATCCTCATCGATTTGGTTTTCAAATTTGGCAGCGGGAGTTCCTGGACGAGGTGAATACTTGAAGAAGTATCCGGTTACAAAACGAATATCATTCACGAGGTCAAGTGTTTGTTGAAAATCGTCGGAAGTTTCTCCAGGAAAACCGACAATAATATCTGTTGTCAGTGCAATGTCGGGAATCAATTGCCGCAGTTCCATTACCTTTTCTCGATAAATCTCAGCTGTATAACGTCTGTTCATCCGCCGAAGTATTTCGTTGCTGCCTGACTGTACCGGTAAATGCAACTGTTTACAGACATGATCACAGTCTTTCATGGCATTCATCAATGCTAATGAAATGTCTTTCGGGTGTGATGTCATAAAACGGATGCGATCGATACCGGGAATCTCATTCAAACTGTAAAGCAAATCGGCGAAGCGGTCATCTCCCCCTTGATAAGAGTTTACATTTTGACCGAGAAGAATGATCTCTTTTGTTCCGCTCTCTGATAAGGCCTGAACTTCGCGGATTATTGCATCCTTGCTGCGACTACGCTCGTGTCCGCGAACATATGGAACAATACAATAAGTGCAGTAATTATCGCAACCAAACATAATGTTTACGTAGGATGAGATTTTACCGGTTCTTAATGGCAGCTCTTCGATGATTTCACCCTCGGAATCCCAGACGGCACAGACTCTTTCTCCGTACTTTACAACCTGAAGTACGATCTGCGGTAACTGATGCATGTTGTGTGTTCCCATAACAAAATTTACAAAGGGGAACTTTTTCATGAATTTTTCAGCAACGCCTTTCTGCTGCATCATGCATCCGCAGACGCCTATGATCAGATTCGGACGTTCGGAGAGCTGTTTTTTCAAAGCGCCAACGTTGCCGAACACCTTATCTTCAGCATGCTCACGCACACAACAGGTGTTGAAAATCAGAAGCTGCGCATCATCACGAGAGGATTCTCTTCCGCCAATCTGGTCCAGCATTGCCGCCATCGTGGATGAGTCCTTTTCGTTCATTTGGCAACCATATGTAACGATATTGTAAGTAAAATCGGTGTCTTTCATTGTTTGCTCCATCACAGTAAAGTATTATAACTTTTGTTATTAGAAAAGACAAACCAACATAAACAGCAGGAATAGAACAATAAACCGGTTCAAAGACTGATAAATGCACCAAGACTGCCGGTGTTTTTTCCCTCCCGGCGGTAAGAATAAAACAACTGATTGTTGCAATAGGTGCAAATATTCGCGACTGCGATATGATCTGCCGTTATACCGGATTCCATCAGTTGCTGAACATTGCATGACCAAAGATTTGAATGGTATTTATTCGGGTTTGTCGGAAACGTATAGAAAGGATCGAATCCCTCTGTAAAGACGCTTGCGACATCAGAACCGATTTCAAAACAGCATGGACCGATGGAGGGACCGATTGCGGCAAGGATGTCCCTGGGATCACACCCGTAATCAAAACACATTCTCTGAACTGTTTTTTCGGCAAGGCGTTTTACCGTTCCACGCCATCCGTCATGAACATCTGCGATTACCCGTTTTACCGGATCAAAAAGTAAAACGGGGACGCAATCGGCGGTGAACTTTACGAGGATGCAATCTTCAGCATTTGTAATCATCGAATCGGCGATTATACTGACGGGTTCATTCCAGCCCATCCCTCTATGCATGTGAGCATCTGTCAGAATAATATCTGTGTGTTCCTGTTTTGTTAAAACAAGATTTTCAGGGATCAATGAAAATGCACGGCAGAGTTTCTCATAATTTGTCCTCACATTTTCAACTTTTTCCCCGTCTTTGCTGAAACCAAGATTCATGGACTGCAATTCCGGTATGGTGCTCGAACCGCCCAGACGTGTGGTAAAAAAAGCAACTACGTTTCCTGTATTCTCAAATAAAGGGATCCGGTAGAAAACCAGATCCCCTATTTGCTTCTGGATGCACGTGTGTGTGATTCTGTAGCTCATTGAATACTATCCTCATCGAGAAGGCTTCTCAATTCATCCATAAAGGAATTGATATCACGGAACTGCCTGTAAACAGATGCATATCTGACATATGCGACTTCATCGATCGATTTCAGACCATTCATTACCAGTTCGCCGATCTTTTTGGACGGAACCTCCTGCGAATAACTGTTATTCACTTCCTGTTCCACGGATAAAACAAGCTGATCGACCTTGGCAATCGGAACAGGACGCTTGGCACATGCTTTCATAATACTGTTACGAACTTTTTCAGCGCTGAATTCTTCGCGTCTGTTGTCGTTTTTAATGACATACATAGGCGCAAATTCAATCTTCTCGTAAGTGGTAAACCGTTTTTTGCATTGTTCGCATTCTCTGCGACGGCGGATCACAATTCCATCCTCAGTCATTCTTGAGTCTACGACTCTGCTGTCCTTACACCCACAGTAAAAGCACTTCATAAACTACCTCTTTTCGTATCAGGCGACAATGTCTAAGAACCTTGAAGCAAAGAAGAAATACAACGCAAGTGAACATGCATCCACCATTGTCGTAATAATAGGACTTGCCATTAATGCCGGATCCAGTTTTACTTTTTTCGCAAGCATGGGAAGCGTGCAGCCGATAAACTTAGCGAGAATAACGGTGCAAAGCAAACTGACGGATACAACAGCGGCAACGGGAACAGATGCCCTCTCCAACAGTATAACACGAATGAAGTTGACAATCGCAAGAATGATACCGACGATCATACCAACGCGAAACTCTTTCCACTGCACTCTAAAGATATCTTTCCACTGGATTTCATTCAAAGCCATACCACGAATGATCAGAGTCGACGCCTGAGCGCCGCAGTTTCCACCTGTATCCATAAGCATCGGGTAGAAGGACGCAAGAATGATGCAGTCCTGAAGCAGATCGTTATAATGCCGAATGATTCTGCCCGTAAATGTCGCGGAAATCATCAGGATAAGAAGCCACAGGATTCTGTGCTTTGCCATTGAGAAAACACCTGTCTTCAGGTATTCTTCATCGGAAGGCTGCATTGCAGCCATTTTTTCAAAGTCCTCGGTGTTCTCTTCCTGAACAACATCGACGATATCATCGATGGTGATGATTCCGACTAGTCTGCCCTCTTTATCCGTAACAGGCACAGCGATAAGGTCATACTTCTGCGCCTGTGTCGCAACATATTCCTGGTCATCAAGAGTATGCACGACCAGCGGCGGATCATCTGTGATGGAATCGATTAAAGCATTATCGTCGGCAAGGATCAGATCGCGCAGTTCGACCATACCGATAAGCTGTCTTTTCGCATTAACGACGTAGCAAATGGAAATCATTTCGCTGTCGGTTGCGTTTGCGCGAAGATAGTTCATCGCCTGCTGAATCGTCCAGCCTGACCGGAACTGTACAAATTCGATCGTCATGATCGAACCGGCAGAATTATCTGGATAATTCAAAAACTGGTTAATGAGTTTTCTTGTCGACTCGTTCGTGTTCTGTAAGACCTTGGTAACAACATTTGCCGGCATTTCTTCAAGGAAATCGACCGTATCGTCAAGCATCATGTTGTCCAGCAGGGAACGAATTTCGGTATTGGAAATTGACTGGACTATTTGCTCCTGCTGATCTGGATCCATGTACGAAAAGACGTCTGCTGAAATGTCTTTCGGCAGAATCCGGAATACAAGAATGAGTTTATCGTTATCGAGTTCCTCAAGAACTGTTGCAATATCTACTTCATTTGCTTCGGCCAGATACTGTCGAAGCTTTCCCCATGCATTCTCATCGATCAGGCGATTGATTTCATCCAAGGAAAGATTAAAATCCATAAAAAACACTCCTTTTCTATTTCAAGAAAACTTGAAAGAGTAAAGAAGCGAAAATGATATATATACTAAAAAGACTTACAACAAACGTAATTCTGCAGTTAATGATCTACAGTCTGCAGCTGTAAGAGAATAATAGCTATACCATCGTTCGCCTCCATCAGCGTCCACTACAGAATCACCTCCTGCATTTCTTCTCAAATAGGATAAATCCAACCCCCTGTTTTGTCAAGAAATGTGAAAGAACTACGATCATCAATCAAACAAACTGTTGACAAAAGCCTCGGCATCAAAGACCTGAAGATCTTCGATGTGTTCGCCCACACCGATATAGCGGATCGGTATGCTTGATTCGGTATGAATCGATACAACGATTCCGCCCTTTGCGGTGCCGTCGAGTTTTGTAAGTATGATCCCGGTAATATCAGCGGCCTCGTTGAACTGCTTGACCTGGGTCAGTGCGTTTTGTCCCGTCGTTGCGTCTAAAACGATAAATGTTTCCTTATTCGCTTCCGGCCATTCGCGTTGTATGATCCGATTGAGTTTCTCAAGTTCGTTCATCAGATTCTTCTTGTTATGAAGACGGCCGGCTGTATCAACCAAAAGAACATCAGCCTTTCTTGCTTTTGCACTTGTGATCGCATCATAAACAACTGCTGCGGGATCGGAGTTTGTATCCTGTGCGATCATCGTAATATCTGACCGATCAGCCCAGATGCGAAGCTGATCTATTGCGGCGGCTCTGAAAGTATCAGCGGCAGCAATCATTACTTTCAGTCCCTGCTGTGTATACTGATGTGCCAGTTTTCCGATTGTTGTTGTTTTCCCGACACCGTTTACGCCGATAATCATGATCACAGACGGAGTTTTGATTTCAAAAGATGAATTATCATTCAGAAGATCCATGATCTGTTCTTTGAGCAATGCGTGTATCTTTTGCGGATTACCGATCTTCTCGCTGCGCACCTTTATTTCCAAATCGTGAATGATCTGTGCAGCGGTAGACGCACTGATGTCAGACTGAATCAGTACGGCCTCCAGGTCTTCAAAAAACTCATCGTCAATCTCTTTATAATACTGGATCAGATTATCAATGTTTCGTTTCAGGTTATCGCGTGTTTTGGCAAGACCGTTCCTGATGCGGGTAAAAACGTTTTGATTCATATTCTGCTCCTTATCCAATACTGTCGGTAAGTTTTACGGAAACAACCGTGGAAATGCCTTTCTCCTGCATTGTAATGCCATACATGGAATCGGCCACTTCCATACTTTCTTTTTTGTGCGTGATGATCACAAACTGGGTATGCGAGGAATAGGATTTTAAGTATTCGGCATACATATCGGAATTTGCCTCATCCAGTGCTGCTTCGATTTCGTCAAGAACGCAGAAAGGTGTCTTCTTCGTTCGAAGCATCGCGAACAGGATTGCAATCGCTGTAAGTGTGCGTTCGCCTCCTGAAAGAAGTGTAAGTGACTGAAGCTTCTTTCCCGGCGGCTGTGCAACGATATCAATACCGGTTTCAAGAAGATTAGAAGGATCTGTAAGAATCAGATCGGCTGTTCCCCCATTAAAGAGTTCTGCAAATACGATCTTAAAGTTTTGATTGATGAGTTCAAACTGTGATTTGAATCTGCGTGTGATCTCATCCTCAAAACGTCTGATCACTTCCTCCAGCTCTTCCTTCGCCCTGTTCAGGTCATCCCGTTCACTCGTCATGCTCTCAAGCCGTTCGGATATGCTCTTGAACTGATCAATGGAACCGATATTTACTTCGCCGAGATTGTGCATTTCATATTTTAATCCTGAAATGCGAGAAACAGCACCGTTTACCTGGAAATTTTCATCAGACAACGGAACAGCAGAAGCGTAAGTCAGCTCATAATCATTCCAAATCCGGTCATGAAGCGAAGTCATCTCGTTTTCGAGCCTTGCCTTGGTCATCTCGGCTTTATGAAGCTGAGCGGTATGCTGATCAATTGTGTTCTGAATGTCTCCTTTTTGTTTTACGCTTTCTTGAATGCTTGAACTGATTCTTGCACGGATCTCATCAGTTTTATGCAGCAAAGCTGTGGATTCAACTGTCTTTGCGTTGAGCGATTCGAGTTCGCGGGTCAATGCATCCGTGCTGCTGATCACGTCATCGCGCAGTGTTTCGGTGTTCTGAATCAGCTTAAGATTTGCATCGATCTCGCTCTGAAGGCGCGAAACCTCAGAAGACAATAAGTCCTTCTTGCTTTCATTGCTTAGATGCCGGGCTCTTTCGGTTGTAAGACCGGATCTCAAGGAATCGATCGTGCTTCTAAGTGATGAAGCCTGTTCGCGGCGGGAAAAGAGCATAGACTGCATCGCAGCGATATCCTCGTCGGACATAGTATCCTGGTTAGTAGGACCGGAGAGCTGCTCAATACCCTGACTCTCAGCATCAATATCCGAAAGCGTTTCTTGAAGTGAAGAGAGTTCGGTAGATGCAGAATTGTACTTTTCCGTATTCATGGAAAGGGTTTCATTCATAATGGAAAGACGTTCCAGATGCTGGCTTTCATCAATGCTTGAAGCATAAATACGATCGTTGATGTCGGCAAGCTCAAAAAGAATCTGCTGCAGTTCTTTTTGTAACGCATGTAATCCGGACTCAAGTTCATCGTTATGCTTAATCAGTGCCTTGAGATTGTTTGTTTCTTCTTCCAGAATTCGATCGCGAGCAAGAATACTGGTAGAACGATGCTGCAGTGAACCGCCGGTTATAGAACCGCCGGTATTCAGGAGGTCGCCATCCAGTGTTACGATGCGAAAAGCAGAATTGCTTTTTCTTGCTATAGATACACCTGCATTGAACGATGAAACGATTACGGTTCTGCCAAGAAGATACTGAATAATAGAATTGTACTTTGGCTTGTCTGCAACCAGTTCCGAGGCAATTCCAATACAACCGGGCATTCGAATGACTTGTCTTTCTTCTTCATTCAAAAGACGCGGCGAAATGCTGCTCAAAGGCAGAAAAGTCGCGCGGCCGTAATTGTTTTCGCGCAGATGTCTGATTAAGACCTGTGCGTCTTCTTCGGTTTCAGTGATGATGTTCTGTAATGACGAACCTAGCGCAACTTCAATTGCCCTTTCGTACCGGGAGTCTGCCTGGATTATGTCTGCTACCACACAGCTGATGCAGTTTTTCAATTTAGCATTTTTGTCAGCATCAGACAGTAGTTTCCGGACAGAACCCTGGAAACCTTCATAATCGTGTTTCATCTGATTCAACAGTTTGATTCTGGTGTTGACTTGTGCGGTTTTCTCCTGATTCTGCTGAATCTCGTGATTCTTATTCTGGATAGAAACAGTTATGGCAGACTGGTTCTCTTCTATCTTCCTCTTGTCCGCCTTGAATTGCTCGGATTTTTCTTTCAGAGCAGAGACCGTCTCTTCTTCGTGACGGATCTCATTTGTTTCTGAATCGAGCGAAGCTTTCATCTCGCTTAAGAGTTTTTCCTGTGCAAGGATTCTCTCCTCAACGGATACTCGCATTGCAGACAAACGTGCTTTTCTAGCGTTAATATCTGATTGCTTGTTTAATCGCTCTATTACCGCGTTTTTTGCGTTTTCCAGCGCTTTTTCATCTGAGAGGATAACTTGTTCAAGTTGACTCAATTCATCCTCATACGCCGAAATTTCCGACTCTTTGTCAGCGAACAGTGTCTTGCTGGCAGAAGTGTCTGATAAAAGCGCATGAATTTGTTCATTTAAGGAAAGAATACGTTCCTCTCTGGAGTGATTCTCAGTTAAAAGACGTTCAATTTCTCTTTCATAATTGTTTTTCTTTTCACCGGCCAGAGAGAGCTTGCCTTTTAATTCCTGCTGGGACGAGGTGTAAAGGATATTCTCTTCCCTTATCCCGAGAGATTCGCGCTCATGGGCTTCCGACTCTTCATAAAGTTTCTGAATGCTTTCGTCGATTTCATCTCGGGCAGTTTCATCCTGTTTAAGAAGGGCATCCAGATCGGTGATCAGTTCGGTTTGTGCTTTAATCCGTTCCTGATACTTGATGGCTTGGTGAACAAACAGATTGACCTCGTTGTATTTCAACTCATCACGTAAAGCCAAGTATTTGATCGCGGTCTGCCGCTGCTCGGAAAGCGGCTCGATCTGTGCAGATAATTCACCGATAATATCATCAATTCTTATCAGATTGCCTTCGGTGCGTTCCAGTTTTCTCAACGCATCCGTACGATCGGCTTTGAATTTTGATACACCGCTTGCTTCTTCAAATACCGCCCGTCGTTCTTCAGGCTTGTTTGAAAGCAACTCGTCGATTTTCCCCTGCCCGATAATCGAGTATCCTTCCTTTCCGATTCCGGTATCACGGAACAAATCCACGACATCTTTCAGACGGCAGAGAATACCGTTAAGGTAGTATTCGCTTTTGCCGTCCCGGTACATACGCCTGGAAACGGACACTTCGGAGAAATCGATATTCAGACCGTGGTCCTCATTCTCAAAAATTAACGCGACCTCACAAAAGGATACGCGACGACGCTTCTGTGTTCCTGCGAAGATAACATCTTCCATTTTTGAACCGCGAAGCTGACGTGCACTCTGCTCTCCAAGTACCCATCGAATCGCATCGGCAATGTTACTCTTACCGCTGCCGTTTGGACCGACGATCGCAGTGATCCCTTCATCAAACACGATTGAAACCTTATCAGGAAAGGACTTAAAACCGTGCAGATCCATTCTTTTTAA
Source organism: Clostridia bacterium (assembly GCA_017431145.1). Lineage (GTDB taxonomy): Bacteria > Bacillota > Clostridia > Christensenellales > Maliibacteriaceae > RGIG9107. The sequence goes on along the minus strand of JAFRLQ010000135.1, from coordinate 75,453 downwards.
ACGCATAGTTACTTTGTCCTTTCTGATTTGATGTGCTCCAATGCATCGATTGCGGCATTCTTCTGCGCCATTTTTTTTGTTGACCCTGAACCTGTTCCGATGGTTTCTCCATTCAGAATCGCGGCGGCCGTAAACTGTTTTGCATGATCGGGACCCGATTCGGAAAGAATCTGGTATTCAACAGTTCCAATACTGCTGCAGGTCATTTGTAGTGTCGTTTTTGCGTCAAGACGGTGCTCCGGAACGATAGAGTCGTCGATGTTCTCTTGAAGAAGTGCATAAATCAACTGTTTGGCAGCTGATTCGCCGCCATCCAGGAAAACAGCGCCTATGACAGCCTCCATCGCATCTGCAAGAATCGAATCACGCTCGTTGCCCTTAGTAAGAAGCTCCCCTTTGCCGAGTAACAAATACTGCCCGAGTCCAAGCTGTCTGGCATGTTTGGCAAGAGATTCTTCACATACAAGATATGCCCTTGCCTGCGACAGAGAACTCTCGTTTGCTTCTGGAAAATGTGAAAACAGCATGCTGCTTGAATATAACTGGAGCACAGCGTCACCAAGGAACTCAAGCCTTTGATTGTGTGTGTTCTCAGATAATTCGCGATTCAAAAAAGAACTGTGGGTCAAAGCGACCTGCAGCAACTCCGGATCGTTAAAAGAATAATTCAGTTTGTTTTGTAAAACGTCTAGTTCCAATATTTCCCTCAAAAGAAAGCGGACGAAATAGAAACGATCTATTCCAGTCCGCACTTCAATGGATTCAGATTAAGCGTTCTGCTGTTCTTCGATATATTTCACAATATCGCCGACAGTTTTCAGCTGTTCCATGTTTTCTTCATCACCGTCTACGATACTAATATCGAACGCTTCTTCAAGATTGAAGATCATCTCAACAATGTCCAGAGAATCAGCCTGAAGATCATCAACAAGAAGAGTGTCCATTGTAATCTGCTCAGGATCGCATCCAAGCTGATCAACAATTGCATCGCGTACTTTTTCGAAAACCATGATTAGTCTCCTCCTACAGAATGAATAAAGAATATGATTGCATATTACAATTGTCTATTAAATAGACAAAAGTTCAACATTGTTTTCCAAAGTCTCAACAACTTTCGCATCAATCAGGTGCTCTGCCTGGGTGATGGCACACTCGATTGCTCGACTGTTTGAACTTCCGTGAGCTTTTACCACACATTCGCTGATTCCAAGCAGAGGTGCACCGCCATATTCGGCATAATCAAATTGTTTCTTGATGTTTGTAAAAGACTTTTTAAGCATTCCGGCAAGTATTTTTTTGAAGAATGAACTCGTCAGTTCTTTCTTCAAAGTGGAAAACATACCTTTTGCAAAACCTTCCACCGTTTTTAATAATACATTACCGGCAAAAGCATCGCAAACGATTATATCACAGATTCCGGACAATACGTCTCTGCCTTCAACATTTCCGATGAAGTTTAAGGAAGAACCGGAAAGCAACGGATATGTTTCCTTCGTCAGCGCATTGCCTTTCCCTTCTTCCGTTCCGACATTCAGCAAACCGACACGTGGTGAATCGTTTTTTTGAACGGAATGCATGTAAACACTTGCCATTATGGCATACTGGAGCAAATGCTCCGGTTTCGCGTCGACATTTGCGCCGCTGTCCAACAGCATAACCGGTGATCCTGTTTCGGTTGGCAACAGTGTGGCCAAAGCAGGACGCATAACACCTTTAATTGGTTTCACAATAATCGATGAACCGGCAAGCAATGCTCCTGTGCTTCCGGCAGAAATAAAGGCATCGGCTTTATGGTCGCGAAGCATTTTTAAACCGACAACGATGCTTGAGTCTTTTTTTGCAAGAATGGATTTGGCAGGATGGTCCTCGTTTGAGATGACCTGTGTCGCATTAACAATATCGATGCGCGACTCGTCATACTCTGTCTCGTTCAGTAAAGCCCTGATAGCATCCTCCTGCCCCACGAGAGTGATCATAAGATCATCTCTGTGCGACAAAGCCTTAACGGCACCATACACATTTACCGAAGGGGCGTTATCCCCGCCCATAGCGTCGATTATGATTCTCATACTACATTTTCCTCAATCTCTTGATGACATCTTCGTTCACGAAACTGCTGATGTCTGCATGGTAATGAATCAGTTCGCGTACAACACTTGACGATATATGAGACAATTCCTGCTTTGCAGGATAAAAAACTGTGTCAACAGAATGAGCTGAAAGGTTGGCGTTTATGTCAGCCATATTGATTTCATATTCGAAATCCGAAGCGTTTCTGACGCCTTTAACGATGCAGCAGCAGTCATTCTGTCTGCAAAAATCTATAAGCAAGCCGTCAAACGATACAACACGTACATTTTCAATGTCCTTTGTCATGCTCCGCAGAAAACTCAAACGATCCTCCAGAGAGAAGAAGTGCCCCTTTTTGTTGACGTTGTTGAGTATTGCGATATAAAGCAGATCGCAGTTTCTGCTTGCCCGCATGATGATATCTCTGTGTCCGATTGTAACTGGATCAAATGAACCCGGGAATACAAATATACGTTTTGAAGACATATCAATTCCTCACAGTTAGAACAGCAATCTGAGCGAGTCCGTATTTTCTCAATGTATCCAGATGGTATACATTTTCATCATATTCCAAAGTATCTCCTGCTTTCATTTCGCAAACAATCCTGGCGCCGGGCTGAATCAGCCAAAGTTCGGATAGCTTTTTTAATACTGCAGGCAGCAAATGCAGGTCATAAGGAGGGTCTAGAAATACAATATCGAAGGCTTCTTTTTGAGAACTCAGGCATTTTTCCCAATCTGATTGCAAAACAGTAGCCTTTGAAAGAATACCAAGTTTTCTGAGATTCTCGGAAACGACTCTGCTTGCTGCTCTGCTGTGGTCACAGAAAACGCAGTGGTCGATTCCGCGTGAAACTGCTTCCAGTCCCATAGCGCCACTTCCTGCAAACAGATCCAATGCACGCCCTCCATTAAAATATGGACCGATCATTGAGAAAACAGCCTCTCTTACACGATCATGTGTCGGACGTGTTTCGGATCCGGTTGGTGCAGTAAAAACTCTGCCGCCTAGAATACCAGAAATGATGCGCATAAGCTCAAAAACCAAACCTTAATCTATTGTCAGAATTATAACATGTGCCGAAAAAGCAAACAATGTCCGAATCATTCATAGAATCGTGGCACTCGTTTGCCGACCGCACACAATACTTCGTAACCGATTGTATCCTGCCATGAACCCATCTCATTGGCGGTAATGCTTTCATTGTCCATTTCGCCCAGCAGAACGACCTTGTCATTGAGCTCAATTCCTGGGATGTTTGTTACATCAATCATCATCTGATCCATGCAAACTCTTCCGATTACGGGAGCTCTATTCCCTTTTACAAGTACATATCCTGAATTGCCGATGGAACGTCTGTAACCATCCGCATAACCGACTGGGACCGTTGCGATCAATGTTTCTTTATCAGTATGATAAGTTGCTCCGTAACTGACGCCTTCATGCGCCTGTACCCATTTCAGGTTGACGATCCGCGATTCCCACTGCATAGCAGGATGCAGGTAATCCACGGAATCAGGACCGGGATCATACCCGTACAAGGCAAAACCGGGGCGCACCATATCGAAGTGCAACTCGGGAAAATGCAGGGTGACAGCACTGTTTCCGGCATGAATCAGCGGATTAAAACCGCGGTTGTGCACGATCGAAACAGCTTGCTGAAACCTTGCGATCTGTTTGCTGAAATAAGCGCTGTCCGCTTCATCCGCAGTCGCGAAATGCGTAAAAACACCCTCAAGTTCCACTTCATTTGTCTTCTCTATGGAACGAAGCATTTCAATCAGCTCGTTATCGGTGCGAACGCCCAATCTTCCCATTCCCGTATCGATTTTCAGATGTACAGCGGCTTTTTTACCTACCGCGATACATGCATCTCTGATTGCTTCTATCTGGGCAGGATACCATACTGTCATCGAGACGTTATAGCGAACAGCGTCAACAGCATCATCAGCACCCGTTGCTCCAAGGATCAGGATCGGAATGCTGATACCCAGCTGCCGTAATTCAACTGCCTCATCAATAGAGGCGACTCCGAATGCATCTGCCCCGGCCGCAACAAGTTCGAGGGCAATACTGGAGGCACCGTGACCGTATGCATCTGCTTTGATGACTGCCATCAGCCGAACACCTTTTTTAAGATGCTGCTTGATGTTTTTCAGGTTATCGGCGATTACAGAAGGTTTGATGATTGCATATGTCTGACGCATAGCACGTATTCCCTATTCCTTTACAAGATAAGCATTTTTTCCAAGATCAAATGCTTTGATATTGGCTTCGAGAGTTTTTGCAGGCACGCAGAGTTCAATCGCCTTAAGCCAATCCTCATAGCTGAAAGGAAGCAGTGATGAGATATAACCCAAAAGCACAATGTTGGTGGAACGGGGGCTTCCGACTGAATCTGCAAGCTGCTGCGCATCGATCGTTTTATAACGGATGTTGTTTTCCTCGAATTTTTCGTAGAGATTCTCCGGATATGCAACTGCGCCGGTTACGACGGGCATCGGCCATATACGGCTGGAATTAGTGATGATTACGCCGTCTCTGGAAAGATAATGGGCCCAGCGAGCCGCTTCCATGGGCTCAAACCCAAGGACAATATCGGCGGTACCGGGTTCAACGAGAGGCGAATAAACATGATCCGCAATGCGGATATGTGTCTCTACAGATCCTCCCCTTTGTGCCATGCCGTGAACTTCAGAGAGTTTTACATCCAGATCATTCAGAATAGCAAGCTGACCGAGAATCTTACTTGAAAGCAATGTGCCCTGTCCGCCGACACCGACTATGATCATGTTCAAATCAGATTTCATTTTTTTCCTCCTTAACGAATGGCACCAAAGACGCAAACCGACTGGCAAAGCTTACATCCGGAACAAATGGATGTGTTGATGACGGGAGCGCCGTCATGATTTTCGATGGCAGGACATCCAAGTCTCAGGCACTGTTTGCATTTTCTGCATACCGAAGGATCAACCTGAACAGGAAGGGTCCTCTGTTTCGGCAGAAGTGCACAGGGATGTTTGCAGATGATCACAGAAGGAGAATCGTTGTTTAATTCTTCTTTGAGCACTGCCTCCAGCTCTTTCAGATTAAAGGGATCCACGTAACGTACGTTTTTTACACCGACAGCCTTTGCGACTTCACCGATATCGACTGTATATGTCAGTTCTCCCTGCAGCGTTTTTCCTGTACCGGGATGATCCTGATGTCCGGTCATACCCGTAGTCCGGTTGTCAAGAACAAGCACGGTTCCAGGGATGCAATTGTAAACCATATCTGTCAGCCCGGTCATACCGGAATGGAAGAAGGTAGAATCGCCGATAACGGCTACTGCCTGATTTTTCAACTCGGGTCTTGCTTTTATCATTCCACTCAAAACTGTGATGCTCGCGCCCATGCAAACATTAGTATGCAAGGCGTTATACGGTGCGAGCGCGCCGAGTGTATAACAACCGATATCACCGGAAACGAAAAGGTTCAGTTTGGAGAGAACGTTGAAAGTCGCCCTGTGAGGACAACCGGGACACAGAACCGGCGGGCGCGCAGGCAGATCCGTGAAGGATTCATGAACCTGAAGTGTTTCCTGCCCGTCGGACAGTGCCTTTCGAATTGTTTGTGTTGAAAGTTCACCCTGCCTTGAAAAAATGCTTTTGCCTTCACAGTCAATACCGGCTGCTTTGATCTGCATCTCAAAGAAAGGTTCTAGTTCCTCGGCAACAACAAGCTTCTGAACGCCGTCGGAAAAACGTTTGATTAACTGTAACGGCAACGGGAAAACCATGCCGAGTTTTAAAACAGACGCGTCAGGAAGTGCTTCTTTTACATACTGATATGCAATTCCCGAAGCAATAATACCGAGGGATCTGTCATCGTTCCAGGAGATCTCATTTACATCCAGATGGTCTGCATCTGCTGAGAGCTTGTTTTCACGTGCTTCCACTGTGATATGCCGTTTTCTGGCAAATGCGGGAAGCATGACGTTCTTTGAGATATTGCGGGCGAATTCTTTTGGTTCAACGTTTACGGGTTCGTGGATTTCAACGCTTCCTCTTGAATGAGACATACGCGTAGTTGTACGAATGAATACAGGCGTATCATAGCGTTCACTTATTTCAAATGCCAGTTTTACAAAAAGGACAGCCTCGTTGCAGTCTGAGGGTTCAAGCATCGGAATATGTGCAGACATAGCGTAGTATCTGGAGTCCTGCTCATTCTGTGAAGAATACATACCGGGATCGTCTGCTACGATGATGACAAGGCCAGCGTTGATCCCAATGTAAGAAATGGTGAACAAAGGATCGGCGGCAACATTTAAACCGACGTGCTTGAAACAACAAAGGGTCCTGTTACCGGCGAGTGACGACCCGAAAGCGGTTTCAAGAGCTACTTTCTCGTTCGGTGCCCATTGAGCTTTTACGTTTTCGTATTTTGAAAACGCCTGTGTGATCTCTGTGCTTGGTGTACCAGGATATGCGACTGCAAGCTTGGCACCGGCCTCATAAGCTCCGCGTGCGAAAGCTTCATTTCCAAGCATTAATTGTTTGCTACTCATCTTTTACTCCTTTATTCCTTGAATAATTTATGTGTGTATTTTTTAATAATCTGATTCAGGGGTTTTACGATATCTCGCAAACGTAAAACGACAGGATAGGCAAATAAACCATCGTCGATCATTTTTTCGATCGTATCAGCATAGACAATATCCGCATTCTGAACTTCTTCAGCTTGAAGGATCAGATCTTCCTTTGTATGAAGGGCATCCCACTCCAGCACATAGGTATCCGCGATTGTGTGCTTTGACCGAAAAGATCCGAGATACTGAAATCGTTCCACAGGAGCGTCGATTCCGGTTTCTTCGGACAACTCTCTCACTGCAGCTGAATGGCTCGTCTCGCCGCTTTGAACATACCCGCTTGTGTTTTCCCACATGTCGGGAAAAGCGTCTTTGCTGTGAGAACGCCTCGTGATCAGAAGTTTTCCTTCGGAATTGACAACCCAGACCGCTGTAACCAGATGGTATTCTCCGGGAGCCAGTTCACTCCCCCTTCTTTTAGTATAACCGAGGGGTACGCCGGAAGCATCGATAACATCAAAATACTCAGCCATTGCAATCAGTCACGCAGCTTCGCCCCGAACTGAGCTTCCAGTGAGCGTACAGCCTTTGCGAATGCTTTCTTTGCTTCTTCGTCTGTGAGGGTCCTGTCCGGTGAACGATAAACAAGAGAAAAAGCCACAGATTTGTAACCGTTTTCGACGTGTTCACCGCGATAAATATCAAATACAGACGCGGATTCCAGAATGGAGTGACTGCTCCTTTCAATTGCGTGAAGCATCGAGGAAACAGGAACATCTTCCGGAACGATGACAGCCATATCCAACGTGATCGGAGGTGTCTTCGGGATCAGTTTCACGTGAATGTCACTGGTCGAAAGAGACGTGATGATGTCAAGATCCAACTCGGCCACGATTGCACGTCCTGTCACATCAAAGGCTTCCGCTACATCGGGATGGACTTCACCGATAAAGCCGATGGTTTTGTTTTCAAGTGTAATAACCGCTTTTCTGCCCGGATGAAGCATTTCAGGACCGCCGGCAGTATACTCAGGTTCGGCGATATTCAGTCGGCCGAGCATCGTATTAATGATCCCTTTCGCATAGAAGAAATCCTTTTCGGTAAAAGCGATACAGATCCTGTTATCTTCCTTTGCCGGATACTCCTTGGCGATTTCACCGGTATTCTTTTGAAAGACTCTGTTGATCTCGTACAGGGAAAGTTCATGATTGCCGTGCGACTGATTCAATCCCACTGTGTTCAGCATGCTCGGGATCAAAGAAGTCCGCATAACGCTCATTTCTTCGCCGAGAGGATTCAGCAAAGTCAAGAGAAGATCCGCATCGACGTCGAGCCTGCATGCTTCGAACCATTTTGGAGATACAAATGAAAAAGTGTTGATTTCATTCAGACCAAAGTCGGACAGAAGATGTTTGATCCGCTGCTTGACCGCCTGCGCATGGGTTCTTCCGCCCTGAACGATTCCGGACATAAGGGAAGAAGGAATATCGTCATATCCGTGAATACGGAGAACTTCTTCCGCTATATCAGCAGTTCCGTTTATATCAAGTCGCCAGTATGGCACGGTGACACGAATCGCTTTGCCAGTATACACGGGTGAAAAACCAAGTTTATCGAGAATTGTGACCATTTCGCGGTCTTCAATTTCCATGCCCAGAAGGCTCCGGATCTGATCGGTGCCTGCATCGAAGCATTGCTCTTTGTTCGAACCATTGTTTATATCAATATATCCGCACACAACATCACCGGCGTCGAGCATTTCAAATAGCTGCGCAGCACGCTCAAGAGCATAATATGCGTTGTCATAGCTGACGCCTTTTTCATATCTTGCGGAAGCTTCTGTACGGATCCCGAGCGCGCGAGAAGTCGCACGAATATACGCACCGTTAAAGACGGCGCATTCAAGGACGACAGTTTTTGTAGATTCAGTAATCTCACTGTTCAGACCGCCCATCACACCGGCAAGGCCGATGATCCCCTCTCCGTCATTGATGCATAATGGTCTGGAGGACAAAGTGTATTCTTTACCGTCAAGTGTGGTGAATTTCTCATTTCCGGACGGCAATCCGACCTGGATTCTGGCGCCGCGAATGCAGCTGTAATCAAACGCGTGCATAGGCTGACCGTATTCAAGCATGACATAATTCGTGATGTCAACAACATTGTTAATCGGCCGGATACCCGCTCTTGAAAGGTGTTTCTGCATCCAGAGCGGCGACGGACGCAAACGGATGTTTTTAATGACGCGTGCGCAGTATCTCGGACAAAGATCGTAATCCGAAACACCGACAGTGATGTAGTTCTTTATATCATCGCCTGACTCTTTTACGTGAACATCAGGAAGATGCAGATCGGTGTTGAAAGTAACGGCAGTTTCCCTGGCAATACCGATTACACTCATGCAGTCCGGGCGATTTGCATAAGTCTTGAAATCCATAATGATATCGTTGTTCCCGATGATCTCTTTGATGTCAGTTCCGATCGGGGTTGATTCGGGAAGGATCCAAATACCGTAAACAGCACTCTCGGGAAATTCCTCAGGATCAACATTCAATTCTTCACCGGAACAGAGCATACCTTCGCTCGTAACGCCGCGCAGTTTTCCTTTTTTGATGACTTTATTCCCAGGAAGACAGGAATTATCGAGCGCGACAGGTACGACAGCACCTTCAAATACATTCGGGGCTCCGGTTACAATCTGAAGAGGAGTTTCCTGGCCGACATTCACCTCGCAGATAAGCAGATGATCGGAATCAGGGTGTTTTTCGATTTTCGTAATCTGTCCGGTGACGACATTCTGAATATCGGCTCCGAGTTCGTTGAAACCCTCAACTTCGGAACCTGTCATGATCATAGCGTCAACAAAATCCTGAGCGGAAACATTATCCGGACAATCAACATATTCTTTAAGCCAAGACAGCGGTACTAACATTATTCAGACCTCCATTAAAACTGTGAAAGGAAACGAGTGTCATTCTCATACAGGAGACGAAGATCACTTACACCGTACTTGATGCATGCGATCCTGTCGAGTCCAAGACCAAAAGCGAAACCGGAATACTCATTCGGGTCAATACCGCACATGGTCAATACATTCGGATTTACCATTCCGCAGCCAAGAACTTCGATCCAACCGGTTCCCTTGCACACTCTGCATCCTTTTCCATGGCACATGGAACAAGTCAGGTCAACTTCTGCGCTCGGTTCCGTGAAAGGAAAATAGCTCGGTCTGAAACGTGTTTTTGTCTCAGGACCGTAGAGTTTCTTCGCAAAAACATCCAGCGTCCCTTTCAGATCGCTCATCTTGATTCCCTTGTCTACGACGAGTCCTTCCATCTGATGGAATACCGGAGAATGCGTCGCATCGACTTCATCACACCGGTAAACTCTTCCGGGGCAGACGATTCGGATCGGCGGTTTGTGGGAAGTCATATGTCTTGCCTGAACAGGGGAAGTATGCGTTCTGAGCAGAACATTCGGGTTGAAATAAAAGGAGTCCTGCATATCCCTTGCCGGATGGTCCTTCGGAATGTTCAGCAGTTCAAAGTTATAGTGATCAAGTTCAATCTCCGGACCGTCAGCTACATTAAAGCCAAGAGAGATGAAGATTTCCTCAAGCTCTTCCTGAACAAGTGAAATTGGATGCATTGAACCGAATGGCACCGCAGCGGCGGGTTCGGTAACATCGATTTTTTCAAAACGAAGCCGGGCAGATTGCTCGATTTTATGAAGAGTTTTTGACTTTTCAGAAAGTGCGGATTCAATCGTTTCACGCAGCATATTCACTTTCTGGCCAAATGCGGGACGTTCTTCTTTTGGAAGGTCTTTCATACTTCTGAGTATAGAAGTAAGCTCCCCTTTCTTTCCCAAAAAAGAAACGCGGATTTTTTCGATCGTGCTTGAATCATTGCTTTCTGAAACCTGATGTAAAGCACGTTCCTTGATTGACTGAAGTATTGAATCGTTCATAGTCTCCCCCTTAAAAAAATAAACCCTTTGCAATGCAAAGGGACGATTCTAGACCGTGGTACCACCCATATTCTCTGAAAAGAGCACTTTGAGCTGCTTGGTAACGGAAGCAAACCGCATCTTCCTACTAGTCGTTCAGAAGTGAGCTCCAGAGCGAACGTAAAACACTAACGATAACAATCCTTTCAGCCCACGGGACTGTTTCTCTTTGATCGATACTGTGTTTTTCCTCTCCTTCACAGCATCAACGATTATAACAGTATTCAGCATAAATGGCAACTTTTGTTTTAGTATTCGATATGCGCGTCCAACCACTTGAACATCAGATCCTGCCAGCAAACAAGATCCGGCCTGTAATCAACAGTTCTGTTTTCTGTAGTTTTGTCACACAGAGCAAGACCGTGATGCCCGTTTTCAAAAATGTGGAGTTCAAACGGAACATGATTGGCCGATAATGCTGATGTATATTTTAAAGAACAGTCAACAAAGACCAGATCGTCGTTCGAAGTATGCCAGATAAATGTCGGAGGCGTTGAGGCGGAAACGGTTTTAACAGGATCGTAGTAATCCGGTGCTTCATGAAATGGATCTGACACTCCGGAAAAACTGATGTTGGCGTGTTCGAAGTAAACAGGCGTTTCAGAGCCCGATTCGCATTGTGCGAGACGAAGGTACATTGCCTCCAGACTGATCCACGGATAACAAAGGACAACGGCAGCTACATCCAGAGAATTCTGAAATGATCCAAGTGATTGCAATGCCGGATGCGTTGCCATATTCCCCATACTTGCACAAAGATGCGCACCGGCCGAAAAACCAATCAGAATGATCTTTTCAGGGTCAATAGAAAAAGAATCTGCATTCGTCTTCAGATAATCAATTGCATGTGCAATGTCTGAAAGTGCGTAAGGGAACACGTTGCCGCGTTCAGATGAACCGGTGGAATAATGAAGCAGAAAAGCATTATATCCCTGTGCAACGAATTTCAAAGCAACAGGCTCTCCCTCACGGTCGCTCAGGAACTCGTATCCTCCGCCGGGACACACGAGTACAGCGCGTCTTCGTTTTTCAGACTGGAATTCTGTATACCGATCGATTACATATGAAACCATGAATGACCGGTCAGATGCGTTGATCAGATGTTTTTCTACTTTCATAGCTGTTCCTTTTAAATCATTGAAGTTCCATTTAAGTCATATTTCGCTCCGAGACAGGAGGCGACTGTTGCGGCGATATCGCATGTGCCGATGCGTACACCGAGATTGGCAGGTGCGGTGCGTTTGCCATACAGAATAACGGGAACGTATTCGCGTGTTCGCTCATTCAGAAAAGTATTGTTCGGGTCGCAGCCGCCGTCGGATGTGATGATCATCAGGTCGTTTGACTGTAGATTCGGTATAAACGTTGCAAGCCAATCATCAAAACGGTTCAGACACTGCGTAAAGCCGTCTGCATTATGCTGCAGTCCGTAACGTTCCTCGAAAGCAGAAAAAGCAACAAAGCAAAGTCCGTGAAACGCTTTCAGTGACATATCAGAAGCAAAATGCATTGCATCGTCTAGACTACAATGGCTATCCTGATATACATAGCGGTTATTAACAGATGCAAAAGCATCGGCAGAGAAAACATCAAAACCCTGCGCAGAAAGAATATCAAGAAGATTAGGCTGATATGCGTCATAGGAAAGCGTCACTCCTCCGGGAGCGATGGTATAATAAGGCCATTTTCCCGCAAAAGGAATTGAGACAATATTCTCTACGGCATGATTCTCGTGCATGATGTCGCGAATGATTTCTGCTGTTTCATTCAAGTGTTTAGGACTTATGACGGACATATGTCCCGCGATGGAAAGAGTACCATCGGAAGACGTAAAAAGTATGAGTGCTTTTGTTTCACAATGCTGAAGACCATATTCCGTCAAAGCATCAAGCTTTGAGCACTGAACATTGCCGATGGTTTTGTATTGAACGGCATTCTCAATTTTCCCTATCAATTCACTCGGAAGTCCGTCAGTGTAAACAGGTTTCGACTTTGCTGAAATAATACCGAGCAGTTCGTTTAAGCCGGTGACACGGTCCTTATCCTCGGAACGCTGAGCAATTTTTGCAATGATGGAAGAAGAATAATTGTTTCCACCCAAAAAAGACAGGCCTTGTATCTGGCCTATCCCCAACCTCTGCAGTTGAGCAATCCTGAGTTTTCCGGTCTGAAAAAGGGAACGCAACGTATTTGCATTGCTGCAGTGGTACAGTTTCGCGTCCGGCATAGCGCCTGCACCCAGTCCGCTCAGTGAGAACAGAAAGACACGATGGAATAACAGATTCTCCATAAAGATTACCGAAAAAGACAGACATTAATGAGTGAGTATCTCACTCATTAATGTCATAGCAGAAAATCAATTATTTGAAGAAACCAAACTTTTTGATGATCGCCGGCTCTTTTGCTTTTCCACAGCAGACAGAGATGAAAGCGATAATACGGAGTACAAAGAGGATTCCCAAAGCAACGATCGCGGCGGCAGGAACAATAAATGTCCAGCACAGCACAGCGGCTGCCAATCCGCAAAGTGTTTCGCATACAGCAATCTTCATTGCTTGTTTCGCGTGGAATTCAGCATATTCAGATTTCGGTGCTGCAAGCATTGCGATGATGACACCGATCCAGTCAAGAAGATAAGCGCCCATGGCAAAAACTTTGTTTTTTGAAATATCATCCTGTTCAAAGTCAGCAGTATGATCATAAGGATCGACTACAGGAGCTGCAGGCTGAACAGGCGGGACAGGCTGAGCAGGCTGTGGCGCAGCAGCTTCGATTTTCGTCCCGCAGATATTACAGAACATTGCACCGTCAGGCAGTTGATTGCCGCAATTTGGACAAACAGACATAATAAACCTCCTATTTCTGTTACAGATCAAGTGTCAGGGAAGCATCCCGGCACAATTCGTAACACTTATCTTTATAATACAGTTTACCACGTTTCATGGTGGTTGTAATCGTTAATTTATGATTAAGCATTGTAAAAGAAATTATGTATTTTCCTATTGGCAGTACGCATTCGAACTGATTCAAGAATTCAATATGCGGATCCAGTGAAACGCTGTCCGGTGCAAGTGTCTGCATGCCGATCAGGTATCTGCCGATGAAATAGATCGGACTAGCTGACCAGGCATGACAAAGGCTTTTCCCGAAAGGATCGCCATACATCGCGTAATGCTCGTTTCCTTCTACGGACGGATCATACTGTTCCCAGAACGTTACTGCTCCTTTTTGGAGCATGCCACCCCAATAGGAGAAAAGCTGACTCCAGATCAGATCGAAACGCCCGATTTGCCCCAGCGCATCAAGTTCAAAGAATTTGAAATACGGAGTCGTGATAGGAGCGACATCTTCGTTCAGAAGGACATTTCTGATGATTTGCTCTGTTCTTTGTTCGCCGGCAATCCGGAAAAGAACAGCAAAAATGTTTCCGTGTCTGGTTATATGCCGTTTTCCGCTCTGAAAACTGTCGATGTATGCGCCTTTGTCATCATCCCAATAGTATTTATTGATTTTTTTCTTCAAAGCATCTGATTTTTCGACATATACGTTTTCTGCTTGCATCACTCCGCAAAGATAACTCATCGATTCATATGCCGCATAAAGGAGAACCTGTTCTGCGCAGATCGGGCCGGTTTTGTCCATTTCCGCCCAGTCAATGAAGATCCAGTCATCAGGACGGCCGATGATAAAACCGTTTTCGTCTTTCTGCGCCTCGCAGAAAGCCATCATGGCGGTTATCTTTGGCCACAATGATTTCAGAAAATCGGTATCTGCGTATTCGCGCATGTGTTTTTCGATTGAAATCACCCATAAAAGAGAATAATCAACGATCGTATTCAGATGCTGCTGGATTTCTTTGTTCCCACGCAGAGCCAGAATGGTTCTTTCCTCTATTTCTTTGTCCGCAAAAACATATGGATTGACAAAGTAACTCTGATACGCGTCACCGGACCATATCCATCGGTCGCGTTTGATCCCATCGATGAAAAACAATCCGCTGCATAAACGATATGTTTCAACTGAGACATCCCAGATCTTGTTTAATTCTTTGTTGTCGCTGTGAAACGAGGAACGTACAGGAACATCTACAAACTGATGCGTTGCGCTGATGCTAAGGATATCATCCATGGACGCAGTAACAATAAAAACATAACGGAAGGCCCTTTTACGAATGGGTTTTCCGTTGCTGTAATGCTCCTCTTTGTAATAGCACCACTTGATGTCAGTCGCTTCTGCGACAGATTCACCGAAACAAAGGTCAAAGGCTGCGGAGTCATCTTTGAATGAAACATTCAAATGACCATCTATCATTCTCCCAAAATCAATCAGCACACCGCCGGAAAGCGCATTGATTGCCTTGGGTTCACAAGTCTCAGACGAAAAGCAAATCTCATCCGGATAGAAAGCCGGATCAGTATATAAAGACGAAAAACCTGCCGGAATCGTTTCAAGGTAATTGGATACCTGCCATGTACCGTCAGACCGTATGCTGTCGCCTGTTATAAAAACAGAAGGAAGCACAGACATGGATGCGGCAATGATTTCTATTTCAACGTGGCCTGCGGAGCACTTGATGTTCTGGTTCAACGGGAATTTTTGTCCGTTCATTTTAACATGACCGATTGCCCTGGAAGTTACATGAAAGGATTCTTCTTTGTCCAGGTCGTATGAATGGATGAATTTAACATTTGTATTCCATGTATCGGTATGCCAATATGCAGGCCAGTCGTAACCGCGTTCTTCCCTTGAAAAATTCTGTTTCATTGAGTGATAGATCTCAAAATCACCAAAAAACCATATCCAGTAATTATCCATTGCCTTCCTCCTGTAATGAATAAAGTATTGATATCAAGTAATGAACCGTTTCATCGTTGCTGAAAACACGGTTTCTTACGGCCGAAAAAGCAGGATCTTGTTCCACAAACAAATCTAGCCTCAGGGTTAGAAATTGTTACTCTGTCAGGAATTATTATATCAAATCCCCTTTGTTTACTGAAAAGAATCTTGAATTGAAAAAACAAAAACCGCCCTCAGGCGGTTTTTTAATGGAGGTGAGGGGAGTCGAACCCCTGTCCGAAAAATGCATCAATACACTTTCTCCGAGCGCAGTCATTGATTTGAATTCCCATCAACGAACTGACAATGACATCATTTCATCTCTGGTAGCTTCATTAAATCCCACATGACGCAAAGCTTAATCATGCTGGTTCCCCACTTTTCTGACACCGGTTATTCAAATCGTGGGCAATTTGAGCCGATGGCTGCGTTAAGCAGCGTACGCTACTGTATTATTGTTCGCGTTTAATTTGTTTTTTCGGTTATTTAGATGTTCCGAATACATCGCTCGCTTATGTATCACTGCGAAATCCCGTCGAAATCCAGATACACCCCCATGGTTAACGATAGCTTTTCAATACTCGTTCGATCTGACGATCAGCGTCGTGTTTCGCGGCATCCGAACGTTTGTCATACAGTTTTTTACCGCGCGCCAGCGCCAATAAGACTTTAACACGACCTTTTTTCAAATACAACTGCAGTGGGATCAAAGTAAGTCCATCTTTCATGACTGACATGTTCAGTTTCAGGATCTCTTTTTTGTGCAGCAACAGTTTTCGGTCACGGTCAGGATCGTGATTGAATCTGTTTCCGTTTTCATAAGGGGAAATATGGACGCCCTGCAGATATGCTTCTCCCCCCTTTATCGTAACAAAACTGTCTTTTAACGAGACTCTTCCAGCACGCAAAGACTTGACCTCAGTTCCAACCAAAGCGATACCAGCTTCATAAGTGTCGAGAATGAAGTAATCGTGTCTGGCTCTTCTGTTTTCAGTGAGTACTTTGTTTGTGGTTTCTTTTTTCATTATTATCCCCGGCTGTTCTGCCGCTGCGCGAACTTATTAAATAGAATGGTTTTTTGTTTCTTCTTGACAATAAGATAACACGTTGATAAAATCAACCTGTTGCTGGAGTAGCTCAATTGGCAGAGCAGCTGATTTGTAATCAGCAGGTTGCGGGTTCAAGTCCCATCTCCAGCTTTCTTTTTTTGTTCTGTTTCTTTGTTTTCATCCAGTTTCAGCTTTATCTGAGGTCTAGACAATTCTTTCCAGTTCATTTTCGCTTCAGTACCTTTTAGCAGCCTGGCAATATTTGAACGGTGTGAAAAGATGTTTAAAAGACAGATGAAAGAGATTGCAATACATACCCAGATATGTTCTCTGTTGAACGCCCAGTTCAGACAAACAAGTAGAATATTACCGGACACACTGCCGAGAGAAACGATTCTTGTCACGGCGATTACTGTTATGATAAGCGGAGCGGTTATCAGCAGCAGCCATGGACTCAATAATGCCATCATACCTATCGTTACAGAAATACCCTTTCCGCCTTTAAAACCATAGTAAAGCGGATAAGTATGGCCGATCACTGCCGCTGTACCGCAGAGCACGGCACCGATCTCAGAATAAAGCCTCAAACCGATATATGTCGCTAAAAAACCTTTTAATACATCGATAAAAAACGTAAAAAGGCCTGCACGCCAGCCGTAGCTCCTGAGCATATTTGTTGCGCCGGCATTGCCGCTTCCTGTTTTACGGATATCATGGTGCTGTACAAGAATACTGAGTGTAATCGCAGTCGAGAATCCGCCTATAAGGTATCCTATTATCAAGCATATAAAACAGTCAAAAAAAGTCATGAAATCATTCCTTTTTGCGTTTTCTCAAAATGATTCTGATGGGAGTGCCGGACAGAGAAAAACTGCGTCTCAGATGATTCTCCAGATAACGCAAATATGAAAAATGCACATAATCAGGATCGTTGACAAACGAAACGAATGTTGGAGGCAACGTAGAGACCTGCGTCGTGTAATAGAACCGCGGACGTCTCCCCTTCTGAGACGGAGGTTCATGTGCATTGATCGCATCTGCGAACACATCGTTTAGCAAACCTGTTGGAACACGCCTGCTTGCGTTTGAGTATACTTCATAGACTTTCGGAAGAATCGTGGTCAACCGCTGATTTGTCTTTGCCGAAACGAACAGGACCGGAGCAAAGTCAAGGAACTGCAGTTTTTGATAGATGTCCTGCCTGAAATGATCGACCGAATGTTCGTCCTTTTCATAAAGATCCCATTTGTTTACAACGATCAAAACAGCTTTTCCCTGCTCGGCAATATATCCGGCGATTCTTGCCTCCTGTTCGCCGACACCTTCCAAAGCGTCTACGACAAGCAATACAACATCGGCTCTACGGATTGCGGACAAAGAACGGATGACGCTGTATCGTTCCACCGTATTATCGGCAATTTTGCTTTTCTTCCTGAGACCTGCAGTGTCAATCAGATTATAGTGCACGCCTTCAAAATCAAACGGTGTATCAATCGCATCACGGGTCGTACCTGCAATATCACTGACGATTACGCGTTCCGCCGAGACAATGGAGTTCAAAAGGGAAGATTTACCGACATTCGGTTTACCGGCAATAGCTACGCTGATTGTATCAGCAGAATCTTCTGATTCAGTTGTGTCGGGAAACGATTCAATAATCTTGTCCAGCAGGTCACCGAATCCCAGCCTGTTTGCAGCAGAAATCGTGATCATATCATCCATTCCAAGTGAATAGAATTCATAGGACAGGCTTTCCTGCTCGATATGATCGATCTTGTTCACGACCAATATGACTTTTTTCCCTGAACGGCGAAGCATTGCCGCTACATCTTCATCGTCCGGAGTCACACCTTGCTGGCCATCTACAAAAAACAGGATAAGATCAGCTGTTTCGATCGCAAGTTCTGCCTGATTCCTCATCTGCTGCCAAAGAGTATCACTGCTTTTGGGTTCGATACCGCCCGTATCGATCAAAGTAAACTCGTGATCTAGCCAGGAAGTATCGGCATAAATCCTGTCTCTTGTTACGCCGGGTATATCTTCTATGATTGAAATGCGCTGTTTCAGAACATTGTTAAAGAAAGATGATTTCCCTACGTTTGGCCGACCTATGATGGCAACTAAAGGTTTTCTATTCTTCATCATCAAACTCCTCTTCAATACCGTATATGGCTTTATACAGTTCGATACCGTCGATTTGAACGGCCTTTGTTTCTATGCCAAGTTCTTTTTCAACGCTGGAAAACAATATGTCGTCGAGGAAGACATCATTTCCCTCACGCAGCATGGAACACGGAAGAAGCAGAACACTGCCAAGATCTGAACCGGACAATTGGTTTATTAAATCGGCACCTGTGACAAGGCCTGCAACAGTGATCGATTCACCGAAAAAAGCATTCTTGATCGGGATGACCTGAACACTTTCGTCATCGATCATATCTACCAGAAAACCGGCAGCAGAGGTCCCGGTCGCTATTGTGACCTTGCGGCCAGGTGGCATCGTGCAGTGATAGAGCTCCTTTGCGTATGCATACTCATCAAATAGTTTAGCACATAATCCGACACCGTTTTCGATTTGCGGAAAGTCTTCATAATAAGAATACTCAGGCAGTTCCCTGGAAGCGAGCATATACATTTCATCAGAAGCAAAAACAAAATGTGTCCCGGATTCCCGGAAAGCCTTTTCCCCGAACTCTTCGGCAAAATCAATGACAGAAGAAGCGATCGAAGCGTTTACCGGTTTTAGAACGGGAAGATTATCCCTGTAACGCGTTAAACCGACAGGCACGATGGCAACGGAACGGGCGTATGGTTGAAAGGAATACAATTCCCTGATTGTTTTTTTCAATACTTCCCCGTCATTCCATCCCGGGCACAAAACGATCTGACAATGGAAACTGATCTGATTATCATAGAGTTTCTGAAGACGCATCATGATGTTGGAAGCGCTCTTGTTCCGAAGCATTTCGGAACGTATCGATGGATCCGTTGTGTGGACAGAGATATACAACGGGGAAACTCTTCTTCTGATAATCCTGTCAAATTCCCTGTCGCTGAGATTAGTCATCGTAATATAGTTGCCCATAATCAAAGACATGCGCCAGTCATCGTCTTTTACATACAGCGTCTCTCTCATGTTGGGAGGCATTTGAGAAATAAAACAGAAAATGCAATTGTTTGCACAGTTCATCACATGACCTAAAAGATCATCACGGAAAATAATGCCGATATTTTCCCAGGATTGCTTGCGAATGAAGTGATTCCTGATCCGTCCGTTTGCATCTTCAGTTTTAATTATGAGTTTTTCCAAAGAAGAGAAATACTGATAATCAATGATATCCAGCAGAGGCTCATCATTGATCGATAGAACATATTCTCCAGGTTTTATGCCCGCATTTGAAGCGGCAGAATCTGGTATGATTTCAGAAATGAATTGTTTTACCACTTCAAACTCCTTATAAAGAATGCCGCGAATACAATGATTCGCGGCGTAAATGCCGACGGCCGGACTCGAACCGGCACGGACAAAGTCCGGGGGATTTTAAGTCCCCTGCGTCTGCCAATTCCACCACGCCGGCAACATCAAGTATTATATTCGTATCAAACAAAAAGTGTCAACAAAGCAAGCTGTTGATACGCATTCTTATTGCGGGTTTTGTTTTGCCTTATCAATTCTTTTTTGGGGAATACCGGGGTCGGTTTTGCGCTCTTTCGGCGGCTCAAGGAGAAGCTCAGGCTTTGACAGCAACCGGCTGAAACCTCTTAAAGCGGAAGCAAAGTAAAAACCGTCACATATTCTTTCGTCAACGACGACCTTGATACCGAGTTTTCTTTGCGGAATGACGTTCCCGCTGAAATCAATCGCAGGCATAGAGCGCTTTCTGCCCATTGAGACAAAAACACTGCTCGTACCGAATTCATACAAATGATGATAAACCGGAGGCATTCCGATGGAACCGACGTTTGTCAGCCAAGCGCTTGTGTGCCAAGGGCTCAAATCAATCAGGAATCTGGGCAGTATACCAAGACTATCAAGGAAAAAAATCAGTCGAATAACGAATCGGAGCAGAAATGCGGGAAGGATGCTGAGAAGCTTCGCCGCATTGTCAGTTGAACTCTCCTCATTATCCACAGTTGCCTTCTGAACTTCCTCTTCTATCTTTCTCACAATATCGGGAAGCGTGTCCATGGCATCAAATGTCGGTTTGATCGTGGTTTCCTCTGAATCCTCTGAAAGCGATCTTTTAACGGCGATGGATATGGACATCGACTTATGGGCGTAAAGCTTGTTATGAACAACAAATCTGTTTGTACATGGTTTTTGCGTCATCATGCGAACCATTGCTGCCGCAACGACATGCATCGTACTCAAACCGGGCATCTCGTTCTTATGTTCACGTATGAAACGCTCGATTGGTTCGAGTGAAATCTCTTCCTGAAAAAAGACCTGGGAATCGATCCTCGTACGCATCACCTGTGGGATCAGGAAAAAGAAAGGATCAATGTTCTTTATTCTCCATCCGTCATAGCGGTCCCCCCAACAGACATGTTCTCTTTTCTTTTTAGGCATTCTGCTCACTTCCACCATTTTGTTAACGATATTTTAACACATATCTTATGCTTCAGAAAGATTAATTGTAGTCAGCGTCCTCTGCGGCAGGCAATTCGAACCAGAAGGTGCTTCCCTGTCCTTTTGTGCTCCTGACTCCAAATTTCACGGAATGCTGTTCCAATATGCTTCTGACAATTGACAGACCGATTCCGGAACTGATCTGACTACGCTTATGCACAGTATCGACTTTATAATACCTGTCCCAGATTCTGGGGAGGTCTTCCTCCCGAATTCCATCGCCGTAATCAACAATGGAAACGCTTGCGACTTTGTTTTCTTTCTCAGCGATGATATCAATATGTCCGTTGTTCGTGTAGTCGATGGCGTTGTTGATAAGGTTGTATAAGACCTGTGATATACGGTCACGATCGGCTGAAACGATGATTCTTTCATTGTTTTTGTGAAAGCCGATCGTAGTATTCAGATCCTTTATGTGCGTATATCGTGACATGACATCAGAAACGCAGTCACACAAATCAAAAGTTTCGATATTTAAAGGTATTACGGTGTCCTGTAGTTTTGAAAACTCCAGCATGTCATTGACAAGTCTTGTTAGCCGATCAGATTCATTGATGATGAGTTCAGCATATTCTGTATTGTTCTGATCATTCGGAAAATCATGAATCAGCTCCGCATACCCGCGAACAAGCGTAAGCGGAGTACGAAGATCGTGTGACACATTTCCAAGAAGCTCTCTTCGGAAATGCTCGGTTTTCGCAACATCCGTCGTTGCGTTTTGCAGTGTTGTGTCCAGTTCCCTTATTTCAGACAAAGTGTGGTTGTTTGAAGTGAGAGTATATTCCCCTCTTCTTATTCCCTTTGCGCTTGAATTGATCAGAGAAATAGGCTTTGATATTTTTCTTGAAAAGTAAACGCAGAGAAAAAGAGCCAAAGCAAAAATGCAGAATGTAACCAAATATAATTGAAATCGCAGTAAATGAACCGTTTCATCAGCGGGTTCTGAAGCAACAGACAACAATAGAACGGATGTATCTTGTTCCGGCAACAGATAAACGAGGTTCAAGGAGTTATAACTGTTTATTGTTGCGTCTTCAAGATTGAATATATTATCTTCCTGGTTTAGCTGAGGTATTGTAAGCTTTTTATCTACTGAAGCATAAAACGAAGTGTTCCCTTTCGATGATTCAGCCTCCCGGATCATCGGTATCAGGTCATAAAAGCTTTTATCCGACGCTGATGTGTTGGCTGCGGTTACTTTGCCGTTTTTATCAAACAGAATCATTTTGATACCATCTGATGACAAACGGTACATATCATTATCGGTAAACGCTTCATTTGCCAGCGCTTTTTCCAAGTATTCAGCTGTTTCTTTCAGATGATGCTTCTGGTACAGTAAAAAGACCCTGCTGATTCCCAGGGTCTGAAAAAGGTACAGTGCGACAATCAGTACCAATGAAAACAAAATGATAGATAGAATGATATTCCTTTGAATGCTATTTTTCATCAAAACGATATCCCACGCCTCTTACGGTTACGATTTGTTTTCCATACTCTTGAAGATTTCTTCTTAGCAGTTTTATATGAGTGTCGAGAGTCCTTTCATCTCCGTAGAAATCATACCCCCACACATTAAGAAGAATCTGTTCGCGTTTTAAGGCGATCCCTCTGTTTTGTACCAGATACACAAGTAAATCATATTCGCGCGGAGACAAAAGGGTTTTTTCCCCGTTAATATAGACCAGGTGCGCGTTAAGATTTAATTCCAATCCATTGATTCGAATAATACCGGTATTTTCTTTTGTCTTATTTGGGTCGGCAACTCGTTTCAGAACTGCATGGACACGCATGATCAATTCTTTTGCAGAGAATGGTTTCACGACATAATCGTCAATGCCGATTTCAAAGCCATGGATCCTGTCATACTCATCGGAACGAGCGGATAAGATAATGATTGGAAGCTCCGGTTTCCTTTTTCTAATCTCTCTACAAGCAGAGAAACCATCGAGCTCCGGCATCATAATATCAACAATCGCAAGATCGATACTATTCTCAAGCGCTTTTGTAACAGTATCCATGCCATCAACGGCTTCAACGATTTTGAAGCCGTCAAATTCAGCATATTTTTTGATCAGCATGCGTATGCTGCTTTCATCATCCGCAATTAACAACGTCTGCGCCATTCTCCATTAACCTTCCGGCTGTATTTCAGACAGTACAGCACTTATTGTACGTGTTTGATTGTTTCTGAAAACAACGATGGTAACAGTGTCCCCAACCGCTTTGTCCTGAATGTACTTCTTCAGTTGGGCCGCGGATTCAATTTCGACGCCATCAATGCTGAGTATAATATCACCGACTTCGATTCCGGCCTCCTGTGCAGGATAATTATCGTATACTCCGGAAACTACAACGTATGTGCGCTGCTCGTTGTTCGCGGTGATACCGGTCTTTTCGGACATCAGAATGCCAAGCATCGGCCGACCGGTCACGTAACCGTTTTCCATCAATTCATTATAGATATATTTTACAGTGTTAGACGGTATTGCAAATCCGATTCCTTCAACCTGAGTACCTGCAGATTTGGCCACAATTATTCCGATGAGATTACCGTAAGTGTCAAACAGACCACCTCCGGAATTGCCGGGATTGATTGAGGCGTTTGTCTGAAGGAGAGTCATCTCCTGATTATCGATCGTGATAACACGTTCAAGTGCACTGATGATTCCGGTTGTCACACTACCGCCCAGCTGGCCGAGAGGATTTCCGATAACAATAGCATCCTCTCCGACTTTCAACTGATCGGAATCACCGATTGGAGCGGCGGTTAGATTATCAGCATCGATTTTTAGTATTGCGATGTCACCTACACGGTCAGAAGCAAGTATTGTTGCCGGATAACTCTCACCGTTACGGAGCGTTACTGTGATCTTCCTGGCACCATTGATTACATGATTGCAGGTAATGATGTAACCATCCTCTCGGACGATGACCCCGCTTCCAGCTCCCTCTGTAACGTATTGCTGCAGGTACGGACTTGTGCTTACGGATTCAGTGACGATTTCGACTACAGCATCCGCAACTTTTTCGACGACTTCTACCGTGGAAAGTGCGGTCATACCATCCCTGTCGGAAGCTTCGGGAAGCGGCTGTACTTCCGGAGTTTCAGGAACGTTTTGTTCCGCGGGAAGTTCAGCCGGTGTCTCAACAGAACCGTCCGGCAACGCTGGTTCTTCTACCGCATTCGGCAAGGAACTGCGGAAATGGATGAAAGAATAAGAAGTGAAGAAACCCATAAGGCTTCCAAGCAAAACTGATGCGAGAATGGAAATCACCAGCACGAATGCGGGAATGGAAGTGCGCCGTCTTCTTTTGACTTGTGTATTATTGTACTCTCTGTATTGCGGAGCACCGTTAGGATGATAGTAATACTGCTGTTGTTGTTTTACTGGTTCATATACATGATCGATATTGGGATTGGAAGCAACCCCGTTTTGATAAACATCATGATTATTATTTACGCTTTCATTGTGTTCATCATTCATCATTACAATACGCTTCCTTTCTTTGATACTCTGATTCTACACGCCCAAAGTGATGGTTTTATGAACAAACAATGAAAAATCAGAGACGATCAGTATTTCAGAACAGAAAAGGCGTGATCCGGTCCGGATATCATTGCATTTAATTCAAGGTTTCGATAAAGAATACAGTCAGCATCCTGATACAGAGGTAAAATGTGCTGCTGTCTGTAGATGAACTCTTCAATCTGATTCAGTTCTTCATCTGAACAGTACAAAGAGTCTTCCTCCCCGGCCATCACACTATCATATGCGGATTCAGGAAGATCGAAATAATCGTAAAAACGAATGCTTGTATTATCTCTGACATGACAGTTACGGATCGCAATATCGAATGATCCGTGTTCAAGTGCGGCTTGATATTCAGCGCTGTTTAGAAGACTGATGTTTGTCTGTACTCCGATTCTGTTTAAGTCTTCCTGAATGAACAGTGCAATATTGTAATCCGTCTTATTGTCAAAGACAGATTCGACAACGATCTCAAGAATGATTCCTTCAGGCTCTATTTCAGGATTCTGACGAAGGTAGCTCTCAAAGCAATATTTAGAGCGCTGAAGGTCACATTCATACACAAAACTGTTTTTTGTTTCAGCAATTCCTGTTCCCTGCACTCTGTTGATTTCAATGGCTTGCGAAGGCTGTATCAGCCTTGCCAATTGATCTCGGTTAATTGCCGAAATCACGGTTTCACGCATATCCAAGTCAGAAAGGATTCCTGAATCCTTATTGAGTTCAAGAAGCTTTATGCTGTCACCGGGATTTAACAGGATAGTTGTATCCTTTGAAGTAACGGCAGGAATTCTGAATTCGGAGCTGAACACAGCATAATCAAGCTCATCGTTTGCATAACATGCATACAGGTCTTCATTCGTGCCAAATATATGTATGTTCAGTTCCGAAATCCGTACGGTTCTTTTCCAGGAATCAATGTTTCCGATTAACAAAAGCATATTTTTGTCCTGCTCATATTCTTCTACAACAAAGCTTCCGCTGCCTTCAGTTAACAGGATCGAAGGCTGGCTTAAACTGGAGGAAGGTATTATCGGAAATACAAGCGATTTAACGAGATCATCACAATCTGATTTGCACTCAATTTCAAATGAATACGGTGACGTCTGTGAACATGAAATCACTGAACTCAGGTTTTCCGCGTAGTATCCACCGTTGTTTTTAATGTAGTTGATTGTGTCGACACAGTCTTTTGCCGTAAGTTTGGTTCCGGAATCAGAAAAAACAATATCGGTTCGTATAGAAAAGGACCAAAGCACGACTGAATCCTCTTTTTCGATCACGGTGTACGTTTTCACAATGCTTTCCTCATAAGATGCAGCACCTGTTTTTATAAAAAGAGAATCATAAATCAGTTCACATATGGAATGAAGCTGATGATCATTACTGATAAGGAAATTGTCTCCGAGTCCAGTGCAAACAATACCTGCCTCAACTGCGGTCAATTCAGGCGCAGTCTGTTGAGTCTCAGAAGGAATATAAGAATTCAGGTGAGTTGTTTGAACATCAGAGGCGGTGCATCCGGAACTGAAAACAACGATCAGCACAAGAAATGAAACGAGTTTATATAACCGAGGATGACGCATCAACTATATAACCCCTTTCGATGATGATCTTGTCGATTTTCTTTATCAGATCATTAATTGAGCCATCATTCAGAATAATAAGATCGCTCTTTTCATTTCTTTCCTGTCTTGTAATCTGTGAATGAATTCGATCAAATGCATCTTTTTCATTCAGACCGTTTCTGTCCATTAATCGTCTCAATTGCATTTGTTCCGGAATATCAATTGTCCAAATCTCATCTACTAGATCTGAAAAATGAAATTCGAATACAAGCGGGATATCAAGGAAAATCGGTGTATTGTTCTTGGATGCCTGAGAACAGATCCGTTCGTTCAATTCGTCATAGATCAACGGATGCAGCAAGGCATTCAGTTTTTGACGTACGGAAGTATCTGAAAAAACATCTTTTGCCAGTGTTTTTCGATTAAGATGATTGTTGCTTACATACTTTTTGCCCAGTATTGAAGATATATCCTTTAATACGGGTGCACCGTCTTCTGTGAGTTCTTTTGAAACCATGTCTGCGTCAATGACAGGAAATCCGATTTCATTCAAATGCAAAGCAACAGTGCTTTTTCCGCATGCAATGCCACCGGTTATTGCAATAACAGGAACTGTTCTATTATTTGGTTTCATACCAGGATCTCCCGATTTTGACGTCAACAATCAACGGTACATGCAGTTTTACGATAGTTTCCATCTCTTTTTTCATCAGATTCCGAATGCGCTCTCCATATTCTTCCTTTGTATTCACGATCAATTCGTCGTGTACCTGAAGCAAAAGTTTGGCATTAATCCCATCGAGAATATTGTGAACCCTGATCATCGCCAGCTTAATGATATCCGCCGCCGTTCCCTGGATAGGCATATTCATTGCGATTCTGGCACCAAATGAACGCGTGTTGAAATTGCTTGACGTTAACTCAGGTATCATGCGTCTTCTTCCGAACAAGGTCTCGGCATAGCCGCTTTTCTTTGCTGTCTCTACAAGATGATCCATATATTCTGAAACACCTTTATAGGTTTGCTTATATCGCGCAATAAAATCGTGAGCTTCATTCACAGAGATGCCGATATTGCGCGAAAGGCCGAAATCACTGATCCCATATACGATACCGAAATTGATTGCTTTGGCCGCAGACCTCATTTCGCCTGTGACATTCTCAAAAGGAACATGCCACATTTTTGACGCGGTATCTTTATGGATGTCATAGCCATTCCTGAAGGCATCCTGCATTGTTTTGTCATCTGATAAATGCGCAAGAACGCGCAATTCGATCTGAGAATAATCTGCATCGACCAAAACATCACTTTCAGAATCGGACACAAATATTTTTCGGAATTCTCTTCCCAAAGCAGTTCTTACGGGAATATTCTGCAGATTCGGGTCGCTGCTTGAGATTCTGCCGGTAGAGGCAATCGTTTGATTGAATGTTGAATGTATTCTCCCCTGTCCGTCGATCAGAGGAAGAAGTCCGTCAATATATGTTCCCTTCAGTTTGCTTAACTGCCTGTAAGAAAGGATATCGTTGACAAAGTCACTTTGATAGGACAGTTGTTCCAGCGTTTCAGCGTCCGTCGAATACCCACTTTTTGTCTTTTTTAACGGAGTTAATCCCATTTTTTCAAAAAGAATATGGCTTAACTGTTTCGGGCTGTTGATGTTGAACGTTTCACCACAAGCCTCATAAATTGCCTGTTCGGATTCGGAAATGTCTGCGGATATCATCTCATCCAGTTTTTTGATAATGCTTTTATCCGTTCGGAAGCCATTGCGTTCCATATCATACAGTACGCGTATCAAAGGCATTTCAATGTTTTGAAACAGTTCCACGTTATGGGATTCTATAATCTGTTTTTCAAATCGCTCTTTCAGTTGTTTCAGCACGAACGCATCTTCCCGCGGATTATTAAATTCGGTGTCCGCAAGATGTTTGAACGAATAGTTGTTTGCGTTCGCGTTTATGATGTAGGCCGCGATCATCACATCAAACGAACAATGGTGAATGCTGAAACCAAAAGAGTCAGCCGTATAAAACCACGATTTCACATCATACAATACTTTTGGAACGTTCGACTCAAACAGTTTTTTCAGCGCTTTGTATATATCTGTTATTGTCAGAGCATCCGAATCGATCATGCTCCTTGCGATTGGAATGCGGACGAGAGAGCCATCACTGAACAGTGTGATCTCATCCGGTGTTTTATAAATGCAAATCTCCTCTTTCAGCAGTGTTTCATCAATAAACTGCATCAGGTCGTCGATATGACTGATTGTACGCTCCTGAATATCGTTACTCATATCCGAAGCATCGGGTTCTTCTTCCTGTTTCATATCAAAATGTCGTTCGATTCTATTCTGGATGCCTGTCAATTCGAGTTTTTTTAAGTCGTTCAGACCGCTTTGAAAATTATTCCAGTGAAAAGAGAAAGAATCAGGAGTAAATACGACTCCATCGACACTGGTATCTATCCTTGCAAGATCATAACTCAAAAGCGCCTGATCCGCGAATTCAATGACGTTTGATTTCAGTTTCTTGCCTGAGATATTTTCGGCGTTTGCTAGAACGTTTTTGAGGGTATGGTATTCGGCAAGCAGTTTTTGTGCTGTCTTCATTCCAACCATCGGAATACCGGGAATATTGTCTGACTGGTCGCCCATCAATCCTTTGAGATCAATGATCTGCTCAGGTTTCAATCCGTATTCCTGCAGCAAGTGTTCTTCGTCAAAAACTTCAATATCAGAAATACCCTTTCTTGTCATCCAGACAGTGGTATGCTCGTTGATTAATTGAAAAGAATCTCTGTCACCTGTCAAAATGATCGTATTGATATTAAGGTCACTACATATTCTTGACAGTGTACCGATCACATCGTCTGCTTCATAACCCTGTGATTCAACGATTTTGATTCCGCTGTTTTCCAGAATATCACGCAACAAACCGACCTGCTGCCTTAACTCATCCGGCATCGGCGGTCTGTTTCCCTTGTAATCCGCATACATTTCATGGCGGAAGGTCGGACCTTTCATATCCATCGCGACAGCCAGAAAATCAGGCTGCGTCCTTTCAACCGCATTTATCAGCATATTCATAAAACCGGAGATTGCCCCTGTAGGAATGCCTTCTTTGTTTGAAAGAAAAGGCATCGCGTAATATGCCCTATGAAGTAAACTGAAACCATCGATTGCCAGTAATTCTTGCATGATATCGCCCTCGGTTCTGGTAGTAAAACCATGATACCACAGTTTCAGAAACAAAAAAAATATCGCAATAGTGTTTCCACTACTGCGATATCCATTGTTGTAATCTGTCAGTCGTCGTTTTCTGCGTCTTTTTTCGCCTGCTCGATGACTTTCTGCGCAACATTGGCGGGCGCCTCTTCATAACGTTCAAACCACATATCGAAGCTTCCTCTTGCCTGAGTCATAGAGCGAAGATCTGTAGCATATTTGAACATTTCAGACTCGGGCACTTCAGCAATGATCTTCTGCAGACCGTCCTCCAGCGGATCCATACCCATGATTCTGCCGCGGCGTCTGTTCATGTCACCGATAACATCGCCCATATAATCGCCGGGAACAATGATCTCCACATGATAGATGGGTTCGAGCAGAACAGGGTTCGCTTCTGACATGCCCTTTTTGAAGGCAAGGCTTGCAGCTGTTTTGAATGCCATTTCGTTAGAATCAACAGGATGGTAAGAACCGTCATACAAAGCGCACTTAAGGTTGACTACCGGGAAACCGGCAAGCACACCTTTCTGGATTGCCTCGCGAAGACCCTTTTCAACAGCGGGGATAAAGTTTCTCGGAACTGCACCGCCGACAACGCGATCTTCGAACAGGAAGTCGGCGCTTCCGTCAGTAATGGGAGAGAACTCGATCCAGCAATCACCGAACTGACCATGTCCGCCGGTCTGCTTCTTATGTCTTCCCTGTGCATTGACCTTTTTCTTGATGGTCTCACGATAAGGAATAACAGGATCCTTCAGCACTGCAGAGGCACCGAATTTGTTTTTCAGTTTTCCGATGATGATCTCGATGTGCAGCTCACCCTGGCCGCAGATCAAAGTATCATTGCTCGTTTCGGATTTAACAACTTTGAAGCTCGGATCCTCTTCAGAAAGCCTGGACAAACCACCGAAGACCTTATCCTCTTCGCCCTGCTTCGCGGCAGAAACGGCAAGAGAAATACAGGGTTTCGGGAACTCGATATCATCAAATTTCACGGGCTTTGAAGGATCACACAGTGTGTTGCCTGTCATTGTGTACTGAAGCTTTGCCATCGCACCGATGTCACCGGCTACCAGTTCATTGACTGTCGTCTGGTTTTTTCCGCACATAACGTACAGATTTCCCGGTTTTTCGCTCTTCTCTGCATTTGTGTTATAGATGGTCATGTCGCTTCTAAGCACGCCGGACATAACCTTGAAAAGAGAAAGCTTTCCGACAAACGGGTCGGCAACGGTTTTAAACACCAGCGCAGAAAACGGAGCGGAAGAATCGCACGCACAATCAATTGTTTCTCCTGCTTTCACATCCAGGCATTTTGCCGCAGGACGGTCAGCGGATGAAGGAACAAACTCGTTGATGCAATCCATCAGTTTGTCGACGCAAAGGTTGGATGCTGCAGCACCGCACAGAACGGGAACAACGGAACCATCCTGAAGGCCGATATGCAGTCCGCGAAGAAGGTCCTCACGGGAAAGCTCCATGGTTTCAAAGTATTTTTCCATAAGTTCTTCGTCCGTTGACGCAACCGATTCCATCAGCTGCTCACGAAGCGTTTCCGCGCTGTCTTCATAATTTGCGGGGATCTCGATTTCGGAAACACCCTTGCCCTCGAACCGATATGCTTTCATGTTCAGAATATCGATATAGCCGACAAATTTGTCGTTTTCCATAATCGCTTCCTGGAGGGCAATAACGGAATTACCGAAAATCTCCTGCAAGGAATCGATTGCCTTCTGGAAGTTTGCGTGTTCTCTGTCCATATTGTTGACAAAGAAAATCCTTCCGAGATTGTATTTTTTGCAATACTGCCATGCTTTTTCTGTACCGACTGCCGGACCGGAAACACCATGGACAAGAATCACTGCCGCATCAGCAACGCGCATGGAAGCTGCCATTTCACCGACAAAGTCAAAGTAACCGGGCACATCAATAACATTGATCTTATGATCCTTCCACTCAAGCGGAGCAATTGATGCGCTGATGGAAATCTGTCTTTTTGCTTCTTCGGGATCATAGTCGCTGACAGTTGTTCCATTCTCGACTTTTCCCATTCGATCAATTGCTTTCGCATTATAAAGCATTGCTTCAGTCAATGTGGTTTTTCCCTCACCGCTGTGACCAACGATCGCAATATTTCGAATCTGTTTCGTCTGATAAGATTTCATTTAAATAAATTCCTCCCGTATGTTCCGTTCGTCCTCCAATAGAGTTCTGGAGCCTCTAAAAAAGATTATAACAAATCATAATACCTTTGCAAACCTCGATTTATCGTGCTTTGCGAAGGTAAAAATCATGTTTCATTCTGTAAAACATCGTTTGCAACAGCAATGCTTTTCCTCGCCATTTCTTCTGAACGAAGTATATACTCGGAAAGGTTCTTCACATTCGGAGAACGCTTGATCACGTTAGTCAGAGGATTATACCATTTTGTGATGGCCCCTGCGCCAAGAGCAACATTCGAATGCGTTTCTTCCATAACATTTACGTTGTAAAGACACTGCTTCCCCGGTATTGAATATCCAACGTTTTCAAGATTCTGGCTCATGTACTTCTGGCGATAGAGATAATATGGTGCCCAGCCGTTTTCCTGTAAAAGCATCCTTGCGTTATCAACCATATTGCACACATCCGTACCATCAAGTTTTGCCTGTGTGTTCATAATATCACGCATTTTTGAGGAACGTTTGATTGACAAAGTATGTACAGTGATGTTTTCGGGCTTCAGATTGATGGTGTTTCTGATCGTTTCCTCAAACAGAGTTTCGTTTTCCTCCGGCAAACCTGCAATTAAATCCATATTTATCCAGTCAAAGCCTAAACGCCTTGCCAGTTCATAGGCCTGAATGATTTCTTCAACAGTATGATTCCGTCCGATAACTCTCAAAACATCATCATGCATTGTTTGCGGATTGATGCTGATTCTATTGACTCCGTAGTCATGTGCAAGTGAGAGTTTTTCCTGTGTAATCGTGTCCGGCCTGCCGGCTTCAAGAGTAAACTCTTTGCTCAGCGGTCGGAAGATACTGACGTGCTCGAGCAGTTTCTTCAACTGTGACGCCTCCAGCGCAGTGGGTGTTCCGCCGCCGATATACAACGTTCCGACACGCATTCTTTTGGCCGCAAGGTATTCCATCATTACATCTGCTTCCTTAAATAAAGCATTCAGATATTCATCTCTAAAATGCCCGAATTTCTTTAAGGGATTGGAAGCAAACGAACAGTAGTCACACCTTGTAGGACAAAAAGGGATCCCGATATACAGATCCACGCAATCAGCCGGCAGACGTTTGCGAAAACCTATTTGCGCATTATAAATATCAAGAAGAAGCGCGACCCTGTCCGAAGAAATACCGTAACCGTTCAAAAGAATGCTTTCAACTTCTTCGATTGGCTGTTCCTCTGAATACTCATAGAGTATTTTGGTGGGGCGTATACCGGTTAGACATCCCCACGGGGTTGCAACGGTTGGATACAATTCCTTTAAAAGCCGGTACATGGAGAATTTAACCGCGCGTCCTTTTGCTCTTTTGATTCCCCAATGGTCCGGTGTTTTGATCCTGCACTGACCGCTGTAAATCTTGTCGCTGTTTTGAAGAAAAGATTCTGCAATCCATGCGCTTTCATTTTTATGTGTTTCTATTTGAATAACACGGGTCACATCTGAACAATCGCCGCTGTAAGGTCTTACCTCCTCCATGCCTATAAAAAAGCGGAGGATCTCCTCTGCTTCATGAAAGACTTCACTATCGGGCGTTATAAGCTGAATCATAAGAATACCTCGAGGAATTACAGAAACGGATTGTTTAAGGCTTCCTGCTTAAGTGTCGTTTCCGGCCCGTGACCGGGAAAAACAACGGTGTCTTGCGGCAGTAACTGAAACAGTTTTTCAACAGAATCGATTAACATGCTTAAGCTTCCGCCGGAAATATCGGTCCTTCCGATGGAACCGCAAAAGAGAAGATCACCGCAAAAAAGCTTTTCATCACAGAAGAATGACACGCTTCCGCTTGTGTGCCCGGGGGTTCTAATGCATCTGATCTCATGGGTGCCGAGACAGTAGCGATCGGAATAGTTCAGCGGCTTCAGCGGTGACTTCAGTCTAAAATCAATACCCATCAAAAAAGATGCATTCGAACGGGAGTCATTGATTCCGTCCAGTTCTGTTTGTTCGATGAGTCCTGTAACGCCAAAGGAATCATAAAGATCATCGTAGTTCCATACATGATCGAAATGGTTGTGCGTAATCAGAATGTATTTTAAATGATAGCCGTTTTTCTTCAGAATTTCCTCGTATGAATCGCGATCCATAGAAGGATCAATGATCGCAGCGTCGCAGGATTCTTCATCAGCAATCAGAAATGAATTGGCTTTAAAAGAATAGTCACTGAACTGGAATACACAAACCATATAAGTCACTTCCTTGAATCCATCATTATTGTTACGGGACCGTCAAGTTTTGCGTCTATTTTCATATCTGCTCCGAAGATACCACTTTTTGTCGTAACAATACGGTTCATTTGATCAACCATGTCCTGAAAAACCGGCTGTGCTGAAGAGTACTCCATTGCGTCGATGAAACTGGGGCGATTCCCATGTGACGTATCGGCGAATAATGTGAACTGTGAAACCAAGAGGATCTCTCCTCCTGCTTGAAGAACGTTCAGATTCATTTTTCCGTTTTCATCTTCAAAGATCCGGAGTTGCGGGATTTTTTTCAGAAAATACTGCGTGTCCTTATCGGTATCGTCTTTGCTCAGGCCGATAAAAACAAGAACTCCTTTTCCGATATGGGAAATGAGTTCGCCGTTAACAAAGAGATCGGTTTCTCTGACGCGTTGAACCAGTGCTCTCATGGTCAGGTACCTACTCTGAACACTTCCACTACTTCGGGAAGATTCTGAAAATGAGTCATGATCGACTGAAGCTGAGTTTTATCGGAAATCAGAGTCGTGATATCAACGGTTGCAGTTCCGTTCTTATTCACTCTTGCATTTACACCCGAAAGCTCAATACCCATCTTGGAAATCGTATTCACAAAATCAGCAAGCAGCCCCACACGATCGACAGCCACGATTTCAATCTCAACTGCATAACTGTCAGATTTTGTGTTTTCCCATTCTACTTCTATCAGTCTTTCAGGTGAGAAAGAAGAATCTTTAAGATTCGTGCAGTCACTTCTATGAACCGTGACACCTCTTCCCCTGGTTATATAACCGACAATATCGTCTCCAGGTACGGGATTGCAGCACTTTGAAAGGCGGACAAGCATGTTTGTTTCGCCTTTCACAATGATGCCGTTACTGCTTGTTACATGATTCTGAACAGCCTTTTCCGGCTTTTCCGCCGGTACTGTCTTCAGAATTTCTTCCTGGTGGTTGGTTTTTCTGTACTCTTCAACAAGCTTGCTCAATACCTGGTTTGTTGCCAAACCACCGAAGCCGATCGCCGCGTACAGATCATCAAGCGTATTCAGCGTATACCGCCTGAGAAGTTTTGACACCCACTCGTTTTTCAACAGGTCATACAGGTTGTATCCCTGGCGCTTTGCTGCATCTTCAAGCATTTCGCGCCCTTTGAGCGTGTTGTCAGTTTTGAACTCTTTTTTCAGGAACTGTCGGATCCTATTTTTTGCATTTGAAGTCTGAACAATGTTCAGCCAGTCCCTACTGGGACCTTTTGAAGAATTTGAAGTCTGGATTTCAACGATGTCGCCGGTCCGGAGTTTTGTATCCAAAGGAACCATTCTGCCGTTAATGCGCGCACCAATACAGCGGTTGCCGACCTGGCTGTGAATAGAATAGGCGAAATCAATCGGAGTCGCACCTTTTGGGAGCTCAAGAACGTCTCCTTTCGGGGTATAAACAAATACACGATCCGAAAACAGATCCACTTTTAAAGTGTTCATGAATTCAGTCGGATCTTTTAAATCGTTCTGCCAGTCCATGAGCTGACGCAGCCAAGCCAAACGCTTTTCAAAGGAATCGTCTTTTGATGACGCTGTTTTTCCCTCTTTATACTTCCAATGCGCTGCGATACCATATTCAGCGGTGCGATGCATTTCAATCGTACGGATCTGGATTTCAAATACATTCCCTTTTTCGGCCATCAGAGTTGTATGCAATGACTGATACATATTCTCCTTTGGAACAGCAATATAATCCTTGAAACGACCCGGGATCGGTTTGTACATGGTATGGACAACGCCCAGCACCCCATAGCACTGTTCTTTTGTTTCGACGATGATCCTGATCGCAATCAGATCATATATCTGATCAAAGGCATGACCATTCTGCATTTTTCTATAAATGCTGTAATAGTGTTTAGGACGTCCGGCTATTTCAAGAGGATGAATATCCATCGCATCGAACTTTTCTTTTAATTCCGAAATGAACTGATTGACAAGTTCTTCCCTTTCCTTTGTGTTCAACGCGACCAGATCCTGTATTTTGTGATATGCCTCAGGATCAAGATACATGAGAGAAAGATCTTCAAGTTCAGACTCGATTGTGGAGATTCCGAGCCTGTGTGCCAAAGGAGCATAGATCTCAAGCGTCTCTTTTGCGGTAAGCTGCTGCTTTTCAGGCGAGCGGTATTGAAGCGTTCTCAAGTTGTGAAGACGGTCTGCAAGCTTGATGATAAGCACTCTGATGTCCTGGGCCATAGCCATGAACATTTTTCTGAGACTCTCTACCTGAAACTCTTCTCGAGATGAGAAATCGATCCGCTCAAGTTTTGTTACACCGTTCACAAGATCGGCGATCTCTGTGCTGAAGTTTGCGCTTACGTCATTATATGTGATGTTTGTGTCTTCAATTACATCATGCAGTAAGGCCGCTGCGATGGTATTCGCATCCATGCCAAGCTCAATAAGAATCACGGCAATCGCGCATGGATGAATAATATAGGGTTCGCCTGATTCTCTCTTTTGATCTTTATGCGCATCAGCGGCAAAATTGTACGCCTTTAAAAGCAATTCCCTTTGCGCATCAGGAAATGCTTTAATGGATTCCAGAAGTATGGACGTTTCTCTGGGACTGTAGTCCGCATTATCATTCATCTGGTTCGTCCTCACACAGATAGTCGGTATATTGAACCCATTCTAAATAGTTTTCGGCAGCTTTTCTATATATTTGACTGTCAGACAATAAAACTTTATTTGGATGGTCAACAAAACGAATTCCATTGTCATCGACTGAAATCAGGTTTAACTCTGAAAAAACATCGATGCACCATTTTACCACAGTTTTCCTTGCAATATCTGTATTTAAAAGAGATAAGCCTTTTGTATGAAGAAGTTTGTAGATTTTTCCGATTATCTCACGTGAAGGTTTTCTTACTTCATGCATTACATTTCGAATCATTTCCTCATCCGGAACAATTCCGTCGCAATTGAGTCCGGGTATCGGAAGGCCAAAAACCAATATATTCTGAAACCCGCTGAGATTTGACAGTTCGTGTTTCTCCGGGCAAATCAAAAGAGTATTGAAATACCTTTTGTCTGCAACTGTATTTCTGAAGCAAACATCGACTAAACCGGATGATATCTCACTTTCAAGATCACGAAGAAGCAGCACAGAAAAACTAAGAGTAGTAGCCACAATAAGGAGCCCCTGTTTGGAAGCGTGCAGGTCCTCTTTGATCTCCTGTATTGATTCAGAATAACGGATTTTTACAGCTGCGTCATAAGGAGCACTACTATAAAAATCCGTGAAGAATGACTCTTCATATACATCATCGCGTGTTACAAGATAATTCCGCCATCCAAGCGCATCGGTTGACGGCCTGAAGGATTTCAGCAAAAACTGAATCTCTTTGCGGTTCTGCCAGAGGTTGTACTTCGCTGTAACAATAAAATCAAAGGAAGGCACAGACAAAAACCGGTCATATGCATTCCCGATTCCGAAAGCTATTGTCTGAACACTACGATTCTCCGACTGAAGGAAGAATCTGAGATGATTCTTTTCTCTGCCGATCTGCGATGTCTGCCTTGGCACTGTATTCCTAAACAAAAATGCAGGTATCGCGTTTCCGTATCCGAAAGGCTCAAGTAGCTGCAGATCATCCATGAATTCATTATTGAACCAGAATAATTCAGCTTCAGAATCATATTCTGCCTGAGGAACAAACAGAACATCATCAAAAGAAGCAAGTTTGTTTTCGATCCGGGTGATCAGTTGCGTAAGGTTTTCTCTGTTCATTGTCAATCCGACTGCTCTTGCATGTCCGCCGAACTGTTCATACAGGTCAGAGCATTCGTTCAACAACAAAAACAGATCAACTCCGTCGATACTTCTCCCCGACCCCTTGATCGAATCTGTCTCATCCTGTTCGGTAAAAAGCAAAACAGGTCTTGTGTATTTTTCACAAAGTCGTGAAGCAACGATACCGATCACGCCTTCATCCCAGTCTTTAGAAAGCATGCATATGAAGCGATGCTCTATCAGATCGATCTCTCCGTTCTCAATACGATCGATCGCTTCCTGGGTAATCTGTCGTTCGGTCATCTGGCGGAGCTGATTCAGCTCATTCAGTTTTGCAGCAAACACCAGTGCGTCAGAATAGTTTTCTGCATTAAGAAGTGAAAAAGAAATCATTGTTGACGCCATTCGTCCGCCGGCGTTGATTCTCGGTGCCAGAACAAAACCGATATCAGTGGAAGAAATTGTTTTGATGTCATTTCCGGCGACATCGATCAGTGCTTTAATACCGGGGTTGGTTTCTTTTTTCAGTTTTTCCAGGCCAAGGGAAACCAGTACCCTGTTTTCATCTACGAGCGGAACAATATCCGCTATTGTACCGACAGCGACTATGTCCAAATATGGATATAATGCTTCAAGACCGAAAAGCGACTGCACAAGTTTCGCTGCAACACCGACACCCGCCAAGCCATCAAAAGGATATTCCTGATCCAGTCTTTTGGGATTTACGCATGCAATAGCATCTGGAAGAACCTCGGGACAAACATGATGATCGGTGACGATCACATCTACATTTTTTTCCTTTGCGTGGGCAATCTCTTCAACTGCAGTGATTCCGCAATCAACGGTAATGATCAGTTCAGGATGATGCTCTTCGATAATACGCGCGATGCACCCGTCATGAAGCCCATAACCGTCTGTGCGCCGTTCCGGCAGGAACACATCCGTGTGTACATCTCTTTCTTTCAATGCCTGATACAAAAGAGTGGAAGCTGTAACCCCGTCGGCATCATAGTCGCCATAAACAACGATATGCTCCCGCCGGTCTATTGCTTCTCGGATTCTCTTAACGGCAAGGTCTATATCCTTTAACAGATAAGGATCATGCAAATGTTCAAGCGATGGATCAAGAAACTCTTTGATACTTTCTACGCTGTCATATCCCCTGCTTATCAGGATTTTTGCAATAGGCAAGGATATACGGCACGCGTTTGCGATGCCTGCCGCATCAATCGCAGGATCTATAACCGGATTCTTAGTCTCAAAGCGTAACATCGGCGAGTCCCCTCAATTTAGTCAACGCAGAACAAGTGAAGACTGAGAACAAGAACAGAGAACAGATTCATGAATGCAATGAACAATAAACCCTGAGGAAAAATTGTGAATACAACTATTGACAACAGAATGCAGAGCAATAAAGAAAACCATCCGGAATAGTCAAGTCTTTTTGCGAGAAAACAAGTCAGCACAAATACAATGTTAAATAACATATAGGCAAAAACATCTATACTCGCAGTTCTGCAAATCGCTATATTTGCGCTTAAAACAAGGAGCAGCAGTATCAGAACCGGCAAATAAGACAGGATAGACTTTTTGTCATTCAAATAGTCCACCACAAAAGCAAACGCGCAAGCTGCGACCACAGAAAGAATCATAAACAGGAGGCTGCGAGGGCTAAGATATTCAAAGTCTGTAAAGAAAACGCTGATTACGACACTGCTTATGATCAGGATACCCTCGATAAAAAACAGGACCTTTCTGTTGATCTTTATGTTCCCCCATGATACTTTCCGTACGATACGCGACCGGAACGGATCAGATTCGTTTGCGAGCATTTTCAGTCCAGTATCCATTAACAACGGCAGAACGCCAATAATGAAAACGATAACAGAAGCGCCTTCATAAATCAGCACCTGTCCGACAGAACTGATCGCTGTGATCGAAATGAACTGCACCAAAAGGCCTGCAACGATCATAAAAACCGAAATAAGAAAAAGATTCTTGTATGTGTTTTTTCTTATTTGAGAACCGTGGACCAGTTTCTTTGCCGAAGCGATCTGATATACGTTCATTTCCAGAAGATTAAACAGGAAATGCAAACATACGGCGGCATAAAGAACCGGAATGGAGAACACGGTCCAATTCGCGGTGAGAATCAACAATGAAACAAAAAGGATATTGAACAGTGACGTAATCAGAAGCGGGAGTATTCCGAGCCTGTAGTTTATAAACTGGTAAACAATCAGAAGAAGGTAAACTGTAGCCAGTGCATAGACGGCATAATGCAGCGAACTGTCATCAAGCACGGGAGAAATGAGCGATTGATTAACAAGCTCGATGTCAGCATCCAGTTTTCCGCTTGAAATCAATCCGGCAAGTTTTTCTGCGGATTCGATTGTTCCGACATTTGTAATGGTGACAGTTCCGTCCGTGACTGCCTTTGTGATTCGCGGTGATGCGAGTTCGGTATCATCAAGATAGATGCCCAGTGTTTCGTCTATATGCGCCGCAGTAATCTCGGCAAAAGAAGCGGTACCTTCTTCATCCAGCGAGAAAGTAACGGCAGGTGTATTATTGCTTGTTCTTCCGGACACAGCATAAACGATATGCTCTCCATCTATCGCAACCTCGCCCGATTCGAATCGGAACGTCAGGTTGCCCTGTTGGCTGATGACGCTGAGCAATTCTTCGACATTCGATGCAGAAGGAATATCAATGCTTATCGTATTTTCGGATGTTTTGTTGATTCTAACATCCTTAAAGCCATAGGCACGAATACGGGCGTATTGTTTGAGAATAATACTGTCAACAGCGTCATTCAGGGACTCATCCGATACAGGATCAGAAACCGCAAACTCTGCGTGGACGCCACCTGATAAGTCAAGCCCCTTTACAACCAAAGATGTAAGGGGTTTGATTCTGTAGATTCCGATCTTTACGCCGTGAATCATAAAAAAGCAAACAACAAAAATAACAAGCAGAATCGAAATGAATTTCAGCAATTCTTTTTTCTTCATGAACTGAACTCCAAATGAACATTTAATTATGAATTACATTTGATTATAGCATAACCTTATTCCAGTAGTAGTGTCTGCTTGACAAAAAACAAACGATCTTTTAGAATCTTAATGTCGATTTATGTTGATAAAAGACAAGTAGTTGCGGGAATCCCTTAAGCGATCCGGAGATGGTGTAAGCCCGGAAGGAAGAACCGCAAACAAAGGCACTTTTGGAGTATAATCGGCAAAAAAGAGTGGGCCTTCGGGCCAAAAAGGGTGGAACCACGGACGGTGTATACCTTTCGTCCCTTTGAATAAGGGATGATTTTTTTATCCCTAAAAACGGGAGGTTTTTTTATTTATGGAAAACACAAAAGCAGTAACTATGGACAAAATTGTTGCGTTGTGCAAAAACCGCGGATTCATCTTTCCAGGGTCTGAGATCTATGGCGGATTGGCAAACACCTGGGATTACGGCCCTCTGGGAACAGAATTCAAAAACAACATCCGTAATGCCTGGTGGAAGAAGTTTGTACAAGAGTCCCCTTATAATGTTGGATTAAATGCAGCGATTCTGATGAATCCCCAGACATGGGTCGCATCCGGTCACGTAGGCGGTTTTTCCGATCCGCTTCTTGACTGCAAAGAATGTAAGTCTAGGTTC
The DNA here is from genome assembly GCA_017431145.1 of Clostridia bacterium. Lineage (GTDB taxonomy): Bacteria > Bacillota > Clostridia > Christensenellales > Maliibacteriaceae > RGIG9107. The sequence continues at coordinate 34,094 of JAFRLQ010000135.1, read as the reverse complement.
CGTGCCGATAAACTGATCGAAGATTATTTCAAAGCGAACGGTATCAACAAAGCTGTTGATGGCCTTAAAGATGCTGAGCTTGAGGCAATCATTGAAGAATACAATATCCCCTGCCCTGATTGCGGAAAACACAATTTCACTTCGATCCGTAAGTTTAATCTTATGTTCAAAACATTCCAGGGGGTTACTGAAGATTCTTCTTCCGAAATCTATCTGCGGCCTGAAACCGCTCAGGGTATTTTCGTCAATTTCAATAACGTTCTTCGCTCCAGCAGGAGAAAACTGCCGATGGGTATTGCGCAGGTCGGGAAATCATTCAGAAACGAAATCACACCCGGAAACTTTACGTTCCGTACTCGCGAGTTTGAGCAGATGGAGCTTGAATTTTTCTGCGCTCCTGGTGAAGACCTGAAGTGGTTCGAATACTGGCGCAGTTTTTGCAAAGAGTTTCTTCTTTCACTTGGAATGACGGATGAGGTTCTCCGTTTGAGAGATCATTCAAAAGAAGAACTGTCACACTATTCCAATGCTACAACGGATATCGAGTTCCTCTTCCCCTTTGGATGGGGAGAATTGTGGGGCATTGCAGACAGGACCGATTTTGACCTGAAACAGCATGCTGCATTTTCCAAAGTAAAATTCGAATACATGGATCCTGTTACAAACGAGAAATACGTACCTTATTGTGTTGAGCCTTCGCTTGGCCTTGACAGGGTTGCGCTTGCGTTCCTTTGCAATGCTTACCGTGAGGAGGAGCTTGAAAAAGACTCACGTGTTGTTCTGGGTCTGCATCCCTATCTCGCTCCTTTCAAAGCAGCTGTTCTTCCTCTTCAGAAAAACAAACTGGGTGATCTTGCCCGCGAGATTCATGCCGAACTGAGTGCATCGTTTATGGTTGATTACGATGAGACTGCGTCTATCGGGAAACGTTACAGACGTCAGGATGAGATCGGTACACCGTATTGCATTACTGTCGATTTCGATACGCTCGAGAACCAGACAGTCACTGTCCGCGATCGTGATTCGATGGAGCAGATTCGCATCCACCGCGATCAGCTTACAAATTGGATCGCAGAAAGAGTCAAGTTCTGATTTCTATTCTTCACAGAGGGAACTGCGTTCATATGCGGTTCCCTCTGTGAAATCTTTTATTATTGAATATAATTAAACAAATACTTAACTGGAGTTATCACCATGGCAAAGAATAAGGAATTTCCTTTTGATACATCATTTACTCAAAACCGAGAGATTAGTTGGTTGGAGTTTAATAAAAGAGTGCTCGAGGAAGCTGCTGATGAAAGCGTCCCTCTTTTAGAGCGCCTGAAATTCATTTCAATCTTTGTCAGTAATCTGGATGAGTTTTTCATGGTACGTGTTGGAAGCCTGTTCGATCTTTCAATTTTGTCTCCAAAAGAATTGGATGAACGCACCGGGCAAACTCCTTCGGAACAGTTGTCTGCAATTTACGAGGCAGTACCCGGCCTGATTTCATTAAAGAACTCTATTTATCGTTCTGTATCAGGACTCCTTTTAGAGAATGGTATACAGGAGATTCTGCCTGACAGCATTCAGGCAAACGATCTGAAGTATGTTCAGCACTATTTTAAGAATTATGTGTCGTTGATCCTTTCTCCTCAGGTTGTGGATGCGCATCATCCTTTTCCGCATTTAGAGAGTAAGGACCTCTATATCGTTGCGCAGTTGAGAAGCAAGAAGAGTAAACTTGCCCTCGGAATCATTCCTGTTCCCAAGTCTCTCCCTGCTTTTATCACGATTCCAAACGAGCAGAATATTTTTAAATACATCCGAATTGAAAATGTTATTCTTTTAAACATCTCAAAGCTCTTCCTCCCGTATGTTTGTGAAGATTCAACAGTGATCAGTGTTACCCGAAATGCTGACATTCGTTTTGAAGATGAAAAATTTGAAGATGGTTTTGTTGATTACCGGAACACGGTGAGCAAACTGATCAAAAAAAGATCCAATCTTGCTATCGTTCGGCTTGAAATCTCTAAGATTATTCCGGAAGAGTTTCTGCGGCTGATCAAATCAAGAATTCCTGTTGATGATAAACAGATCTATTTTGATGAAACACCTTTGAACATGAAATATGTCTATTCATTATGCGGGCGCCTTGAGAAAGAGCATTTCGAAAAGCTTTTGTATCAGCCTTATGTTGCAAAATGGCCATGTGATATAGATACCGAATCGAGGATGATTGACCAGATTAATGATCATGATCTTCTTCTATTCTTCCCCTTTGATCCGATTGAGCCGTTTTTAAGGCTTCTAAATGAAGCAGCTGAAGATCCGAATGTTATCGCAATCAAAATAACGATTTACAGACTGTCTTCTGCTTCAAGAATAGCCCAGATCCTTTGCCGTGCCGCAGAAAACGGCAAAGAAGTCACTGCCTTGTTTGAACTAAGAGCACGCTTTGACGAAGAAAACAATATTGTTTGGTCCGAGATGCTTGAAAACTCCGGATGTCATGTGATTTACGGTATTGACGGATATAAGTGCCATTCAAAGATTTGTCTGATTACTTTTAAAGACGGCGACAAAACACATCATATTACCCAGATTGGAACCGGCAACTATAACGAAAAAACCAGCACTCTTTATACAGACCTGAGTTTTATGACTTCAGATCAAGAAATTGCTGATGATGCATTGAATTTCTTTCAAAACATGCTCGTGTCGAATCTTGAAGGTGTTTACAACAAGCTTCTTGTTGCGCCGAACAGCCTGAAACAGCACTTGCTCGCTCTCATGGATGAAGAGATTCAAAAAGGAAGCAACGGTTATATCTTCATTAAAGCAAATTCATTGACTGAAAGAAATGTAATAGATAAACTGTGCGAAGCCTCTGTCAGCGGTGCGCAGATCAATCTTCTGATTCGTGGAATATGCTGTATTATCCCAGGTATACATGGAAAAACCGATAATATCCATGTGCACAGTATCGTAGGCCGTTATCTTGAGCATTCCCGTATTTATCAGTTCGGCAAGGGTGAAAACTGCAAACTGTTTATTTCCTCTGCAGATATGATGACAAGAAATCTTGACAGAAGAGTGGAGATCGCGTGCCCCATCGAGGATAAGAGAATAAAGGCGCAGATTCAGAGAATTATCAATGTACTTCAATCCGATGATGTGAAAGCCAAAGAATTGATGCCGTCCGGAAACTATATCCGGAAATCTCTTGTGTCATCCAACAATCTCTCCAGTCAGGACTATTTCATGTCTCATACAACGCATGAACCGCTGTCGTTCAAAACGACAACACCGAAAGCTTCTGATGAAAAGAAAAAGAGGTTTATTCAGAGAATCAAGCAGTTCTTCAAAAAGGGTTGAATCCATTCAAACAGCGCCGTTTGACCGAACAGTCAAACGGCGCTGTATTTATAGTTTATCGGTTATCTTACAGAGTAATTGTCGAAGTAGCCCTGAATCAAAATAACAGGAGTTCCTTTATCTCCGGATCCGCTTGTCAAATCGCAGAGACTTCCAAGCAAATCGGTGAGCCTGCGCGGAGTCGTACCTTGCGACTGCATTCCAATATTGGTACCCTTTTCTTTGTGTTCACGAATCTTCTCGATCATGACTTTTTCAGCTTCTTCAGATGACAGGTCATTCAGCTGATTATCCGCGATGTATTTCAATTTCAGCTCATTCGGTAACCCGATTAAACCATCGGTATATGCAGGAGAAACGACAGGATCGGCAAGTTCCCAAATGCCACCTACAGGATCTTTAAAAGCGCCATCTCCGTATATCATCACTTCAATATTCTTTGATGTGGCTTCTCGCAATGATTTACTGAGTGCATCCACAAATTCTTTACAGGACCTCGGGAACAGTTTTACACGATCTTCGGATGCTTTATTCGATCCAAGAATTCCGAAATCAGGATTAAATCCGCTGCCATCGACCGGCTCGCTCAGAATGTCACACATCGTAAACACACTGTTGGCCCCGGCTTCACGAAGCTTTCTCGCTGTACGGTTTCTAGTATGAATATCGGCTGCGATAACATCATCAACAAAGTTCAGTATCATAGTCGGATTGTTACCGAAAACAATCTCTATGTTATCGCCAAGGCTTTTGTAATATTCGACATAATCAACGTTCGTAAAGGTATGCCTGCACTCTCCGAAAACAGAACGGAACTGTTCCTCTGTAAGCACATCAGTATACGGATTGATTTTTGATTCTTCAATTTTATCAATCGTTACAAGCTGATTGCCGACTTCATCGCCGGGATAAGACAGCATAACGACTACCGAATCCGCTCCCATTGCAATTCCCTTCAGCAGCATGGAAAACCTGTTCCTGCTCATAATCGGAAACACAACGCCTACTTTTCCGGACGGTATCTTATTCCGTACATCTTTCGCAATCTGTTCCAACGTTGCATAGTTTCCCTGTGCTCTTGCAACAACAGCCTCAGTAATACCTACAACATCTTTATCGTGAAACTCAAAGCCCTCTTCTTTTGATGCCTTGATCAGTTCTTCTGTTACAATAGAAACAAGATCGTCACCCTGTCTGAATAAGGGCATCCGTATGCCTCGTACTGTTGTTCCTACCATTCGCATGAATTATCACCTCAAAAAAATTATATCATGTTGAAAAAACGTCCTCAATGCAATTTACAGATCGTTCGGGAATCTTAAACCGATTTGTCTGCGGGTTTCATCGAGAATCCTGATAACTGACAACTCCTGTGTTTCAAGCCGCTTTCCAAATGCAGCATCGTCTTCCTCCACGTACTGGATAAACTTCTTCAGTTCGTAGTAAATGTTTTGCTCAAGTCCCATCCCATCCGACGGTATTGATTCTGCATTCCCCTGATTATCGTAAAACTTTAAATCTTTCAATTCGCCTGAAGTCGTGAACAGTATGCTTCCGCTCTGCCCTGCAATTTCACTGTACAAATGTGTTGTATGGACTTTAGATGTCATACAAACACATTCAAAACCATCATACTGGAGAATCGTTGTGCAGAGCCCGTCGATTCCTTTTCCATCTTCGAGAATCGTACCGGTTGCTGTAATTGAGTTTGGATATCCGAACAGAAATACAGCGAGCTGTATGTTATAGACACCCATATCCATGATTGCACCGTTTCCAAGCGATACGTCAAAAGTATTCGTCGGTTTGCCCTGAAGATAAAGGTCATATCTTGAGGAGTAACGAGACATTTGAAGAATCGCTCTACGTGTTTGTCCGATGCGATGAAGATTATTCTTTATCGCTTGGATTTCAGGCATGTAAATGCTTCTGCTTGCCTCCATTATTTTCACATTGTTTTCTCTGGCTGCCTCAATCATGGAAACGACTTCTTTTTCGTTGATCGCAAACGGTTTTTCGCATAAAACATGAACCCCATGAGCCAAAAACAGCCGCGAGATTTCACAGTGTGAGTAATTTGGTGTCGCAACATAAACGGCATCAATCAATCCGCTTTCAGCCATTTTTTCAAAATCCGTAAATACATAAGGAATACTGTGCTTCTCGGAAAACTGTTTACCGCGCTCAGCTGTACGCGAACCAACTGCAACTAATTCAAATTCAGGAATAAGACGGCCGGCATTAATGAACCTGTCCGTGATAAAATTTGTTCCAATGACGCCAAAACGCATGCAGCAACCTCCGTTTCAGTTTATTCACATGGATACACAAGACCCCACTGCCTTCTGCATTCATCAAGTATTTCCATTACCTGTATTGTTGATTCAATCGGGCAGATCGGTGAATTGGTCAGTCCCTTGTTCAAGCAGTCGACCACATGCACGATCTCCGCTTTATGATTGTTTTCCGGTTGCGGAAGAGCGATGTCTTCGCATTCTCCGGAAAGCATAGTGATTTTTGCGTTCATACAAGTCGGGAAAATTGCTTCCATTCTTCCGACACTGCCATTAACCGTAAAATGTCTGGTCATATAAGAACGGAAAGCCAACATCATTGTTACGGTCTTGTGATTCGGATATTCGAGTATAATGGAACTCTGCGTATCGATTCCGTCCTCAATCGTTCCGCTTGTAAGGATTTTCACCGGTTTTTCCTCGTTAAACAGCATTTCAATCGCGTGAGTGGTGTAGCAGCCCAGATCAAGGATTGCCCCTCCTGCTAATGCCGGTCTGTTATAACGGTCCGCTTCCCCTCTTACGTCAGGTGATACGCGGCCAAATGTGACAGTGACCATTCTGATATCACCGAGTCTTCCGTCTTTTGCCGTTTCGATCGCATGAATGGTCGGTTCATGGAATCTGACCCATAATGCCTCCATTACAAACAAGCCTTTTTCTTTTGCGCGCTTTGCTATGTCTTTTGCCTGATCGGCATTAACAGTAAAGGATTTTTCACAAAGAATATTCTTGTTGTGCTCAATACACATGAGCATATTCTCGTAGTGATGGGAATGCGGAGTCGCCACATAAATAATATCGACATCCGGATCGGCGCAGAGTTCTTCATAACTGCCGTATGCCCTCTCTATATTATGTGCATCTGCAAATGCCTGTGCTTTTTCCAATGTCCTGGAACCAACGGCCAGCACCTCAGCGTTCTCCACTGTCGCTATCGTATCGGCAAGCCGCGCAGCAATATCTCCAGTCGCGAGTATTCCAAATCTGATCGTTCTCATTTTTATCCTCCCCATTTTTTGTCACTATTATTCTAATATATTTTTCTTTTATATAAAACAAAAAGCTGCAGCAAGAAACTGCAGCTTGATAGAGGTTTCATCAGATCGTGTTATCTGAACCGAGAACATGAATGATCTTGTGTTCAACAATATCCTGTACATATTTCCTTCCGTCTGTCAGGTATTGTCTTGGATCAAAATGCTCTGGATGAGCAATAAAATGTTCACGGATTCCGGCTGTCATGCCAAGGCGAAGGTCAGAATCAATATTGATCTTGCACACCGCACCTTTTGCAGCCTCTCTGAGCTGTTCCTCAGGGATACCGATAGCATCCTTCAATGCACCGCCGTTCGCGTTAATGATCTTGACGTATTCCTGCGGGACTGAGGATGAGCCATGCAATACGATCGGAAAACCGGGCAATCTCCTGGATACCTCTTCGAGAATATCAAGTCTGAGCTTCGGATTCTGACCCGGCTTGAATTTGAACGCACCGTGGCTTGTTCCGATAGCGATCGCTAAGGAATCAACACCTGTTGATTTCACAAACTCTTCGACCTGATTCGGGTCGGTGTACATTGCTTTATCCGATTCAACACTGACTTCATCTTCTACACCCGCCAGAGTACCAAGTTCTGCTTCAACAACGACACCGTACTTATGCGCATACTCGGCAACTTTTCTGGACTCTTCAACATTTTCTTCAAATGAATGACTTGAATAGTCTATCATTACAGACGTAAAGCCGCTGTCAATGCAATCCTTGCATACTGCAAAATCTGCACCGTGATCCAAATGAAGAGCCATCGGTATCTCCGGATGCAATGCAACCGCAGCTTCAACAAGTTTGACAAGATAAATGGAATTCGCGTATTTTCTTGCTCCTGCGGATGCCTGCAGGATCACCGGAGATCTCGTTGCAGCAGCTGCATCGGTGATTGCCTGAACGATCTCCATGTTATTGACATTAAACGCTCCAATCGCATAACCACCGGCATATGCTTTTTCAAACATTTCTTTTGTAGTAACAAGGGCCATAATTACACACCTCTCTTATTTTTTAAATCTGCGTAAAGAATTCTTCATGCAGAAACTTTTTTACAACGGCAAAATTACCGTTTTCCGGACATTGGATTCCAAATACGAATCCACTATCAGGAAAAACGACCGTTAATTGTCCATATTTACCATCGGCACGAAACGCATTTTCATACGGACACATCCAGAACTGATAACCATATCCGCAGTGCCAAACATCCTCTTTGTCTTTTGTTTCAATCTGTTTGGAAGAAGACAGTTTGATCCAGTCTTCCGATACAATAACCGTATCATGATACTTTCCGCGTTTCAGATATACCTGACCGAGCTTTGACATATCGCGAAGCGTCATTTGCATCCCGCCGCATCCTACCGGCGTTCCATACATATCATGTTCCCATATCGGCCAACCCTGTGACAGTTTGGAGAAAATATGCTTATAAATAAATACGCCAACAGGTTCATTTACAGCCTTTTCCAGCATTTTCATAGCCAAGATCGAATCGGCAGAAGAATACACGAACCTGGTCCCCGGAGTATCAATAATGTCTTTTTCAAGCATATAGGAAACATAATCCACTGACTGGGTGCCCGATCTGCGGTTTGCACTCATCAAATAGGGTTTTCCGAAACCGCTGGCCATTTTCAGAAGATCAGCCAGCCGTATATCATCTATTTTACTGTCATAAACCGTTCCACTTGTACTGAAACTGTCAACAAGTCTGTCGTCCAAGGATATCAGTCCAAAGTCACGTGCAATACCTATTGCAAGGGATAGGTAACTCTTTGTATGAGAATAAATATTCCGTGGTTTATCATCCGCATAGTGATACTCACCGATCACATTGTCCTCATCCAAAAGAATGATTCCTTCGACCGGCAATTGATAAGCTTTAATCAGACTGTTCAGTTTCTCAAACCCCTGCAATGCTCTCATCTGTCCTTGACCGCCTTTGCCTGTTCAATAACGCTGTCTGCGTATTCCATGTCAATTTCCTTCTCTCCGCCGATCATACGAGCGATTTCATATCTGATATCATCATCAGAGAGCAGATGCACACTGGTTTCAGTTCGCATTTCATCCGTTTGTTTTGAAACGACGAAATGACTGTCCGCAAATGATGCGACCTGTGCGAGATGTGTGACACAGATGACCTGATGGTCCTCGGAAATCTCATTCAGTTTCTTGCCGATGACCCAGGATGTCATACCGCCGATTCCCGCATCGATTTCGTCAAAAATCATCGTATCTGCGTTGTCACCAGTCCGGCATATTGTCTTCAATACAAGCATAGCACGTGACAATTCACCACCGGATAATACTTTGGCCAAAGATTTCAGTTCGCTCCCCTTGTTTGTAGAAACAAGAAACTCTACATCATCCAGGCCATCTGCACGAACAGTTTCATAAAAACGTTCTCTTTCAGGGAAAGAATTGAACATGACAGAAAACTTGCATTCCTTCATGCCAAGTTCGGAAATCCCCTGCTCGAACATCTTTTTCAAATACTCCGCGGTTTTATGTCTTATATCGGATAGAACAGCTGCCTGATCATAATACAAATCATACAATTCGTTCAGATGATGGTTTATGTTTTGAATCCGCTCCTCGCTGTCTTCAAGTACCGCAATTTCCGAAGCCACGTTGTCGCGGAAACGCAAAATATCTGGTATCGTCCTGCCATACTTTCTTTTCAGTTTCAGAATGAGATTGATTCTGTCTTCAATCTCATTAATCCTTGCTTCGTCATAATAGACACTGTATTGTGCCGAATTGACACTGCGGATCACGTCTTCCAGTTCATATGATATACCCATCAACTGCTCGGAAATAGATTTGTAATCCGCACTGTATTGCTCTACACTCTGCAAATGCTTCAGTGCCGTTTCGATTCCATGGCTGGCAGACCGATCACCGCTATTCAGTGCAAAGGAAGTGGCATTCAGTTCATTGCTGATCGTTTCTGCAGCAATCAGTCGGTTGCGTTCTTCCTCGAGTTTTTCATCTTCGCCTTCCGAGATATCTGCGCTGTTGATTTCATCATACTGATAACGCAGCAAATCCAACTGACGCTCGCGTTCTTCGGGGTCAAGGTATAAATCCTTATACTCTGTTTTCAGTCGTCTGATTCTACTGTACAGATCGCCGAGATTCTGTTTTGTTTCAGCCATTCGCGGGTCCTGTGCACATGAGTCAAGAAACAACAAATGATTGGACGGTTTTAACAGGGATGAGTAATCATGCTGTCCGTAGATATCAATCAAGTGCTGAGATATCATGCGAACTGTATTGGCAGGAACGACCGAACCGTTTACTCTGCATACAGATCTTCCGGCAGCATTGATCTCCCGGCTCAAAAGAATCATACCATCATCATGATCAACCGCGATTTCGTCAAGCAAAGTAAACAAAGCCCTGTTCTCGTTGATTGAAAACAAAGCTTCGACACTTCCCTTATTCGCATTTCCCGACAATAGATTCCGTTCGTTTTTTTCTCCAAGAGCAAGTTTTAATGAATCGACTATGATGGATTTGCCTGCTCCGGTCTCACCCGTAAGAACATTAAACCCAGTTGAAAAATCCAACTGAATATCATCCAATAAGGCTAGATTTCTGATATGTAGTTGCAGAAGCATTTTCTTATCTCATCATCTGTCTGAATTTTGCCATTGTAGGCGGAACAGCTTCGTTTGAAGATACAATAACAAGAATCGTATCATCGCCAGCAATTGTTCCAAGGATATCATCCCAACGCAGTTTATCTATAGCGCCTGCAGCTGCCGATGCAGTTCCGTTAACTGTGTGCATAACGATCAGGTTATTCGCAGAAGTAATACTCAAAACGGATTCCGAAAACAGACGCATCCACCTTTCTTCCATCGAGTCATCATTACGATCAATGAAAGAATACTTATACGTACCATTCGCATCCTGTGTTTTAATCAGATGCAATTCTTTGATATCACGGCTTATTGTTGCCTGTGTTGCAACAACGTTCCTTTTCTTTAACTCCTCTGCCAATTCTTCCTGTGTCGAGATATCAACCTTGTTAATGATATCAAGAATCATGGTCTGACGTGTTAGTTTCATGTCTCTCTCCTATTAATTGTTAATAAGTGTTTGTTTCAGCGTTGAAAAGAAATGATCCGATCTGTATTTCACGAAATTAGCGTAAGATTCTGACTGCTTGATTGTTATTAAATCACTTGTCGTAACCTGGAATGTCTTCTGCCCGTCCATCGTCAAAACGATATCAGAATCAGCAGCAACAACACGCATATTGATCGTATTATAAGAGTTCACTACGATAGAGCGCGTCGTCAGCGAATGCGGACAAATAGGCGTTATTAATAAGCACTGCATTTCCGGACCGAGTACAGGTCCGCCGGCAGATAGTGAATACGCAGTAGATCCGGTCGGAGTCGCCACGATGATTCCGTCTGCACGATATGTATCAATGCTCTCCTGGTTGACATCAACATCGATCGAAATCATTCTTGCAATCGAATGACGGGAAAGCACGACATCATTTAAAACGGTACCAACTTTGTTTTGATTGATAAAACAATCGATCATCATTCTCTTTTGTACTTGGTAATCACGCCGAATCAGATGATTGACTGCTTCATCAACCATGCTTGGTTCGGTCTCTGCCAGAAAACCGAGTTTACCCATGTTGATGCCAAGTAAAGGGATCTGGGAGTTTATCGTATGCCTCGCGGCACCGAGCAGCGAACCGTCACCACCGATGACGATTATTACTTCGGGTTCATTCCAAAAAACGTCGTTTTGGACAGCGAAATCGTCTCTGCCGATCAAGTGCGCAATCGATTCCGGAATCACTACCTCGATTCCGGATGCTGTCAGCATATGAATAATTGCGTCGACGATCTTCTTTCTTTCGTCATTCAGATTATAAACATACAAACCAAACCGGCGCATTTTAATCCTCGTGTTCGTGCAATACTTCTATGCAATCATTATATACATTTATGAATTAAAAGTCGATTATTTATTCAAAATTGACGTGATGAAATGCGTATGCAGCTTCGACTGTTTTTAAATAAAGACTTTCATCGAATGATGCTTTGGACGCCCCCGATCCGTTGCGCCAATACGCAAGAAATTCGATATTCCCTTTCGGTCCCGTGATCGGAGAGTAATCCAACCCTGTCAATTGGAAACCAAGATCCGTTCCTTCACCAATCACCCTCGACAATACGTCGACATGAACCTGTTTATTCCGAACGACTCCGTTTTTTCCAACTTTTCCTTTTCCTGCTTCGAATTGCGGCTTGATGAGCGTCAGTGCGGTTCCGTTATCACTCAGACACTTCTTCATAGCCGGAAAAATCAGATTCAGAGAAATGAAGGAGACATCAACGCTGATGAAGTCGATTCTATCGTCAAACATATCTTTCTCGAGATTTCTCGCGTTCGTCCTTTCCATGACAACTACATCGGGATTGTTCCGAAGGCTCCAATCAAGCTGACCGTATCCAACGTCGACGGCATATACTTTTGAAGCGTGGTTCTGAAGCATGCAATCGGTAAAACCACCTGTTGATGCGCCGATATCTATACAGACAGACCCGGTTAAATCAATATCAAAGACAAGTATTGCTTTTTCAAGCTTGAGTCCTCCTCTGCTTACGTATCTTAAACCCTGTGCTACTTCAAACACAGTATCTTCGTCAATAAGCATGGAAGCCTTCTGGACTGTTTCGCCTGAAGCCCTTACTTCGCCTGACATTATCATGGCCTGTGCTTTTTGCCTTGTGGCTGCCAGACCTTTTTCTACCAGAAGGATATCCGCTCTCTTTTTCATTTTCTTCTCCGCAGGAATTCTTCAACGCTGTTCGCGATACCTGTTGAATCAAGCCCAAGTTCTCTCAATGCTTCACTTCGCGTTTGATGGTCAATGAATCTGTCGGGCACTCCAAGACGCAACAAATCGCATCTCAACCCGTTATCGGTGATATACTCTGCAATTTCGGAACCAAAGCCGCCGGCAAGAACATTGTCTTCTATCGTAATGATCGCACTGTTTTCTTGAATCAAAGGATACAGTTCTTCGTCAAAAGGTTTGACTTGTCTGACTCCGACAACTTTTGCTCTCACTTTGTTTTCATTTAGTATTTCTTTTGCATCTAATGCCTGTTTCAGCATCACTCCTACTGCGAGTATCAAACAATCATGCGCAGCATCGTCTGTTTCAGTCTTGATCGGTTTCGGAAATCCCTCTAAACGATCAAACGTTGCCCCATTGTCGCCTTTCGGATAACGGATTACGCATGGCGCATTCAAAGCAAGGCAGTATTTCATAGCCTCCTGCATTTCGTCAGGTGAAACAGGTGTCAGAATTGTAATATTGGGGATTGTTCTCAAAAAAGAAATGTCAAAAACCCCCTGATGCGTCTTTCCATCATCACCTACTACACCGGCATGATCGGCCAGAATAATAACAGGGAGATTCTGAATGCAAACATCATGCAGAATCGAATCATATGCACGTTGCAAAAAAGTTGAATAGATCGGAACGACAGGACGCAAACCATTTGCAGCCATGCCTGCGGCCATTGTAATGGCATGCTCTTCAGCTATGCCGACATCGAAAAACCTATCGGGAAATCTTTCTTTAAATGCATTTAAACCCGTTGCATCAGGCATTGCTGCGGTAACGGCGACAATACGGCTGTCCTCTTCCGCCAGATCAATCAGACAGCCAGATAGTTTATCGACAAAAGTGTCCCGATTCTTTTTCTTTGTTATTTTCTTGCCGTTTCTCAGCATGAATGCAGTTGAGCTGTGATAGCGCGTAGGATCCTTTTCAGCTGCTTTATACCCATGTCCTTTTTGTGTAATAACATGAACGAGCACCGGACCTTCAACTTTTTTTGCCCGCTCTAACGCCTTTCTCAGTTTTTTGATATTATGTCCGTCTACGGGACCGATATAAAACAGGCCTAGCTCTTCAAATAATGCGCCGCTTACAAACATATACTTAATACCATTCTTCATTCTGTGAAGGAATGCTTCAAAGCGCGGCAAACCGGTAATACATTTCTGGACTGCTTTTTTAAAAGTATAATAATGACGTGTCGAACGCATTCGGGATAACGCGGACGAAATAGCCCCGACGTTCGGAGAAATGGACATATTATTGTCATTCAAAACAATTATGAGTTTATTGCTTGAATTCCCGGCATCATTTATAGCCTCGTAGATCATCCCGTTGCCGAGGGCACCGTCGCCTACAACCGCCACACTGTACTGGTCTTTTTTCAGCAGCTGCGCTGCCCGGTCAATTCCAAGCGCCGCTGAAACAGATGTTCCGGCGTGCCCCGTGCCGAACGCGTCGTAATCACTTTCTGTTATCACAGGAAAACCGCTCAATCCACCTTTTGCACGAAGAGAAGCCATCCGCTCTCTTCTTCCAGTAAGGATCTTGTGCGCATAGCACTGATGCCCGACATCAAAAACGATTTTGTCATTCGGTGATGAAAAAACAGTATGCAAAGCTATCGTCAACTCTACAATTCCTAGATTTGACGACAGATGACCTCCGGTCCTGCTGACGGTTTTGATTATATATCTTCTTAACTGTTTACTGAGATCTTGAAGTTCTTCGTCCGATAAGCCTTTAAGGTCTTCGGGCAGATTGATGCTGTCAATATCCATACCTGATTAATGATTCCTTTTTAGCACATCCAAGGTAAGCTGTTTTATGGTATCGGTATTCTTGTTCAGTAATGATAACGAATACAGCGCTTTATCAATGCTTTCTTCCGCCTTTTTCTGCGCACCTGAAAGGCCATAGTAGGTCACATACGTCTCTTTTTCATTTTTTTCATCGGAACCGGTGTTTTTCCCAAGCAATTCAGTGCTCCCGATAACATCCAGAATATCGTCTGTTATCTGAAATGCGATTCCGAGATTATCAGCAAAATCCGAAACAAATCCGATTTCTTCATCACTAAACGAAGAAAATCTGGCACCCGCCAAGCAGGCTGCTTTGATCAGAGCTCCGGTCTTTGCTTTATCGATACATTCAATGGAGTATCCAGCCTGTGCTCTTTCTGTCATGATGTCCATTGCCTGGCCTGACACCATGCCAAACGCTCCGGCACCTTCAATTATATCATTCATTGCGAGGATCGCTTCATGATCATGAATGCTTCTTTGCGCCATAATCTGAACAGCCAAAGACAACAGCCCGTCACCGGCAAGAATTGCCATCGCTTCTCCGAAAACTTTATGATTTGATGGTTTACCGCGTCTCAAATCATCATTATCCATTGCGGGAAGATCGTCATGAATCAAAGAATACGTATGGATCATTTCAATTGCTGCCGCGAAATCAAGTGCAGTTTCAGAATATGCACCATTCAATGATGCAAACATTAGCAATAAAACCGGTCTGATCCTCTTGCCCCCTATTGAAATGCTGTAATACATCGCATCCTTGATCTCAGCAGGCATCGTCAGGTTTTCAAAAACAGAGACAAGTTTATTCTCGACCTTTTCTTTCAAAGCATCAAAATCTGCCATCAGTCATCACTCCCGGTTTCCGGCGAAAAATCGTTTTCAACGAACAGCCCTTTTTCTTTTTCAAGCGCCGTAATCTTCCCGGAATAATCAGAAATCTGTTTGTTCATCGATTCTGCAAGCTGCATTCCTTTCTGATACAATTCAAATACCTTCTCCAGAGGAAGATCTTCGTTTTCAAGTTTATCCACTATAGCCTGCAACTCATCAAGATTCATTTCAAATGTATTCATTCTTCTGTTTCCTCTCTTTTCTGTTCACCGACACTAATGATTCTGGATCCATCCGACCATAATACCTTTACTGTTTCAGGTAATTCATGTTTTGATGTTTTGATTATCGAATTATCTTCGTTCATAAGCAATGTATAGCCTCTTGAAAGCACTGCGGACGGATTCAATGCTTTCAGCCTTTCAAAGACAACTTCCAGCCTGTGTTCCTTTGAAACAACAACTGACGACACTTCGTTCTGCATCTTCAGGAACAAACTGTGAAGCTGAAGCCGTTCGTTGTCAATACGCTTCTTGGGGCTAAGCCCTGACAACGCACTGCGAAGAACTGTTACTATAGCGCTTGAATCCTGGATCCTTTTTTGAATCAAGGAAGACATGCGTCGGACCTGTGTCATAATGTCTTTTTCTATATCTTTATAGTCCGGAACAGCCAATTCAGCTGCTGCTGACGGAGTTGGTGCCCGAAGATCGGCTACATAATCCGACAGTAACGTATCTGTCTCGTGCCCTACTGCTGAAATAACGGGAATCCGAGATCCTGCAATTGCTCTTGCAACGCTTTCTGTATTGAAAGCCCACAAGTCTTCCTGTGAACCGCCTCCTCTTCCAACGATCAGAACGTCAGCGCGGCCATACTCGTTCATTTCCTTAATTCCCTGCACGATGTCTGGTGCAGCCTGGGTTCCCTGAACCATTACTGTTCTGACAAGCAGATCACTTGAGGGAAACCTTCTTTTACATACGGTGATAATATCACGTACAGCAGCTCCCTTGCCCGAAGTGACAATTCCGACACATTTGGGGAAACGCGGTATGCTTTTTTTCCTTTCAGAAGAAAAAAGCCCCTCATCGCTTAGTTTTTTCTTCAATTGTTCAAGTGCAATGTACAGGGAACCGATGCCGGCAGGTCTGATCTGACGCACAATAAACTGATAGCGCCCTTCTTTGGAATAAAGAGAAACGCTCCCAAGTGCTTCAACAAGCATGCCGTTGGATAAGTTCTGAGAACGCGAGGAATACTGCGCAAACAAAACAGCGTTTATACTCGCGTTTTCATCTTTCAGAACAAAATAACTGTGTCCGGAAGGATACTTTTTAAAACCGGAAACCTCGCCGACAAGAATGATTCCCTTGAGCATAGGATTGTTCTCAAGAGAATCCTTAACATAAGCATTCAGTTCACTTACAGTTATACTTTGTCTCATGCGCGATAGCTCCTGCCAAAGTGTTATCAAGAAGCATTGCGATCGTCATCGGCCCCACTCCGCCGGGAACAGGCGTAATATAAGCCGCATGTTCCGCAGCGCTCTCGAATTCAACATCACCTTTCAATCCGTGTTCCGTTCGGTTGATGCCAACGTCAATGACAATAGCGCCTTCTTTGATCCAGCTGCCCTTCACAAATTCTGTTCTGCCTATCGAAACGACAAGAATATCGGCTTGTCTGACAAACGATTCAAGATCTTTTGTATGCGAATGGCATGTCGTTACGGTACAGTTTTCCCGAAGAAGCAATTGCGCGACCGGTTTTCCGACAATGGTACTCCTTCCAATGACCACCGCATGTTTCCCGTCAAGTGAGACGTTCGTTTCATGGATCAATCGCATGATACCCTTCGGTGTGCACGGGATAAACCCTTCCTGTCCGGAAATCAAACCGCCTAGATTATATACATGAAAACCGTCAACATCTTTCTCCGATGAAATCCTGCTCATGATTCGTCTCTCATCAAAAGATCCCGGCAGCGGAAGCTGTACCAGTATACCGTCAACATGCGGATCGCAGTTCAGTTTTTCGATACATGATTCGACATCACACTGCGGAGTGTCTTCTGGAAAACGGATCACTTCTGATTCCATATTGATCCTGCCGCATGCTCTCTCCTTGTTGCGGACATAAATCTGACTTGCTGGATCTTCTCCTACAATAATCACAGCAAGTTTTGGATATCTTCCAAAACTGTTGAAGAAAGCGAGAACTCTTTCTCTGTTCTTTTCATTGATCGATCCGGCAATACTTTTACCGTCAATTATTGCTGCTTTCATTTCGAATCCATTCCTCCAACGCAATGAGCGCAATACCGAAAGCATTATCCGAAGAATACACAGGATCTGCATAATGCAATGCAAGGCTCAATCTCTTTTTGTTCATTCTATCTTGAATCATTTTCTTTAGCAACAAACTGCTGGAAACTCCACCCATCAGTAAAAACTGCGAATCGGGGTCTTCTTCCGAGCAATGTTGAATCCACTTCAGCACGGTTCTTGCAATCACCGAATAAACCTGGGCAGAAACCAGACCGGGATCTTTACTGCTTTCATATTCCCGTTTTAAAGCCGAAAAAGGTCCGGAAAAGCTTACCGATCCATTTTTCGAATAGACAGGTATTTCATGTATGTTCTCATTCGGATTCTTTGACATGAATTCAGTTGCCATTCTTTCCAGTTCCTTTCCGGCAGGAAAACCGGTCCCCAGCATAACACCGATTCTGTCAACAAGCTGTCCGGCGCTGTTGTCAATTGTCGCTCCGCAAATATCAGCAGAATGCATCTGTCGGTCCACCTTCAGCATCTCGGTTGTACCGCCCGACAAATGAAGCGCATAAAGCGTCCTGTCGGGATTGAGTTTCTTTTGATGCATTGCAGCCATCAGGTGTCCCAACTGGTGATCCGTTTCAAAGCAACAGCAGCCAAAACTGTCAGCAATAACATGTGCAAACGCCTTTCCGGCGAGAAAAACAGGCATATATGAATCCTGATTACTGCGGGGTTTCGAAGATACAGCCACTTCTTTGATCTCAAAAGGCTCGTTTCCATACTTTGATCTGCAATCAAAAAGAAGTTGCCTGTATAAACCAGGCAACTGTCTTACATGCTGAAATAAGCCATCACTTTGCCGCAAACCATTTTCACCTTTGGGAACAGACAGGATGCGCCTTCTGTCGGAAATAATATTTCCGCACTCATCCACTGCGGCAACAGAACTTGTATAGCAGCTTGTATCAATACCAATAAATACTTTATTCTTGTTTCTCATCTGCATCTGATAAAACTGAAGAGAGCAAACCGTTAATGAATGCAGGCGACTCGTCGCTGCCATACCGCTTAGCAAGTTCAACCGCTTCATTTATTGAAACACTGGCAGGAATATCATCGCGGTAGAATATTTCATATACAGAAAGCCTCATAATCGAAAGATCCATCTTTGACATGCGATCTATTCTCCAGCGATGACTCACTGTTGTAATTTTCTGATCGATTATAGATAAATACTGCGGAAGATTGGAAAGAACATCATCAATATAATCGTTGTCCGCTTCCGTCAAACCATTTACATCCATTGTATTTGAAACTGTATCATGCCAATCAAAATCGTCATGAAAAGTCATTTGATAAAGCAAACGTACTGCTGTTTCTCTAGCAAGGGTTCTGCTCATTTATCGTCCTCTCTGTTTCCAAAAACCTTTCTCATTTTTTCGCCGAGGGGCGTATCTGAAACATAAATCTTTCCGATCAAAAACCCGACGGCAACGCAAAGCAGGAGAAAAATCGTTTTCCAAAAACCGATCAATACAAAAAGAAGGCCGGCAGTCAAGCCGATACAGGCTCCCCACACTCCCGATTTATGTCCTCGATAGAAATTTTTAAACTTGTCTTTCATAACAAACCCTCAATTATCGAACTCGAGTCACAACGGGTTTTGAATCATCACGTGAACATGAAACAACCTGAACATCCACATTATTCACCGCTGTACCAATACGATCTGAGACGTAAGTCGAAATACGTCTTTGAACCTTATCCACCACTTCGGGGATCTTCACATTATCAGAAACCGTCAACTGTACATGATAAACAAGCATCATATCTTTTGTGTCAACGTGAATCTTCTTTCCCTTGACCCCCTGAACATTATCAATCGACAATTCGGCAAGTTTCTCAAGTGCAGAGGATTTTATGGATACTTCTCCGTTTTCAAGCGTCTTTAATAACAAGTCGGGAACCTTTTTTTCAAAAGCAGGAACAAACAGCAAAAAAGCGGAAAGAAGTATAAGAAGAACAGATGCACACATTAACAATGCTCTTGTTCCTATCGAAGCAGAATCAATAAACTTCAGTAAGGCGTCTTTAAAACCCGAATGAATGCATACAGCAATTAGTCCCACTGATAATGCAATCAGAACGACTATCAAAAAAACAATGATGATTGTTCTCGTCAGTTTCGCGTTCATCGTTTCCACCCGCTAATTAAAAGCCTCCTGCTGGAGGCTGATATTATTTAACTCTAGAAGAAGTCTCCATTTCTTTCGCTTGTTTCGAATCAGTGCTGATGCCCATGACATTCACGTTGACTTCTACAACGTCAAGCCCTGTCATCATTTCAACTTCTTTTTTGACATTTTCCTGAACTTTCCTGCACACATCGGGAATATTCATTCCATACATTGCAATAATGTCCAAATCGATTGCAGCTTCAAGTGTGCCGACTTCAACTTTCACCCCTCTGGTGAAATTCTTTCTTCCGAGTATTTCAGCAATTCCGTCTGCGACACCGCCGCTCATGCCGACAACACCATCAATCTCGATCGTGGCAAGTCCGGCAATAACAGCAACCACATCGTCAGCAAATGAAATCTGTCCTTCACTTGAATCATAGCTGAGATTTGTATTGTTTTCGTCCGCCACAGGAAAACCCTCCTTCATAAATATATGCATATTATAGCAAAGTTGTTTTCATGTAGCAAACACTAGAAATCTGTTGCATTAAAGAATTAGGGGATTATTCCTATGATTCAAGATATACTCTTTTGCAGTTCAAATCGTCGGCCTCTTCAAAATGATGCGTTACAATAAGCAGCGACGCAGATCCTGCAAACTGTTTGATCGTCTCAATGCAGTACTTCATATTTGTCATATCAACGCCATTAAACGGCTCATCCAATATCAGCAGATCAGGTTTGTAATTCAAGGCGCGGCAAAGAGCCACCCGTCTTTTTTCACCACCTGATAATTCCCGTATCTTCTTTTTAAACAAATGCTCCATATGCATCGTTTCAATGATTCCATAATCTACGTTCTTGCTTCCAAACCGGATGTTCCGTTCTGCCGTCCATTCTTCAACCAAACGATCTTCCTGGAAAACAGGCGCAATTCTCTTTGCAGTATTCTCGATGATCCCGGAAGACGGTTTCTCTAATCCCATGATAAGTCTCAGAAGCGTTGTTTTCCCTGTTCCCGAGTCACCGGCGATATGCAAGCGTGCTGCATCCGGTATTTCAATGCTGAAATTCGAAAACAACGGCTTGTTTTCCTCATAACAGAATTGCAGATCATTTATTCGGATCATTTTTATTCCCCCAAACTGTCCGCATGACAGTGTCAAACACCATGCTCAAAAGAATAATAACAAGCGTCACAGCAAAAACTTCACTTGTTTCAAGAGTGTTTTTTCCATTGCCCAGAATTGTTCCTAGAGCCAAGTGCGGTCTGCATATAATCTCGGCAGCAATGCCTGATTTCCATGCAAGTCCTATCGCGTTCACTGAAGCATTTTTGAATGCAGGAAGAAAGGCCGGTTGAATACAAGCAGAATACCTGTCTTTGAACGAGACATTCATAACATCGCATAATTCCGTCATCTTTTTATCGATCCGAAAACATGCATCCTGCATATTACTGTAAAACAACGGAATCACGATCAACGAAGAAATAAACGCCGGAAGAATATTAGTTTTAATCCAAACAAGTGCCAGAACGATAAAACTCGCAACGGGTGCTGCGCGAACAATTCTGATGAAAGGATCAAACAATGTCTTGATCATTCTGATTCTTCCTGAAAGAATCCCGAGCGTGCATCCGGCTAACATCGCAACGATATAACCACCTGTTATTCTGACAATGCTGCTTGCAATTGACTGCCAGAATACTTTCTTCCTTACCATTGCGATCAGGGTAATGATCGTTTTATATGGAGATGGAACAAGAAGATCTGAATCTACGATTATGGATAGAAAATGCCATAAGGCGACCCAGAAAAGGGCCGCCAGAAGCATTGAGAATAATCTTTTCCGATTCTTAATAATAGAATCCATCTTCGGGAAGCTTTCCGCCAACGGAAGCCGGATTGGCTTCAAACAATACATTCAAATATCCGCTTAAGCCATCCTTCATCTCCTGGCCTGTGATCCAGACGATATTGCAATCAGGAATTGCTTTCGTTGCAAGTGCAGCTTTGGCAACAATCCCATACTCTTCACAGTATTGACCGGTGGTTGCAGGATCATTATTGGCAGCTTCGATAGATGCCGCATAATCATCAATAAAGGTTTTCACTGCTTCAGGATAGGCAGCAAGGACTTCGTTTCGGATTGCTACACATCCCATCATCAATGCACTGTCATCAGCTATCTTGCTCCACTCCTCCGTCATATTCAGTGAAACTACCGCGCCGGTATTCAATACAATACTCGTAGCCACCGGCTGCGGCGCCATCACAACGGCTTCCGCATCCTCACTGAAAACTGTTGCAAGCTCTGTATTCTCAGTCTTATACACAATCGTCACATCTTTTTCGGGATCCAACCCGTTTTCTCTTAAAACATATTCCAGAATATACTGAGGATTCGCACCGTTCCCTGTTGTATAAATCGTTTTACCCTTGAGATCGCTCACGCTGTTTACAGTTTTTTCCATTTCCAGTATCGAAAGCACGCCGAGTGTATTCACGCCCAAAACCGTGATATCCCCTTCTGTTTTTGAATACAAAACAGAAGCCAAGTTAGTCGGAATAGCAGCGATATCCGCTTCGCCTTTAATGATCTTTCCAACAACCTCATCCGGTGCGGTAGCGATCGTAAACTCATAAGACTGCTCATACTTGCCTTCATCATTCCCGGCGATCATATTTGCTGCGCCGATCCCTGTCGGTCCGGCCAGCATAAAAACGCGCAGAGTGGTCGGCTCTTCCGTGATCTCTTCTTCCTCTACAGCAGTAACGTTCTCAGGAGTTGCTTCAACGGCTGCAGCCTGTTCTGCCTGTTCATCATTGTTATTTGCCTTGGAACATGCAACCAAAGAAAATAGCAGGATAAAAGCCAAGAAGAAGCAAAAAACTTTTTTCATAGATCCAGTACCTCTAAATGATAGTTTTTTCCGCTTTTAGAAATGATGTGTTTGTTCTCCAATTGATTAAATGAACGATAAAGCGTTGTCCTGCCAATACCCAGAATCCGTGAAATCAGCGACATATTTGTCAATTCAACATCGCCTCTTTCATTGGCTTGTGAAACAAGGTAGAAAAACACTTTTCGTTCAGCATTGTCAATTGAATACAACTCAATCTTCTGGTTCAGGAAACAGACTCTTCCAGTAAGGAATCTGATGTAATTCAAAGAAACGACAGGATACAACTGCAACAATGCTTGAAATGATTCCCGCTTGAAAAACACGACGCGGCAGAAAGATGTTGCGACAATCCTGGACACTTCAACATCCTGGAATAGACTTGTAGCACCAAACATGTCACCGCTTCTGAAAATACGCATTACAATATCCGTATTCTTCACAAAACATTTCGCTGTTCCAGTTTGTATAATTCCTATTGAAGTCCCGTCAACAGGCATTGAATTCAAAACACTACCCTTCTCAAACTCCTTCTCATAAGAGAATTCTGCAAGGATACTGTTTCTTTCATCGTCTGATAATCCTTGAAACAAAAAGAAACTGTTCAAACCGATCGCTCCTAAAAGTGTTCCATTTGGAACACTTTTATTATAGAGTCTTGTGTTTATCCCGTCAACAAAAAACATGCTGCATGTGATACGCACACACAGCATGTCAAGCTCTTCGCTATAAAGACTTATTCCTCGTCTTCATCCTCCGAGTCTAAATCTTCATAACTGATCGGATAATAGTCATCATCAAAGTCGTCATAATCATCAACAAGCAGTTCCTGTTCAATTCCCTCAAGATCATCGCTGACACTGTCGATATATTCAGACAGCATCTGATTCTCATCCTCAAGATAATCGATCTCATCTGCGATATCTTTCAGAACATCGAGAATCTGAAGGAGGACTTTATTCTCAGACGAACTCTCATCCAATCCCAGACCGTCAGCCAATCCTTTGATATACGCAACCTTTTCTGAAATAACTGACATATGCTTTTCCTCTTTCTTTTATACGCGTTCCATGTATTCTCCGGTTCTTGTGTCAACGCGAATCGTATCGCCCTGATTTACAAAAAGCGGCACTTGGATACGGTATCCGGTTTCAAGAATTGCATTCTTCTGAACGTTGGACGCGGTGTCCCCTCGTACGCCGGGTTCAGCTTCAACGACCTGAAGTTCAACAAAGTTCGGCGGATCAACGGAAAAAGCTTCTCCTTTGAAGAAACGGATCGTAACAGTCGTATTCTCTTTTACGAAACTCATTGCTTCATCAACCTGATCACGGTTGAGCGGAAGCTGCTCATAAGTCTCATTATCCATGAAATAGTAGAGATCTCCGTCATTGTAAAGGTATTCCATTTCCTTTGTTTCAATGTGGGCTCTGGGATACTTATCACTCGGGTTGAAGGTTCTTTCCAAAACGCCGCCTGTTACAACATTTTTGATTTTTGTCCGAACAAACGCCGCACCTTTTCCGGGCTTGACGTGTTGAAAATCAACAATGACAAAAACCTGACCATCTACTTCAATGGTCACACCTTTTCTGAATTCACCAGCACTGATCATTTTTTTATCCTCCTTAAATTTTGTCAGGAATGCTGAATAACAATTAACTCTTTGCTGCTATTTGATAATACTTCTACACCGTTATCCGTGACAAGACAAAGATCCTCAATTCTTACGCCAAACTCTCCTGGTAAGTAGATTCCCGGCTCATCAGTCACGACATGACCGGGCTCAAGTACAATTCTTCCGATCTGTCCCTGTGCAAGGCGTGGTAATTCATGAATTTCAAGCCCTACTCCGTGACCGAGTCCGTGACCGAAATATGCACCATATCCATTCTGAGTTATGATTTCGCGTGCAATCATATCCACTTCTTCACCGGTTATTCCCGGTTTAATCGCACGAAGCGCTGCAAGCTGTGCATCAAGCACAATACCGTAAACTTTTTGAGCTTTCTCGTCAACGGAACCCCATGCTACTGTTCTAGTCATGTCGCTGCAGTAGCCCTTATACTTGCAGCCGAAATCCATAACAATCATATCCCCGTTTTTCAAAGGTCTTTCACCGGGAATCGCATGAGGCTTAGCTCCGTTCTCACCAAAAGCCATAATGGTGTCAAAGCTCAGTGCTTCTGCACCATTGTTTCTAAGTGACTGTTCAAGTTTCCATGCAGCTTCACGTTCAGTGATTCCTTCATGGAGAAAAACAAGTGCTTCGGAGAAAGCTTTGTCTGCGATACCGGCAGCGCATCTGATCTTTTCAATCTCCTGCGAATCCTTTTTCATTCTCCATCTGGTAAGAGAATCACCGACTGTAAGAAACTGCAAATCAGGAACGATCTTTCTTAATGATTCAAATGCGGATACAGTCCAGTAGTCATCTTCAAATGCAACTTTTTTAACTCCGCTTTTTAAAACGAGTTCTCTGATGATTTGAAAGTGCCCCTTTTGTCCGGAGATAATCAAAACAACCGCATCAGGCGCCTGTTCCCCTGCCTGGATCTGATATCTGGAATCCGTAATGATGTAGCAGTCCTTCTTATCAAATAATACGAACCCCTCGCCGGTATAACCGCAAAAAGAGCGCATTGACTCAGGTTTTGCCAGGAGTACGCCATCACATTCTTTCAGCCAATTCAGAATATCTTTACGAAAAATGTTCTTCACTTCTTTCCAAAAAAATAACACAAGCATTATAACATAGATGCAAAGAAGATGAAAACATGCTTATTCCCGAGTGTTTTGAATAATAATGGGTGAGCTCCACCGGAGTCACCCTATTGTCAATTCGTATTAAAAACTGATTCGAATAATATTCTTAAAGAAATTCGCCGTTTCAAACAAAGAATTATGTATCTCTTCTGCAAGCATTCTCATCTCTTGAGTCGGCGGCAAAAGATCCGGCACCATAATCGGGTGCATTTTTGCATTCGAAGCCGCTCTCACACCGTTATATGAGTCTTCGATTACAAAACACTGATCCGGTGATGTGTGCAATTGCTCGGCCGCATGAAGAAAAATATCAGGTGATGGTTTACTTTTACCTACGACATCACCGCCTATCACACAATCAAAAAAACTGAGAAGACCGGCAAGCTCCAGTTCGCGGCAAACGTTTTCCGTCGGAGTTGAAGAGGCAACCGCAAGTTTAACAATTTTTTGCTTTAAAAAAGTCAGAAGCGGCCGTACGCCCGGTTTTATCGGCAGCGATTTGTTCTCATAATCCTTCCGAAAAGCATTGAATGTTTCATCCCGATACATTTCCATCGGCATTTCAGAGCCATAACGTTTGTTCAGAATCTTCAGTGTTTCAGACTCCGTTATCCCAATGCATCTGATGCAAGTTTCCTCGATTCCGGCGATTCCATATTTTTCCGCTGTCTTTTTCCAGTAATCGATTACAATTCTTTCAGAATCGAATATGACTCCATCCAAATCAAATATGACGCTGATTGACTGACTCATATTACACCTTAAAACGCATTTTTGATTGCATCCAAAAGATCCGGAAATTCCTCAAATGCAGGAATATCGGGGTTGTCTTTCCTTATCCTTTCAGGTGATTTGAACAGGAACCCGGCCTGACTTGCTCGAATCATTGACAGGTCATTGTAGCTGTCACCCGCGGCAATCGTTTCAAAACCAATGCTCTGAAGCGCTTTAACTGTATTGAGTTTTGAATTCTCAACACGCATTCTATAGCCTGTGATCACTCCGGAATCTGAGGCTTCGAGAGTATTGCAGAAAATTGTCGGCCAGTTCAGTTTCTCCATCATCGGCATAGCGAACTGAGTAAACGTGTCACTCAAAATCAAAACCTGTGAAAATGTTCTCAATTCATCGAGAAATTCTCTGGCGCCCTGCAAAGGTTCAATCTTCCTAATTGTGCTCTGGATCTCCTTCAAGCCAAGTTTGTTTTCTCTTAATATACCAATGCGATATTTCATCAGTTTATCGTAATCGGGTTCATCCCTTGTTGTGATTTTCAGTTCTTCAATCCCGGTCTCTTTTGAAAAGGCAATCCAAATCTCAGGAAACAGCACACCCTCCATATCCAAACAAACTATTTTCATGCACACATTCCTCTCCCAAGTTTTTAACATGTTAATACTATCATTGATTCATTTCCGTAACAAACCAAATTTGTATTAATAACGATAATTCATGATGAAATTTAATAAAACGATAAGAAACAAAAGCTTTGGCGTATAAATATTAGTCATGCATGCCCGATCAGTTCTATATGTTTTTTATGCTTGAGCACGGCAAACAAAATGAGCGTTACGTAATACGCATCTTCAATGCATGAAATACAAGGAAATAGCAATCAGAAACTGAGCGGGATAATATAGCAGGTAATTCAAAATAAAATCTATTAGCCTTTCTTTTCCGGTACCGAAATAGGTGCCGCTTAAAACAAGATCGGATGCAGTAAAGAGAACGCTTCCAATAAAAAGCAGATTTAGAGCTGTCACAGAAAAACGATTGATAATAGAAAGAATCAGCGTCAGAGAAACAAAAGAAAACAGAATGAATCCATATATAAACACAATCAGTTTCATTTTCCCGTATTTAAGGTTCATCAGTTTTTCCATCTTCAGATTTAAAAAACTGACGATCAATCCGATCGCAAAAGGAAGAAGCAGATAATACGCCTGAACACCATGCCCGTAATCGAGGATTAGACCCGTTATGAAGAAGATATGACCAAGCCCAAACGAGATAAAACCGGCGTAGGTTAACCGTACATCTTCCGAAGCAAATACATATTTCAGGTCCAGCCAAACATCACCCAAAAGTCCGAAGACTAGCCCCATAATGATAAACACATCAATACGCGCCACGTTGTCATTCCCCGATTCAAAAGCTGCAAGGAGTGACAGCAACACAAACAAAGCCGACAGCGTTGTTTTTAAAAACAGTTCTTTCATCGAATAGGCTCTGTTCTTTTCCCTAATGTATAAGAACAAAACAACAGCAGCTATACTCAAAATAATCATTATATAAACCACAAATGACACCTCCGATTCAAGCAATGCGTATTATAAGATTTCCACTTGCGCTGCTTTTCAAGTTCGTGCAATTACAATCGGCTGATAAAACCCCGTCTCTTCAGAAAACTTCCAAACTACACTTTTAAATCCCGCTTTTAGAAGCTGCTGTGACAGTTCTTCTCTGCGTGTTGCTCTGTATTCACACTCGAACTTGCTGATTTTTAGTTCCTTTTCGTCGTCAATGATATACTGCGTTAAATGATAATTATCACCACTCCACGTCCATGTTTGAAAAGAAACCCTCTGTCCGTTTCCTGTTTTATAAATATATGGCGGCGAATATGGAGGCTTCTGTGAAAGAATGCTGTCATAATCACGTATGCTGGCGACAAAAATACCACCGGGTTTAATCTGTCCATAAATACTCTTTACTGCGGATCCAAGCGCTTTATCTGTCAGCATATGCGGCAAGGCGTTATCCATCGCAATTATTATCTCAAATCTCTCAGAAATAGATTCAGATAACTCACAGAAATCCGCATGTTCAAGACGGACCGATACACCCATTTCCTCTGCACGCACAGCAGCTTCAGCCAGTTCTCTGTCACTGATATCTGATCCGGTAACACGATATCCAAGAGATGCAAGTCCAATAGCCTGCGTGCCAATACCGCACGCGCAATCAAGAATACGTGCAGACTTATCAAATCCGTAATTATTGAAGATCTTGTTCAGGATCACTGCCTGTTCATGCGTTGATGCTTTCTAATCAAAGAAAAGCATATCGTATTGACTCGCAATATTATCATAAAAAGTCTGAATAATACTCATAAAACAGATACCCTATTCTTCAACATTTCGCATACATCTGTATACCGTTTGATCCTAACGATTGTAACTAACAAGCATTGCTCCTTTTTCAAACACTTTTTTGCGCTCCGACGGAAACACTGTTTCGTGTCGAAGCTTCTTTGCTTCCGGATTGAACATGGTCCACTCCCACTCTGTTCTGCTGTAGTCTTTTAGTTGAAGCGTATCTCCGCTGACAAAAATATCTGTAGGCCCAATAAATCGACTTAATGTCCGTTGATATCCGTTAAGTAAATCTTTATACATCTTATCCTGCGCATTGCATGTCATTATCAGTAAAACAGGAATCTGACGTTCGTTACAAGATGGCTTTTCAACATTATAGGTTAGATACTGAAAAACTAATCTTTCGTATAAAGCGCGAAAAGACGCTGTTAATTCACCCAAGTAATTCGGAGATCCAATAATAAGTCCATCACTTTCACGTATAGCATCCAAAACAGGCGTTAGTCCGTCTTTACAAACACAATGACCCTTGTTTCTTTCCCTTTTACAGCCAAAGCACGAAACACATCCCGTATGCTTTTCCAAGCGGAAGAGGTCAAAACGCTTAACTGTCCCTCCTGTTGCTATAACACCGTTCTCTGCTTCTGTTAAAAGCGTATCGGTGTTCCAGCCCTTTCTTGGGCCCGTATTGACTACAACAATAACTTTACTCATACAATTTACCCAATAAAATGTTTATCATTTGTCTATTTAAACAGAACTATCAGCTTTGTTACTTCATTAATACGACATAATTCTTCTGTCTTCAATACTCAATTATTCCATGCCCCGCCAATCGCAATCCGCCCGTATTTGAAATCACCTCACACGCAAGCACTTCTGCCACTTCAATTCTCACTCTGATATTCATGAGCGTATTCCTTTTTAATTGTAGCGATGTTTTCCGATTCCCAGATAATCGACAGACGGACTTTCGCATCCTTAACAGAAGCAAAGCGGAACAGTTCTGTCCAATATGATACGATAAAAGAATACTCGGCGTGTCCGTTCCTTCCGATAGCATTCACCGCACACTCCCGCATGAACGGCTCCGGGCAGTTACGGAAGGACACAATTGCCGGAACAACATCTTGTGCGAAATAGGATAAGCAAGTCCCATCTCGCCGAGAAGGCCATAGTGCCTTTTCATGAATTTTACAGGTCCACAGGCAAGAAGAGACAAAACATACGGAATTCTTTTCCCAATTATCCTTATCCTTTGTCAATGCACCAAACTCTTTAGAGTTCCGATTCAGTCAATCCGGCATATCTTTCAATATTTTCAGATAGGCATCCAGCCTTGCATTGATATACCCGGCAAAAAGTCTCTCCATAGCAGAGAGGTCATGTTTTACATGGTAGGCATCAAAGGCATCGTAGTAAGCGACCCTGTCAGTGAACTTGATATCGATAGGCGGATATCCCGCCTTCATCAGTTCCAGGTTGACAAGCAGTCTGCCGGTTCTGCCGTTGCCGTCGATAAAGGGGTGGATGCCCTCAAATTCAGTATGGAATCGCGCCAGTCCCGTGACGATATGTTCCTCACTTGCTGCATAGTCGAGAAGTAGCTGTTCCATTTTCGGCTCAATAAGATACGGCTGCACTGGTTCATGATGAGCACCCATGATACGAACGGGAACTCTTCTGTAAACACCACGATCATCTTTTTTGTCAGCAAGGACGAGATAATGAATCTGCTTGATAACACTTTCAGTCAGCGGCACGTTTTCTTTTACAAGCTCTCTAACAAAATCGAAGGCTTCCTTGTGACAGACCGCCTCCATGTGGTCTTTAAGCGGCTTTTGGTCTATCGTAAGTCCCCGGAGAACAAGATCGGTTTCGCGGAGCGTCAGCGTGTTACCTTCAATAGCGTTAGAGTTATAAGTGTATTCAACCGTAAATTCCTCATTGAGCCGTTCAAGTTCACCTTCGGTCAGAGGTCTTCTGCCATCCAGCTCCGCTTTCTTGCGGTCAATCTGAGAGAGGATGCTTTCTTTCGATCTGAATCTTCCGTCTGCGGGCTTTTCCGCGTCAATCGGGATTTTCCAGCCGCGACCTTCCTGGTACACGCCGGGAATCTTGCTCTCGGAGCACAATACTCTTATTCTTCTGTCGGAAATGCCCCATTTAGCGGCGGCTTCTTTTACTGTCATATACATATACCCTCACCCCCATCTGATACTTCATAATAGCACTTTGTCGGAATAATACCAAGGCTATCGGAACAATGCATAGCAAATTAACGGAATAATGTAATCCTTCCGAATCGGAACAATGGATATTTTGCGGAACAATAAAACTAAATCATCGGAACAATAATCAAGACACCTGCAGAAGCCTTGGACCTACAACTCTTTAGAGAAAATGTGTCGGAAGAACAGAACCGACGCTCCGAAATTTTTGTAGCAGGGAACCACAAGCCCATCATCAGCAAAGAGACCTTCGCCTCTGTCAAGCAGGAACTTGTTCGCAGAGCTGATATGGTGGCTAACGGCAGAAAGAAACGAGTCTACAGCGGCAAGTATCCCATCTCCGGACTCCTGTTCTGCGGAAGCTGCGGTGACATCTTTTCAAGAGTGGTCTGGAATATTCACGGCCGGAAACAGGTCGTCTGGCGGTGCTCACCCGGATGCAGGACGGGACCGAGACCTGCCACTGCCGGACCATTAACAAAGAAATGCTGCAGCGGATCACTGTCAATGCCATCAACCGGGCGCACCTGATGAGCAAGGATGCCGCCGACCGTGCCACCGAGTGCGTGGATGAGGCCTTAAACGAATCCCTACTCGAACAGGCCACTGCCATCGATGAGAAAATCAAGGCCCTGCAGATCGAGCTCATCGGCTACCGGGCCGACAGTCCTGGCGCTGACCGGATCGGAACCGAAATTCTGACACTCCGAGACGAGAAAGAAAACATCCTCTCCCAGAATGCCCTGCAAGCCCAGCGGACAAACGAAATCAAGGAGATCGCTTCCTTCTTCGTGGGCCTGTCCGGACCTCTGATCACCTTTGATGAAAACTACGTCCGAAGGCTCTTTACCTGCATCACGGTATACGATGACACGGTGGTATTTGCCTTCAAGGACGGGAAGGAAATCACGATAAAGGAATAAGGCCTATAGACGCAGAAACATCTCCGAGCCGTTATGGTTCAGAGGTGTTTTGTCATTATACGCTCCCCGCCGCCGGGTGGTGCCGTGTGTTGTATCTATTTTTCTTTCTTTGCCGACTTCTTGACTTCTTCATGATAGAAATAGTTTGCTATAATCGGTAGTTCTCCGAAATCCGAGCGTTTAGAATCATCATCACGGACATAAGGGAAGCCTTCTGTCGCCGCATATTCTCTTAGCTCTGCGTCCAGTTTACTCCAATAGGTACGGTCGCTCTTGCTGTAAATATGATGATACAGCTCATCCAGATCCGGATGATGCTCATGTACCCATTCCAAAATACGAACTTTGTAATCGCCGCGCAGATTCAGATTCTCCAACCAGATCAGGTTGCAGCGATCCTTCACGACCTCGATGATTGCCTTTACATCCGTGATCCCCGGAAAGATGGGAGCGATCTGGCACACGGTCTGTATGCCGTTATCATACAACTCCTTCATTGCAGCAAGGCGTCTTTCGATACTGGCGGCTTTGTCCATTTCCTTTCGGAAATCCTCGTCCACCGTATTGATGGAAAAAGAGACACGGGCATTCGGAAAAGTCTTTATGAGGTCAATATCCCGCAGCACCAGATCGGATTTGGTAGCAATGCTGATACTGATCCCGCTTCCCTGAAGCTGCTCCAGCAGAGCCCTCGTTCTGCCATATTTCTTTTCACATGTCTGATAGCAGTCGGTGACGGAGCCAAGGAACGCCTCCTTCCCGGCATATCTTTCCGGCTTTTTGATCTCCGGCCAATTCTTCACATCAATAAACTCACCCCACGGTTCCGGATGATTGGTGAAGCGCTTCATGAAGGAGGCGTAGCAGTATTTGCAGGCGTGAGTACATCCCACATATGGATTCACGGAAAAATCCGATACCGGAAGATTCGATTTTGTCATGACGCTCTTAACGTCGATTTCTTTGATAATCATAATTGCCTCATTGTTATGGTACGCTCTCCGCTGCCTGTGATGGCAGTGTGAGTGCCGTGATGTATCTGTTATTTTGATACCAGTTTCAAAAACTTAGTGTCATTCATCTGCTCATTGGAAATGTATTCTCCATCACAGAACAAAGCATATGTCGTAATCGGTGTCGGAGCATTTTGTGCCTGTTCCTTGCTCTCAATATGTATTGCCTTAAACGGTATGCCGTTTTCTTTTGCTGTTTGCTCTACAATCGGAACATACTTTGCATTGAACGGACACTGGCTGGTATAGTACAGAACATAGCCTGCTTCATCAACATGAGGGTGTTTAGCGCAGTCCTTGAACTTAGGCTTGCGAGCGTCAGCAGAGAAAGGCAAGTACCACAATTGAATACCATTATCAGCCTCGTCACATACGGTAAAGCCCTTGTGTTTCAGAAACTTAGGATCGGCAAGGAAAGGCTTTTTCTTAGCTGATGAAAGAATACAAAGGCCCTGTTTTCCTTTGCTCTTGCTGTCCTCAATACAAGCACTCAGCAGATCATTGGAGTATCCGTGCCCCTTGAACGAGCCTGCGACCCACAGACAGTCGATATAAATATACCCGTCTGCATCTATCGGATTCCATGCTTTTTCAGCAGGGATATACTCAATGAAACACTTACCCCGTTCCACGCTTTTCAGAAACACCAATCCCTCATCGAACCGATCCAAAAGCCATGCCTTTTTGGAAGAAACCTGTACGTCCTTGTTATTTGAGATGGCACAGCAGATATGCTCCTTTTCCAGATTATCTTTTGTTACTCTGATGTATTCCATAGGTTAACACCTCCATTTTTTTCGGACATCGAAACTACTGTTACAGTCCCATTGACAACAGGCCGAGAGTCTCAACCTCTCGAAAAGGACCAAATGACAACAATCCGATAGTCTCAATCTCACATTTTTGCCGTTGATAGCGAAAGTAGAGTTACAGCAGCGGATTTTCCCAATTTTACTCTCTCGCTCTGTGGAAACATATCTATGCCCCCACTAAAGAAATAAACCCGCAAAAGCCCTTATTTCAAGCCATTTCTGGACTTTTGACCTCATTTCCTTGACAGCAGAACGACAGTCTCCACATGCCTTAGGTGGGTAGCGTGAATAAAAAACCCGTTATCTACGCTGTCCACACGACCCTCGGCGTCAGGAATATTCCGTTGACCGGTTGCGTCAGGGCGCCAGGATTTATTTCATTGTCTCGGCAAACTGGAATTTATCTAATTTAATCCCATCGCCTTGATCGCGCCAAGACAGTGGATTCTTACGACGTGGTTCTCGTCGCTTTCCGATATCTGCCGCAGCTGCTCCACATACGGCCTGACGAACTTAGGCCTGCGTTTACCGAGAACCCGAAAGATCTCCGGCGATTCCATCCGTACTTTGTCATCTACATCATGCAGTAGCTTCTCGAATACCGGTATATGATCCTCATATATATCAGGCATGTTTGTAGCGATGTTTTCAGATGC
>JAFRLQ010000134.1 GCA_017431145.1 Clostridia bacterium | reverse complement strand
CGCATCGCGGCTGCCTGGCCCTTCTGTGCAAGTGCCATCGTGATCGCTGCTGTCAGTGTCGTCTTGCCGTGGTCAACGTGTCCGATCGTTCCAATGTTGACATGCGGCTTCGTGCGTTCGAATTTAGCCTTTGCCATTTCTCTTTCTCCTTTAATAATCTTTGAAACTTACGAATGGTGCCGTTGGAGCGGGCGATGGGAATCGAACCCACGTAGCCGGCTTGGGAAGCCGGTGCTCTGCCATTGAGCTACGCCCGCAGAGTACAGCACCACAGCATTTAAAATAATAGTCCAATTCGTCCTTTTTGTCAACGAATTTCCGAAAAGCACAAAACGAGGCGAACATTCCGCCGCGTTTTGTATGCAAAGTGTATATTTTCCTTCCTGTCTTACTGTTTTTCGAGTTTCTTCCCCTCGAAAAACGGCTGCATCCTGTCGTGTATCACACCTGCGCCGCCCGGATTGGAGGACTCGATGTTGACCGGGATCACGGGATCGTGCAGCGACATGCGCATAAGATACCAGCCCCGGTTTACTCCGTCGTCATATGCGACCCGGACACCTTCATAATTCGGCTCAACGATCGAGCAGTGCTCCTGCGCGCAGACATATCCTCTGAATGCGTCGAGCAGTTTCTGTCCGTATGTCCGGAAATCCTTTTCCAGTATCCTGTAGCGTTCTTCCGCAGCTTCGGCCGGCTGTCTGAGATCCGCGATCAGATCCTCGATCCTCTTCCCTTCTTTTCTCAGCTGCGCCATGGTGATAATAATCTTCACTGCGATATATGCGCCGTCATCCGAAAAATGGTTTTCCCGGAAAGCGCCGTGTCCAGACGTCTCGATCGCAAGCTCACAGGGTTCGCCCGCGCGGTTCAGCTCGATTCCCTTATCGATCACGTTCTTGTAACCCCTTCTGTAGCGGAAATGCTTCATTCCGATCTTGTCCAGAAACTCCGCGAGTTCATCGGATGTCACGGAGTCCGTCACGACCGTCGTGCCGGGATGGTCCTTGCTCAGGATCGCAGACAGCAACGCGATCAGCGTATTCCGGTTGACTTCCGTTCCGTCCGAAAAGACGACCGCACCTCTGTCTCCGTCACAGTCGAAGATCACGCCAAGATCCGCGCCTGCTTGTACAGTCGCAGTGCAGATCGCCTCCATCGCCTTTGCGTTTTCAGGGTTTGGGATATGATTGGGAAACATCCCGTCAGGATCCAGAAACACACTTCCCTTCGTGTCAGCACCGAGAGGCTCCAGAATCTGTTTTGCGAAAAAACCGGCTGCACCGTTTCCGGCATCCACCACGATATGCAGCCCCTGAAGCGGGCGGTCGTACTCCTTCGCATTGACTTCTCTGCGGATCAGCTCACACATATGCGATGCATAAACACTGATGAGATCGAACGGTTCCGCCTTTTTCCCGGGCGCACGGAACACTGACGCACTGATCAGTTCCCCGCTGTCTTCTTTTCCGAAGCGCACTGCATAATCCGCAGCAATCTCAAGCACCCGGGTGACCTCCCCGTGTTCCAGCGCGCCTTCCTGTGTCATCATCTTCAGTCCGTTTCGGTTGAACGGGAGATGGCTGGCCGTGATCATGACCGCGCCGTCAAACCCGCATTCCGGAAGTACGGTTGCCTGGAACATGGACGGCGTCGAGACCATCCCGCAGTCATAGATCTTCGCATCCCGCATACCTGCGATCACATTCTGCTTGATCTCCTCCGCCGTGATCCTGCTGTCATGACCGATACAGATCCTCAGCTCTTCCGGCTTCTTCCCGGTCTTCTGCGCCAGAAAATCCTGAAATCCCGCTGCAATAAAAGCCGCCATATCTCCACTCAGCGTCTTTTCTTCCTTTTCCGTCGCGATCACCGAACCCCGGATATCGCTTCCGTTCTGCGTCCGGAGCAGGACCTGCCTCACATACGCACTGTCCATCTCTTTCCCTCCCGTGTCATTTCTCTTTCCTTTATCTAAGGTCCAGGAAGAATACTCCCGCTTCAATTTGTGAATAAGCGGCGAGATGAATTCCGAATTAGGGCCGCAACTGATCTGCCTTAAATCCCGACTTCAGGATTTTGAACCGAAAACAAGGTCAATTTGGATCAT
>JAFRLQ010000133.1 GCA_017431145.1 Clostridia bacterium | reverse complement strand
CGCATCGCGGCTGCCTGGCCCTTCTGTGCAAGTGCCATCGTGATCGCTGCTGTCAGTGTCGTCTTGCCGTGGTCAACGTGTCCGATCGTTCCAATGTTGACATGCGGCTTCGTGCGTTCGAATTTAGCCTTTGCCATTTCTTTTTCTCCTTATTGATTCATAACGTATTGTTTGCACTTTTTAATCAGCGATTCCCAGAAGCTTCGATGCAATTCCGTGCGGAACCGGCTGATAGTGTGAAAACTGCATTGTGAATGTCGCACGGCCGTGCGTGCGGCTTCGAAGATCTGTTGCGTAGCCGAACATCTCAGCCAGCGGGACCATTGCATGAACGATCTGCGCTGAGCCTCTGGGTTCGGAGCCTTCGATCTGTCCACGTCGAGCTGTCAGATTGCCCATGATATCTCCCATGAACTCTTCCGGCAAAACAACCTCGACTTTCATTGTGGGTTCAAGCAGCGTCATGCCGCTCTTCTCCATCGCGGCTTTGAAAGCCATCGATCCTGCGACCTTGAACGCGTTCTCATTCGAGTCGACCTCGTGATAAGAACCGTCGATCAGCGTCGCCTTGAAATCAACAACTTCATATCCGCCCATCAGACCGCTCTTTGCTGCCTCCGCGATTCCGTCGCAGATCGGCTGAATGTACTCTTTCGGCACAGTTCCGCCGACGATCTTGCTTTCAAATGTGAATCCACTGCCGGGTTCTGTCGGCTCAAAGTCGACGATGCAATGACCATACTGGCCATGTCCGCCGCTCTGACGCACGAACCTTCCCTCGGAATGCATGACCGCTTTGCGAAGCGTTTCTCTGTATGCGACCTGAGGATTGCCGACTGTTGCC
Organism: Clostridia bacterium; assembly: GCA_017431145.1. Classification (GTDB taxonomy): domain Bacteria; phylum Bacillota; class Clostridia; order Christensenellales; family Maliibacteriaceae; genus RGIG9107. Next base: position 43,956 of record JAFRLQ010000133.1, on the reverse strand, counting down.
TCGACTTTGAATTCACGAAGCAGACGGTCAACGATGATCTCAAGATGCAGCTCGCCCATTCCGGCGATGATGGTCTGACCTGTTTCGGGATTCGTGTATGTCTTGAATGTGGGATCCTCTTCCGCCAGACGGATCAGCGCGGTTGCCATCTTCTCCTGACCTGCTTTGGTCTTCGGTTCGATCGCGACCTGGATGACGGGATCCGGAAACTCCATGGATTCCAGCAGAACCTGCGCGTTTTCTGCACACAGCGTGTCTCCTGTTCCGGTCTCTTTCAGTCCCACCATCGCTGCGATGTCGCCCGTGCGGACTTCATCGACGTCTTCGCGGTGATTCGCGTGCATCAGAAGGATCCTTCCGACGCGTTCACGTTTCCCTTTTGTCGAGTTATAAATGTAGGAACCGTTTTTCAGCACTCCGGAATAGACTCTGAAGAATGCCAGCTTTCCAACAAACGGATCCGCTACGATCTTGAACGCGAGAGCGGAGAACGGCTCGTCATCACTCGCGTGGCGGATGACCTCCTCCTTCGTTTTGCTCGGATTGTGTCCTGTGATCGCAGGGATATCCAGCGGAGACGGCAGATAATCCACGATTGCATCGAGCAGTTTCTGCACGCCTTTGTTGCGGTAGGATGTACCGCAGAGCACCGGGACGAAATCGCCCGCGATCGTTGCTTTGCGGATCGCCGCCACAAGTTTCTCCTTCGGGATCTCTTCTCCCTCCAGATACATCTCCATGATTTCCTCATCGAATTCACTGATGCTTTCAAGGAGCTGCGTTCTGTATTCTTCCGCCTTGTCCCGCATGTCTTCCGGAATCTCCAGGATACGCATGTCGGAACCCATTTCGTCAAAATACTGAACAGAGTCCATGTCCAGCAGATCGATGATCCCTACAAAACTCTCTTCCTGTCCGATGGGAAGCTGCAAAGGAACTGCGTTTGCGCCGAGTCTGTCGCGCATCATATCGACGACACGATAGAAATCTGCGCCCATGATGTCCATTTTGTTCACATAGGCGATCCTCGGAACCTCGTATTTTGTAGCCTGGTGCCATACGGTCTCGCTCTGTGGCTCGACCCCGCCCTTCGCACAAAACACTGCAACCGCTCCATCGAGAACCCGAAGGGAACGCTCCACCTCAACTGTAAAATCCACATGTCCGGGGGTATCGATGATATTGATGCGGTGTCCGTTCCACATACAGGTTGTCGCAGCAGATGTAATCGTGATCCCGCGTTCCTGTTCCTGAACCATCCAGTCCATCGTGGCCGCACCTTCGTGTGTTTCACCCATCCGGTGTACTCTGCCCGTATAATACAGAATTCGTTCAGTCGTAGTCGTTTTTCCCGCATCGATATGTGCCATGATACCGATGTTTCTGATCAGATCAAGTGCAATTTCTCTTGACATGGCTTTCCCTCCTTCCCGATTGATATCCTTTGCCATCCATCAAGTCCCGCTTTTGCCGCTTCTTCTTCAGCAGGAGCGGGTATATCTTTTTTGCCGGTACAGATTACCAGCGGAAGTGTGCAAACGCCTTGTTGGCTTCTGCCATACGGTGCACATCTTCCTTGCGCTTCACGGTGTTGCCTGTGTTGTTCGCAGCATCCATGATCTCAGCCGCGAGACGTTCTTCCATCGTACGCTCGCTGCGGTTGCGCGCGAAGTCGACGAGCCAGCGAAGAGCCAGCGTCTGACGGCGCTCCGGACGGATCTCCAGGGGAACCTGGTAGTTCTGTCCGCCGACGCGACGGGATTTGGTCTCCAGTACGGGGAGAATATTGTTCAGGCAATCATTGAAAACGTCCATTGCAGGCTTGCCTGTGCGGTTCTCGATTCTCTCGAACGCGCCGTAGGTGATGCGCTGCGCAGTGCCGCGTTTTCCGTCAAGCATAATGTTGTTGATCAGTTTGGTTACAATCGTGTTGCCGTAAATAGGATCCGGCAATACTTCGCGCTTTGGTACATTACCGCGTCTGGGCATGACTGTCCCTCCTTTTCATGCGTGTAGTTTCGTCGTAATTTGTTCCATCTCAATGTTGCATGCAAATCACTTCACACTGTTCTGCTGTGTGCAACACTCAACGCGTCCCATCCGCGAGTCACAGCATCGCAGCGTTCATCATCTGCATAAAGCCCAAGTTATGATTTCTTGGGTTTCTTTGCGCCGTAGAGACTTCTTCCCTGACGACGATCTGCCACGCCGGCGGTATCAAGCGCACCACGGATGATGTGGTAGCGAACACCGGGCAGGTCCTTAACACGGCCTCCGCGGATCAGAACAACAGAGTGCTCCTGCAGATTATGACCGATGCCAGGAATATAAGCAGTACCTTCCTCCAGGTTGGTAAGACGCACACGAGCGATCTTTCTAAGAGCAGAATTCGGCTTTTTAGGCGTCATCGTACGAACAGCCAGGCATACCCCGCGTTTCTGGGGGCACTGCTGCAGGATCGGTACGTTAGATTTGTAAACAACCTTTTCACGTCCCTTACGGATCAACTGGTTAATTGTGGGCACGCGCGCTCCACCTCCTTAACATAATAGATCTATGTCGATCATGCCTCCTCGCAACCCAATGAGAAGGACATCGGCAAACAGATTTGCGGGGAACTTGTTCCCCTTTCTGCCGTCAGAATCCGGCAGAATGCCAAGCGGTCCGCCCGTGAGCAGACACGCTCAGTATTATAACAAGCGTAAAATAGCATGTCAACAGCCATTCTCTTTCGCCGTTTGCGCTTTTTCACGCATTGCTATGCCTTTTTACAGCGATCAGATATCGAAATCCGGGATCTCGTCCAGATTCAGATTGTCATCGAAAGAGATGACTTCCAGATCGTCTGTGTCAAGATCGTCATCCTGCGTCTCTGCTTTCTCCTGGACAGCTGTGTCCATGGCTTCCTGCATGACGCCGTTTCCAACCGTCTCGATCCGGATGTCACGGTACCGCTTCATACCGGTTCCGGCGGGGATCAGTTTTCCGATGATGACGTTCTCCTTCAGTCCGAGCAGTTCGTCCGTCTTTCCCTTGATCGCCGCTTCCGTCAGAACACGGGTCGTCTCCTGGAAGCTTGCCGCAGACAGGAAGCTGTCAGTTGCCAGCGCTGCCTTGGTGATGCCCAGCAGGACACGCTTCGCGATCGCCGGCTTTCCGCCGTTCTGGAACGCCTTGAGGTTCTCCTCTTCGAACTTGAAGATGTCGACCAGGCTTCCGGGAAGCATCGACGTGTCTCCCGCTTCCTCGATCTTGACCTTGCGGAGCATCTGGCGGACGATCACCTCGATATGCTTGTCGGAGATCGATACACCCTGCAGGCGGTAAACGACCTGCACCTCGCGGATCAGATAACTCTGAACGCCCTTGATTCCGCGGATCGTCAGAATGTCGTGCGGGTTGACGGAACCTTCCGTCAGCTCATCACCGGCTTCGATGACCTGCCCTTCCGTGACCTTCAGGCGGCTTCCGAACGGGATCAGATAAGTCTTGCTGTCTCCGTCTTCACCGGTGACCGTGATCTCGTTGCGGTTTCTGTTCTCTTCGAACGAAATCGTACCGGAGATCTCGGAGATCACTGCCTGTCCTTTCGGCTTGCGTGCCTCAAACAGCTCCTCAACACGGGGAAGACCCTGTGTGATGTCCTCGCTGGATGCAACGCCGCCGGTATGGAACGTTCTCATCGTCAGCTGTGTGCCGGGTTCACCGATCGACTGCGCCGCGATGATTCCGACAGCCTCGCCGACGTCGACGAGCGATCCGGTCGCAAGGTTTGCGCCGTAGCAGCGTGCGCACACGCCGTGCGGGCATCTGCAGGACAGAACGGAACGGACGGATACTGTCTCGATTCCGGCTGCCTCGATCTGGTTCGCCATCTCGGTCGTGATGATCTCCTGCGCGTGGACGATGATCTCGCCCGTTACGGGATCCGCGATATCGTTGACGGATACTCTGCCCATGATCCTGTCGGAAAGAGACTCGATCACGGCGGCGCCGTTCATGATCGCGGAGACCTCGATGCCTCTGGGCACCTCGCCGGCACTCTCATAGCAGTCGATCTCCTGAACGATCGTCTCCTGGGAAACATCGACCAGACGTCTTGTCAGATATCCGGAGTCTGCGGTACGCAGCGCGGTATCCGCCATACCTTTTCTGGTTCCGTGAGAGGAGATGAAGAACTCAAGTACGTTCAGTCCTTCACGGAAGTTTGCCCGGATGGGCATCTCCACGATCTTACCGGATGTATTTGCCATCAAGCCGCGCATACCGGCAAGCTGGCGGATCTGGTTCATGTTTCCGCGTGCACCGGAGTTCGCCATCATGAAGATCGGGTTGAAGGGATCCATGGAATTCTTCAGTTCCGCTGTGACGCGGTCCGTCGCATTCGTCCAGATCTCAACGATATCCTTGTAACGGCTCTCCTCGTTGATCATGCCGCGGCGGTACTGTCTCGTCGTCTTTGCAACGGCCTTTTCCGCCTCGTCAATGATCGCCTTTTTCGCCTCGGGCACCTTGATGTCCATCACGCTGACGGTCAGCGCGCCCTTGGTGGAGTACATGTAGCCCAAATGCTTGATATTGTCCAGAACCTCGCACGTCTTTGTCGGGCCGTGGGTGTGATAGCACATATCCACGATCTCGCCCAGACGGTCGGAGTCGACTTTTTCGTTGATCTCGAATGTGAACAGGTTGTCAGGGTCCGTACGGTCCACAAAACCGATGTCCTGCGGGACCGCTTCGTTGAAGAGGATGTATCCGACGGACGTATCCACGATCTTGTGGCGCATCTCGCCGTTCCACTCGCGCTCCAGACGGACCTTGATCTGCGCCTGCAGATCGATGACGCCTGTCTGATACGCCTTGATCGCCTCGTTGGTATCCGCAAAGATGCTTCCCTCGCCCTTTGCGCCGGGACGGATCACGGTCAGATAGTAGGAACCGAGGATCATATCCTGTGTCGGCACGGTTACGGGCTTGCCGTCCTGCGGTTTGAGGATGTTGTGCGCGGACAGCATCAGGAATCTTGCTTCTGCCTGAGCCTCAACGGAAAGGGGTACGTGTACCGCCATCTGGTCTCCGTCGAAGTCCGCGTTGAACGCTTTGCAGACAAGCGGATGCAGACGGATCGCGCGGCCCTCGACCAGCACCGGCTCAAACGCCTGGATGCCGAGTCTGTGCAGTGTGGGCGCACGGTTCAGAAGGACCGGATGCTCGCTGATGACGCTCTCCAGAACGTCCCAGACCTTGGGATGGGAACGCTCGACCATGCGCTTCGCGCTCTTGATGTTGCTCGCGTCCTGGCTTTCGACCAGTTTCTTCATCACGAACGGCTTGAACAGTTCCAGCGCCATCTCCTTGGGAAGACCGCACTGATACATCTTCAGGTCGGGTCCGACGACGATAACGCTTCGGCCGGAGTAGTCCACGCGTTTGCCCAGCAGGTTCTGACGGAAACGTCCCTGTTTGCCGCGAAGCATATCGGAAAGGCTCTTCAGCTGTCTGTTTCCGGGGCCTGTGACCGCTTTTCCTCTGCGGCCGTTATCGATCAGCGCGTCCACCGCTTCCTGCAGCATGCGCTTTTCGTTGCGGACGATGATCCCGGGTGCGCCCAGCTCAAGCAGTCTCTTCAGACGGTTGTTCCGGTTGATCACGCGGCGGTACAGATCGTTCAGATCGCTGGTGGCGAATCGGTCGCCGTCCAGCTGGACCATGGGGCGAAGCTCCGGGGGAATGACCGGGACCACATCCATGATCATCCATGTGGGGTCGTTGCCGCTCTGGCGGAACGCTTCCACCACTTCGAGCCGTTTCACGACACGCAGGCGCTTCTGCCCGGTCAGTTTTGCGGCTTCCTCTTTCAGTTCTTTGGAAAGCTTCTCCAGATCGATCGCCTGAAGCATCTCCTTGACGGCTTCCGCTCCCATGCCGGCCTTGAAGGATCCTGCACCGTAGGTCTCGATCTTTTCATTGTAATCTTTGTCCGAAAGAAGCTCGCCGTACTGCAGGTCCGTTGTACCGGGATCGATCACGATGTACATCGCGAAATACAGCACTCTGTCGAGCGCTCTGGGCGAGACGTCCAGCAGAAGTCCCATACGGGACGGTGTTCCTTTGAAATACCAGATATGGGAGACCGGCGCAGCCAGTTTGATGTGTCCCATTCTCTCTCTGCGGACTTTGCTGCGCGTCACCTCGACGCCGCACTTGTCGCAGATGATCCCCTTGTAGCGGATCCTTTTATATTTGCCGCAGTGACACTCCCAGTCCTTGGTGGGTCCGAAGATCCTTTCACAGAACAGACCGTCGCGTTCCGGTTTCAGTGTGCGGTAGTTGATGGTTTCGGGTTTTTTCACCTCTCCGTAAGACCACTCGAGGATCTTTTCCGGGGAAGCCAAACCGATGAGCATAGAATCAAAGTTATTGAGTTCAGGCAACTTGTTTACGCTCCTTCCTGATATATCTCCACGTGCCGTAAGGCACAGTCCACTTTTTCTGTCCCGGATCAGATGTCGATATCGATGTCATCGATCGAATCGGGGGAATCGGAATCTTCGTCCGTGATTCCCAGATCGTCCAGTTCGGGGAAGCTCGTCATATCGAATGAGCCGAAGTCGTCTCCGTCTGTGGAATCGTCGCCTCTCTCGTCTCTGGAGAGATTGATCCCGCCTGCGCGTCTGATCGGTTCCTCGTCTTCCTCGTTGAGGTTTACCTCCTCATGCGATTCGGAGAAGACCTTGATATCCAGCGCAAGGCTCTGCAGCTCCTTGATCAGGACCTTGAAGGACTCGGGGATGCCGGGCTCGGAAATGTTCTCGCCCTTTACGATCGCCTCGTAGGTCTTGACACGTCCGACGACGTCGTCGCTCTTGACTGTCAGGATCTCCTGCAGCGTGTGCGCCGCGCCGTATGCTTCCAGCGCCCAGACTTCCATCTCGCCGAATCTCTGTCCGCCGAACTGGGCTTTGCCGCCCAGAGGCTGCTGTGTCACCAGAGAGTAGGGGCCCGTGGATCTTGCGTGGATCTTGTCGTCGACCATGTGGGACAGTTTCAGATAATACATGTATCCGACTGTGACACGGTTTTCGAACGGCTCGCCCGTACGTCCGTCATAGACGGTCATCTTTCCGTCCGGGCTGTAACCCGCTTCCTCGAGAAGCTGCGTGATGTCTTCCTGCGTCGCGCCGTCGAATACAGGCGTCGCGATATGCCATCCGTTCTTGGCGGCCGCAAGTCCGAGGTGGACTTCCAGCACCTGTCCGATGTTCATACGGGAAGGCACGCCCAGGGGGTTCAGCACGATATCCAGCGGAGTTCCGTCCTCAAGGAAGGGCATATCCTCTTCCGGAAGGACTCTGGAAACGACGCCCTTGTTGCCGTGGCGTCCCGCCATCTTGTCTCCGACCTGGATCTTGCGCTTCTGCGCGATGTACACGCGGACCATTTCGTTGACGCCGCTTGCGATCTCATCCTTGTTCTCGCGGGTGAAGACTTTGACGTCCACCACGATGCCGGACTCGCCGTGCGGCACGCGCAGCGATGTGTCGCGGACTTCGCGTGCTTTCTCGCCGAAGATGGCGCGAAGCAGTCTCTCTTCGGGCGTCAGCTCCGTCTCGCCCTTCGGCGTGACTTTACCGACCAGGATGTCTCCGGCGGTGACTTCCGCGCCGATGCGGATGATGCCGTTTTCGTCCAGATCCTTCAGCGCATCATCGCCGACGTTCGGAATGTCTCTTGTGATCTCTTCCGGTCCGAGCTTCGTGTCACGCGCTTCGGATTCGTATTTCTCGATATGGATCGATGTGAACGCATCTTCCTTGACCAGTTTCTCGCTGATCAGAACAGCGTCCTCGTAGTTGTATCCCTCCCAGGTCATGAACCCGATCAGCACGTTGCGTCCGAGCGCGATCTCACCGCCGTCGGTGGAAGGACCGTCCGCAATGACCTGTCCCTTCTCGACGCGTTCGCCTCTCTTGACGATCGGTCTCTGGTTGATGCAGGTAGACTGGTTGGAACGCAGGAACTTCAGCAGTTTGAACGTATATTCCTTGCCGCTGTCTCCCAGGATCGTGATGTACTGCGCGCTGACTTTCTTTACGATGCCGGCTTCAGGAGAAAGCACGACAACGCCGGAGTCTCTCGCAGCCTTGTATTCCATGCCGGTGCCGACGATCGGCGCCTTGGGATTCAGAAGCGGCACCGCCTGCCTCTGCATGTTGGATCCCATCAGCGCACGGGATGCGTCGTCGTTCTCCAGGAACGGGATCATCGCCGTTGCCACGGATACGACCTGTCTGGGCGAAACGTCCATCAGATCGACCTCGCTCGCGTTCACCTCGGTGATATCCTCGCGGCGGCGCACGGAGATACGGTCGCGGACGAAATGTCCTTCATCATCAAGCAGCTCGTTCGCCTGCGCCACGATGTACTGCTCTTCCTCGTCGGCGGTCAGGTATTCCACCTGCTCCGTCACGACGCCGCTCTTCTTATCGACGATGCGGTAGGGCGTCTCGATGAAGCCGTATTTATTGATCCTCGCGTAGGTCGCAAGGGATCCGATCAGGCCGATGTTGGGACCTTCAGGGGTCTCGATGGGGCACATTCTTCCATAGTGGGAATAATGAACGTCGCGGACTTCGAAGGAGGCACGCTCCCTGTTCAGTCCCCCGGGACCCAGTGCGCTCATGCGGCGCTTGTGCGTCAGCTCTGCCAGCGGGTTCGTCTGATCCATGAACTGGGACAGCTGGGAGGATCCGAAGAATTCCTTGATCGCGGAATGAACGGGTCTGGGATTGATCAGCTCCAGAGGAGTCATGGTCTCGATATCCTTGATCCCCATACGTTCGCGAACGCTGCGCTCCAGTCTCAGAAGACCGATGCGGATCTGGTTCTGAAGCAGCTCGCCTACGCTGCGCAGGCGGCGGTTGCCCAGCATATCGATATCATCGATGTTGCCGATCCCGAAGAACAGGTTCAGGTTGTAGCTGATGGAGGCGATGATGTCATCCATCTGGATGCACTTGGGCGCCAGCTCCGGGATGCGCTCATGGAACGCCTTGATCCTGTCTTCCGTCGTCTCGTAATTGTCGAAGATCTCGCGGATCACGTCGTAGCGGACCATTTCGGGCATGTTCTCTTCCGTAAGATCGAGGTCCGGCAGCCAGGCCTTCGTATCCACGACGCCGTTTCCGATGATGCGCACGGGTGTGCCGTCGCACAGAACGTTAACGGTGTTGATACCGCTGTTCTGGATGCTTGCCGCCGCATCCTTGGTGATCACGGCTCCGCCGGAGACGAGCAGCTCGCCTGTCTCTTTATCGAAGATGTCTTCCGCCGCGACCTGTCCTTCCAGACGTCTTGCGATGGAAAGCTTCTTGTTGAATTTATAGCGTCCGACCCGCGCCAGGTCATAGCGTTTGGGGTCGTTGAACGTCGCGTCGAGCAGCTGCTTGGCGCTGTCCAGTGTCGGCGGTTCGCCGGGTCTCTGTCTCTTGTAGACTTCGATCAGGCCTTCCTCCGTGGAACTGGTGGAATCCTTTTCGATCGTCGCCAGCAGACGTTCGTCCTCACCGAACAGATCAATGATCTGCTGGTCCGTTCCGAACCCGAGCGCGCGCAGAAATACGGTGACAGGCAGTTTTCTGTTGCGGTCGATGCGAACATACATGATGTCGTTCGAATCCGTCTCATATTCAAGCCATGCACCGCGGTTGGGGATCACGGTAGAGGCGTATAATTCTTTTCCGAGTTTGTCGATCGTTTTCGCATAGTACACGCCGGGCGATCTGACCAGCTGGCTGACGATCACTCGTTCCGTACCATTGATAATGAATGTACCGGTCGGCGTCATAAGCGGGAAATCTCCGATAAAGATATCCTGTTCCTTGACCTCACCGGTCTGCAGATGGATCAGGCGCACTCTCATGCGAAGCGGAGTCGCATAGTCCGCGTCCCTTTCCTTGCATTCTTCCACGTTGTATTTCGGATTCTCGTCAAAATGGTATCCGACGAACTCCAGCGCAAGTGTTTTGTTGTAATCCATGATAGGGGAGATATCGTCCAGCACTTCTCTGAGCCCCTGCTCGATCAGCCGCTGATACGAATTCTTCTGGACCTCTATCAGGTCAGGCATGTCCAGGACTTCTTTGATCTTCGAAAACGTTTTTCTGACGCGTTTGCCCATATGGACATCGGTCATCCTTACCTTTGTTTCGTGCATGTAAAGCACCACTCCTGTCCCCAGATTTAGTCATTTTCCCGTTCCGGCACACGTCCTGAACGGAGCAGCAACAGAATGTTGCGTCGTCTAGTTGCAAAAACCGCTATATATGGTATAATCGCCTTGTTTTTAAGAAAAAGCACGGCAATTTCCCTGCTTCCAAGTGAGAAATTCTGCCAAAAGGGCATAGTTCTCCCACTAAGGTGCAGGGTATTACTCTACGCTCTTTTCCGCAAATTGTCAACAAAAAGAACGAATTATTTCATAATTCGTTCTTTTTTTATACTTTATTCATATTTCCCCCGAAAAACAGGTCCGGGGCCGGCTGATTGTCAACCCATATGCTCCATCAGGAACTCCATGATCTGGTCTGCACGCGGCGGACAGCCCCTCAGACTGCTCTTACAGCCGGCCGTGCAGTTGCCCACGCCAAGCGGGCATCCCTCGACGCCGCGGAATCCCTGGCCGATGCAGATCTTCTCGTCCAGCCATCCCAGTCTTCCCATTTCGTCCAGTCTGTTCAGGGCATGGATCAGCGATCCGTAGCACGCGGAGCATGCCTCCCGCTCATCCGTATATCTGGCCAGCTGTTTTGCCTTTCTGCTGAGCAGCGGAAGACGGCCGGCGTTGCTCGCATCGTTCAGCTCGATCAGCGTATCGTCTCTGAAGTCCATGCTTCCCGCTCCGAATTTCGCCGCCAGACCGATATACGGGACCTCATCCGTGTCGATCCCCATCATATGGCAGACGCAGGTATCGATCAGCACGCTGTCGAATCCAAGCAGGATCCTGTTCATGGGGATCGGGTTTCCGCCCTCCTCGAAATCCAGGTCTCCGCAGATCCCGTCCACGATCGTCACGTTCGGCTTGATGATCGTTCCCAGCGTGGCGATCGGCACATGCAGGCCTTCCGCGTGGAACCTTCTCTTTTCTGTGTCGGGCAGCGTCCCCTTCATGTTCTTCAGGGCGCACGTCATCGTCGTCTGGCAGTGCCCTTTCAGAACGGGCAGATTGATCAGGTAATCCGCCTGCATCGGCGCGTCGCAGACGCGGTACCCCTTGTATATATGGAAAGAATCCTTTTTCAGGTCCAGCAGTTTTGCCCCGTACTTCTCCGCAAGCGTATCATAGCCGCAGACCCGGAAGGCTCTGCGCGTAGAATCGCCGACCCAGGAGCCCTCCATGATCGTGACGTCGTAATCTCCGGATTCCTTCAGGTACATCAGTACGCCTTCCAGGATCTCCGTATGCGTCGTCGCTCCGCTCGATGGTTCTTTCGCGACGACCAGATTCGGTTTCAGCGCGATCTTCATCCCGTCATGCAGTTCGGATTTGATGTCCGCATAGCGCATCAGATCCAAAACCATCTGCTGCATGTCCATCCCGTAACGGACCGCGATCTTGTTCTTGTCCATAAAACGCCTCCTATCCGAGTTCTTTCCGGTTCACGCAGAAGGCGGGCTCTCCCTCTCCCTTCAGGACCGGAAGTATGTTCAGTGCCGTATGATGCGCGATGATCATGCGCGCTTCCGCACTGTCCACGCCCACATGCGGCGTCAGCACGACATTGTCCAGTTCCTTGAACGCCGGATTGATGTTCGGCTCGTTGCAGAACACGTCCAGCGCCGCACCGGCGATCTTCTTTTCACGGAGCGCTTCGATCAGCGCTTCCTCGTCGACGACCGGACCGCGCGCCATATTCACAAGATGCGCCGTCGGCTTCATCTTCGCCAGCTCCTCGCGGCCGATCAGCCCCTCCGTCTGCGGCGTCAGGGGCACATGCAGGCTCACGACATCCGCCGTCCGCAGCAGGGTGTCCAGATCCGCGTACGTCGCCTGATACAGGGCTTCATCCTCTTCACTCATTCTGTGCCGCGAATAATACATGATCTTCATGCCCAGCGCGATCGCTCTTCTGGCGACAGCTTTTCCGATACGCCCCATCCCGACGATGCCAAGCGTTTTTCCCATTGCGATCCAGCTGGGATACCGCGCAAGTCCCCAGTCGTAATCCGGATTCGTCCGCATCTGGCGGTCGCGCCACGTGATCGTCCGAAGCGTGTCGAGGATCATGCCGATCGTGAATTCCGCCGTCGGCTCGCAGACCGCTTCCGGCGTATTGCAGACCCAAATCCCGCGCTTCGTGCAGTCCTCCACGTTGATCGCGTCATAACCCGCGCCGAAGCTGGTCACGACCTTCAGCCTCGTGCAGTGCTTCAGCACCGCCTCGTTCAGATAAGTGAACAGAATGACCGCCGCATCCGCGTCCCTGATCAGCGGGATCAGTTCCTCTTCCGTGAGAAATCCCGCCTTCTCGGGAAAAATGAGTTCGCAGTCCGCATAGTCCGGGAACCATTCCCGCGGCATTCTGCATGTAATCAGTATCCTGTATTTGTCCATCGCTTTGCAGCAGCCTTTCTCTTCGCTGCCCTGCCTCCTTTTCCAGTTTTACGGTTCGTTCGGCCGTCTCACGCCGAGCGTTCTGTTCTTCTTGTTCCAGTACCATTTGAACCCGATCGAGCCCCGGATGCTTCCTCTTTCCTCCCGCTTTTCAAGCAGTTCGTTCAGAAGATCGATCTCATCCTGTACGGACTGTTTCGCAACGATCGTCAGCTTGTCCGTGTCCGCCCTGCGGTTGTGCAGCTGGTCGCTCTGAACGTAGAAGCGCTCCTCCAGCGTTTCCCGTCTCTTCAGGTATTCTTCCACGGCGTCCGCCGGAAACGCGCCTTTCAGCATGCCCCTGTTGATCTGTTCGCGCCAGATCCATCCTTCCCGCGCCGCGCGCTCCGCGTACATCGGCAACACGAGCTGTGTCGTCTCCGCCTGCAGCCAGTACGGCTTGAATATGCTCATGCAGGGCGCAGACGCGCCTGTAACGAATTCCGTCGCAAAGCCGTTCGAGATCCGGCCCACCAGAGATCCGGTGGTCTGCATCGCACAGCCGTGAGGGCCTGCGTGCATGCAGATATCCTGCATGCTTCCCTTTCGGAACGGTTTTGCCCCCGCGTGATGCGTGCGCAGGATACGGATCATGTCCTGTGTCGTGGTCGTGCCTTTCTTCAACGTCTGCAGCATCATATGCCTGCGCTGCTCGCTGTTCATCTGCACACTTCTTTTTTTATTGCCGTAGCACGATGCAAAACGGAACGAAGCCTCGTCCCTGCACCAGCGCTTTTCGATCGCATGCGCGACTGCGCCTGCATGGATCTCGTCATAATCGTCCTCGATCGTCAGCGCATCTGACATGGCGTAAACCGAATCCACTTTCTTCAGCGCCCAGTATTCCCCCGCCGTCTCCAGCACGTAGGCGTCCATCGCGTCCGCGATCATGAAACTGGCGTGCAGGTACTCCGTCGCGTCAAATCCGCTGTCTCCGCTTTGCCCGTATCGCATCAGAAGCGCAATGATCAGATCTGCCGCTTCTCTCGCCTTCTGTGTTCTTTCCAGCGCCAGACGTACCATGTCCATGCCGATCAGTCCCGGTTCATGCCCGGCCGGCTCCCGGGTGCTGACACCGCTGCACCCGACATGCAACCCGAACTCATTGGCGCCCATCTCGCACCCCCAGGCCCACGACGGCTTGCACAGAAGACAGGCATTCGTATGCTCTGCCTGCTGGATCGTGATATACGTGCATTCCACCGTGGCGTCAGAGGGATAGTTCACCGGAAACGTGCGTATGAGTTCCTGCGGCTCATTGGGACTTCTGTCGCTGTTCTTTGCAAAAAGAACACTGGCATCCGCCGTATATGCACTTAGGGCTACCAGTGTATCTGACATGTCTCATCGCTCCTTGTCCGTCGTATTCATTTCAGTATGCCTTGCGGCTGCGTTCGCCTGCAGGCATGATCATCCCTGATCGTCTGTTGTTTCCGCCGTTCCTTCTCCTGTCTCCGCGGTTCCTTCTTCTGTCTCCGCGCCTTCCTGTGTTTCTGCTTCCGTTACTTCAGGCTCCGGTTCTACCACAACGGGCGTCGGCTCCGGTTTGCTGATCTCAAGCATGACCTCGTCTTCTCCGATCCTCGTCACGCGCTTGATCTTATTCATCGGCCAGGTCACGGAAATGACTCTTCCGATGATCAGATCCTCGCTGATCGCTCCGATCGATCTGGAGTCCGTGGAATCCGCACGGTTGTCTCCGAAGACCATGTAGTATCCTTCCTGGACCGTCGTTTCCATCATGCTCGTCGTATCCGAGAAGACGACATATTTCTCGTCCAGTTCATGGTCGTTGACGTATACCGTTCCTCTGTCGATGCGCACGACGTCCCCGGGCATTCCGATCACGCGCTTCACATAGAAGTCGCTGCTTCCGGGATAGCGGCAGATCACGACGTCGAACCGCTGGATCTCGCCTGTCCGGTAACCGATCTTGTTGACGAGCACACGCTCGTTCGTATAAAGCGTCGGCTGCATAGACGGCCCGTCGACCTTGTAGAAACTGATGATATAGGTCCTCAGAAGGAATGCGATGCCGGCAGCCAGAGCGATCATCAGTACCCATTCCAGAACGTTCTTCCAGAACGACCCTGCTTTGGATGTCTTCTCTCCCTTTCCGTCCGACGCGTACCCCGGTCTTGAGTGATTGCTCTTGCTTCCCCGTCTGGGCTGCTCCAGCTGCGCCTCTTTCTGCGCCTCCCGGATCACCGCCATCCGCGCTGTCTGCTGCGCGGAAAACGCCTTGTCGACGCCGTTCTCGTTCAAATCCTGCTGGGCATTCTTCAGATTGAAGCGGCCCGTGTTCACGAACTCCTCCGCTTCTTCCGGATCAAATCCCTTTTCCGCAAGCGCTTCCGCTCCCGCTCTGCGCATCCGCTCCATGCGCTCCCGCTCTTCCGCGGAAGGCTCTCTTCTGGCGGGCGTCTGCGGATAAGCCGCGGGCTGGGAATACACGGCTGTTTCGCGCTGCGGTCTTGCCTGCGGATAAGCCGCGGGTTCGCGCTGCGCCTTCTCCGGACGTTCTGCCGGTTTCTGGTTCAGGAAAGACGGTACATCCGGTTCCCTCAGGGACGGCATCTCATAGGGATTTGCCTGCACAGGCGCCGAAGGGCGGGGCTGTGCCTGCTGCTGAGGGGCGGCGGGACGTCTGTTCTTGTTCGAGAACACATCCATATACGCGTTCGCGTTCAGATAATCCTTTCCGCCGTCGCCGTACAGATCCGCGTACGGATCCCGTACGGGAAGATGCTGGATGCTGACCTGGTCCTGTTTCTCATACGCATCCTCGAATGCAGTCTGAAAATAACTTCCCTGAAGATCATACAGATCGTCTTCCTGTTTTCTTCCGCTGTAGCGCGAGTAGGTCGCGCTGCCGATCTTCGAGCTGGAAGCCGGCTGCTTCTGCGAACCGTATGCGGGCAGATCTCCGTACAGATCCTCGCTGCTCTCCCTTTTTCTGGGCGCAGACGATAAGTCAAAATCCCAATTGTTATTCACTGTCTTCTCCTTCTTGCTCCTGCGCTTTTTGAATGACGGCTTTGACCCGTCTGATAAACTCCTGTCTCACAAGCGAAACGACTCTTCCGCACGTCTCGCAGCGGATCCTCACATCCGCGCCTTCCCGGATGACATACCAGGTGTATCCGCCGCACGGATGCGGCTTCTTCATTCTCACGACATCCCCGGGCGCGATTCCCCAATCGCCTTTCAGTTTCAGTTCGGACATCATGGCCTCCAGAAAGGTATACTTGTGTTTATTATATATCAATTGCTTTTTTCTTGGCAACGAATCTCGCTCTCCGATACCGCGCCTTTTCTTTTTTTCCTTTTTGTCAATGCGCGCATTGCCGTCGCGCACACAAAAAGCCGTCTGTTTATGGTATAGTAGGGTCTGTAACGCAACTATCTAGCGAAGGCAAAGGAGTCAAATCATGAAGCTTGGCGTCGTAGGTCTTCCGAATGTCGGAAAAAGCACGCTTTTCAACGCGATCACACACGCAGGCGCGGAAGCCGCCAATTATCCGTTCTGCACCATCGAACCGAACGTCGGGATCGTTCCGGTCCCTGATGACCGGCTGGACCGTCTTGCCGAAATGTACCACCCCAAAAAAATCACACCAACGACCCTTGAGTTCGTGGACATCGCGGGTCTCGTACGCGGCGCCAGCAAGGGAGAAGGTCTCGGAAACCAGTTTCTCGGCCATATCCGGGAGGTGGACGCGATCGTTCACGTCGTGCGCTGCTTCCATGACGAGAACGTGATCCACGTTGACGGATCCGTCAATCCTCTGCGCGATATCGAAACGATCGATCTGGAACTGATCTTCGCAGACATGGAGACCGTCCAGCGCAGACGCGACCGCGTTTCAAAGCAGGCGCGCAATGTTCCTGCCGCAAAAACAGAACTGGCCGTGCTGGAAAAACTGTACGCAGCCCTGGAAGAGGGAACCGCCGTGCGGAACGTGCCTCTGACGGAAGAGGAGAAGAAGATTGCTGACGGCTTCTTCCTTCTGACACAGAAGCCCGTGATCTTCGCGGCGAATGTCGATGAGTCCGAAGCCGCGGACGAAGAGAATCCTCTGGTGCAGGAAGTACGCTCCTATGCAGAAAAGCAAGGCGCCGGCGTTCTTGTGATCTCTGCCGAAATTGAAAGCGAGATCGCGCAGATGGATCCGGAAGAGCGCAAGGAGTTTCTCGAGGAGCTCGGTCTGGAGCGTTCCGGTCTGGAACGTCTGGTCTCCGCCTGCTACGATCTGCTCGGCCTGATCAGTTTCCTGACCGCGGGCGAGCCCGAGGTGCGTGCATGGACGATCACGCGCGGCACGAAGGCACCGCAGGCAGCAGGCAAGATCCATTCGGATTTTGAACGCGGATTCATCCGCGCGGAGATCGTTCCGTATGACACGCTTATCGAATGCGGCTCCATCGCAGCCGCCAAGGAACGCGGCCTTTACCGATCTGAAGGAAAAGACTACGTCATGCAGGACGGCGATGTGGTCCTGTTCCGTTTCAATGTCTGACAATAAGAAAAGATGCTTCGTCTATCTGCTGCACTGCGGAGATGACTCGTTCTACTGCGGCTGGTCCAACGATGTGCTTGCACGGATCCGTGCACATCAGAGCGGACACGGTGCGAAATATACCCGTTCTCATCAGCCGGTCGAGATCGTATACCTTGAGGAATGCACGGACACCTCCTCCGCGCTGCGCAGGGAAGCCGCCCTGAAAAAGCTCTCCCATGAAGAGAAGCTGCGTCTGATCACGGTATCAAAGGAACAGACATTCTGCTATCTGCGGGAACTCGCTTTTCCCGAGGGCTGAACCGCCATAAAGAAGAATAAAACGATATGAGGCCGACCCGGTGTCGGCCTCATATTATGTGAGAGGAAAAACCGATTGTGTATCAAAGGTAATCAAGCGGGTCTACCGCCGTTCCGTTGTAACGGATCTCGAAGTGGCAGTGGTTTCCTGTGGAGTTTCCGGTCGTACCCATCAGGGATATGACCTCTCCCTGACTGACGGTCTGCCCGACCGATACCAGGATCGAGGAGTTGTGCGCATATCTGGTATGACATCCGTTTCCGTGATCGATTTCTACAAGATAGCCGTATCCGCCCATCCATCCGGTGTAGCATACGACGCCCGACATGGACGCGCGTATCGGTGTACCGGAGGAGTTCGCGATGTCGATTCCGTAATGGAACCGTCCCCAGCGCGGTTTGAACGTGGATGTCAGCGTGCCTGTGCACGGCCACATGAATCCTTCGTCCGAAACACCGGTAACAACTGTCGGCAGTTTTTTCGTGCCCTGCCCGATGATCTGGTTGACCGCTTCCTTGATGATCGTCTCGCTCAGCGTCGTGCGGCTGACTTCCTGTCCGTTGATATAGTGGACCTCGACCTCCAGGGATTTTTCTCCGTTCTCTCCGGCCTGCGTCGTCTTCGTCTGGCCGATATAGAGACTGTCGTCCTTTCGGTACTCTGTCGTATACGGAATGGTCTCCGTAACGGTGATGATCTCCTTGTATCCGACATCGATCAGTTTGTGCGCGCTTGCCAGGATCAGCGAACTGCCGACCTCAAGCGTTTCATCCGTCACGCCGTTGATCGCGGACAGATCTGCCGCGCTGATACCGTTGCGCTCTGCGATAGATGCAACCGTGTCGCCTTCCTGTACTGTGTAATGCTCGTTCCTGCCGCTCTTCTTGTCGACGCCCGTCAGCACAAAATCCAGCGCGTCCTCTCTCGTCTTCAGAAGATCCGCGGAAACCTGACTGCTCGTGATCTTGACATCTTCCATGAATCCGACGTCTCCGTCCACGGCGTTTTCCATGTACGGTTCCTTGATCTGATCCAGGACCCACTGTGCATCCTCCTGTGTGGGAAGCGCAACGCCTGCCATTCCATCAATAAAGATCACGTAGGCATTTACCTTCGCGTCGATCTTTGTTTCAATGATCGCGCCGAGTTCCTCCACGTCGCTGATGTACCGCTCGTCGACACGCACATTCTTAACGATCAGATTCTGCGTGCTCAGCACTTTCACGCCGTACTCCACCGAAAGATCATCATAAACGTCCTGCACATAGCGGATCAGCGCATCGCTGTCTTTTACGGTCCCGATCGCTTTGCCGTCGAAATACACTTCCTGCGCCTTCACGTAGCGGTTCGCAGGATCGAATGCGCCGAGCGTAAGAAGCAGCACCAGCGCCGTGACCCCGGCCGCTGTCGCCGCGGCGATCACGATCGCTTTCTTTTTGTGTTTGAAGAAGAATCCCCTGACCCGGTGATAGGCTTCACTGATTTTTCCGATGATCGGCGTATGGACGCGTCTGCGTTCCTCACGCTTTTTCGACAGGAGCGGATCGATCTCCGGGATCACATCCGCTTCGCCGGTAGTCTCATCCTTTGCCAGTATTTCCGTCAAAGCCTGCGTCCCGGGACGGACCGGCTGCATCATGCCGTATCTCGCGGCGACCAGAGCAGTCGTCGCCTCTTCATAGGGATCGGAGATTTCCATGCTCGGAAAAACCGACAGATCCAGCGGCTTCAGTCCGGACATGCTGCTCTCGAACGCCTGAATCTGATCCATGTCCGTAAAATCCAGACCCAGATCGAACGGCTGGAGCAGATCAAATTCCGTATTTTCCTGCGCATCCTGTCGCGCGGTTCCGGAAGAGCCCGGGTTCACATCCGTAAACACATCGTGCGGTTCATCTGTGTTTGAAAACGGGTCAAACCGATACTCAAATCTCATGCAGTCTCTCTCCTTTCCTTTCCGACCCGGAGATTGTTTCAAATCGTTTCCGAATCTGTTTCCTGTATTATACATTTATTACGGATTTATTACAACCCCTTTCTTCTGCCCGCAAAGGAACAGGCGGGAGAAGGCCGCAACGACCCTCTCCCGCCTGTTCCTTTTTCCTCATCAGAATATGTCTACATAACCGCTCGGATCAACCGCCGTACCGTTGATCCTCACCTCAAAATGCAGATGCGGACCTGTGGAAACACCCGTGCTGCCCACCAGCGCGATCGCCGTGCCTCTGTCCACATGCTGTCCCGAGGACACCATGATCGTCGAACAGTGTCCGTAGCGTGTCCTCACGCCGTCTCCGTGATCGATCTCCACCATATAACCGTATCCGCCGCTCCAGCCTGCATATGTCACAGTGCCGCCGCGGGCTGCCACGATCGTCGCACCGTATCCGACGCCGCCGATATCCAGTCCGTAGTGATACGAGCTCGCTCCTGCCGTAGGAGATGTTCTGCTTCCGAAGTCGGATGTGATGTGTCCGCCGCTCACAGGCTGCATATAGCCTGCCGCGGAGATCGGGCTCGGTCTCGTCTTCGTGCCTACCACGACGATCTCCTTGACCGGCTCCGCCGTGATCTCCTCTTTCAGGATCGTTCTTTCCACCAGAACGCCGTTGACATAGTCCTGCTGGACCGTTGCAGTCATCTCGCCGTTCTGTCCTTTCTGCTGCACGATGCGCTCATCGTCGTACATGCTGCTGTCCGTGTGCCGTTCCGTCTCATACGGAAGGACCGTCTTTTCCTCAAAGACCTGGCTCGCTTCCACATTGACCAGGCACTTCGGCCGCATCAGCGTAAGTTTCATTCCCGAATAGATCAAAGACGGATTCAGCTGCGGATTCGTTTCCAGAATCTCCGCTTCCGTATAGCCGAACCGCTGCGCGATTCCCCAGATCGTATCGCCCGGCTGGATCACATATGTCACCGGCGTTTCCACGCCCGTCATGAGAAACTGATAGGCGTCCTCCCTGCTGACCAATTCCAGCACCGACACGTTCTGGCGTTTGATCTTCACGTCTTCCACGTATCCGATCTGTGTCATGTTCTCCAGATCCCTGTACGGCTCCGTGATCCGGTCGAGGATCCATTCCGCGTCCTCTTCATTTTCCACGGCGACCGCGGTCATTCCGTCGATATCGATCACATACGCATCCGTATGGAGCGTGATCCTCTCTTTGATCTCCCGCGTCACATCGCCGGTATCCGCAAGAAATCTGCTGTCCACTTTCGCCTCTTTGAGGACCAGCTCCTGATCCGCCAGAAGCTGCACGCCGTATTCGGCGCCGAGTTCCCTGTAAAGCGCCTCCACATGTGCACGGACCTGCTCGCTCTCCTCTTCCGGAACAGCGCCCATCGGCAGCCCGTCAAAGTACACTTCCGTTGCGGCAACATAACCGTTGGCCTCATCGAAATACCCTTTCTGCCAGAGCCTCGCCACCGCGGCGGACGCCACGATCAGCGCCACTGCCGTCAGGAATGCCGCAGCGATCACGAGACGTCTTCTGCGCATTCTCCTTTTCGGTCCGAGTTTTGCCGCTCTCCTCTGGCGGTTCAGCTGACGCTGTGTCCGCCGCGTCTGTTTCCGGATCTGTCTTTTCTCCGCCCTGAGCACGGATTCGCTCCTGTGCGCGACCGGTCTCAAGATCGACATGTTTCCCGTATCAAAAGCGGAAAGGTCCCTGTCCTGCTGACGGATGCGCTCCAGTGTTCTGTTCTGTACGACCGCGTTTCCGGAAGGCGCTTTCTTTCCTTCAATTTGCGCAGCCGCACTCCGGATCGCCTGTTTCGCACGCCTCGCATCCGTGCTGTTTTCCTTTTGTGAAACCGACGCAGGCATCCTGTATACAGGGTCCTGTTTCCTGTTCGCAGGAGACTCTGCCAAAGACCGCTTCCTGTCTTTGCGAAGCAGCCAACGAAGCCAGGGCGGGCATACCAGTCTGATCCTGTAGCGCGGACCCTTTTTCTTTTTTGCTGATTCCGGCATTTTCCTCTCCCGTAACTGCGTGCACCTTCCGTACACTTCTTTCATTATACGGTCGCGCCGCCTCTTTCTCAACCGTTTTCACCGCCGGGATTCGTTCCCGCCCGTACCGCACACAGAAAATACGTTTGTCCGTGTTGTGCGTCAAAAACTTGTATACTATAATATATGTACTGAAAAGTGCAGGTCTCCTGCACCGGTTGATTACATTTGAGAACGGAGAATCAGAAATGGCAATCTGTAAAATGCAGCCGGGGTCACTGTTGTTCTGCGCCACACCGGTTGAGAATCTTTTTATTGAGGAATACCTTCCCCAGGCGCCGGCCGAATATGTCAAGGTCTATCTTTACGGACTGATGAACTGCTATTATCCGGATAGTGCCGCATCCGGCATTTCACAGCTCGCGCAGGTGCTCTCCCTGACTGAGGAGCAGGTCCGCGAAGCGTTCAATTATTGGCAGGAAAAAGGTCTTGTTCAGTTCCAGTTCGAAAACGGCGTATCCAGCGTTCTCTACAAAGTGTTCCCCCGCGACACACGCGGTTTTGTCGAAGCACAGGATGATCCAAACCGGTTCCTCGAACTGAACCGCAATATCGAGAAACTCTTTGAGCCGCGCCAGCTGACGCCGCGTGAACTTGACAGCGTCCACCGCTGGATCGACTCCTACAGATTCCCGGAGGAAAGCGCGATTCTTCTTTGCCAGTACTGCATCCGCATGCACGGCAGAGATGTTGCGATCGCCTATATGAATACCGTTGCTGAAAACTGGGCTTCTGAGGGACTGATCGCGCCTGAAAAGATCCGCGAGCATCTGGAGCTGCGCAGCGCGGAACGCCGCGACGTCATCTCCATCCTTGCAAGTCTGGGTATCATCAAACGCAGCGCTACGGAAGCTGAAATGGCGCTTTACAAGAAATGGACCGAAAACTGGGGCTTCGACCGCGATGCGATCGACTACGTATGTCTGCAGTCCGCATCCGCAAAACAGCCGAACATGAAATACATCGACACGATCCTCAATTCGCTTCGCGAGAACAACCTCTTCACCCGTGCGGAGATCGAGATGTATCTTGAGGAACGCAATCAGCAGCGCAGAGATGCGCTCGAGATCCAGCAGGCGATGGGCGTGTCCGGGGCACCTTCTCCCACTCTGATCCAGTGTATGCAGACCTGGAGAAGCACATACGGCTACGATGTTCCCGTATTCCTTCTGGCCGCAAAGGAGATCGGCATGCGCGGACAGAAAACACTCGGCGCGCTGGAAAACGTACTGAAGACATGGAATCGCATGAACCTGCTTTCACAGGAGGATGTCCAGCGTTATCTGGAGAATCAGGACCGTGCAACAGACGATGTTTCCGTGATCCTCCAGCGGCTGCATCTGGAATACGCCCCGAATGAACAGAGCCGGCAGGCATATCTCATCTGGACAAACAACTGGAATTTCTCCATGGACGCCATCCTGCGCGCCGCCGACGAAGTCGTCAATTCCGGGATCCAGTACAACCGCATGCAGGCGCTGCACCGCTTGCTTCAGGACTGGTACAACCGCGGGATCACGGGCACGGAGGCTTCCGTCGCACCGCCGCAGGCTCCTGCCACAGGCGAGCAGAACGAATCTCTGAACTATTCACAGCGCTCCGATTCCATGGACGATGTGCTGATGGACCTGTAATCCCTGTCAAAAGGAGTTTCTTCCATGTCCGTTTATTATCAAAATGCACTGCGTGAACTTGATCTTGCACGCACCGAACGCATCCGTGTCGCACGCGAAAACGCGGATGCGTTTTATGCGTCTCACCCGGAACTCAGTCATCTCGAGTCCGACATCGCCGCCGTGACGCGGAAGGTGCTTAGCCGGATCGCCTCCGGTGCATGCAGTTCCGAGGACGGGGCACGTGAGGCACAGGAGCAGATCCGTCTTCTGCGCAGCGAACACGATTCAAAAATCCGCGCTGCCGGAACCGATCCCAGGTCTCTTGAGCCGCAGTGGGGCTGCCTTCTGTGTCAGGATACCGGCTACCGGCAGACACCGGACGGGAACCGTGTCATGTGTTCCTGTCTGAAAACACTCGCCGCGCGTCTGATGATCGATTCCGATGATTTCCGCCCCAATGCGGAAATGACCTTTGACCGTTTCGATCTTTCTCTTTTCCCGTCCGAACCGGATCCCGTACCGGGTGAAAAACAATCGCAGCACGCGCTGATGTCCTCTGTACTGAACGTAGCGCGGGAATACACTGACGGTTTCCGTGCGCGGAACGCATCCAATTTCATTCTTATCGGGCAGAGCGGCCTCGGAAAAACGTTCCTCTCGCAGTGTATCGCAAACGGCGTACAGGAAAAGGGTTTTACCGTCTGTTCCATGACGGCGTTCAGGCTCTCTTCCCTGCTCAAGGACGAATACCTCGGCACCTCTGAAAAAAGTTATGAAGAAATGCTTCTTTTGTCGGATCTTTTGGTTATCGACGATCTTGGGAGTGAGCCGATCCGCAAAAACATCAATGTGGAATCACTCTTTTCGATCCTAAACGAGCGTTCTGTCAGCAAACGCCCCGTCGTCATCGTGACGAATCTCATGCCCGTTCAGCTTCGGGACCGGTACGGAGAAAGGATCACTTCGCGCCTGTTTTCCGAAAACGCGGTCAGCATCCGTCTCTACGGCCGCGACGTCCGCCGTTCGGGCAAATAAGAGGAGGTATCCGTTTTGGAACAGAAAACCGTACTGTGCGTCGGCATGATCAACTGCGACGTCTATTTTCAGAATACTCCGGATAACCTCATGCAGGTGGATACGACGTTTGTGAAAACAAAAAACGTCACGATGAAAGTCGGAGGCGACGCCGCAAACGTATCGCTGAACCTCGCCGGAATGGGGCTTCCCGTAAAGCTTGTCGGTAACGTATCAGACAACCCTTTCGGAAACTTTTCTCTGGACACGCTCCGTAACGGCGGTGTAGACATCAGCAGTGTCTACACAGACAGCAAGACAGGCAGCGGCACGAGCCTTTTGTTCTTCGATACGCGCAACACCAAACATTCCGCCTGTTTTTGGGGCGGCAATACATCTCTTACACCGGACATGATCACCGACAGCATGCTGGAAAGCGCCTCGCACATGCACATCGGCAGCCTGATCAACCTGCAGTCTTTCACCGCAGCGCCGACGCAGGATCTGATCCGCAGGGCAAAGGAACACGGGATGACTGTCTCCGTCGATGTTTCCGGCGGGGTCAGAGCTTCAAAGGAAGAGCGTCAGGTCCTTCTGGACGTGATGCCGTATGCGGACGTTTTCACTCTGAACGACGGTGAGCTCAGTGAGCTGCTCGGTACGAGGGACCCCCTAAAAGCCGCTGAGATGCTTGCACCGCGCGCCCCGGGGCTGCTGATCCTGAAACTTGGAAAAGACGGGCTTTTTGCAACGGATTACCACGGTCTTTCTCTCCTTCTTCCCAGTTTCGCGGATCCGTCCTTGATCGAGGATGTCACCGGAGCGGGAGATGCGTTTATATCCGGGTATATCGCGGGGCGGCTGAACGGATGCAGCCGGGAACAGTCTCTTGTTCTCGGAAACACCGCTTCCGCACTCTGTCTGAAGACTGTCGGTGCGTCCGTGTGGAGCATTCCTTATCCCGAACTTCTCGCACAGGCAAAGGCGAATTACGCAGAATGGGAGGATTCACATGACTAAGCGTTTTGATATTCTGTGTCTTGGCGTCGGGTGCTATGATGTCGTCATCCGTCACATTCCTTCCGACCTGATGACATCCGACTATACCCGGCTGAAGGACATCACGCTGTCCACAGGCGGAGACGCGCTCAACGCTGCATGTGTTCTGACTAAACTCGGCGTGCGGAGCGGTCTTCTTACAGTACTCGGCAGCGATCCTTTCGGCGACAGTGTTCTTGCGGATCTGAAACGCAAGGGCGTCGACACTTCTGCTATCCAGATCCGGGACGATTTCCGCACCGGCGTCAGCTATGTTCTCGTTGAGCCCAACGGTGAACGCCACTTTGCTGCTGTATTCCCTGATTGTATGCTTCCGCTTCACAACAGCGACATCACGGATGAACTGCTCGCGTCCACGAAACACATCCACGCCGCAAGTTGCAATACGCTGGGATCAATGGACGAAGAACTTGCGGAACTGTTTGAACGCGCACACAGATTGGGCGTCACGACAAGCATGGATTCCGCATGGGACGCCACCGGACGCTGGTATGACCGGATCCGCGAGACCATCAAGCACTGTGATATCTTTTTCCCCAGTCATTATGAAGCCGTGCATTACTGCAACGAAAAAACCGACGTTCTGGAAATGAAGGAATTCTTCCGGGATTCAGGCGTCAAGATTTTCGGCGTCAAACTGGGAGAAGAGGGTATCTTCGTCACGGATTACAGGCAGGATCTGTTCATGAAACCACTGTTTGAGGGAACGCCCGTCGACACGACCGGCGCCGGGGATGCTTTCTGCTCCACGTTTGTCGCAGGGATCATCAGGGGCATGTCCATCCGGGATGCAGCTGCGATGGGACAGGCGCAGGCCGCTCACATCATCTCCGCTGTCGGCGCAAATACGGGCGCTGTAAACATGCAAACTCTTGTAGACTATTGCCGTCGTTTTGACTATGATATTGATATAAAAGGATAAGTATTCAGTCGTCAGGGAGGAACTCTTTTTCCGATGAAATCATCTAAGCTGCGCGCAGCGATTTTCAGCATCGTAGCACTCGTTCTGGTCCTCGCGTTCATTCCGGTCCTCAGTTCATCCGGCAACGCCAACTCCGAAAAGATCCAGGACGCATCCGTCTCATTGCCGGACATCCTCGCTTCAGACACGTCAAGCGGACTCGCATATGCATTGTCCAGCACGGTAAAATCCGTAAAAACATCCATGGCGGTTCCTGTCAGTGATCCTTCTATGGGAACGCTTTCCGGCAACTCCGAACTGTTCGGAGACGCAGCGCTTGAACTGCTCAACGAAACAGAGACCGAGGAAGAGGCAGCCGCGCCGACAGAGACACCGGCACAGCCCGGCTCCATTCCTTCCGTCGATTCCGATCTGCCCTATATGATCGTGATCTACATCGGTTCCCAGAGAGTCGTCGTTTATGCCAAGGACGCTGCCGGGGCCTATACTGTTCCCGTTAAAGTTTTCACTGTCTCTACAGGTCTTGGAAACAACACCGTACGCGGAACCTACCGCGTCGGTTACAAATGGCGCTGGCTTCCCATGCACGACGCCACGATCTATTGTCAGTATGTCACCCAGTGGAACGGCAACTATCTGTTCCACTCCGTCATGTATTCCTGGCCCGATCCGGGATGCATCGACCGCAGCGCTTATGCCAGGCTCGGAAGCAAGGCTTCTGCTGGCTGTGTCCGCATGACTGTGCGAGACGCGAAGTGGATCTATGATAACTGTGAGTGGGGGACCTATGTCATCTCCACAACAGACGCTGTGCCCAACGGCACGCCCGGAAGCGCAGGCGTTCCCGCGATGACGATGAGCAACGGATGGGATCCCACAGATCCGGATGAGCGCAATCCGTACAGGACTCAAGGCGCGGAAGCTCCTGTCGTGACTCCGCTGCCTACTCCTACCCCGACTCCGACACCGGAACCGACTTCCGAACCGGAACAAACGCCCGAACTGACAGACGCTCCGACAGAGGCGGCGCCGTCTGAACCGTCCGGACAGCCGCAGGAACCCGGTCCTACCGAACCGGAAGCGCCGGCTGATACGCCGGCAGCTCCGTGACCTTATAAAACACCGGAGGCGATCCCTTGAATATCCTCTGTATCGGCAGCATCATGTGCGATGTTGCGTTCAGTCCGATCGAACAGGGCGACGCGCGCAGAGGCGGCACTTTTTCGATCGATCAGTTTTCCATACATGGCGGCGGTGAAGGCAACAACGCCGCCATTGATCTTGCCCGTTTGGGGGAGACTGTCCGTCTCGTCGGCAGAGTCGGCAGCGATTTCATCGGTGATCACCTGATCCGGGAACTCCAAAAGGAAGGCGTCGACACACTTCATGTCCGGCAGGTACCGGATAAGGGAACAACGATCTCCATCCAGATGATCAGCAGCGTCGGCGCGCGCACCATGGCCGCGAAACGCTGGGGCGCGAACGAGACGCTGACGGCGCAGGAGGTTCCGGATGAACTGATCCGGTGGGCGGATCACGTCCATATCGTCGGTGCGATGTGTCTTTCCGGTTTTGACGGAGAAGGATCTGCCCGCGTGTTTGCCCGCGCGCACGAGCTTGGCAAGACCACCAGCATGGATCTGAATAATCCGCGGTTCGAAGGCCCCTGTTTCCATCTGTACAGGGACGCGCTGGAAAACTGCGATCTGTTTCTCCCGTCGAATTATGAGATCGAGCGATCCTGCGGGCTGACGGATCTGCATGAGATCCGCTCGTTTTTCCGTCCCTTCGGCATCCAGGCGCTTGTCATCAAACGTTCGGAGCAGGGCATTTACGTCACGGATTTCGACCGTGAGTTCTGCCTGCCCTCCTTCCTTGAAGGCGATCCCGTGGATGTCGTCGGAGCAGGCGACGCGTTCTCCTCCACCTTCGTCAGTTCCTGGAAACGCGGGAAGTCTCTTTATGAATGTGCCTGTATCGCGAGCGCCGCGTCCGCCAAGGTGCTGAAATCCCTCGGCGCCACGCGCGGAATGTGCGATTTTGCGACGCTCAGTGCCTATGCGAAGGAGCGCGCCGAAGCACTCGGACTTTCATCCGGAGAGGAGGATGCGCATTGAAGATCCTTTGTGTCGGACAGATCGTCGTAGATGTGGCGATCAAAAGTCTGGATATCGATGATTTCGAAAAGGGACGATCGACGATCGACAGTTTTGAGGTGATCGGCGGCGGAGACTGCAACAATGCTGCCATCGATCTGACGCGGCTGGGAGAAGAAGCACGTCCATTCGGCGTGATCGGAAACGATTTCCTGGGGGACCGCCTGATCGAGCTGTATCACGAAAACGGCATCGATACTTCCTTTATCCGCCGGGTCAGCGAGCCGACGACGGTTTCCGTTCTGATCCTCGGTAAAAGCGGAGATCCGACGCTTACCGTGATCCGCAGCGGTGCGCACGAGGCGCTGATGCCCGGTGACGTCACGGAGGAAATGATCCGCTGGGCGGATCACGTGCATATGGTCAGCGTACTGAATCTGAACAAATTTGACGGCGAAGGCACCGGCCGGGTCTTTGAGATCGCACACCGGCTCGGCAAAACGACGAGCATGGACCTGAAAGCCCTGAACCCCGCACTTGCAAACCGCATGCAGCTTGTGGAAAAAGCGCTGTCCAACTGTGATGTCTTTCTCCCCAGCCACTATGAAGTCGAATTCCTATGCGGTATCCGTGATCCAGAAAAAGCTGCCGAATTCTTCGCTCCGTTCGGGCTGAAAGTCTTTGGCTGTAAGATGGGCGCCCACGGCGTCTTTCTGACAGACTATCATACGTCCATGTATCTTCCTTCTTTATATGAAGGAACTCCGGTGGACGTGATCGGTGCGGGAGATGCTTTCTCCTCAACTTTTGCATGTGCCTGGAAGCGCGGCTATGATCTGCACGACGCAGGTGTTCTTGCAAGCGCGGCATCCGCGTTCGTGCTGGATGAAGTCGGATGCACGACCGGCATGAAAGACTTTGATACTGTCCTGCGCTACGCAAAAGAGCGCGGCGCAATCAAATAACCCCGTTTCAGGACCATCTTTGAAAGGAGGCGCCTGCTGCATCCGTTTTATGAAACGGCGCAGCGGCATAAAAATGTCATGAATATTTTGGTTGTTGGAGCTGTTGTCTGTGATATCGCTGCCAAACCCGTCGGTGCGGATGCGATCGAAAAACGCCGCATCGAGATAGACAGCCTGAACATCAGCGGCGGCGGAGACGCAAACAACGCTTCGATCGATCTTGCAACATTCGGTGAGCAGGTCCGTATCGTCAGCAAGGTGGGGAACGACTTCCTTGGCACCATGCTGACAGAGCAGCTGCAGGCAAAAGGCGTTGACACCCGCTATCTGCTCCGCGATCCCGAAGCAGAGACCACCGCAGCCATCCTGATGCTCGGCCCCGGCGGTTCCTCGACGATCAGCGCGCGGAGAAACGGCGCGTGCGACACCATCTGTGAAAAAGATGTTCCCGACGAGGCGCTCGAATGGGCGGATCATCTTCATGTCGTCAACGTGCTTAACATGCCGATGCTCGACGGCTCGGGACTGGCGGAACTGTTCCGCCGTGCGCACGCGCACGGGATCACGACCAGCATGGACATGAAACGTCCGCGGAAACTGCACGACGATCCCCTTGCCTGTATCAAAGAAGCACTTCCGCACTGTGATGTGTTTCTGCCCAGCGATCATGAGATCGAATATGTGACAGGACTCACAGATCCGCTTCAGGCCGCAGATTTTCTCCGTCCTTTTGCGCCGAAACTGTTTGTCATGAAACGCGGCGCGGACGGCGTTTTCGTTACAGACTTCTCCGCTTCCTTTACGCAGCCTTCTTTATATGAAGGAACTCCCGTCGATGTCGTCGGTGCCGGAGACGCTTTCTCCTCGACGTTCGTGGCTTCCTGGAAAAACGGGTACGCCCTTGAAGACTGCACAAGGCTTGCAAGCAACGCATCGGCGCATGTCCTGTCAAAAATCGGCACGACAGCCGGCATGTGCTCCAGAGAAGAACTCATCGACGATCTTGATCGTCGCGGATATCATATTTCAAACAAATAGGAGGTTACGCACATGAAAATACTGTGTGTCGGACAGGCGATCGGAGATCTGTATCTTCATCCAGTCAATCCCGATGTATTTGACGGAAAGCTCCACATACTGGACGGAATCCCGATCTACGGAGGCGGCGACGCGAACAACGCGTCCATAGACCTGGCAAAGATCGGCGAGGAGACCGCGCTTGCCACTGCTATCGGGGCCGATGTTTTCGGAATGCAGATCCTGAAGCTCCTTGAGGAAGCCGGCGTAGAGACAAAATTCGTCCGGCAGCGCACCGATATGGGCACGTCTGTGCATGTCATTTTCCTCGGTACAGACGGTAATCGCGGAAACGGCTATCTGCACGGGACCGGCGATTGTGTCAGCCGAGAAGACATCCCCAACGAGGCGATCGACTGGGCAGACCACGTTCACATGGTCAGCGTTCTGAGCCAGCCCGTGCTGGACGGAGAAGGCGTAACATCGATCATGCGCTACGCAAAAGAGCACGGCAAGACGACCAGCATGGATCTGCAGTACGACGTGAATATGTCTCCTCCCGAGGTGGCGCTCGAAAAGGTGCGTTCCGCTCTTCCCTACTGTGACGTATTCCTTCCCAGCATCAGCGAGGTGGAAGCAATCAGCGGCGGGATCACCGATCCGCTCGAACTGAAGGCCTTTTTCTCCGGCTACGGACTGAAAGTGTTCGGCTGCAAGCTCGGCGCAAAAGGCGTCTATCTTACAGACTTCACACAGGACGTCTTCCTTCCGAGCCTGTATCAGGGCATCCCTGTAGACTCACTTGGCGCCGGCGATGCGTTCTGTTCCGGTTTCATCGCCGCATATAAACGCGGGTTCTCCCTTGAGGGCTGCGGTCTTATCGGAAGCGCCGCTTCCGCAAAAATCTGCGGGGAGATCGGCTGCAATGCGGGCATGCGCCCCTTTGACGAACTTGTCGCTTATGCAAAAGAACTTGGTTACGACCCCAAATGAGTTTTGCCGAAAAACAAGGCATAGCAAAAGCGCAGTCTCTGACAGAATGAGACTGCGCTTCTTTGTGTCCTGTTCAGGGTCTGTATTTTTCGATTGAAGGCTTTTTGTCGCCCAGATCGATCAGCGTCGCGTCTTCTGTTGACTCGAGATACAGATCGGCATCCGCCATGTTGTCAAGGATCCGGATCGTCGCTCTGCAGTCGGACGTGTCGAAATACGCACGCGCGGCTTCCGGCGTCATGCCGTTACGGATCTTCCGCGCCACCGCCCGCCTACGCAGGACGGAAAAAGGCGCAAGAAGCATGATCCTGTAATCCGCAAGATCCTGGATCTTTTTCCACGGCCCTTTGTCATACATCATCCAGAGCCCTTCAATGATCACGATTTTCGCCGTAATGCAAAGCTGATCATCAACAGGATCATGAATGTTCCTGTCGTAAATCGGGCACAGAACAGTCTCTTTGCTCTGCAGCTCCGCGATTTTCTCATAGACTTTCTGTGCATTGAACGTCTCCGGCCAGCCTTTGACCGCCTTCATGTTGTGCATCTGTCCCTGATACTCGATCTCATGGGTTGTAAGATATGCATTCTCGTAATGGAAACCATCAAGTCCAAGCGCCTGGATCGGCTCAACATCCGGGACGACATGCGACAGTTTCTCCAGGAAAGAGGCCGTCACGCTTTTTCCGGATCCGATCGGCGCCCCGAGAAAGACGACGATCCTCCGTCCCTGCTCCCGCTGCATCTCGGTCAGTCTTCGCATCAGCGGGATCAGAATGTTCTCAATGTTTTCCTGTGAGAATCCGACATGGATCGGTTTTTTGTCGATCATCAGTGTCGTGTCCGTGTAATTCATGCTTTCCATGTTCTTCTCCGAAAAATGCGCAGATCCTGCGATCTGCGCATTCTTTTGTCTGATTACAGTTCGATTCCGGCCGCCTTTTCAGAGATCTTCACCAGCGCGCTGTGATCCAGGGAACCGCAGTCCTGCGCCTGGAGCTCTTTCAGCATTGCCAGCGCAAGATCCGTGCACGCGACCGGCATATCCAGTTTCTCGGCCGTTTCGACCACGTTGTTCAGATCCTTCACATGCAGATCGATCCTGAATCCGGGTTTGAAGTTCTGTGCGATCATCATCGGTGCTTTCGCCTCCATGACCGTCGAACCGGCAAGGCCGCCACGAATCGCCTCAAATACCTTCTGCGGATCAACACCGGCCTTCTTTGCGAGCACAAGCGCCTCACCGAGAGCTGCGATGTTGCATGCCACGATGATCTGATTCGCCAGCTTCGTGGTGTTTCCGCTTCCGACCTCGCCGACCAGGACCGCAGATGCACCCATGACCATCAGGACCGGCTTGATCGTCTCAAAATACGCTTCCGGACCACCGACCATGATGGAAAGCGTGCCGTCGATGGCTTTGGGCTCTCCGCCGGATACCGGTGCGTCAAAGAAGATGATCCCCTTTTCGTTCAGCTTCTCTCCGACTTCCTTGCTGACCAGCGGTGCGATGGAAGACATATCGACCACGATCGCACCTTTCTTTGCGGCCTTGATCACACAGTCGTCTCCTTCAAGAACGACCTGTTTGACATGCGGGGAATTCGGAACCATCGTGATGATGATATCCGCGTCTTTCGAAGCTTCTGTAATGCTGGAAGCGCCTTTCGCTCCTTCTGCAGCCACTTCGTCGATCGATGCCTGTTTCAGGTCGAAGACCGTTACATCGTAACCGGCCTTGACAAGGTTCTTCGCCATGGGTTTGCCCATGATCCCCAGTCCGATAAATCCGATTGTAGGTTTGCTCATTGTTTCTTCTCCTCTTGTTTATTGTTGTTCGCTGAATAGTATGTTTTTACAGATCAGTCCGGAAGACCGTCTCCGTCTTCGTCAATGAATCTATCATCAACAAGTTCTCCGTACCGCATGCGTCTCTTGTCTTTGCAGGTTTCCACATTCAGATGAATCAGTTCCTTGACCTGTTCGGACTGTTTGATGTTTTTTACCTCGATCGCAGGATTCGTTGCGTCAGATGCGTACAGCATGATCGTTCCGACGCCGAACATCCTCTGCCACAAAGACCGTTTCAGAGAGATGTCCCGTACCCGGTACAACAGAACTTCGTCGTATGTCTTGTTCAGGAAACCCTTCTTGATAAAAAAGCGGTCCTCCGAAAGGGAATACTTCGTAAATGTCCACGGGATGCCGAGCCAGCGTTTTCTGTCCGACCAAAGATAGTTGATACTTTTTAATGCCATTTGCATTCCTCCTTATATTGCAGACTCTGCTTCTTTTTGTTCCCTCTTCTTTTTTGCCTGAAGAAGCGGAATCCCCAAAGCAAAGACCGACAGCAGACTCAGAGGCACCAGAAGCCCGTATGATAAGCTTGTTCCCTGATAGCCCATTTTATTGAAAAGACCGACGAGCGCACCGCCGCCGATATTTCCGATCGTTCTCGGCAGGACCACGGAAAACAGCGTGATCGCGGTCTGCCCCGTTGCTTTCAGTCTTTTCGGCATGCGGTCGTTGATAAACTCCACTACAAGAACGATCATCGGAACCAGCATGACTCCTTCAAGTCCTGTCGCAATGATCAGAAGCAGAGGAGCTCTGCTGATTGCCGTCAGGAACCACCGAAGCGCTCCGACAAGCGCGGAGAAGATCAGGCATTTATGCACGCCGAACTTTTTCATCAGTTTTCTGCCCCATCTGATGTGAAACGGAATCTCCGTCAGAGCCTGCACCATGTTCGCGATGCCGATCATCGCATCGTTTCCGCCGAGCGAAAGCATATACGGTCCCAGAAACGTATGCCCGAAGGACAGCGCGATATACTGGACCAGAACCAGCAGCAGAAGCAGCAGGATCTCCCTGTCCCGCAGCACTTCAAAGACGCTTCCCTTTTCATTCTTCTCCCGGTACCCTTCTGCTTTCGGCAGTCTTGACGCCGCCAGCAAGATGATACACAGAACAATGAAATAAATGATAAATACCGAATCCGGAAACCGCGTCAAGAGAAGACCCGCTGCCAGCGCCATAAAGGCATATCCCAGCGTCCCGCTCATCCTTGCGGGTCCGTACTGTCCGCCGTTTCTCACGATATAATCCAGCGTGATCGTATCCTGAAGAGGAACCAACGCGTTGTTGAAGATCGTGAACAGGATCATTGCGGCAGACAGCAGAATCAGTCTGCCTGACTGCGTTCCGTGAAAGAACATGCTGATCCCGTAAAAAACAAGGACCGAAAACATCACGCCGCCTATCGCGGACATTAGGATCCTGTTTTTTGTTTTTGCCTTGTCTGCCAGATTGCCCCAGATCGGCTGAAACAGCAGTCCCGCCAGAGGCGCCAGTCCGAACAGCAGTCCGAGCTGTACGCTGGACATTCCGGCGCGGGTAAAGAAAGCGGCAAAAAAGCTATTGAATATGGCCATCCCCATAAACATAGCAAAATAATATCCGTAAAATACCCATGGCAGCCGGTTTTCGTTTTTCTCCACGTTCCGCTTCCTCCGCTTAGACCACCGGACGCATTACATGGAGAGGAAATACCCCGCCATCACAGAGATCGCAATACTCATGATCACCATGACCACACAGATCGGTGCGCCGAAATTCGTATAGTGCTTTTTCTTCACCTGGCCGAGGTTGCGGAATGCAATGCTCATCAGAAGAGCGGATACCGCAAACCCGGCGATACATACGACCCATTTATAAATAGTTAGCATAACAACTCCTTCATGTCCGGTAAGGCCTTATCTGAACCATCTTCTGCTTTTTCCGTGTCTTTCCCGTACTGTACGCACAGGTTCAGCAGTTGTTTCAACTTCCTTTTCAGGTTCTTTTTCCTCAAAGGAACGGTTCTTTCTCTCTCTCCGGACCTTTTCTCTCGCTTCGGATGCCGCAGCGGCTGCAGTCTCCGCAATCGTCCGGTCCAGATCCGCAGCCATCTTGTCCAGCCGCTTTCTTGCTTCCTGTGCCTCCTCGATCATACGCTCGTGTCTAGCGATCTCTTCATCAAGGAGATCGGGTTCCACAGGATCAAACTCGCTTGAAACCGCGATCGCATCCGACTCGCGAAGATAAGCACTGTACCAGTCTTCCTCGTCGCCGCCCTGCGCATCAGGCACTCCCTGCAGAATCTCATCGGTGATCGATACATAATCCTGGTTATAATCCTCTTCGGGTTCCTGATCCAGCATTTCCGTATCATCAAAGGTCTCGTCTGCCTCGTCTGCTTCCTCCTCCGGTTCTTCTTCGATCCACTCGACGGCTTCCTCTTCGAATTCTTCCGGCTCCGTCTCAACGGTCTCTTCTTCAGCAGGCTCTTCAGATTCTTCCTCGACGGTTACTTCTTCCGCAGGCTCCTCTTCGACAGTCTCTGCAGGCTCTTCCTCGGCCTCTTCTACGAACTCACCTTCAAGCGCTTCCGGTTCTTCTTCGACGGCGTCTTCTTCCTCTGCAACTTCCTCTTCGTCGGTCTCTGCAGGTTCTTCAAGCTCTTCGGCCTCTTCTACGAACTCACCTTCAAGCTCTTCCGGTTCTTCCTCGACGGCTTCTTCCTCTTCTGCGGGCTCGTCTTCAGATACCTCAGCAAGTTCTTCTTCGACCGCTTCCACGAATTCGCCTTCAAGCTCTTCAGGCTCTTCCTCGACGGTCTCTTCTTCTGCGGGCTCCTCTTCAGCAGTCTCTGCAGGTTCTTCCGGCTCTTCGACCGCTTCTACGAATTCGCCTTCAAGCTCTTCCGGTTCTTCCTCGATGATCTCTTCCTCTGCGGGCTCCTCTTCAGCGGTCTCAACAGGTTCTTCCGGCTCTTCGACCGCTTCTACGAATTCGCCTTCAAGCTCTTCAGGCTCTTCCTCGACGGTCTCTTCCTCTTCTGCAGGCGCTGCTTCAGCAGTCTCATCGAGTTCTTCCGTCTCTTCTTCAACCGCTTCTATGAATTCGCCTTCAAGCTCTTCAGGTTCTTCTTCGACGGCTTCTTCCTCTGCGGGCTCCTCTTCAGCAGTCTCTGCAGGTTCTTCCGGCTCTTCTTCAACCGCTTCTACGAACTCGTCCTCAAGTTCTTCCTCGACGGCCTCTTCTTCTTCTGCAGGCGCTGCTTCAGCAGTCTCATCGAGTTCTTCCGTCTCTTCTTCAACCGCTTCTACGAACTCGCCTTCAAGCTCTTCAGGTTCTTCCCCGATGATCTCTTCCTCTGCGGGCTCCTCTTCAGATACCTCAGGAAGTTCTTCTTCGACCGCTTCTACGAACTCACCCTCAAGCTCTTCAGGTTCTTCCTCGGCTACTTCTGCGGACTCGACTTCGATTTCTTCGTCGGCCGTTTCATAGACTCTTGTCTCTTCCGGATCCTGTTCATTTGCGATCCTGTGAAGAATGTCGATCTGTCCCTTCAACTGTTCCAGTTCACGCTCAAGTCTGAGCTGCGTTTCCTGAATGGCAGCATTGATCTCACGAATCTCATCTGCGGGATCCACAGGTGTTTTCTCTTCGGTTTCTTCCGTCTCCGGTTCAGACTCAGAATCCTCAACGGGCTCTTCAGACTCAGGTTCCATGACCTCTTCATCCGGTTCAGCGGTTTCTTCTTCAGGAGTCTCAACGGAATCCTCCGGTTCTTCCCCGACCGCTTCAACAAACGTGCCTTCAGGCTCTTCAGGCTCGGTCTCAAACTCTATGGTTTCTGCCTTTTCAGCAGTCTCTTCTTCGATTTCCACGACAGACACAACCGCGGATTCCGTCTCAGCCTCTGTTTCCGCAGCGATTTCTTCTGTCGCTTCCTCATCTGTCAATTCCGGCGCTTCTTCGATTTCAATCTCAATCTCGCCTTGCTCATTCAGATCCTCTTCAAAAACCGTTTCCGGGATCTCGACCTCTTCCTGAATATCCGGAAGATCGGTGTTCACGCGGATCCTGCTGTACAGGTCTTCGCTCTCTGCAAGGAATCTTTCATCCCGCTCCCTGCGTCTGAATTCATCTTCTGAAGACTGCTCCAGCTCATTTTCGATTCCTGTCCGCCCGAATGCTTCTTCTTCGCGGACCCAGCCACTTACCGGCACACTTTCATATTCTTTTTCGATCTCCGCAACTTCTTCAGGAGTCAGATCATCCTCAAGCACGACCTGATACTCATATTCCACTTCTTCGGTGTCATCTACGAAGTCTTCGATGATCTCTTCCTCCGGTTCGGCGATCTCTTCCGGCTGTTCTTCTTCCGCCGGTTCCAGCACCGTTTCCGCGGGCTCTTCCTCTGGTTCCGGTTCTTCGTCTTCTTCATACTCGCCGGGGATCACGATCTCCAGATTTCCGTCTGCGTAATCTACGACTTTCACAAGCGGAACATACTCATCGATCGGATTCGCTTCTTCCGCTTCTTCAGGCTCTGCCTGTTCCTCCTCCGGCACAGGTTCGGATTCCTCAGCGTACGTTTCCTCTTCCGTAGCCGGTTCTTCTCCGGACTCGGTATCTTCCACGATCTCGATTTCGATATCGTCTTCCGTCAGCAATTCTTCCTCGGCGGAAACTTCTTCCTGCTCTTCCTCTGTCTGGTCAAGATGCGCAAGCACATCATTCTCATCCTCGGGGAAGAACAGCTCGATCCCGTCTTCCGTGATTTCCGCGTGGCCTTTTCTGGTCGCACGCCAGATTGCGTCCTTTTCCTCTTCGATCACCTGCTCCAGCTCGGCGCGGACGCCTTCCGGGATCGGAGAGATCGCGGGAAGGCTCTCGTCTTCCTGAAGAGCGTTCTCAAACAGGTCCAGCTCCTCTTCCAGCGCCTCGTCAGGTGCTTCGGACGAGAAATAAAGGGGGACCTGGATCTCCGGCACGGGTTCGGCCTCTGCCTCAGAAACAGGCGTTTCCTCTGCAGCCTCTTCTTCAGGCCCGGCTTCTTCCGCGGTCTCGGGAACGGTTTCTTCCGCGGATACGGCTTCTGCCTGTTCGGTTTCCGTCTTTTCCGCTGCGGCTTCCGTCTTTGCCCCTTCCGGTCTGACTTCCTCTTCCGGTACCGCTTTCTTTTCTTCTGTTTCTTCTTCGGAGGGTTCCTCCTCTCCAAGCTGCACGATCGCGGACCAGAGTTTCAGGTTTTTGTGCTTGCGCGTACGCGTTTTCCGCTCCGCTTCCTTTTTCTCACGGATCTGCTGTCCTGTCAGTGCATCTACCTGCGCGAACATGTCCAGCTGCTTGGGTCCTTCGGGATCCTCCTGCTTCTCTTCCTTCTTCTTTTCCGGCTTTCTTCTGTGTGCCGTTTTATCTACCATGATCGGAAGCTCCAGTTCCTTCTGCTCTTTTTCCGCAGTTTCCTCCGCTTCCTCTTCCTTCTTTTCCTGCTTTGCATCTACGGCGGGCGCCTCGGCTGCCGTTTCCTCTTCCTTTTCCGGTTCCGCAGAAGAAGTTTCCTCTTCAGCCTCTTCCTCCGGCTTTGTTTCTTCCGCAGTTTCCTCAGCCTTTTCAGGCGTTTCTTCCGCTGCAGGTTTCGCCGCTGCCCCGGTTTCTTCCGCTTCAGCTTCTGTCTCTTCGTCTTCCTCGATGATCTGGATCTCGGACACCGGTATCACGATCGCATCCTCGTCCGGTTCGGCGGGAGCCTCTTCCTCTTCGGCAATCTCGATCTCGATGATCTCCTCTTCTGGTTCTGCGATTTCTTCCGGCTGCTCTTCTTCCGCCGGTTCCGACACCGTTTCCGCAGGCTCTTCTTCCGCCTCTTTTTCGGCAGGCTCCTCCGGCACGATATTCGGTTCGGAAACGTCCGGCTGTGTGACCGCTTCTTCTGCGACAGTTTCAACAACCGTTTCTTCCGTCACGGCGATCACCTGTTCTTCCGACTCCTCCTGTATCGCGGGCGCCGGCTCCGGTTCTTTCTCTTCAGGCGCAGAAACAGGCTCTTCCATCACCTGAACGGTAGACGGAACAGTCAGTCTG
Source organism: Clostridia bacterium (assembly GCA_017431145.1). GTDB lineage: Bacteria > Bacillota > Clostridia > Christensenellales > Maliibacteriaceae > RGIG9107. The sequence goes on along the minus strand of JAFRLQ010000133.1, from coordinate 4,863 downwards.
TCTCTTTCTGTTTTCTTCTGATCTTTTTTCTTTCCCGGACGGTCTCTGTGGTCTGCAAAATAATCGAAACGGTACGCCACAACTCTCGGCGGTTCCTTCTCCACTCTTACCTGCTCCGCAAATTCCTCAGGCTCCTCGATCCTGACTGCCGGTCTTTCATCCGAAAGGCCTTTGACATTCGTCGGCAGGACAAGTCCGCTCGTTTCTCTTACGGGTTCCTGTTTCCGCGGTTCAGGCTCCTCGACGATCTCGATGCTGACCTGATCGTCCGCGTCAAAAATGTACTCATCCGCCAGGATCTCCTCCGCGGGCTCTTCTTCCTGTGCCCGCTGTTCTTCTTCGTATTCCTTCGGATCGATCCCTACCCAGTACGGAGACTCTTTGGGTCTGTACTCTTCGGGCACTTCGTACGCCTCTCCGAGATCCTCTGCCTCTTCGGCCGCGATATCGTTCACGATATCCTGCTCGATCTCTTCCGCGGAAGCCGCAAGCTCCATTTCCTCCGCAATGGAAGCGGCGATCTTCTCGATCTGCTGTTCTTTTTTCTGCTCGCCGACATGCTGTCCGTCAAACGGGAGTATCTCGGCGCTGTCGGGTTCCTCCGCCTCGACGAAGGGGTCTTTCAGTTCTTCATCAAACTCCAGATCAAAGGAGTGATACAGTTTGTCATCATCCGCAAGTTCCGCCGCCGGAAGATCCTGTTCCTGCCTGGGCTTTCCGTCGTCCAGCACGTAATCATCCGTGAAGTCCATCATCATCTCCAGATCCGACGGATTGGCCGCATCCACGGTCATTCTCGTTTCGGACTCAAGGGTGACGATCGCGCGGCTGTGCGTTTTCATGGCAGACGAGAACTCTCTCTGCGTGTGGCAGTTCACATTCTTCAGGTTCTCTGCAAGCTCCTCAAAACTGTCAACCGCACATGCGATGAACGGCTCCAGTTCATACCCGTTGTAGTACTCGATCTCAGACCCTGCATCCAGCGCATCCGCGGCGGTTCTCGCGTAAAGCTCCGGCTCCAGATCGTAAAACAGAGCATACTGTTCCTGGCCCTGTGGATCATCACCGAGCCTGACGACATGGTCCGCTTCCTGCAGCGTCGACACGAGGGTGACCCCGCGGGCAAGCGCAAACATATAAAGCTGATAGGAGCGCATCAGGTTTCTGTTGATCGTCCTGACAAAGCCGATATCGATACCGGTGTTCTCTCCGCCGACCGCAACAGACTGAATAATGAACTGTTTGTCCGACCGCTCGACAACTATGTTTTTCTGCATCTGTTTTTCACTCCAGTGTTTGTTTTCGCGTCTGCGATTTATATTAAAGTAGAAAAATAGCAATAACCTGTTTAATTATACCAAAGTTCCTTTGTAAATGGTAGTTTTCCGTCCTTGTTGTCTCCGTCCGCATCTTTCCCGCTTTTCGGGCAAAAAAAGAGCTCCGTCCGCATCGCTGCAGACAGAGCTCACGCTGTCTTCCGTTATCCGAGCAGAACACCTTCCGCCGTGATCGAAACGCTGTCAGCGTTCAGATATTCGGACAAAGTTCTCGTCAGCGCCTGAATCTTCAGGCCTTTCTCATCCAACTGATCGACGATGGTCGCGGATACGTCCACGTGGATTCCGATCGCGTTGCCCTCGTCCTGGAATTCCACCGCGTTCACGGCAAGATCATGGATGTCGTTCTTCATCGCCCAGACATCGACGATCTTGTCGACAGAGCACTCCATATACTGCGACTCTCCGACGATCTTTCCGTCTTCCACGTAATAGATCTGGATGTCGGCGTATTCCAGCTCGTTTGTCTCCGCCATATCCGCCTGCGCCGTCTCGTCGAATTCGGCTTCGGCAGCCGAAGACATCAGCATTCCGCCGCCGGTCACCACGGCATTTTTGGCCTCTCCCTTTCTCTGGAGGAACCGGTTCGCTCCGGTCAGCACGACAGCAGTCAGAAGACTCGCCGCGATCGCGACGCCGGCATATCCCCACCATCTGCTCTGATTCTTTTTCGACCTTCGCGGCGCGGGTTTCGTCTTCTTTCCCTCCACGGCGCGCAGTTTCGTCTCTTTCCTTTCCGCAGGCTGCTTTTCAGCCGGTTTCTGCACTGCCGGCTGCATTTCGGGCTCTGCTTCCTGCCGGGGCATTTTTTTGTTCAGTTCCGCTGCCATGAGGGCTCTCGTCTTTTCAAGCAGTGCCGGATCCGGGCGGACGGTTTCCATGTATTCACGGTATTTCTCTTCGAATGTCATTGGAAATCATCTCCCTTCATGCTTGCTTTCAGCATATTTCTTGCTCTGTTCAGCCGTACCCTGACTGCGTTTTCGGTTCTGCCCGTCTCCTGCGCGATCTGCCGGATGCTCATCTGCTCTCCGTAGAACAGATGCATCTCCAGCCTGTAATCCTCAGGCAGGGAAAGAAGCAGAAGCTCAAAATCATCATCGGAACGATAGGTGCTCTGCTGTGTGGGAAAGGTCTCCACACTGACGGCGTGCCGCTGTTCCGCGCTTGTATAGTAGCTGCGAATGCAGTTCAGCGTCACATGGATCATCCAGGCGCGCTCATGCTCCAGTGTCTCGAATTTCGGCGCGTTTCGCACATATCTCAGGAACACTTCCTGAAATATATCCTCCGCGTCCTGACGTTTGTGCGTCCGCGAATAGGCGAGCCGGTAGACCGTGTCCGCGTTTCTCGCCAGCACCGCATCTGCGTTCAGTCCGGCAGACTGTAGTATATCCTGCATGGAGCCCTCCTTGTTCCGTCTATTATTACTGCGCAAACCGCAAAATCATTACATGATTGAAACCGATTTTCAGTGTAACAACAACAAATGCTTCCGTCAAACGCTTGCCCCTCTTCTTTCTTTTAATTATACTAAACTCACAATTCTTTGTTGAAAACTGGAGCATGTCACGCCATGAAAAAGCAACCGGGTTTGTTCCGCTGGATCTGTATCGTGATCGCCGCGATACTGCTGGTCGTTTCTCTGTCTGTCACAGCCGTTTCCGCAGCGCTGTTTTTCAAGGGTCAGCGCATCGAGGACATGAAAACAGAGGCAACTGTACGACTCGTTTTTTCCGAAACCCTTTCCGGAGAAGATCCCGCTCTTGTGGAATCACTTGAAAACATCCCTGCGTTCAAAGAAGCCCAGACCCGTTACACGTATGCGCTTCTGGATTGGCGGTACAGCGACGGGGAGGACTGGAGCGGCCTGAGCGACGACGAAACCCGCGCGATCTCTCACGAATTGCTGTATGCGACTTTGGAAAATGACGCCGCCGTCGCGGCGAACAATCTGAGCTCCAATCCGGATTTCGAAGACGTCATCGAAGAACACGAAAAGGCGCTCATGAATCCGATGCAAAACCTGTTCCCGTCATTCAAAGGCGTTCTGACGCCCTATCTGATCCGGCACCTGGATGCCGCTGCGTCGATTCTGACAGGGCGTGTTTTCATTATCTCGGCGTTTATATCTCTTGTGTTCCTTGCTGTTCTGTTCCTTTTCTGCAGAGGGTTTGCCGAACACTCCATGCCGATCGCGCTCACGCTGATCATTGCTGCCGCGGTCGCGTTCATCTTTGCTGTCCGCGTAGACTTTCTTGACGCCATCGCGCGGATCTATCCCGACTACGCGCTGATTCGCAGACCTTCAGATTCTGTTACCGGATTCCTGGCGATCGTGGCTTTTTCCTATCTTGTTCTGTCGATCCCGTTTGTCGTGCTTTCGATCAGACATTTTGCCTCGGCTCCCGCTGCGGAGGAGTCTTTCACAGAAGCCGATCATCCCGCCGCTCTTCCGGTCTATAAACTTTCCCCGGATGAAGGCGACTATCAGTACGGCGACGCCGAACCTTCCGTTCCTGCTTTTCTTTCAAAACCGGCAGGTCCGGCCGTTCCCTCTGTTGCGGATCTGCCCAGAGTCGAACCGGAACAGGTCGAGGCTGCCGTTCAGGAGAAAAATCCCGAACCGGAACCCGCCGCCGATGTTCCGGAGCCTGTTTCAGGGAAAACTCCTGCCGTGTCTGAGCCTGCGCAGGAGCCAGTGTCTGAAGAAACCGTAAAGCCCGAAAGCGAACCGGTATCCGAAGAAGCGACCGCTGAATCGGCTGAGCCGGAAGAGATCACTGTTTCTGAAGAAACGCCTGCCGTTTCCGAAGAAGCAGTCATCAGCAGCCCCGAAGAGGAACCTGTATCCGCAAAAGACGCCGAACCTTCCGATAAATCCTCTCCCGATGATGAATCCGCATCTGTAGAACCCGAGGACACGGCTGAAGAACCGGAAGATGTTTCTTCTCCGGATATCCCCGAAGAAACTGCAGATACGGAAGAACGGACCGATGAGGAATTCTTCCTTCCTGATAGTCCGGAAGAAGATGCTGTTCCGGCGGAAAACAACGTGCCGGATGATACAGCGTCTGCAGAAGAAGCACCTGAAGGACCTGCCCCGGAAACCTCAGCAGAGCCGGTCGTTGAAGACGCGCCGCCTGTTTCTGACACTGTCGCGGAAGAAAGCGTTCCCGCTGCCGAGCAGGAAGCCCCTCTTCCTGATGATTTTTACATGCAGCCCGGCCCCCTGTACGGAAAGGCACACAGTCTGTCCGCGCTGGAAGCCGACGCATCCTACGATGACGGAGATTTCATGAACGATCTTCCCCTCCTGTAATCACTGAAAAAAGAAACCGGATCAGGATCCCTGCGCTGCCGCAGACTGTCCTGATCCGGTTTTTTTATCTAAGGTCCAGGAAGAATACTCCCGCTTCAATTTGTGAATAAGCGGCGAGATGAATTCCGAATTAGGGCCGCAACTGATCTGCCTTAAATCCCGACTTCAGGATTTTGAACCGAAAACAAGGTCAATTTGGATCAT
>JAFRLQ010000132.1 GCA_017431145.1 Clostridia bacterium | reverse complement strand
TCGCTTTTGCACGGTGCGATCAATGCTGCTGCTGCACTGCCGCTGACCGTTTGTCTGACCGACACCGGATCCGCGAGACTGCTTGGGCCGGCTCCGATGGGGATCATCGCGGCATTACCGTTTATTCTTATCGCGGCGGTTCTTCTGCTGCGAAAAGGGAAAGAATAGAAGTGAAGAAAAGCCGGTGTTTTTCAGATCGACCACAAAAAAGAAACCGGGAGGCGCTTTTATTAGACTGTAAAAGCGTCTCCCGGTTTTGTTTTTTCGATTAAAGGATGATTGATTTTGCAAAGTCCGCCGCTGCAGCGAGATCTTTTTCGTTCGGTCTTCCTTTATGGATCCCCTTGAATTCACCTTTGCAGTGAAACTCGCGTTCATCCATCCTGATCCCGGCTTTGTCTGCTTCGGCTTTCACCTTCTTGTAGGTGGAATTCAGCATAGCGGCAGATCCGAAGTTCACGATACGCCCGACACTGTTTTTATCCAGCTTCCGAATGAACTCCCGGACTTCCGGGTCGATCGTGAACGCGTAATAGGAATTTCCGAGGAACAGGATATCCACCGGCTCCTCAATGGGGGCATTCAGAGGCAGCGCCTCAGCTCCGACTGCTTCAGCGATGGCTTCCGCGAGGCGTTTGGTATTTCCGGTCTTTGTATAGTATCTTACTGCAATTTTCATTGTTTGGGCCTCTTTTTTCTTAAGCTTGGTTGAACTTGTCTTTGCCCTGTCTGCAACGCGGGCATTTCCAGTCTTCGGGAAGGTCTTCAAAGGAAACACCGTCATGCTCGGCGGGATCGTACACATATCCGCAGACGGAGCAGACATATTTTCCGCTGCTCTGCTTTACAAGGATCTCTCCGACAGGCTTGCTCTCGGGAGGATTGTCCAGATCAACGACTGCTTTTGCGTCAAGATTTTCATAGCCAAGCGGTGTATGTGTCGAAAGGTAGACGGTAGGATGACTGCTGATAAACGCGCGGACGGCATCCAGTGTTTTTCTGGCCGCTGCGATATCCTCGAATACGATGGAGAGTTTGTTGGCATAGAGCGCTTCGTCTGTATAGGTGACATCTCCGTGGATCATGTAGTACAGACCGCCGTCTTCCACGATCACGATGCTGTTTCCGTTCGTATGGCCTTTGGCTTTGATGTAATACACGCCGTCCGCGATCTTCTGGCTTTTCTCAAAGTTGGCATACGGTCCGTCTGTGAACGTGACGGGAACAACGTTCGGGTAGGGTTTCAGTTCATCGGCTTCAGCTTCTTCGGCGGACGCGTAGATTTTGGCATTCGGGAAGTGACGCAGTTCGCCGGTGTGATCCGCATGTTTGTGGGTGATCAGGATCTTTGATACCTGCTCCGGCTGATAGCCCAGGTCTGCAAGGGCATCTGTGTAGTTTCGGATCTTGTTTCCCATGTAGATGAGCGTTTTCTCATCCGGTACGGCATCCGGCACTTCGGCAGGCATGCCGGTATCCACCAGGATCACTTCACTTCCGGTATCGATCACGAAGTTCTGCAGGCTGGAGCGGTAGCGCACGGTCGGGTCGATCCCGTCCATGCCCTCGCCTCCGCATGCGAGCGCCTGTGTCATGAAGCCGTTTTCATAAAGTTTGACTGCTTGGATCTTCATTGTTATTCTCCTTTTTTACGTATCTTGTGCATGTGAATGAAGGCCAGCGCTGTGCCTGTGAAACACAGCAGTGCAGGGTGGAGCCCATTATTTGTTCAGTTCGGCAGCGACCGCTTCGCGCACGAGTTTCATGTCCACGGTGGGTTCAAAGCGCGCAATGACTCTGCCTTCGCGGTCCACGAGGAATTTCGTAAAATTCCACTTGATGTAGGCCTTATCCCCGAAAGCCTTGTTGTTCATGTTGGCAAATGTGTTCAGTGCTTTGAATTTCAAGCCTTTTCCGAATCCCTCAAAAGGCTTTTCTTCCGCCAGATACGCAAACAGGGGATCGGCATTGTCGCCGTTGACATCGATCTTTGCGAACTGGGGAAACTCGGTGCCGAATTTCAGTGTGCAGAACTCATGGATCTCATCCTCGGTGCCGGGCGCCTGATTGGCAAACTGGTTGCAGGGGAAATCCAGGATCTCAAAGCCGCTGTCTCTGAACTCCTTGTACATGGCTTCCAGCGGATCGTAATGGGGCGTAAAACCGCAGCCGGTCGCGGTGTTGACGATCAGAAGCACTTTACCCTGATACTCGGACAGACTCACATCGTTTCCCTTTCTGTCCTTCACTGTAAAATCGTAGACTGTTTTCATTTTTCCTTCCTCCTTATGATAAATCTGTTTTTCTGTTCTTTTGGTTTTTCAAAAGCTCGTACAGCAGTGTATAGAGCGCCTGAGCCTTCTCGGGGGGCAGGTCGATGCATCCGCCCACCTTCACAGGGATATCCTTTGCCTGCTCCTGCAGAGATCTTCCCTTTTCGGTGAGTGTGACCAAGACCACCCGGTCATCCTTGCTGCTCCGCCTTTTTTCAATGAAGCCGTTCTGCTGCATTTTCTTCAGAAGGGGAGAGAGCGTTCCGTTGTCCAGCATCAGCCGGTCACAGATCTCGCCGACAGTGACCTCATCCTTTTCCCAAAGTACGAGAAAGACGATGTACTGTGTATAGGTAAGACCGAGCGGCTTCAGATACGGCGTATAAAGGCTGACGACGCTTCTTGCCGCAGCATAGAGCGGAAAACAAAGCTGATTGCTCAGTTTCATCGTCTCGCGATAGTCGTACTCCATAGGCGTTGTCACTCCTTCATATATTTGATACAACTATATTTAATCAAATATATATGGCGGTGTCAAGCTGCGCCGGGAAGTTTTTTGCTGTTTTGATGAAGAAATCCGGAAAACAGGGGAAAGAACAGAATAGGAACTGGCGGATTCACGTATAAAAGCGGATAATAAGACCAGAGAAATTTTGGCACGGCCAGGCAAAGGCGGTGGAGAGAAATGATTGTTTCAATTGCCGGTGCGACAGGAAGTATGGGACCGTATGTGGTCGGGGAGCTTTTGAAGATCCCGCAGATCTCCTGCATCCGCATTCTTGCACACAGAAAGAAACCTGCCCGGAAACTGTTCAGGCGCTTTTCTGCGGAACACGGCAGGTTGGATGTTTTTTATGGAACGATCGCCTCGGCTGATGACTGCCGCAGGCTGATCGAAGGAGCGAGTTATGTGATCAATATGGCGGCGGTGATCCCGCCGCGCAGCGACAAGCATCCGCGTGAGGCGATCGAGGCGAATGAAGAGGGACCCAAGGCGCTGGTGCATGCGATCGAAGAGGCGGACGACCAGCCGAAACTGATCCATATCTCCACAGTCGGACTGTACGGACACAGAAACCATATCCATCCTTTCGGACGTGTCGGAGATCCTCTTCTGATCAGTCCGTTCGACCTGTATGCGCTGACAAAACTCCGCGGCGAATTTACGGTGCTGGAATCGGATGTGAACGAATGGGCTGTGATCCGTCAGACGGCGATGCTCTATGATGACATGCTGATGAACAACATCAGGGATGGTCTGATGTTCCACACCTGTTTCAACGGACCGCTGGAATGGGCGACAGGACACGACAGCGGCGTTTTGATCGCGAATATCGTCCGGCGCGATATGAAAGGGGAGTTGAACGGGGAGAACTTCTGGAAAAAGTGTTTCAACCTCGGGATGGCGCAGAACAGAGTCACAGGCTACGAGACGCTGGACAAGGGATTCCGTATGATCGGCGGTTCCGTTGAGGTATTTTTCGATCCGGACTACAACAGCGCGAGAAATTTTCACGGAATGTGGTTCAGCGACGGGCAGGTACTGGAAGAACTCTTCCACTACCAGCAGGAGAAGATTGACGATTTCTGGGCACACGTGCTGCGAGCGCGTCCCTATCTGGCTTTGGGAAAGATCGCACCGAAAAAACTTGTGAGAAAACTGGTGATTGAGCGTCTGCGCGGCGACAGCAATGCGCCGCTTTACTGGTACCGTCACAGGGATCAGGCCAGGATGACCGCGTATTTCAAAAGCGAAGAGGATTACCGAAGCATACCGGAAACCTGGGACTGTTATCCGCTTTTGTGCAAAGGACAAAGTCCTGACGGCGCCGTCGATTATGACGAACTGAGAAAGCGGGATACGCCTGCTTACTACGGTTTTGATTTTTCAAAGCCGGATCACGAGATCGATATCAGCGATCTGCGTTCTGTGGCGGAGGCGCATGGCGGCGCGCTTCTGTGCGACCGATTTCAGACGGGGGATATGTACGCCAGGGTGAAATGGATGACACAGGACGGAGAGGTGTTCAGCGCACGTCCCTATACGGTCCTCCGGTGCGGACACTGGTACCACATCAGTTACAGGGAGTATGCGTGGGAGTTTGACCGGCTCAGCAGGAAAGACCGCGTTTTTGCCGGTATCTGGAGGGATTCACATGATCCCGACGAACAGATGCGTTATTGGTTTGACGGGAACTTTGAAGCAGGGTGTGCAAGACAGGACGCTGAGTCCGCTGACGGGACAGAGTCGGTGGAGGGAAAATCATGAGCGATATGGGGATCTACGTGTTTTCGGGGACAGGAAACACATACAGATGCGCGGCTGCTCTGCAGGAAAAACTGGCGGGATACGGGGAAGATGCACAGATTCACAGGATCGAAGAGGAAAATGGAGCGCCTTTGGAAAAGGATCTTGTCCTGTGCTATCCGGTCCATGGATTCAATGCGCCACGGATCATGATCCGTTTCTGCAAAAGACTGCGGAACGGGACGGGTAACATATGGTTTCTGAAGACGTCGGGTGAGCCGCTCAGACTGAATGACAGTTCGTCCGCGCAGCTGGCAAGAATCCTGAAAAGGAAAGGCTACAAGGTGAAAGGCGAGTTTCATTACGTGATGCCGTACAATATGATCTTTCGCCACAGCGATGAAATGGCGTCTCTGATGTGGCGGACGGCTCAGGAGAGGGTCCCGGATGCCGCACGTCAGATCGCGGAGGGAAAAGGGCGGCCGGCAAAACCCGGTGCGGCATCCAAGACGATGGCGGGGCTCTGCAGGATCGAACACGGCTTTTTCCCTGTGAACGGACGATTGTTCCGTGTCGATTCAAAACACTGCATAAAGTGCATGAAGTGTGTGAAGGACTGTCCGGTAAGCAATATACGATATGAAGACGGGAGATTCCGTTTCGGCGGAAACTGTACAGGATGCACAAGATGCTCCTTCGGATGTCCTGCCGGAGCGATCCATATCGGTATTCTGGATTTCATGCGGGTGAACGGACCGTATGATTTTGAGGCAGACCCGGAAAAAGCGGTACCGGGCAGATACTGCAGAAAGGCGTATGAGCAGTATTTCTCCGCCGGCGCTGAAACAGAAAGCAAATGATACACGGCAAAGGAGGAAAGGAGAAGGCGCGCGACAGTGCTTTCGAATGAAACATGATGCGTAAAAAAGAAGAGCAGATCCGGAGGATCCGCATATACGAGAAGAAAATGGACGATGTGCAGACAGCGCTTTCGGAGCTGGAAAGAGCGATTGAGCAATGGGAAAGAATCCAGCAGGACATAGAGGAACTGGAAACGTATTACCAAAGTGATCAATGGAAACGGGATTTCCGGGACGATGAAGACGGGAAACTGCCGGCAGAGCTGAAACGGGGAGTGCTTTCAGAGGACGGGATTTACAGTCTGCTGGAGAAAAACGCAGAACTGAAAGGAATGATCCTGCCGCAGGAAAAATGACGGAAAAGAAAAAGCAGCCCGTGAAAGCTGCTTTTCTGTTTATCTGTCCGGAACGGAAACGCCCTCCAGGAGAAGAAGACTCCGTTTGCGGCAGAGCCCACCTGCATACCCTGTCAGGCTTCCGTCTGCGGCGATGACCCTGTGACAGGGAATGATCAGACAGATCGGATTGCGGCCGACAGCCTGTCCCACAGCCTGCGCGGACATGCTTTTGCGGCCATGTTCTTTTGCGACGGCGGCAGCGACCTGTCCGTATGTTGCGGTCATTCCGTAAGGGATGCGGGACATCGCCTCCAGAACGGATTGCCGGAAGGGTGTCGTACTGATCCGGACCGGAGGCAAAAAGCCGGGATCGTGTCCCTCGAAATACAGATCGAGCCACCGGACCGTTTCGCGGAAGACGGGAAGAAACGCTTCCTTTCTTTCCCGTGAAAGCGTGCTTCCGAAGTATTTCTGATCATCGAACCAGAGACCGGTCAGCGAGGTACCGTCGCCGGCAAGCGTCATCGGTCCGAGCGGTGAATCATAGTGCCAAAGACAGTCCATACCGCGTTTTATTTCCCGAGTGCGTCAAACATCCATTTCTTGTATGCCTCCACGCCCGGCTGATCGAAGGGATTGACGCCCATGACCGCGCAGGAAAGGTAACAGGCAAACTGGAAGAAATAGAAGAGCTGCCCGAAATGATATGCGTCAAGCGCGCCGAGCTCCAGCGTCATAACGGGCAGTTTTTCGCTGTGTGCCTTGACGGTGGCCTGGTATGCCGCGCGATTGATGTCGTAAAAATCCACATTATCCAGATAATCGAAATAATCCGCGTAACGGTCCGGACGGATCACGAGCGCGTCCGCTCTGTCCGCGACATCGAGGAACGTCTCAAAGAGGATGGGAGAGCCGTCCTGCACGAACTGTCCGATCGAATGAAGCTCCTCCGAGAATTCTCCCGTGACGGGGAAGATCCCTTTGTTGTCCTTGCCTTCGCTTTCCGCAAAAAGCTGTTCCCACCAGTGATAGAAATACCGGAATCTCGGCTCGAACGAGGACAGCATCTCAAGCCGGTAGCCCTTCCCGTAAAGGACATTGCGGACACAGGCATAACGGTACGCCGGATTGTCCATGGGATCCCCTGTATGGAGCGCGGCCTGCATGTCATGCGCTCCTCGGACGACCGCGCGGATGTCGATGCCGGATACGGCCATAGGCAGCAGACCGACATTGGAGATTGCGGTGTAACGGCCGCCGATATTCAGAGGGAACTCGAAGAAATCATATCCCTCTTTTCTGCACAGCGCATCCAGTGTGCTGCCGGCGGTTCCGGTCGCGATGATCCTTTTCGCAGCCTTATCTCCGTATTTTTTGTCCATGTACGCACGGAGGATGCGAAAAGAGGAGCCGGGTTCCAGCGTCTCAAAGTTTTTCGCGATGCAGTCGATATAGAAGTCTTTTCCGTCCAGGGAATCCAGCATCTTTGTGAGCGCATGGGGATTCAGTGTGTTCCCGGCGTAGATGATCTCCGTACCGCCGGGCTCCAGTGCCTTGATCGCGGAGCGCGCGGCGTTGTTGGAGCCGCCGACGCCGATCAGAACGAACGCGTCCGCGTTTTCACGGATCTCGCGCGCTTTGTTTTCGATCCTGGTCAGCACGTCTTCTCCGGCACAGACATCTGTATCCAGCCAGTCCTGGCTGTCCCGGTAACGTTCTTCGCCTTTCTGGGCGCGCTCAAGAACGGAAAGATTGTCGTGCATCATCTGAACCAGCAGGTCCTCTCCGACAGCCTGCGGATTGTGCAGAAAAAGTTTCAGCATTTCCGGTGCCTCCGATCATTTTACTCTGAAATCATTATAACAGATGAGGAACGCGGGAATTCGCATGCCGGTGTGTAGAGAAGGAAAAAACTTTGTATAATGATAGCAGCGGAAAAGAAAGCGGCTGTCTGTGAAAAAGACGGCTGAAAAGGAGCGGCAGAATGCGGATCGACCGGGAAAGACTCAGGGTCATGATAGAGGAACTCGGCGAAATCGGTGCGGATCCCGAAGGCGGGATCAGCCGGATCGCCTACACGCCTGTCTGGGAAGACGGGATCCTTTATGTGGAAAAACGGATGGAAGAAGCCGGGATGCAGACCCGGCGCGACGCGATCGGCAATCTGTTCGGGATCTATCCGGGCAGAACGGACCGGATTCTGCTCACAGGGTCGCATATCGACACCGTTCCGCACGGCGGCATGTTCGACGGCGCGCTCGGCGTGCTGGCGGCGGTGGAAGCTGTTCATACCCTGCGGGAATCAGACATACAGCCGGAACACACGATCCTTACGGCGGTATGGGCGGAAGAGGAAGGAAACCGGGTGTTCACGGGGATCGGAAGCGGCGCCTTCTGCGGACAGATCCCGGAGATGTCTGAACTGAATCTGGAAAAACTGCATCAGGCGGGACATTCGATGCAGAATGTGCGTGACTCTGTCTTTGACGGCCTTGACAGGATCGACGCATCGCTGGAACTGCATATCGAGCAGGGAGCTGTGCTGGAGAAGGCGGGAGTTCAGATCGGAATCGTTGAAGGGATCTTCGGACTGCACAGATATGAGACGACGGTCTTCGGCACCGCTGATCATGCCGGCACGACGCCGATGGATATGCGCGACGACGCCATGGTCAAGGCGGCGCGGCTGATCTGCGAACTGGAGGAACTGACGAAGAAGACGGACCCGCAGATGGTCTGTACGACCGGATGGCTGCGGGCTGAGCCGGGCATGAACAATATCATCGCGGAAAAAGTGACCATGATGGTGGAATGCCGGGGCATGAACGAAGAGGCGCTACGGGTTGTCCGCAGTTATATTGCTTCCCGCTACGGAGAAGGCGGAACACATATCGAGGATACGCTGATCCTGCCTCCGGTCCCGATGTCGCAGGCATGCCGGGAGGCAGTCAGAGACGCCGCATCGGAACTGGGCTTTACGTCCATGCCGGTATTCAGCGGAGCAGGACACGACTCCGAATGCCTTGCGCATGCGATCCCGGATACAGGCATGATCTTCGTCAGAAGCAGAGGCGGAAAGAGCCACTGCCCGCAGGAGTGGACCGACTGGGAGGACTGCGCGGCAGGCGCGGACGTGCTGCTGCATGCGCTGATGAAACTGGATATTCAGGCAAGAGGACAGGCGGACAAAACATGAAGACACTGTCGCAGGCGCTCAAAGAGCAGTACCATGAAAAGATATACAGGATCGCCCTGACGAGCGGATGCACCTGCCCGAACAGGGACGGAAGCGTCATGACAGGCGGATGCACGTTCTGTTCCGAGGGCGGGTCCGGAGATTTTGCGGCGGGACCCGCACCGGTCGGGGAACAGATTGCCGAGGCGGTTG
>JAFRLQ010000131.1 GCA_017431145.1 Clostridia bacterium | reverse complement strand
GCGGACACTGTCGAGCCGTACAATGAGTATGAAGTCAAAGGGACCGGTTTCGCGTTTGATAACTACAATGCACATGAGATGATGCACATCATCGAGTATGCACTGACCGTTTACCGCGAACGTCCGGAGCACATGAAAGCCTTGATCCGTCAGGCCATGACCCGTGATTTCTCCTGGACACAGTCAGCAAAACGCTACAGCGAGCTGTATGCATCCATCGACAGATAAAACCCGATACCCGAACAGGACAGGCACGGAAACCTGTCCTGTTTTCCTTTTCAACGGATTGCTATAATGAGATAAGAGATTTGTACAGAAAGGAATTCGGAATTATGAAATACCAAGTGATCGGAACATCCGGCATCGAAGTCTCACGTATCGCTTTCGGCGCGTGGGAGGTCGGCGGCGGCACCGCATGGGACTGTGATGATCAGGCCGCCGGCAACATGGTCGCCGCGCTTCCTGACATCGGGATCAATTTCATCGACACCGCCAAGGTCTACGGCACAGGCAGAAGCGAAGAACTTCTGGGAAAGGCGTTGAAGGGAAAACGGCATGACTTCATTCTCGCCAGCAAAGGCGGCATGAACTGGCGCGACGGTTCCGGCGAGCGCTTCTGCTACGACCGCGACGGCCGCTCCGTATATCAGAACACCTCACCGGAAGCGCTCAGGCTCGATCTGGAAGAAAGTCTGACGCGCCTCGACACCGACTATCTGGATCTTTATTTTACACACCGCCAGCCGATCAACGTACCGATTGCAGATACGATGGGTGCCCTGATGCGTTTCAAAGAGGAAGGAAAGATCCGGGCGATCGGGATCTCCAACGCATCTATCCCGCAGCTTGAGGAGTATCTCAGGTACGGAAAAGTCGACGTCGTTCAGGAGAAGTTCAGTCTCTTCGACCGCGGGGAAGTTCTGGATTATATTTCTTTCTGTAAAGAGCACGGAATCACATTTCAGGCCTATTCCGCACTGGAACGGGGCATTCTGACAGACCGCTTCAGTGCGCAGACGGCCGTCTCTCCCGGGCAGGGTGCATACGGAATGATCTGGTACGGTGCAGAGCGGCGAGCAGATGTTCTCTCACTGCTGGACGAACTGAAATCCATCGCCGAGGGATACGGTCTTTCTGTTTCTGCGCTCGCTCTGTCCTATGTCCTGACATGGGGCGAACACATCAACGCCATCTGCGGATCAAGAAAACCGGAACATCTGTCACAGAGCGCTCTCGGCGCAGATCTTACTCTGCCCCGGGATACCATGGATCGGATCTTTGCGCTCGTCGACGCGCTGCATGAAAAATACACGGATTCCCGGCACCGTTTCTGATCCTCCGGACCTGCCGAAAGGATGATTTCCATGCGTCTCATAAAGAAAACTGCTTCCCTTCTGATGATTTGTCTTCTGATCGTCACGCTTCTGCCGTTCACTGCATGTTCCGGCAAAAGCGCTTTCGGTCTGTACGGGCGGGACGTCAGAAATTGGGCGAAGCATTATCGTCTGAGCGACCCGGATGCACTGGATGTGCTTTACCGCGGACAGATCTATCATATTGACGATCCTGTCTATGTGAATTCCGCCTACATCGCGCTTAAAAACCTGGAGATCGCAGGCACCTCCTATTTCGGGGGCGGATCGGTCCCCACGGATCCCCCGACAGTCTTTACTTTCTCGCCTGAACGCGGAAATCCCGTACAGTTCGTCTTCATCGGCAGTTATCTTGTTCCGGACCAGTCATCCGGAGCGCCGTATTATTCCTGCCGGGGACTGGAAAAACTGATCTTTCTGAACGGATTCATTCCTCCGAGCGCAGAGGCTTCTTCCGTTTCTCCCACAGGCGGCGCGGATATGCCGTCCGATATCACCGTTCAGGCCAACAGTCTCCAGCTTGTGGAGTATGACGGAGGATACTTTTCCATCAAAGCGCCGGCAGGCTGGTCGATCGAAACAATGGGTGCTTACAGTTCCTTCGGGATCCGATGCTGGGATCCGGATGATCCGGACTATGAGTTTTTCTATTACGGTTCCCTGTCCCCCTTCCTGAAAAGCGAAGCGGCAAAAGAGTGGAACCGCCGGCAGGCTGCGATCGTTTACAACAATATGAGTTACTATCATCTGTTCGCCGACGCACCGGCAATCGATCAGAATGATTTCGCTTCCGTCCTTTTGCACTGGAATGAATTCACCGCCTGCGTCAACAAATACGAAGGCATTTACACCAACTACTGTACATTCCCGGCCGTCAACAATCCTTCCATACTGGACAGGATCCCCGTTTCCACTTTGTTCTCCCGGGTCTCTTCAGACGAGGCAGTCGTCCTCACAGATTTTCAGTCCGGAACGGGCACGCAGTGTACCGGTAAATTCTCCGGCTCTCTGATTCCCGGCTATCCCCAGTATACGGACGGCATCGACCAGTCTATGGTCGAGGTCATATGTATGACCGGCGTAATGGCCCCCAAGGAAGACTTCTTCAATGTGGAAGGTACACTCACCGAGGCCGTTTCAAGTCTCCGGTTCTCTGATGCGTACGTCAAAGAATCGCAGCAGGCGTCCGAACAGAGCGCCGCTTCCGCAGCCGCGGACAACGCAGCCCTGCAAGCCGTCTTTGACCGCTGCAACCAGGCATGGAGCGATTACATCCGCAACTGAACGGAACCATAACGATGACAAAGCGCATGAACGTGTATACCGTTCATGCGCTTTGTTTCTGTGCCGGTCATTCATCATCCGGCAGATACTCCAGAATATCCCCCGGCTGACACTGCAGTTCTTTGCATATCTTGTCCAGCGTCTCAAATTTGATTGCTTTGGCTCTCCCGTTTTTCAGGATCGAAACATTCGCCATAGTGATACCGAGACGGTTGGACAATTCTGTAACACTCATTTTTCTTTTCGCGAGCATAACATCAAGATTGACAATAATCATTTTCTTTCTCCTCAGATCGTCAGTTCGTTCTCTTCCCTGATGCTCGCCGCTTTATAGATCAGGTGGGAAAGCGCCGCGCTCGCGATCGCGACCGATATCCCAAGCACACTGAACAGCTGCGAAATCAGAAAAACTCCGGGGTGGTTCATGTTCAGAAACAGCAGTACCAGTTCCCCGACGAAGAAATACACGACATCGATCACAGCAAGCGTGCTGATCCGTTTCAGCGCAACGGCATTTTTTTCGCAGAAGCTGTTATCCTTGCCGATCCTGTCAAACACGCTCCAGGCGATCACCAGCGCAGCATAGCAGGGAATGCCCGTCCCCCACAGAAACACCATCCAAGGCCAGAACAAATACTTGAATTCGGGATTCGCCGCCGCGATCGACGCACCGTATCCCGGCAGGATCAGCGCATAGACGATCAGGCCGCATACACCGATCAGAATACAGACCGCTTTCAGCCAGTTGCTCAGTTTTTTCTGGTTCATGACAATTCCTCCTTGGGATTTAGAGACCGATAGCCTTTTTCCATGCTCATTGTAACACCAGAAATACCGTTTTGCAATATAAATTTATCGTATTTCGATATACTTCAAAAAGAAAAACACGGCACTTGCATGCCGTGTCTTTACTCTTGCCGTTTCGTTTATTCAGCGGTACTGCCAATCTGGATCTTTTTGACCTTTTCCTCTTCCTTTTCCTCGACTTTAGGAAGCACGATTGAAAGGATACCGTCCTGGAACGATGCGCTGATAGCGTTCTCGTTAATGCCCTCCACATTGAACCTGCGTTCAACATGACCGGTCCTGCGCTCTCTGAAGAGATACTCCTTCTTCTCCTCTTTTGTTTCGCTGTTCATTTCTGCCTTGATCGTCATGACACCGTCTTCCAGTGAAAGATCGATCTCATCCTGTTTCACACCCGGAAGCTCCACTTCCATCAGATAGTCATTTCCGCGATCCTGAACGTCCACTTTCATCTGCGGGACGGAGCCGAAGAAGTCATTGTTGAAAACCGTTCTGAAGAACGGATCATCCAGCCAGCCGCCGGTAGTATTGCTCACTGCATTATTATTGCGATAGGGAATCATAGATGTAAACATATTCATTCCTCCAAACTTTTCCTTCTTTTTTCTTTCGTCTCCGGGTCTTCCTCCCTTTCGACGGTTTGATTATACTTTTAAAGGTCAAAGTAAGTCAAAGTCTGTGCCGGTTCGGCTTTGCCAGCCAAAAGTCAAAGAAGGTCAGATTTCATCCTGACCTTCTTCTTTCTTCCTGTTTCTTTGTTTTTCGCCTTTTTTCTTCGTTTTTCAATATTCAGCGATCAATGCGCTTTGATACCCCATACCTGATACAGAATCGTCATCATCATATGGTCAAAGATCAGATGCAGATCTTCCGTGAACTGCATGTTGTCCACCGGCACATGCATATGATACTGCGTCATCGCGCGTACCTTTCCGCCGTTGAACCCGGTGATGCCGATCGTCGGCACACCGCAGGAATTTGCATAATCGATCGCGTTGACAACGTTCATGCTGTTTCCGCTTCCGCTGATCCCGATCACCAAATCGTTCGGCGTCACCTTGTTGCGCAGCTGAAAACGATACACTTCCTCATACCCGATGTCGTTTGCGATGGCAAGCACTGTCGCCGGATTGTCATTCAGGCAGACGAACCGGAATTTCTTGTCCGTGTATTCCGAAACGCCCTTGTTGAAATCTCCCACAAAATGAGATGCGGTCGTTGCGCTTCCGCCGTTTCCGAAAATATAGATCGTGCCCTCGTTTTCATAGGTCTCAACGATCTTCTGCATCGCTTCGTTGAGTTCATCGATATTCAGGGAATCAATCACTTCCTTTTCCCTGTTCAGGTAATCCCGGATATACTGACTGTAGTCCATACTATGCTCCTTCGATGGTTTTTCTTCATTATACCAAGGAGACCGGAATTTCTCAAAGATTCTCATTTACTTTACGATCGTGTTCCCTTATACTTATCTTAACGATAACCATTATCGCTAAGGGAGATAAATCATGGCTCAGAATAGACGCCACAGCATCAGGCGGGAAGCACTTCTTGACGCACTGAATGCTTCCGCAGAGCATCCTTCTGCGGAAATGCTTTACCATGCGCTGAAGCCTTCTTTTCCGGATCTGTCCCTTGGCACTGTATATCGTAACCTGACACAGCTCAGGGAGGACGGAGAGATCGTCTGTATCGCAAATGTCGACGGACATGAGCGTTTCGACGGCGTCAAACCAGCGCATGTGCATTTTATCTGTGAGTGCTGTCACAGAATCTTTGATCTGTGGGAGCACGGTCAGCATCACGCGCTTGCGTCAGCCGCAGCCGCTGAACTCGGTTTTGAAGTCCGCTCGCAGGAGCATGTCCTGCGCGGCCTCTGCACCGACTGCAGAAACTGATATCTGAAAACGGTTCCGACCGGAACATTATTAACAGGAGGTTTTTTATGAAAAAATTTGTATGCCCTATCTGCGGTTATGTCCATGAAGGCGATGAAGCGCCTGAGAAATGCCCTCTTTGCGGTGCACCCGGCAGTTCTTTCAACGTAATGGAAGATGAGCATGTCTATGTCACTGAGCATGTCGTCGGCATTGGTGCGAAGGACAAGATCGATCCCCGTGTCTATGAAGGTCTCGTGCAGAACTTCAACGGCGAATGCAGTGAGGTCGGCATGTATCTTGCAATGGCACGCGTAGCCGAACGCGAAGGTTATCCTGAGGTCGCGGAAGCCTACAAGCGTTATGCGTTCGAAGAGGCGGATCATGCCGCTAGATTTGCAGAGCTTCTCGGTGAAGTCCTGACCGATTCCACAAAAAAGAACCTTGCGATGCGTGCAGACGCGGAATGCGGTGCCTGCGCGGGCAAGATGGATCTGGCGAAGCTTGCCAAAGAGCTGGGCTATGACGCGATCCATGACACCGTCCATGAAATGGCGAAGGACGAGGCCCGACACGGCCGCGGCTTTGACGGCCTGTTGAAGAGGTATTTCGGCTGATCTGAAATACAGAGGATACTCAGCGGGAGAAAGGATACTTCCTTTCCCCCGCTTTTCTTTGTCCGTTCATTGTTGGATATGAAAAAACATGATATTCTTAAGGCAATGAATATCGTTTCTAACATCATGTACGGAAACAGGAGGAAAGAAACATGTCTGAGAAACTGTTGGGAAAACGCGCATTTATCACCGGTGCGGGTTCCGGTATCGGAAAAGCGATCGCAAAGAAATTCGCTTCGCTCGGCATTGATGTCGCACTTGTAGCGCGCACGGAAGAAAAACTGGAAGCAACTGCGCAGCTGTGCCGCGAATTCGGTGTGCGTGCACTTGTTGTGCCTGCTGACCTTACAAAAGAAGGACAGGTCGTCCGCGCGATCGAATTCGCCGCCGGCGAATTCAAAGGTCTGGATATCGTCGTAAACTGTGCCGGAATCGCCCAGTCCGGGCCGCTCGAGGGCGTTACCGCCGAGGAATTCGACAGAGTCTTTGCTACGAACATCCGCGCGCCGTTCCTTGTCTGCAAATACACGCTTCCCTATCTGAAACAGTCCGATTATGCCGAGATCATCAATATCGCATCCGTCGTCGCCCATCTTGGGTATCCGAACCAGAGCATCTATGCCGCAAGCAAGCATGCGATCCTGGGAATGTCCAAATCCCTGGCCAACGAAGTCTACAAGGATGATATCCGAGTTCATGTGATCGCACCCGGCGGCGTCTACACAGAGATGGTCGCGCAGGTGCGTCCGGATCTTGATCCCAATGTCTGCATGCTGCCCGAGGACATCGCGGAGGCAGCCGCGTTCTTCGTCGAGCACCGCACGAACGCGGTCGTGGACGAGATCCGTCTTCACAGGGCGAACAACGCGCCGTTTGCGTAAGACAATAACACGCCCGGGCAGTACTTTTTTCAGTACTGCCTGTTTTTATGTATGTTTTCGTATAAAGAAAGAATATAATTCACATAAAGAACGCGTTCGCGGACGAACAGAGAACGCTGAAAAAAAGGGAGGATTATATCATGGGTTTAGGTGAAACACTCAAAGCAGCAACTGATACCACGAGAAAATACCAGCTGAGCAAGGAAATGACCATCGAAGAAATCTTCGAACTGATCGAAAAAGCCGGTCTCGATCCTGCCGTGACCGGAACGGTAAAACTGAAAAAAGGTCTCTTTGGAAAATCCATCGACTTTCACGGCGACACAGCCGCACACGGCGTGCTGAAAGTCAAGGGAGCCGAGGCAAAACTTCAGAAGGTGCTTGTCGGCGGAAAGAAAACAGGATCCGGCTTCTCGGTCGGTGGCGTACCGATCGGCGCAAACCCTGCAGGTGTCCTGGAACAGCAGAACGCGGAAAACGCTTTCTTCTCCACACTCGGAGAAGCGCTGAAGGTTGTTTTGAAGTAATCCCGCTTTTAATCAAAAAAACAAGAAGGGGAATGTTTAGGGCGAGCCATATAAGGAAGTTTTTATAATTGAGTTCGGTGCAACCTTTTTCATGGTTGCACCTTTCTCATATTTATGACAGAATACCGATGCTCTTTTTCTCACGAATCTCTTTCATCAGACTGAGCATTTCTTCTT
>JAFRLQ010000130.1 GCA_017431145.1 Clostridia bacterium | reverse complement strand
GCTGCAGAAGATCGGATATGAGCGTGCGGATATGGTGGAAGGCGCGGGGCAGTTTGCCTGGCGCGGCGGGATCCTGGACGTGTTCTGCGTCGGTCAGGAGAACCCGTACCGTATCGAGTTTTTTGACGATGAGATCGATTCTCTGCGTGTCTTCGACGTGCTGAGCCAGCGTACGGTGGAACAGATCACCGGCTGCGTGATCACGCCGGTCTCGGAGATGCATCTGGAAGACGGCGAGGCGGAGACTGCGCGGGAAAAGGCGCTTCGCTCCACCGGTACGGCGCTGAAAAAGGCGCAGGATGACCAGCGCGCGGGGCTTGAGGCGTTCCGCGAGCGTCTCGCGCACAGAAGGTCCGACCAGATCCTGCTTGCTTTTTCACTGAAAGCGCAGCCGGTCACGGATTATCTGCCCCACACGGCACAGATCGTGCTGGACGAGCCTTCCAGGATCACGGAGCGGATGGATGCGCTTGGAAAAAGCCAGGCGCAGACCGTGACCTCCATGATGGAGCACGGAGAAGGTCTGAAAGAGATAGAGAAGCTGTTTGTGACGCAGCAGGAGCTGTTTGCGTATCTGCGGACAGCCAGGACCTGGTCCATGCATGCGTTTGACCGGGGAGCCGGGATTCTGAAGCCGAAAACGATCCTTCGGATCCAGTCAAGGAACGTTCTTCCCGTACAGGGCAGGATGGATCTGGTGCTGGAGCAGCTGCAGTATTTCTGTACGAGACAGTACAGTGTCCTGTTCTTCATGCACAATGAGGAGAACCGGTCGGATCTGTACCGGCGCCTTCTGGAAGCGGGGATCCCCCAGGGAGACGCTCCGGGGCACGTGCTTCTCGTGCCTGCGCCGCTTGCGTCAGGCGCGGAATATCCTGATGAGAAATATGTGTTCATATCTCTGCGTGAGATCATGGCGTCTCCGCAGCGCGAACGGAAAAAACGCGCCGCGAAGATCCCAAACGCGCAGAGGATCGCCGAGTTCTCCGATCTTGAGACGGGGGGACTGGTCGTGCATGACCAGTACGGGATCGCGCGTTTTGACGGGATCGTCCAGATGGAAGTGAACGGGAACAAACGGGACTATCTGCGGTTACGGTACGACGGCACGGACATTCTGTATGTGCCGACCGATCAGATGGACCGGGTCCAGAAGTATATCGGCGCGGAGGAACATGCTCCGCGGCTTTCACGCATGAGCAGCAATGCCTGGGCGAACACGAAGGCGCGTGCGCGTGCGAGCATCGAGGATATGACGAAGGAACTGGCGCAGCTTTACGCGCAGCGGAGCCTGAAGAAGGGTTACGCTTTCTCCAAGGACACGCCGTGGCAGCGCGAGTTTGAGATGGAGTTTCCCTATGAGGAGACGCGGGATCAGCTGGTCAGCACGCAGGAGATCAAGCGCGACATGCAGGAGCCCCGACCTATGGACCGGCTGCTTCTGGGAGACGTGGGATACGGCAAAACGGAAGTCGCGCTGCGCGCCGCATTCAAAGCCGTGAACGACGGAAAACAGGTTGCGATCCTCGTGCCCACGACGCTTCTTGCGCAGCAGCATTATGAGACGATACGCAGAAGATTCGAGCACTATCCGGTCACGGTACGGATGCTGTCCCGCTTCAGAACGCACGCGGAGCAGGTGCAGACGCTCAGAGAGCTGGAACTGGGGCAGGTGGATATCCTGATCGGAACACATATGATGCTGGGGAAAAACGTGCGCTTTGCGGATCTTGGGCTGCTCATCATCGATGAGGAGCAGCGTTTCGGCGTGAAGCACAAGGAAAAGATCCGGCAGATGAAGGAAGAGGTGGATGTGCTCACGCTGTCCGCCACGCCGATCCCCAGGACCCTGCACATGTCCATGACAGGGATCCGGGACATGTCCGTCATCGAGACGCCTCCGCAGGACAGAACGCCGGTGCAGACGTTTGTGCTGGAGTATCAGGACAGCGTCGTGCGGGAGGCGATCCTGAGGGAGACTTCGCGCAACGGACAGGTCTTTATCGTGTACAACCGCGTGCAGTCCATAGACGCGTTCGCGGAAAGGATCCGCGCGCTGGTGCCGGATCTGCGCGTTGCGGTGGGACACGGACAGATGAAGGAGAATCAGCTGGAAGCGGTCATGCAGGACTTCATCGACGGTCAGTACGACATTCTGGTGTGTACCACTATCGCGGAGAACGGGATCGACATCCCCAACGCGAATACGATGATCGTCTGCGAGGCGGACCGGTTCGGACTGAGTCAGCTGTATCAGCTCAGGGGACGCGTCGGAAGGTCCACGCGGTCCTCCTACGCCTATTTCACGTACAGACGGGACAGGGAAATGTCCGAAACGGCGCAGAAGAGACTCAGCGCACTTGCGGAATACACACAGTTCGGCAGCGGGTTCAAGATCGCGCTGCGGGATCTCCAGATCCGCGGAGCGGGCAATCTTCTGGGGTCGCAGCAGCACGGGCATCTGGAGGCCGTAGGCTACGAACTGTACTGCCGCATGGTGCAGGAGGCGATACAGGAGATCACGGAAGGAAAAGGCGCGGCAGCGCGGGAACTTCCGGATACGCAGATGGATCTTGAGGTGGACGCGTATATCCCGGATGCGTATATTCCCAATCAGGTCATGAAGATCTCGGCTTACCAGCAGATCGCGGGCATCCGCAGCAGGGAAATGTACGACGACGTGCTGGAGGAGCTGATCGACCGTTACGGGGATCCTCCCGCGAGCGTGCTTACGCTGCTGGATGTGGCGCTGACCAAGGAGGCGGCGCGGCAGTGCGGCGCGACGCGCGTCGTGCAGCGGGACAGGACCGCGGAGATCTGGCTTGCGCCGGATGCGCCGGTAAGCGCACCGAGGCTGCTTCTTGCGGTATCGGAGAGCGGCGGCCGCGTTCTGTTCACACAGGGAAAGTATCCCGTGCTCAGGATGCATGTGGAAAAGGATCTGTTCCGGGAACTGCGTGACCTGCTGGAGAAGATCCGGCCGCAGTCGGACGCCGCGCAGGGACAGACAAACGAAGCGTCCGGAAAGGATGACGTATGACAAGGGGATTCGTGACCATTGCGACGGGGAAGGAGCAGTACTACAGGATCGCGCGGAACCTGCTGTGGTCCTACAGATACTTTTCGAAGGATCCCGTGCCTTTCGCGCTGATCTGCGACAGGGAGAACGAATATACGGAGGAATTCGACAGGATCATCCTGCTGGAGCATCCGGCAAGGTCCTATCTGGACAAACTGGAACTGCCGCGGCTCATCCCGTATGACGAGACGATCTTTGTGGACGCGGACACGCTGGCTTATCGGGATCTGAACGATTTCTGGGCTGCGTTCGAGGACGCCACGGATTTTTCCGTATTCGGTTTCGATTATCCGGCGGATTATGACGGACCGGCGGATCCGTGGTTCCGGAAACAGGATGTGGCGGAATACGGTGAGAGGATATCCTCGATCCCGGAATTCATCGGAGGCGTCTATTTTCTGCGAAAAACCTTGCCGCAGTCGTTTTATGAGACGAGCCGGAGGATCCTGAAAGACTATCACCGGTTCAGATTCCGTCAGTTCGAGGACCCCTGCGACGAACCGGTCTATGCGCTCACGATGGCGGTGCAGGGCTGCAGGACGGCGGGGGAAAAGAGCCCCGTCTGCTGCTTCTATCCACACACGGTCCGTTTCCGTGCGGACATCCGCAAAGGGAGCACATGGTACGACAACCGGTATTATCCGGACAGGAAACCGGAGAGCGGCGCGTATTCCGTGCACTGGGGGACGGGAAATACCTGGGCGCCGGTCTACCGGATAGAGGAATATAAGATCCGGCGGATGAGTAAAGGGCACATTCCTTCCGACGCGGAGGTCTTTTTCGTTTCTCTCGACGACAGACTGAGAAAGAAAGCCGGAGGGATCCTGCGACGCGCGGGACTCCGGAAGTGAGCCGCCCGGGTGCGGGAGTTCACAAAAAACACAACAGTTGCTATAATGATATGTCGAAGACGGAAGTCTAGAAGATATGAGGGTTCAATACAGATGCTGAAAAGAAAATGGATCGCGTTTTGTCTGGTCACGGTCATGCTGCTTGCGGCAGGGCTTTCCGGCTGCGCACTGGTGGAGGTCGACCCCGACAGCGACCTGAATTCTGTCGTGGCCGTGGTCTACGGACAGCAGATCACCAAGCGTGAGGTCATGAATATGTGGAACCGCCAGAAAGGGACGATGGGCGTAACGGATGCCTATGAGGAGTCCTCCG
>JAFRLQ010000016.1 GCA_017431145.1 Clostridia bacterium | reverse complement strand
CTTCCAGTGCCGCGCGCGTATCCTTCAGGATCTGCGCGTAACCCACTGCAGTGCGTCCGCCGCTTCTGTCACATCCTGTCGCTTCAAAAACGAATACCGACCATCCGGCGTCGTTGAACGCATGGATCTGCCAAAGATAATCGTCCGCACCCGCGCGGTAACCGGGAATGAAAAGCAGAAGCTTTCCCGCTTCCTGCGCCTCGAAATACGTGCCTGTCAGTTCGTTCTTTCCGTTGGAAAACGTCACTGTTCTGCTCTGTGCGACCATCCCTTCCAGCTCATCCGGCACAGGACGGAAATCCTCGTACCGGGGAAAAGTCGCATCATAGATGAGTTTTGTCACAAAGAACACAAGGATCAGCGTCAGCACGACGCAGATCCCAGTCCATTTCAGTATTGTTCTTTTTTTTGTTTCCTTATGCATGCTCACCAAACTGTTCCTCGAGGAAGACCGCGATCTGGCGGTCGTATTCCTCAGGCGCCATGATCCTCAGATGGGAATGATCGCCCTCATCGAACCAGACCAGTTTCTTGGTCGAACTGGGACAGTTCTCATAAAGGATCACGGATTTATCCGGTTTGGAATACTGGTCCTTTCTGCCGTAAAGCATCAGGATCGGCTTGTCCATCTTTTTGATGAAACGGTTCGGGCAGAACCGTTTGGGATGATGTCCGCTGTGTAGAAAGATCAGAGACATCGCTTCCTGCAGCACCGGAAAAACGGGTTTGTTGATCTCGATCATGTGATTCTTGAAAGATTCCTGGAAATCACAATACATGCCCTCAGCAATGAGTCCCATTGCGCTTTCGGGGCAGTCTTTCGACGTCATGACATAAAGGCCAGTCGCTGACCCGATGCAGATCCCGTGAAGCAGGATCTTCCTCGTAGCCGTCTCCTTTTCCAGAAAACGCATCCACGCGATGATATCGCGGTACTCCTTCATGCCCACACAGTTGTAGACGCCGTCGCTTTCGCCGGTGGAACGATTGTCCACAACGAGCACATTGTATCCAAGATCCTGGTACGGCTGGGCGAAATAGTATCCGTAGGAGCACGATTCTCCGCGGCCGGCGAGGATGATCACCGTACGGTCGAACCCGAAATCAAAGAACTCGCCCGCGAGCTTCAGTCCCTCGTTTTCGATCGCCACCTGACGGATCGCGTCCAGATGCTTCTCCTGCCACTGCATGCCCTCTTTGAACATCTGCATGGAGATCGCATGATCCGGAAACGCGCATTCATAACGCAGGTATTTCTTTCCTTTCAGTTCCGGCTGCCGCGTAAGATAGTCTCTGTACACGACCCACGCCACGCCGTACGTGTAGACCACGCCGCCCAGAAGCGCTATCAGAACCACGATCAGTATGATCCAGAACCACATATCTTTCCTCTGATTTCCTTTATGAACCGGTCACACCGATCACAAAATCATAAATATCCTGACCGCCGTCCAGCACGCCGACTTCAAGGAACGGATAGGCGTCGTAGAGACAGTCGATCAGTTCTTCGCATTCTTCTTCCGAGACCTGCTGTCCGCGGAACAATACCACGGCTTCCTTTTCCTCCAGATCATCGATCCGGCCGATCCCCCGCAGCACTGTCTGTGTGCGGTCCGTGTCCGCCTCCGTGATCGTACCGTCATGGATGCAGATATAGTCCCCCTGCCGGCAGGTCACGCCGAATGAGCCGCTGTCGCGCATCGCACGGGTGATGAGCAGCGTCTGAACATTGTTCATACCGGTCTCCAGGTTTTCGATCTGCGTGCGGATATCCGCTTTGGCCACAGACATGGACATGGCAAAATACCCTTCCGCCACGGATTTCGTGTTCAGCACATGGATATGATCGTGCATATCGGACATATCTTTTGCCTGCATGGCCGCAAGACGGATGTTGCTGTTGTTCGGCATCACGATGATATCGTCCGCGCTCAGATCGCTGAACGCCTGAAGGAATTCCTCCACGGACGTATTCATCATCTGCCCGCCGTCGATCACGACATCGCAGCCCAGCTCCTCCAGTGCGCGGATGATGCCGTCGCCCTGCGCCACCGCCACATAGGCGATCGGTTTATGCACACGCTTGGGCGCCTGGTGCCGCACCAGGAATCTGCCGTCCTCCGTGTAATTGATCTGCATGTTGTCCAGCATGATGCTGATGAACTCACCGTAGTCCATCGCAGTGCGCAGAAGTTTAATGGGATCGTCCACATGCACATGTGCCCGGTAGACCCCGTCCTCATTGCGGACGATCACATGCCTGCCATTGTTCTCCATGTAATTGGTCAGAGACAGGATATCCCTGCCCATGCCCTCACTGTCCGGTTTCAGGACATACTCCACGCAGTAGCCGGTCTCCCCTTCCCGCGCGAAAATGCAGTGTCCGTCCGGATGCTCCGCAAGGTGGATCCTGCCGGATTCCGACTTCTGCTCCTTCCTGACGAAGCCTTCAAAGAAGGAGACCAGGCCCATGCCGCCGCTGTCGACGACACCTGCTTCCTTCAGAACGTCCAGCATGTCAGGCGTGCGGATCAGCGTCCGTTTCATCTCGTTCAGATATCTGCGGAACAGCTCATCCATCGTCATATCGTCCGTGATCTCGCCCAGGATATTCTCGATCCCTTCACGGGCAACTGTCAGCATCGTTCCCTCTGTGGGAACGACGACAGCGTGATACGCCGCCTCATAGCCGCGCACCAGCGCATCCGCCATCTCGCGGACATCTGCTGTCTTTTTCCCTTTCAGCGCCTGCGCGATCCCTTTGAAGATCTGTGAAAAGATAACGCCGGAATTCCCGCGCGCGCCCAGAAGCATCCCTCTGGCAAGCCGGGAAGCGTATACGCCAAGATCATCGGTGGAATCAGCCGTCATGACACCGTTCTCCACCGTGATGCGCATATTGGATCCGGTATCCCCGTCCGGGACCGGAAAAACATTCAGTTCGTTGATCACCGTCTCATTGGTCCGGATATTGAGCCATCCGGTCCTGACCAGTGATGCAAATTCAGTTCCATTCATCAGTTCCAATGTTCGTTCTCCCGTTGATGACATGGCCTGCAACAAGGCAGTTTATTCTAACACATCCATACGCAAATGACCATTACAGGTTTTTTACGCTTTCTTTTGTTCTTTCTTACCGATTCTTCCGAGCGTATCCATAAAGGATGGCAGAAGAAGCGTTACAATAAAGGAAAGCACGACGGCGCCGATCACAAAGTATGGCATGGTATGGGACAATCCGCTCTTTTTCAGGTTGACCCAGACAAGACCGGTCGCGATCGCTGTCAGAACGCCGGAAAACAGCCCCTGCACTGCGAAGAACATCGCAGCATGAGAGACATGGCGCTTGATCTCGTCCTGTTTGGCGAAATAAGCCGGTACGATATAGTTCACGGAGAAGAAGCTTCCCAGCGAAAAGGACGTCAGGACCGACGCGCAGCAGGTCAGCACGATCCGCACCGTCTCGCTTCTGAAATGATCCTTCGTGAGGAACGTCATAAAGGCCATCGCCACGCAGAAGATCGCAAGGGAATACAGATACCCCGTCCGGAAACCGAAGCGTCTGATGATCGCATTGTACAGGATCAGCGTAAACGGCACCGGCGCAAAACCGCATGCCATGATCAGCGTGATCTGTCCGCCGGTCAATTGCAGCGTCCCGGAATAGTACACGTTCTGCGCAGTCAGGAACATCTGCAGACCGAACTGCAGAAGTCCGTAGGCGCACATCCATAACATAAAACTTTTGTTTTTCAGCGTGTACGCCAGAGAAGGAAACAGTTTCACTTCCTGCGGCGCGTCCGCATCCTTCTGCCTGTCCACATCCTTCGTGGACGGTTCCTTGATCATGAAAAGCGGGATCAGCATCGTCAGGGACAGGGGCAGGAACATCAGAGCGATCAAGCGGATGTTCATATTCCCGACGAACATCGGGATAAGCGCATATCCCAGCACGAAATAGATGATGTCGAACGCGGATTTGACATTTGACATCAGCACTGTGTCCTGGTCCTCCTTCACCACCTCGGCAAACGTCGCATAATACGTCACCATCGTCAGTGTGTAGAAAGAATAGAACACACACAGAAGTACGCCGAACCAGACCGTGTTGGTCATGCTCTGCGTCCTTGTCAGCGGACACAGGAACAGGACGTACGCGATCACCATCGGCACAAATCCCATCAGGATCGCCGGGCGCCGCTTGCCCCACCGCGTCTTCAGATTGTCCGTCATACCCGCGAAGGGAATGTCGATCACACCGTCCAGCACTTTGGCCAGCGCGACCATCACGCTCCAGACGCCGGCGCTGACCAGCGTCTTATTGAGATATGTCCAGTTTTCTACGTTTGCCTTGAATCCTTCCACCATCAGCGCATCCGTAAGGTATGACCCTACGATCAGATTGAGCATGTTGACGCCCAGTCCGCTCATGGCGTAGAGAAAGATCTGCCACTTCTTCGTCAGGAGTTTCATATACGTTATTTCTGAAGGATCCTTTCCATCAGCGCCTTCTCCTCAGCCAATGCCTCGGACGCGGGTTTGCCGATATAATACGCAGCCATGAGGCCGGGGCCGATGTTGATGCCGCATGCCGGGAACACGTCAGTCAGGATGACCTCGCGCGGACGGAACCTCTCTTCGATCATGCCCTTGAGGATCTTTGCCTGGCGCAGGCGGTTGGTCTGCGCAATGAAAATGATCTGATCCTCGGGATCCTCGATGGTCTCCTCCATGTATTTCAGGATCGCGGCGTACGCGCTCTTCTCGCCCTTGG